>CALWXC010000008.1 GCA_944385415.1 uncultured Oscillospiraceae bacterium | reverse complement strand
ATTTGATGATTGATGTATATAATAAGCAGCAATATAAGCATTGCAACAATCACAGTAAAAAATATTTTCATAACTCTCCTCTTTTTCATACCCTGATACCTCCTTCCGCAAGAAGCGCCCTTGCGGCATCGACTGTGTGGAACACAAACGGGAAATTGTTGAGTTTGAACGTTTTCTTATCATAGTCTCCGCTTGAAAAGTAGTTCACATTGTATGCAAGTTCGGTGAGAAATACGAAGTCATTGGAGATAAAGGCAAAGAAAATCTTGCCGCCATTCTTGCAGACACGTTTTGCTTCGCTGATACAGTTCTGTTTGTCCGCCTCGTTTTCTAAGTGATACAGCGGGCCGAATAACAGTACAATGTCAAAGGAATTCTCTGCATAACGAGACAGGTCAAGCGCATTTCCTTGAACGAGGTCGATATGATCTTCTGGCGTGAGCTTCTTTCTAAACGCTGCGATATTGGCATCGGCAAGTTCAAGTGCCGACACTTTATATCCCTTACGGGCAAAGTACAGGCTGTATTCACCTGCACCTGCGCCAATATCGAGGATTTTATCGCCCTCTTGTAGATATTTTTCTATATAATGGACAGTGGTCAGAAATTCAACTCGTGCAGCTTTGGAATGATTGAGTCTGCTGTCTTCGTTGAATATATCATATGTCCTGTTTACACGTTCCGTTTCATTTTCAATCTTTTTCAGTTCGATAAAATTCACAGTATCCTCCTTTGACGAAGGTCTCCGGCCCAACCCTTCTGGGTGGCAGCCGGAGACCTTGTTCCTATGGAATCAGATCCGATAGTAGTTGTTGTCGCACAGGGCCGTAAAGCACTGGTTCACCTCGTCATCGGTGAACAGGGAGCCGAATTTCCCCGCCGTTACCAGCGCTTCCAAACTCAAATCCAGGCGGCCCAAATCGGAAAGGGCTTCAAAACCGTCGGACCGGCGCTGCTTTTTCAGCAATTCCCGGGCGCAGGCCGCGCCGCCGAACCGTTCCACATCGGCCCGCAGCCGTTTCTGAACCACGCCCAGGCCGTCGGCCTCGTCCATGGCCTTGGTCAGCGCTTCGGTAAACGATTGTTCCAGCTTGTCGGTCATTGCTGCATCCTCGCTTCCACAGCGGCCCGCTCCGGCACGCTGAAAATGCCGCCCAGGTTTGTGGTGGACAGGCTGGCCGCCGTACAGGCAAAGGCGGCGATTTTGGCCATTTCCTCCACGGTCACGTCTTCGGGGGCCTTGCCCAGCTCCAGCAGGCCCGTGACGGCGCTGCCGCCGAAGATATCACCGGCGCCGGTGGTATCCACCACGTTGATATCGGTGACGCCGGGGACCCGGCCGCTGCCCTTGCCGTTGGCAAAATAACAGCCGTCCTTGCCCAGGGTCACAAAGACCAGCTTGACGCCGAATTCCTTCAGGAGCTTTTCCGTGCCTTCCTCCACGGAGCAGCCGAAGAGGAACTCCACCTCATTGTCGCTGATTTTCACCACATCGGCGTGACGGAAGCCCCAGAACATCTGTTCCTTGGCATCCTCCAAATCGGCCCACAGGGGTTCGCGCAGGTTGGGGTCAAAGGTCACCAGCTTTCCCTGCTGCCGGGCATATTCCACCGCCTTGTAGTGGGCCGTCCGGGAGGGCTCGTTGGTCATGCACACGGTGCCGAAGTGGAGCACCCTGGACTGGTCGATCAGGTCATAGGGCACCTCGTCGGCGGTCAGGAGCATGTCCGCGCCGGGCTTTCTGGCAAAGGAGAACTCCCGCTCGCCGTTGGCGTCCCGGGTGACAAAGGCCAGGGTGGTAAACACGGAGCCGTCAACCAGAACGCCGCGGCCGTCAATGCCCACCTGCTGCAAGGTCTGGACCAGCTGACGGCCCAGAGCATCGTCGCCCACCTTGGCAATCATGGCGGTCTTTTTGCCGTATTTGGTCAGAGCGGCCAGAAAGTTGGCCGGTGCGCCGCCGGGATGGGCGGCCATGACGGGATAGCCGTCCTCCTGGATGCGGTCCACGGTAAAATCGATCAAAAGTTCGCCGATGGCTGCTACATCATACATTGGGTGTTCCCTCCATTTTTTTATCTCGGCTCCATTATACTCCATGGCTGCCCCTCGGAAAAGAAAAATTTTATGGTTTTTGCGTATATTTTTCGGAAAGCCCTATGGAAATAATGCGGTTTATGATATACTCATAGTATTACTACAAACTACACAGTGAGGTGTAACCGAATGAAAAAGCGGATTGTTGCGCTGCTGTTGTCCCTGGGGCTGCTCCTCTCCCTGCCCACACCGGTGCTTGCAGCGGAATTTACCGATTTGGAGGACCACTGGGCCGCGCCCTATCTCAATGAACTGGCCGACCTGGGCTTTCTGACCGGCTATGCAGACGGCACCGTCAAACCCGACAAGATTGTCACTGCCTGCGAAGCCATCGCGCTGCTGACCCGGCTCTACAGCCCCACCGATGATGTGTCGGCTCAGATTCATGAGGATTACGGCACCTTTGTGGCCACCTATGTGGACCCCGAACTCAGCTGGGCCTATGACGAGCTGGAGCTGTGTCTGGCCACGGGCATTCTGTCCCAGAACGAGCTGAAAAACCTGCGTCTCACCACCGCCATCGACAAGGAATTGCTGTCGGTGCTCTTTGTCCGGGCGTTACAGCTGAACGATGAAGCCGAGGCCCTCAGCGACAGCGGTGTGACACTGACTTTCAAAGACACCGCCGACATCACCAAGGAATACCGGGGCCATATCGCCGTGCTGCTGGACAACAAAATTGTCAACGGCAACGCCGACAATGAGTTTCTTCCCCATTCTCAGGTGAGCCGTGCCGTCATGGCCACCATGCTGGTGCGCAGCCTGGAATACCTGGAATCCCAGGACCAGACTTTGTGGATTGAGAATTACGACGGTACATCCGTAGAGGGCGTGCTGCTGGATTACAGCGGCGACCGTCTGGTCCTGCGGGACGAGCTGGGATTCCAGCGGACCTATACCATCCCTGCCGAAGCCGAAATCGCCACCAGCAAAGGCGATAAGGTTCTCAGCGCGGACCAGGCCGGTTCCCGGGTCCGGATTCAGATGCGTGACGGCGCCATTGTCCGGGTCACCGTCTACAATCTCACCGGCGTCACCGTCCAGCAGGCCGTGGTCAAGAACTACTCCACCACCAACGGCAACCGGTTTTTGCAGATCATCGACGCAAAAACCAAGGAGACCAGCACCTTGATTCTGCCCCAGGACACGGCGGTGTCCTTCACCGACGGCACCAAGGGTACCGCGGCATCCATCGGCAGCGGTATGTTTTTGACCATTGTCAAGGATAAAGTCGGCAAGGTCACCGATGTGACGGCCGCCAGCTCCACCCGGACCGTGGACGGCGTCATCTCCTCCGTGACCTTCGGCAGTACTGTCAATGTCTATCTCACCGATGAGGATGACAGCACCGTGCAGATTTCCATGGAGCTGGATTCCCTGCCCCAGCTTCTGTGGGGCAGTACCGCCATTTCCGTGGACCGGCTGGCAGCCGGTATGGAAGTCACCGTCACCGTGGTGGGCAATGAGATTGATAAAATTGTGGCCAAGGACACCACCGAAACCGTCCGCGGCACCCTGACCACAGTACTGGCCACCTCCTCCGGCACCACATGGACCATCCTCGACGACACCGGTATCAACCACACCCTGACCCTCTCCCCCTCGGTCACCATCTACTACAACGGCCAGATGGTATTGGCCTCCACGGTGCAGGCCGGCGATCTGGTCTCCGCCAAGACCGTGGGCGACACCATTCTCTCCGTGGACCTGCTGACCAGCAACGGTGACTCCTCCCGGAAGCTCACCGGTACGGTGCTGTCGGTGGACACCCGTGATAAGCAGCTGACCCTGCTGAACAATGTCAGCCAGCGTCTGGTCTATGTGGACGTGGACAATTCCGTGACCATCCTCAACGCCGCCACGGGCCGCACTCTGCGCCTGTCGGATTTGAAAGCCGATCAGGTATTGACCGTCTACGGCAGCTACACCGACGCGTCCACCTTTGACGCCGTCACCATTTTGATTGAAGGTTAAACCAAGGAGGAAGCCTATGAACTACGCCGCCATCAAGCCCTGTGACATTGCCAACGGCCCCGGCGTCCGGGTGTCCCTCTTCGTCTCCGGCTGCACCCACCATTGTCCCGGCTGTTTTCAGCCGGAGACATGGGATTTTCAGTACGGCAGCCCCTTTACCGAGGATACCGTGGCCCAAATTCTGGACCTGCTGGCCCCGGACCATGTGGAAGGTCTGACACTCCTGGGTGGTGAGCCCATGGAACCGGCCAACCGGGAGGCATTGCTGCCCCTGCTGGACGCCGTCCGGCAGCGCTACCCCAAAAAATCCATCTGGTGCTATACGGGATACACCTTTGAGGGTCTGCGTGCCGGTAAGCCCGGCCCCAAAGAGACCATTGACGCCATGCTGTCCCATCTGGACGTGCTGGTGGACGGTCCTTTTGTGGAGGCCAAAAAGAATCTGAATCTTCGGTTCCGCGGCTCCTCCAACCAACGCCTGATTACCATTCCCTCATCCATTTCCACCGGCTGCACCATCCTTTGGGACGACGGCCGGTGAGCGCAAAGGAGTTTTCTATGGCTATGCTACAGCAACCCATTTCCGTTCAAAAGCTGGACCCCCGTGCCCGCCTGCCGGTCTACAGCTCCGAATACGCCGCCGGTGCGGACTTGTGCGCCTGCCTGGACAAACCGGTGACCATCGCCCCCGGTGAGACGGTGTTTCTCCACACGGGGCTGGCTATGGAAATCCCCGTGGGCTATGCCGGTTTGGTCTACGCCCGCAGCGGTATGGCGTCCAAACGGGGCCTGGCCCCGGCCAACAAGGTGGGCGTTGTGGATTCGGATTACCGGGGGGAATTTCTGGTGGCCCTCCACAACCACGGCACGGAGCCCCAGACCATTGAGCACGGGGAACGCATTGCCCAGCTGGTCATTACGCCGGTGCTGCGGGGCCAGTTTCAGGAAGCCGACGCCCTCAGCGATACGGCGCGGGGCAGCGGCGGATTTGGCTCCACAGGACGGATGTGATGGATATGGTACAGACAACGCTTTGCTATCTGGAACGAGACGGTCAATATCTGATGCTCCACCGGGTCAAAAAGGAAGTGGACATCAACCGGGACAAGTGGATTGGCATCGGCGGCAAGTTTGAGGACCGGGAAAGTCCCGAGGACTGCGCTCTGCGGGAGGTTCGGGAGGAAACGGGCCTGACTATGACCGATTACCGGTACCGTGGGATCGTCACCTTTGTGTCGGACCGGTGGCCTACGGAGTATATGCACTTGTTCACCTGCACCGGCTGGACCGGCACGGTGAATCCGGACTGCGACGAGGGCGAACTGGCCTGGATTGGAAAACAGGACCTGCTTTCTTTGCCCATATGGGCCGGAGACAAGATTTTTCTGGAGCTGCTGGACAGCGATGCGCCGTTCTTTTCCCTCAAGCTGGTGTACACCGGCGAAACCTTGACCCAGGCCGTGCTCAACGGAAATTCCATTCTATGATGAAACGGGAGTGCCGCAAGCTGCGGCGCTCCCGTTGTGCCACATAGATTATCGCTGAAAGCAAAAAATGAAAATCAGGAATGAGGAGGCTATAATCATGGATATTCGCCCTGATTTCCGTGAACTAAAATCGTATGAAGAATTTAAAAAATATTACTGGTATCGGGAAGAATTATCAAAAATATGCAAACAGTTAAAAATTGATTCTACCGGTACAAAACAGGATTTAAACAATACTATCAGACATTACTTTGAGGGCAATTTGATTGAGAAAAAAAGAATGTATATTGAAAAAAACATCATGCAAGATGTCACATTAGAGAGCCCCTTACTAGATTGTGGCTTTTCCTTTAATGCAAAATTCAGACAAATTTTCTCTGCCCTAACAGGAATCGATCATTT
Organism: uncultured Oscillospiraceae bacterium; assembly: GCA_944385415.1. GTDB lineage: Bacteria > Bacillota > Clostridia > Oscillospirales > Oscillospiraceae > Avoscillospira_A. The sequence continues at coordinate 104,378 of CALWXC010000008.1, read as the reverse complement.
TAAATTTACAGCAGATATGGCAGCTGCATGGCGCAAAGTAAAGCAAGAACACAACACAGCTTTTACAATTCAAAACATGTTGGATATATACTATCATAATTCAAATTATGCGAAATATGATAGTTCATGCTGTGAATGGAATCAATTTTATAAGGATTTTTACCAAGATAGAAGAACCGCTTGCTATAAAAATAAACTAAAAGCTGCCTCCATTATTTGGAATCAAATTAGAACATCATCAATGCCGAAAGTTTATTCTTATGATTTAGTCCAACAGTATAAAAACTTACTATACGAATATATTTGAAGTTCCAGTTTCCTGCCGGGATGGCCAGTAACAGCTTTCCTTTCCCTCACCATTTGCAAATCAGGTGCGCTGCAGCTCAGCTGCAACGCACCTTTCAACATATTTGGCAGAAAAACCTCAATTAGTGGGAAAACGAACGGTAATGGTGGTACCCTTGCCCAAGGTGCTGTCCAGCTCGATTGTGGCATTGTGAATCATAGCCGCATGCTTGACGATGGACAGTCCCAGGCCCGTGCCTCCAATCTCCTTGGAATGGCTCTTATCCACCCGGTAGAACCGCTCAAACACCCGGTTCTGGTGCTCAGTGGCGATGCCAATGCCCGTATCCTGGACCTGAACCACGGCCTCATGTTCCTGCCGGGAGACGGTGACCGTGACGCTGCCGCCCCGGTTGTTGTACTTGATGCCGTTATCACAGAGGTTGTATAGGATATCGCTGAGGAGCCGGGGCACGCCGGAAATCTCCGCCGATTCGCCGCCGCACCGCAGCTGGATGCCCTGTTGGGCCGCGTAGGGCTTCAGCCGGTCCACCACATCCCGTGCAATGGTCAGCAAATCCACAGGCTCCTTGGCCTCGTCGCCACCACCCTCGTCGAGGCGGGACAGACGGATGATATCCTCCACCAGCGTAATCAGGCGCTGGGCCTCATTGTAAATCTGGTCAATGAACTGGGGCAGATCGGCCTCCCGGACAATGCCGTTTTTGATGATTTCGGCACAGCCGGAAATGGAGTGCAGGGGCGTTTTCAGCTCATGGGACACATTGGCCGTAAACTCCCGCCGCAGCTGCTCGGCGTGGCTCTTTTCTGTGATATCGAAGATCAGCAGGACGATGCCGGACACCTCGCCGTCGGAGAGGACGGGGCTGGCCACCAGCTGGTATTCGCTTTCGCCGTCGGGCAGCGTGGATTGGGCATGCTGGCCGGACCGAGCCCGGAACAGCACATCCTGGATTTCCTGGGAACGGTTCACCGTCAGAATATCCCGGCCCACGGCATTCTGATCGGTACCCAGAAGCCGGGCCGCCGACTGATTGATGCTGAGAATCTGACCGGAAGCGCCCAGCAGCGCCAAACCCTCGCTCATGGCGCCGGTGACCACGTCAAATTCATGCTGCTTCTGCTGCAATTCCGCCAGCTGGTCCACAATCTGCCGGTGCTGCCGCTCAATGCGGCCCAGCAGCGGCGCGACCTCTTCATACGTCTCATTGGACAGCGGATCGTCCAGATTCAGGTTGTTGAGTGGCTCCACAATCTTCTTGGACAACCGGCTGGCCAACAGCGCTGACAGCAGGCAGGAGGCCAGCAGCATGACGGCCGCCGGTTGGAGCATCATCAGCAGGAAGCTGACCAGGGAATACTGGACTGTAGACACGCAGATAATGGAGTCATCCTCCAGCCGCTCCGCCGTATAGATCATGCGGGTCAACAGCGTGGCGGAATAGTGCTCGCTCTCACCGTAACCGTAGGTTATGGCCTCCTGGACCTCTTCCCGATCCAGATGGTTTTCCATCTTGGAGGCATTGGCGTCGGTGTCATAGAGCACCGTGCCGTCCTCGTCAATCCAGGTAATACGATATCCACGGACATCCAACTGCTCCAGGTAGTCCGCGCCCTCATTTTCCACGGCATGGGTCACCAAATCCGTCTCAATTTTCAGCTGCTTGTGCTGTAGCTGGTTGAAATATCCATAGAGCACGCTCATAATAAGCACCGTGCCCGCCAGGAGAATTACCAGTGCCACAAGGAAGATGGAACGGAAAATGCGCTTGGTCACGGATGCTCCACCTCCAGTCGGTAGCCCACGCCGCGGACCGTTTCGATGTAGTCGCCGCAGCGGCCCAGCTTTTGCCGCAGGGTCCGCATATGGACGTCTACCGTGCGGGTCTCGCCGTCAAAGTCGTACCCCCAGATCTCTCCCAGGAGCCGGTCCCGTGTAAACACCTGGCCCACATGCTCCATCATGACCCGCAGGACTTCAAATTCCTTCAGCGTCAACGTCACCCGCTGGCCGTCCACCGTCACGATGTGCTCGCCCAGATTCAAGCTCAGCGCCCCCGCCTGGAGCACCTGCTGGTCCTGCCGGGGCGTGGTGCGCCGGAGCACGGCTTTCACGCGGGAAACCATCTCCATCATGCCGAAGGGTTTCGCCAGGTAGTCGTCGGCACCCAAATCCAGGCCCGTGACCTTGTCGTATTCGCTGCCTTTGGCCGTGGCCAGAATCACAGGGATTTCCGCCGTGGCCGAGTTGTCCCGGAGCTTTTTGAGAATGGTCAAGCCGTCGTCGCCGGGCAGCATGATATCCAGCAGCACCAGCTGGGGACGGCTTTTTTTGATGGCTTCAAAGAAGGCCGCGCCGTCGGGCAGTCCCTCGGCCTCAAACCCCGTGGAGCGCAGAGTATAGACCACCATATTGCGGATGCCTGCGTCATCCTCCACGCAGTAGATCATTCCGCCCCCTCCTCGTCGTGGCGGCCCGTGATGGAGAACACCACCCACTCGGCAATGTTGGTGGCGTGGTCGCCGATGCGCTCAAAGTATTTGGCAATCATCAGCAGATCCAGGGCATACTCGGCCTGTTCCGTGGATGTATGCAGGCTCTCCAGCAGTTCATGCTTGACCTTGTTGAACAGGTCATCCACCACGTCGTCATACTTGATGACCTCCACGGCGGCCCGCACATCCCGGCTGACAAAGGCATCCACCGCGCCGGTGACCATTTTAATGGCAGCCCGGGCCATATTGCCGATGTGCATGGTGTCATCGGAGGCGGAAAGATCGGCTACGGTGACAATCTCCGCAATATCGGCCGACTGGTCGCCGATGCGCTCCATGTCGGTAATCATTTTCAGAGCCGAAGAGACAATGCGCAGGTCCCGGGCCACCGGCTGCTGCTGCAGCAGGAGTTTCAGGCACATGGCCTCGATTTCCCGCTCCTTCTGGTCGATTTCCGAATCGCTGTGGACCACCTTGGCGGCCAGCTCCTTGTCCCCTTCCAGCAGGGACTTGGCGGCCATGGCAATGACCTTCTCGCAGAGAGAACCCATGGTGATCATTTCGCGGTTCAGCTGCATCAGCTGTTCGTCGAATGTCTTTCTCATTATCCGAACCTCCCGGTGATGTAATCTTCGGTACGCTTGTCCTTGGGCATGGAAAAGAGCGTATCGGTGTCATCGAATTCCACCAGCTCACCCAGCAGGAAAAATGCCGTTTTATCGGAAATACGGGCGGCTTGCTGCATATTATGGGTGACCATGACGATAGTATACTCGTTTTTCAGCTCCACGGCAAGGTCCTCGATCTTGGAGGTGGAGATGGGGTCCAATGCGGACGTGGCCTCGTCCATCAGCAGGACATCCGGCTCCACGGCCAGGGCCCGGGCAATGCACAGACGCTGCTGCTGGCCGCCGGACATGCCCAGGGCCGACTTTTTCAGCCGGTCCTTGACCTCGTCCCAGATGGCGGCGGCCCGGAGGGACCGCTCCACAATGTCGTCCAGCTTGGCCTTGCTGCGGACGCCGTGGGTCCGGGGACCATAGGCCACGTTGTCATAGATGGACATGGGGAAGGGATTGGGTTTCTGGAACACCATGCCGATGCGCTTGCGCAGCCACGTCACATCCACGTCGCTGCCGTAGATGTTCTGTTCCCGGTACAGGAGCTGTCCCTTGATGGTGACGCCGGGGACCAGGTCATTCATGCGGTTGATGGTCTTCATAAACGTGGATTTGCCGCAGCCGGAGGGGCCGATGAGGGCGGTGATCTTCTTCTCGGGAATGGACATGGTGATGCCTTTCAGGGCCTGATGGTCACCGTAGTACAAATCCAGATTTTCCGAACGTAAAATGGTCGTGTCAGCCATGGCGATACTCCTTTATTTGTTTTCGGGCTTGAGCTTCTTGCCGGCCAACGAGGCGGCGAAGTTGATGAGCACCGTCAGCACCAGCAGGACGGTGGCGATGGAGAAGGCCACAGCAAACTCGGCCTCTTCCTTGGCATAGACATACAGGGCCACGGTCAGGGTGGCGCCGGAGCTCTTCATAATACCGGAGATGGTGGAGAAGTCCTGCATACCCACGGCCATACTGACGGTGTACATGAGCACGGCGCTTTCGCCCACGATACGGCCCACGGCCAGAATGCAGCCGGTCACAATGCCGTCGATGGAGCTGGGCAGCACCACCGTGCGGATCATGTGCCATTTGCCGCTGCCCAGACCGAGAGAGCCTTCCCGGTAGGACTGGGGCACGGTCTTGAGACTTTCCTGGGTGGTGCGGATGATGGTGGGCAGGACCATGATCACCAGGGTCAGCGAACCGGCCAGCAGGGTTTTACCCATGTTCAGGGAGATGCAGAACACCATGGAGCCCACCATGGCGTAAATGATGGAAGGAATACCGGCCAGCGTCTCGGTGGCAAACTCGATGATCTCCACCAGACGGCGGTTCCGGGCGTATTCCGTCAGATAGATGGCGGCGCCCACGCCCAACGGCAGGGAGATAATCAGGGACGCAACGATGACATACAGGGTGTTGCAGATGGCCGGGAAAATACCCATGGTCCCCCGGAGGATGCTCCGTTCCGTGGTCAGAAATTCCCAGCTGATACCGGGTATACCCTGATAGAGGATGTAGCCGATGAGACACACCAGCAGCAGGCAGGTGATGGAGGCGCAGAGATAGAGCATGGTCCGGGTCACGATTTCATAGGCCCGGCGGGAGGGCGACAGTTTATTCATACCAGATTACCCCTCCTTATCCCGCTTGAGCAGAGTGTTGAGCAGTACGTTGATGAGCATAATGAAGAGGAACAGCACCAGACCGATGGAGTACAGGGCGTTTCTCTGAAGGCTTCCCACGGAAGCGTAATTCATCTCGATGGCGATGCCGGTGGTCAGGAAGCGGACACTGGAAAACAGCGACGGCATATTGGCCACGTTGCCGGCCACCATGATGATGGCCATGGCTTCACCGATGGCGCGGCCGATGCCCAGGACCACGGCGGCGGCAATGCCGCTTTTGGCCGCGGGGACGCTGACGCGGAAATACGTTTCCAGCTCCGTGGCGCCCAGGGCCAGGGAGGCGGCCTCATAGTCCTGCGGCACGGCGTTGAGGGCCGTTTCCGACACGGAGATGATGGAAGGCAGAATCATAATGGCCAGCACGATGATGGCGGCAAACAGGCTGTCACCGGCGGGCAGGTTGAAGGTTTCCCGAATCCACGGCACCAGGACGAACATGCCCACCAGACCGTAGACGACGGAGGGGATACCGGCCAGCAAATTGACCGTGGTACGGATGACGGCGGCCACCTTGGGGGGCGCCACCTTGGAGAGGTAGACGGCGGTAAAGAAGCCGATGGGCACGCCGATGACGATGGCCCCGGCGGTACCGTAGATGGAGGTCAGAATGAAGCCCAGGATACCATATTGATCGTTCTGGGCCGACCAGGTAGTGCCAAAGAGGAAGTTGAACAGGCCCACTTCCCGGATGGCGGGAATGCCGGAAACAATGAGGTAAATGCTGATGATCAGCACAAAGCCTACGGCCACCAGGCCGCAAATCAAAAAGAGAATCTGCATAATCCGCTCAGCGGGCTTGATGGCGGCGCGGAAGGAACGGGCCGCCGTCTGCTCCGGCTGGGGATTCGGAGAGGTCATGGCGTCTTTCATACGTTTTGTTCAGCCTTTCGGTTTGTCGGTTTGTTGGAATCGCGGCGAACAGGCACGGCCGGTAGGCCGGCCGCACCTGCTTGGAACCGTATGATGCTTGCGTCAGGGAGCAACCACACCGGCCATGGTGATATACTGGGCAGCCTCGTCGCTCATGACGAAGTCCAGGAAGCCCTGGGCGGCGGCGCTCAGCTCCACACCGTCCTTGGTAACCATGACGAAGGGACGCTGCAGGGTATAGCTGCCGTCCTTGACGGTCTCCTCGGAGGGGGCCACGCCGTCTACCTTCACAGCGGCCACAGTCTCATCGACGGCAGACAGGGAGGCATAGCCGATGGCGCCGGGGTTGGAAGCCACCTGGCCGATGACGTCGCCGGTGGAGGAGTACTCGTTGGTGTACTTGCACTCGCCCTCTACACCCACAATCTCCTCAAAGGCGCTGCGGGTACCGGAACCATCTTCACGGCCCAGAACGGCAATCTCCTGATCGGCGCCGCCCAGCTCACTCCAGTTGGTGACTTCGCCCTTGTAAATCTGAGCGATCTGGTCCACCGTCAGGTCGGTGACGGTATTGGCGGGGTTGACCACCACAGCCACGCCGTCCAAAGCCACAATGTGCTCCACCGCGCCGTTGGTCTTTTCCTCGTCCTTCAGGGCGCGGGAAGCCAGACCGATATCCACGGTCTCATTGAGAACCGCCTCAATGCCTGCGCCGGAACCAGTGCCGGAGTAGTTGACAGTGACATCAGGGTTCAGCTCCTCAAAGACTTCCATCATAATGAGCATCATCTCATTCATGGAGGTGGAGCCGTCGGTGTTGACGGTGCCGGCAAGAGCTTCGGCCGTGCCGTTGGTCTCCTCGGCAGCGTTGTCCTCGGCGGCAGCATCTTCCGCAGCGGTATCCTGGGAAGCGGTGTCCTGATTGGCGGTATCCTCAGTGGTGGCGGCGGGGGTGTCGGTCTTGGAGCCGCAGCCGGTGAACATGGCCAGGACCGTCATCAGGGACAGAGCCAGGCAGACGAACTTTTTCATTGTGACATATCTCCTTTTGTTTTGCGGTGTTCTCGCGCTTGGCGAGGGAACTTACAGTTATGATGATACAAATCCTTTGTAAAATACGAAAGAAGTGTAAAATCAAATCTATGTTAAATCCAAATCCTGCGGATTTTTTGTAAAATCCCGTCACAGCCAATATTTTTTATGGATATCTTCCAAATTCCCCTGTCGGAATTTAAGGAATCTGCACATTTGTAAAATCACGGTATCCTCACAATGTAAAAAAATTTGTCTTCCCTTTCGCCTTGACTTTTTCCATCGGCGCTGTATAATGGGGGTAAATAAACGGCATATGCCAGAAATGGAGGCAGCCAATGGCCAGACCGAAGAAGGACCGCCGCATCTGCCGTCTGCCGGGGACGTGCCGCTTCGGTCCCCTGGATGACGGCCCCTACGGCGTGGCAATCATGACCGTGGAGGAGCTGGAGGCCATTCGTCAGATTGATCTGGAGGGTCTGAGCCAGGAGGACTGCGCCGCCCGCATGAATGTGGCCCGCACCACGGCCCAGAGCATCTACAACAGCGCCAGGGAAAAGCTGGCCCGCTGCATTGTGGATGGATTGGAGCTGCGCATCGAGGGCGGCAGTTATCGGGTTTGCGGCGGCGCGGGCTGTACCGGCTGCCCCGTTCCGGCACAGGTTGCCAAATTAAATGACAAGGAGACGTCCCATATGAAAATCGCAGTCACCTATGAAAACGGTCAGGTCTATCAGCATTTCGGCCACAGCAAGCAGTTCAAGGTCTACACCGTGGAGGGCGGCAAGGTCACCGACGCCCAGGTGGTGGACACCAACGGCAGCGGCCACGGCGCTTTGGCGGGCTTCCTGGGCGGCCATCAGGTGGATACCCTCATCTGCGGCGGCATCGGCGGCGGCGCCCAAATGGCCCTGGCCGAAGCGGGCATCAAGCTGTATGGCGGTGTCACTGGCGATGCCGACGCAGCGGTGGAAGCCCTGCTGGCCGGAACGCTCCAGTACCAGCCTGATATCACCTGCAGCCATCACGGCGAGGGCCATCAGTGTGGTCATCACCACGGCGAAGGCCACCAGTGCGGCCACGGCTCCTGCCACTAATTGCATATTTTTATTTTACCTTGGGGAGCGCTGCAAGGAGCAGCGCTCCCCTTTTCTTGTGGTGCGGCCCTACATAATCGCCGCCCTACCTCACTACCGCGTAGGGGCCGGCATCCCTGACGGCCCCGGATGGGCCGCAGATTGGGCGCGTCAAGGATGCCGCGCCCTACAGCCACGAACAAACTACCGACATAGAATGTAGGGCAGGACCGATGTGTCCCGCCGCCAGTACAAATGGACCATTGCCTGCAAGGCCGATGGGTTCCACCCCGTAGGGTGGGGGCTTGCCCCCGCCGCCGGTAGAGGTACGCGAAAAGGCCGCCGCCCACCACCCGCAATAGGGTGGGGACAGCGGCCTTCGGCTTCGCCGGGGATTGCGCCATCTGCGGATGGCGCTTGGGGACGCTAGAGGTGTTTCGCTGGCTGCGGCCAGCGGGTATTTCGCCCGCTGCGGCGGGCGACCGGGGCGCTGCCCCTGGACCCCGCAATTTTTTCGAGAAAAAATTGAGTAAAAGCTTTCTCTTTTCGGTTTTTCCGCCACTTCCCTCTTTTATTCTCTCCATTTCTTTGCTATACTGGGAGATACGAATACAGGAGGAATCATCATGCGTGAATTTTTGCCCATTTCCAAGGCCGACATGAATGCCCGCGGCTGGGAGCAATGCGATTTTATCTATATCATCGGCGATGCCTATGTGGATCATCCGTCCTTCGGCCATGCCATCATCAGCCGGGTTCTGGAAGCCAACGGCTATAAAGTCGGCATTCTGTCCCAGCCCGACTGGAAGAACCCCCAGTCCATCACGGCCCTGGGCCGTCCCCGCCTGGGGTTCCTCGTCACCGGCGGCAATATGGATTCCATGGTCAATCACTACGCCGTCTCCAAGAAGCGCCGCAAAAACGACGCCTTTACCCCCGGCGGCGTCATGGGCAAGCGGCCCGACTATGCCACGGTGGTCTATTGCAATCTGATTCGCCGGGTCTATCATGATATTCCCATTATCATCGGCGGCATCGAAGCCAGTCTGCGCCGTCTGGCCCATTACGATTACTGGTCCGACAAGCTGAAACGCTCCATTTTGCTGGATTCCCAGGCGGATTTGCTGCTGTACGGCATGGGCGAGCGGTCCATTGTGGAGGTGGCGGAAGCCCTCAACAGCGGCCTCCATCCCAGAGATATCACTTTTGTGGACGGTACTGTATACCGTTCCACCGAACCCACGGTGCCGGTGCCCCACAAGGTCCTGCCCTCCTATGAGGAACTCTGCAAAAACAAGCGGAAGTATGCCGAGAGTTTCTATACCCAGTATTGCAACACGGACCCCTTTTCCGGCAAGGCATTGGTGGAACCCTACGGGCCGAAAGAATTTGTGGTGCAGAATCCGCCCCAGAAGCCCCTTTCCCAGCGGGAGATGGACCGGGTCTACGGTCTGCCCTATATGCGCACCTATCATCCCTCTTATGAAAAGGCCGGCGGCGTCCCTGCCATTGAGGAGGTGCGGTTCAGTCTGGTGTCCTGCCGCGGCTGCTTCGGCGGGTGCAGCTTCTGCGCTCTGACGTTCCATCAGGGCAGAATTATCCAGACCAGAAGCCATGAGTCTATTCTGGCCGAAGCCCGTCAGATGACCTGGGAACCGGATTTCAAGGGCTATATCCACGACGTGGGCGGCCCCACGGCCAATTTTCGGCAGCCCGCCTGTAAAAAACAGCTGAAATCCGGTGTCTGTCCCACCAAACAATGTCTGTTCCCCAAGCCCTGCAAAAATCTCATTGCCGACCACCGGGATTATCTGAAGCTCCTGCGGGAGCTGCGGAACCTGCCCAATGTGAAGAAGGTCTTCATCCGTTCCGGCATCCGCTTCGACTATATGCTGGCCGACGAAAGCGACGTATTCTTTAAGGAACTGGTCCGCTACCACGTTTCCGGCCAGCTGAAAGTGGCCCCGGAGCATGTGGCCGACGCGGTGTTGGATAAAATGGGCAAGCCCCGCCGGGCCGTGTATGACCAGTTCCTGGAGAAATACAAGCGGCTTAATGAGCAGTACGGACTGAAACAGTATGTGGTCCCCTACCTCATGTCCTCCCATCCCGGTTCCACGCTGAAAGAGGCCGTGACGCTGGCGGAATATCTGCGGGACCTGGGGTATATGCCGGAGCAGGTCCAGGACTTCTACCCCACCCCCTCCACCCTGTCCACAGTCATGTATTATACAGGATTGGACCCCCGGACCATGGAACCGGTGTATGTGCCCACCAATCCCCATGAAAAGGCCATGCAGCGGGCGTTGATTCAGTACCGGAACCCGAAAAATTACGCCTTGGTCCATGAGGCGTTGACCAAGGCGGGACGGACGGATTTGATCGGGTTTGATAAACATTGTCTCATCCGGCCCAGAGCCGGTGAAGCGGCGGCCCGGAAGCCGAAGCATCCCCAGGCGGGCAAGCAGCCGCCCAAAGCCAAGCGGGACGGACGGGTGGGCCCGCCCAAGGCCAAACGGCCCAGCCGGAACCCGGCCAATGACCGCCGGAAAAAGCACCGATAACAAGAAGAACCAACCGCTGAAGCGGTTGGTTCTTTTTGTTGCAAAGGATCAGTCCATGTGATAGAACACGCGGCACGCCTTCATGGTCATGAAGCAATCCACCTTGGAGACCAGCTCCCAGGGAGCGTGCATGGACAGCACCGGCACACCGGCGTCCAGGGTATCGATATTCCGGGCAGCCATATACTTGGCTACGGTGCCGCCGCCGCCGGCGTCCACCTTGCCCATTTCGCAGACCTGCCAGGCCACGCCGCCCCGCTGGAAGGCGCGGCGGAACCGGGCCATGACTTCACCGGCAGCGTCGGACGCGCCGGCCTTGCCGCGGGAGCCGGTGTACTTGCACAGGGCAATGCCATGGTTCAGCATGGCGGAGTTGCGGCGGTCGAAGACCTCGGAGAAGCTGGGGTCGTAGGCCGCCGTCACATCGGCGGAGAAGCAGATGGAGTTGCCCAGGCAGCGGCGGACGCTGACCTTCTGGCAGGCGCACAGGTCCTCCATCATGGTTTCAAAGTCCTGAGACTGAATGCCGGTGACGCCCTCGGAACCGATTTCCTCCTTGTCTGCGAAAATGCAGATGGACGTATGCTCGGGGGCCTCCTGCATATGCAGCATGGGGTAGAAACCGGCATAGGCGCACACCCGGTCGTCGTGGCCGTAAGCGCCGATGAGACTCCGGTCCAGACCCACCTCTCTGGCCTTGAGGGCCGGGACCATGGTCAGCTCGGCAGACAGGAAATCCTCCTCCGTGATGCCGTACTTGTCATGGAGCAGCATCATAATGGCCAGCTTGATGCGGTTGCTGTCGCCGTCGTCATCGTCCAGGGGACGGGTACCCAGAATCACATTGAGCTGCTCGCCGGTAATACCCTCGCTGAGGGTCTTCTTCATCTGCTCGCCGGACAGGTGGACCAGCAGATCGGAAACGCAGAACACAGGGTCGTTGTCGTCCTCGCCGATATTGACCTTCAGCACGCTGCCGTCGGTGAGGGCCAGGATGCCGTGGAGGGCCAGGGGCACCGTGGGCCACTGGTACTTCTTGATGCCGCCATAGTAATGGGTCTTGAAGTAGGCAATTTCGCCCTCCTCATACAGAGGCACGGGCTTCAGGTCCAGACGGGGGGAATCCGTATGGGCGATGACCATGCGGGTACCCTTGTCCAGGGGCTTCTTGCCGATGACCACAAAGGACACGGCCTTTTTGCGGTTGACACAGTAGACCTTGTCACCGGGACGCAGCTGCATCTCCGGGTTGAACTCCACGAAACCGGCGGCACGGGCGGCCTCCACGGCCACTTCCACGGCTTCCCGCTCCGTCTTGGCCCGGTCCATGAATTGCATGTAGTCCTTGCAGTAGACGTTCAGTTCCTCTTTGTCCTTGTCGTCGAGACGGGCCTGCTTGGGGTTGTGCAGCAGCGTCTCGCGGACAGCTTTCCAGTCCATTTCAGACATTATAGTTCCTCCTAACCATTGGTGCAGCCACCGTCCGCAGACCGTCGAAAAGTCCGCGGCAGTGGCGTAATTATTGTGAATCTGCCACGTACATTGGGCAGCAAATTCCAAATCGGATTTTTGGGCGGCAATGCGCAGCCTGGCGTAGTCCTCGTCGATGCCCTCCCGGGCCATCAGCCGCCGCACCCGGTCTTCCGCCGGGGCTGTCACAGCCACGGTACCGTCGCACAGCTGGCCCAGGCCGCTTTCCACCAGTCCCACGGCGTCGATGGCCGCCAGCGGGCGGCCGCCCTGTTGGGCCTGTTTCAGCCGCTGCTCCACAGCCCCGATGATAAAGGGGTGGACCAGGGCATTGAGCCGCTGCAACGCGGCTTCGTCTCCAAAGACCACTTTGCCCAGTTTTCTGCGCTGCAATACGCCGTCCTGTACCACGCCGGGAAAGGCGCAGTCAATGGCGGCCAGCAAGTCGTGGTCTGTCTCCAGCAGCCGGTGGTAAACTTCGTCGCAATCGATGACACAGCCGCCCAGGGCTTCCACCTGATGCAGCAGCGTCGTCTTACCGCAGCCGGTGCCGCCGGTGATACCCAGCACCTTCATAGCTGGTCCTCCGTGACGATCTGGAACCCGGCAGCCTTTCGCAGCCGGTTCTGGACCGCATAGGCCACACCGCCGCCCTCGGGGCAGCGGGCGAAAATCACCCGGATATCGGCCCGGTCCAAATCCCGCAGGGCCGCAAACAGGCCATGGGCCAGGGTGGCTGTGTCGGATTCCCTGCCGTAGGCCGTGGGGTTGCAGCCCTCGTAGAGGGGCAGCTCCTCTTCAAAGCACAAAACGGCGTCGCCGTCCTGGAAGTGACGGCGGATGTAGGCCGCGGCCTTTTCTCTGGGCCCGGCAATGATTTTCACCTCGCCCTGGGGGGCGTAGTGCTTATATTTCATACCGGGGGCCCGGACCACAGCGTCCTTGTCAATTTGCGAGGTGACGGCTTTATCGACGATCAGTTCCCCCACCACGTCCCGCAGCTGCTCCGGCGTGACGCCGCCGGGCCGCAGGAGCCGGGCCACGGGGCCGGTCAAATCAACAATGGTGGATTCCACACCCACGTCGCAGGGACCGCCGTCCACAATGGCGTCAATGCGGCCCTCCATATCGTGGCGCACATGATCCGCCGTGGTGGTGCTGGGCTTGCCGGACCGGTTGGCCGACGGGGCCGCAATGGGTACGCCGGATAACCGGATGATCTCCCGTGTAATGGGCGTGCGCGGGCAGCGGACCGCCACCGTGTCCAGCCCCGCCGTGGTACGCCTGGGCACCGACGGGCGGCAGGCCAGCACCATGGTCAGAGGACCCGGCCAGAATCGTTCCGCCAGACGCCAGGCGGTTTCGGGAATGGGGTCGCAAATTTCCCGGATATCCTCCGGTTGGGCCACATGGAGAATCAGCGGGTTATCCTGGGGACGGCCCTTGGCCTCAAAGATTTTCAAGACGGCGTCGCCGTCCAGGCCATTGGCTCCCAGACCGTAAACGGTCTCCGTGGGCAACGCCACCAAGCCGCCGTGTTTGAGAATTTCCGCGGCTTTCTCCGCCGTCTGCGGGTCCTGGGCCGGTAAAAACAGTGTTTCCATGGTCTCACGCTTTCTCGCTGCGCTGGAGCTTTTCGGCCTGATCTGCCGTCACCAGCGCGTCGATCATTTCATCGAGATCGCCGTCCATAAAGGCGTCGATTTTGTAGAGGGTCAGGCCGATGCGGTGGTCTGTCACCCGCCCCTGGGGAAAGTTATAGGTGCGGATACGCTCGTTGCGCATACCGGTGCCCACCTGGGAGCGGCGCTGGTCTGAGTGCTCCGTCTCAATGCGGGTCTGTTCAATTTCATACAGCTTGGACGCCAGCATTTTCATGCACTTTTCCCGGTTCTGGACTTGGCTGCGTTCCTCCTGGCAGGCCACCACAATGCCCGAGGGCTTGTGAATCAGACGCACCGCCGAGGACGTCTTGTTGATGTGCTGGCCGCCGGCGCCGGAGGACCGAAATACCTGCATCTCAATATCCTCGGGACGGATTTCCACGTCCACCTCTTCCATCTCCGGCAGCACGGCCACAGTGGCCGTGGAGGTGTGGACACGGCCGCCGGACTCGGTCTCCGGCACCCTCTGGACCCGATGAACGCCGCTTTCAAATTTCAAACGGGAATAGGCGCCGCTGCCGTTGATGATGCAGTCCGCCTCCTTGACGCCGCCCAGCTCCGTCTCGTTGTAGTTGAGAATCTCCATGGTCCAGCCCTTGGACGCGGCGTACATCTGATACATCCGGAACAGCGAGTGGGCAAACAGGGCGCTTTCCTCGCCGCCCACACCGCCGCGGATTTCGAGAATGACGTTTTTGTCGTCGTTGGGGTCCTTTGGCAGCAGCAGGATTTTCAACTGCTGTTCCAACGCTTCCAAATCCTTTTTGGCCTGGGTGAACTCCTCCTGGCACAGGTCCCGCATGTCCGGTTCCAGGGAACCGTCCAGCATCTCCCGCAGATCGTGGAGCTCCTGTTGGGTCTTGCGGTAGGCCCGGTAGGCTTCCACCACCGGTTCCAAATCTCTCTGCTCCTTCAGCAGCTTGGCCGCCGCCTTGGGGTCGCTGTAGAAGTCCGGCTGGGTGGAGCGTTCCTCCATCTCCATGTACTTTTCTTCCACCAGCTTCAGCTTATCCAGCATACGTTTCTCCTTCTTGTTTTCAAATGGCGCGGTAGCCGTTGCACACCGCCTGGAAGGTATCGGTCAGTCCTTCCGCCGCCCTGGCCCGGTCGGCCCCGGCCTTGGAAATCCACATAAAATGGGGCGTCATGGCAAGCAATTCCAGAACCCGGCCGGTTTCCGTCAATGTAAAGGAAAATTCCACCGTTTCCGACCGTTCCAGCACGAAGCCCGGCAAGGGGCGGGACCGCTCTTTTTCCTTTTCCGCCACCGTGTCATAGATGATAGTCCGCAGGCCCCGCAGATGGTCCGGCCCCGCCACCACCTGCAAAAACAGGCCGCCGGGCCGCAGCACCCGGTGAAATTCCTCCGCCGCCGTCAGGGCGAACAGGGAGAGAACACAGTCAAAGCTGCCGTCTGCAAAGGGCAGATGGGCCGCCGTGGCCGTGAGCCAATGGGCCTGCTTGTCCCGGCCCGCCGCCCGGCGGACGGCTTCCCGGGAAATATCGATGCCCCACCGCTCCGTCTCCGGCAATGCTTTGCCCAATTCCGTCAAATAGTATCCCTCGCCGCATCCGGCGTCGAGGATGGTCCGGGGCCGCTCCCCTGCCACAATCTCCGCCAGCCGCGCCGCCATGGGCGCATAATAGCCCGCACTGAGAAAGGCCCGGCGGGCCTCCACCTGGGCTGTGGAATCGCCCGGCTGTTTGGAGTGCTTCCGGTCCACGGTCAGTAAGTTTACATAACCCTGTCTTGCCACATCGAAGCTGTGACCGGTGTCACAGTGCCAGGCCGGTTTTTCCATCGTCAGCGGCTGTCCGCAGACGGGACACACGGTACGTACCATGTTCTTCCCCCCTTTCCATAATCCTTCTTATTTTACTGCAAATTTCTATGGCCGTCAAATGTTCTTTCGGCACATACTATGCCCACAGGGGGGCGATGGTATGAAATGCAGCCGGTGGCTGTGGGCAGTGACGGCGGCCTGTGTGCTGCTGGGACCGGTTCAGGCCCAGAAGGGGCCGGAAAAATTTGTGGCGCTGACCTTTGACGACGGGCCTACGCCCGGCGTCACGGAACGGCTGTTGGCGGGGCTGGCGGAACGGTACGTGTCAGCCACCTTCTTTCTCTGCGGCTACCGCATGGAAAACGCTCCACAGCTTGTGGAACAAATTGCGGAAAACGGCCATGAGCTGGGCGTCCATGGCTACTCCCACTGTTACCTCAACGACCTGTCGCGGGACAAGGTGGTAGAAGAAATCACAACCACGGCGGACCGAATTGCGGCCCTGACGGGGCAGCGGCCCACGGTGCTGCGGCCGCCGGGGGGCCTGCTCAGCGATACGGTACGGGAGACGGCGGCGGAACTGGGGCTGCCTATCATCCTTTGGAATGTGGACACCATGGACTGGTGCTGTGACAATCCGCAAATTGTTGCACAGCGAATTGTGGAAACAGTGGAAGACGGCAGCATTGTGCTGCTCCACGATCTCCACAACAGTTCCGTGCAGGGGGTGCTGCTGGCCATTGACCAGCTGGAAGCCCAAGGATATCAATTCTGCACTGTGTCGGAACTGGCCCTGGTGCATAACGGGACATTGGAGCCAGGCGTGTCCTATGGTTGCTTTTGACGGCGGGGGTGGAATGGTGCTATAATGGGACCATCTCAAAACAAAGGAGCACCATACCATGAAAATCGCCATTTGTTATTTCTCCGCCACAGGTCGCACCAAGGCCATGGCCGAAGCCATCGCCGCCGGCATTCTGGAGCAGGAACCCGGCTGTGAAGTCCGCTGCCTGTCCATCACTGATGTGACCAAGGAAAACACCGAGGCCGTGGAGTTTGTCAACAGCGCCGACGGTGTTTTGGTGGGCACGCCGGACTATTACGCCGGAGAAGCCTGGCAGATCAAGCAGTGGCTGGACGTCTGCCCCTGCAAGATGGCGGGCAAGCTGTGCGGCGCGTTTGCCACGGCCAATTTTGCCGTGGGCGGCCCGGTGGTGGCTGTAGAACATATTCTGACCCATCTGATGGTCCAGGGCGCCATGGTCTATTCCGGCGGCGGCGCTTACGGTCAGCCCTTTATCCATCTGGGCCCCGTGTGCCTACGGGACCAGGAGACCGAGGGCGCGGCCCTGATGAAGATTTTCGGACAGCGGTTTGCCCAGCAGGTCAAAAAAGTCTTTGGTTAATGGACCATTCCCCTTATAGTTTGCGGCAAAACGGTGCATCCTTATCCCAAACGGACACAGGAGGTACTTACCATGATTCAGGACGATACCCGCAAACTGTTGGGCGAATGTGATTCCGGCATCCAGATGGCGCTGCACGCCATTGACGAGGTGCTGCCGTCGGTGGAAAGCCCCCAGCTGCGCCGCCAGCTGCACCGGTGCAAGGAGGACCATCAAATTTTGTGGCGGCAGACCCATGACCTGCTCCACCGGTTTGACGGACGGCCCAAAGCGCCCAGCGCTGTGGCAAAGGGCATGAGCAGTCTCAAAACCACCGTGAAACTGACGCTGCAGCCGGGGGATCAGTCGGTGGCGGACCTGTTGGCCGACGGGTGCAGTATGGGCATCAAGTCCCTGCATAAGTATTGTAATCGATACCCCCAGGCGGCCCAGGAGGCCCGGACCGTGGCCACAGATTTGATTGCCGCCGAACAGCGTCTCCAACGGGATTTGTGGCCCTATCTGTAACCACCGCACCCAAACACTAAAGTTTTACTCGATTTTTTTCAAAAAAACGTAGGGGTCCAGGGGGCAGCGCCCCCGGTTGCCCCGCGCACGGGGCGAAATACCCGCTGGCCGCAGCCAGCGAAATTCCCGCCCGCCGCAGCGGGCGAAATCCCCAGTCGTCCCAAAGCGCCATCCGCAGATGGCGCTATCCCCACGGCGTCAGCCGTAAGGCCGTCGTCCCCACCCCATCGCGGGTGGCGGACGGCGGCCTTTTTATACCCCCACTATCCATAGGGCGCGGCATCCTTGACGCGCCCATATTGTATTACCATCCGGGTCCGTCAGGGATGCCGGCTCCTACGTCCAGAATGGTTAATGGTGCATCCTGGCGGCGGGGCAAGTCCCCGCCCTACAGATTGGAACCAATCGGCCGGTGGAAACCAGCAAGTGCCTTCCGGCGGCGGGACACACAGGTCCCGCCCCGCATATTCTGGCGGCGGTCCCTTCCTATTGATAGGGCGGAACCGAAAACGGCACAAAAGGAGTGCTGCAGGTGCAGCACTCCTTTGTCAAACCTTATTGGGGCTTTTCCGCCGCGCTCTGGCGGATCAACGCCCGGCGCAGACGGCCTTCGGCCAGTTCCAGCGTCTCGGCGTCATGCTGGTCGGGATGGTCCAGGATGGCGCGGGCGCCGGCCTCGGCGGCCTTGGCCCGTTCCACATCAATATCCTCGGCCCACTCAAAGCTGGTGGCCAACAGCCGCACCTCGCCTTTGAGCACCGATACCATGCCGCCAACACAAGCGCCGCGGCGCTCCTGACCGTCAATGGTCACCCGGGCAACACCCATACCCAACGGCGCCACATAGTTGGCGTGGCGGGCACGGATGCCCACATCACCCGTGGTGGTACGCACCAGCAGGCTCTGAGCCTCTCCGTCAAAGCGCAGACCGTCCGGCGTGACGATTTGCAGATGGTAGGCGTTCATACTTATTCACCCTTTTTCGCCTTGGCGACCACTTCGTCGATGGAGCCGGCAAACAGGAAGGCCGATTCCGGAATATCGTCGTGGCGGCCCTCGATGATCTCCTTGAAGCCGCGGATGGTCTCGTTGAGGGGCACATACTTGCCCTGATAACCGGTGAACTGCTCGGCCACGGAGAAGGGCTGCGACAGGAAGCGCTGCACCTTTCTGGCGCGGGAAACGGTCAGCTTATCGGCTTCGGACAGTTCATCCATACCCATGATGGCGATGATGTCCTGGAGCTCCTTGTAGCGCTGCAAAATCCGCTGGACGGCGCGGGCCACATCATAGTGCTCCTGGCCCACGATCTCCGGGGTCAGAATCCGGCTGCTGGAAGCCAGGGGGTCCACAGCGGGATAGATGCCCAGGGAGGCGATGGCACGGTCCAGAACCGTGGTGGCATCCAGGTGGGCAAAGGTGGTGGCAGGGGCGGGGTCGGTCAGGTCGTCGGCGGGGACGTAGACGGCCTGGATGGAGGTGATGGAGCCCTTCTTGGTGGAGGTGATACGCTCCTGGAGGGCGCCCATTTCCGTAGCCAGGGTGGGCTGGTAGCCGACGGCGGAGGGCATACGGCCCAGCAGCGCCGACACCTCGGAACCGGCCTGGGTGAAACGGAAGATATTGTCGATGAACAGCAGCACGTCCTGATGGCGCACATCACGGAAGTACTCGGCCATGGTCAGACCGGACAGCGCCACGCGCATACGGGCTCCAGGCGGCTCGTTCATCTGGCCGTAGACCAGGGCGGTCTTCTCCAGAACGCCGGACTCGGTCATTTCGCCGTACAGGTCGTTGCCCTCACGGGTACGCTCGCCGACACCGGCGAAGACGGACAGACCGCCGTGCTCCTTGGCGATGTTGCGGATAAACTCCATGATCAGAACGGTCTTGCCAACACCGGCGCCGCCGAACAGGCCGATCTTGCCGCCCTTGGCGTAGGGGCAGATCAGGTCAACGACCTTGATGCCGGTCTCGAAAATCTCCGTGGCGCCGCTCTGCTCCTCATAGGAGGGGGCATCGCGGTGAATGGGCCAACGCTCCTCGGTCTTGGGGGCGGGCTTGTTGTCCACGGGCTCGCCCAGCAGGTTGAAGACGCGGCCCAGGCAGCCCTCGCCCACGGGGACGGTGATGGGGGAACCGGTGTCTACGGCGTCGATGCCTCTCTGGAGGCCGTCGGTGGAACCCATGGCGATGCAGCGGGCGACGTTGTCGCCGATGTGCTGGGCCACTTCACAGACCAGGGTCTTGTCGCCCTGGCGGATCTCGATGGCGTTGAGCAGATTGGGAAGCTGGCCATCCGCAAAGCGGATATCCAGAACGGGGCCGAGGATCTGCGCCACGGTCCCGGTATGCTGATTGGCCAATGAAGTCAACTCCTTTGTTTGCGTTTCTGCGGTGACAGGCTAGGCGTCAGCACCTCAGACTGCCAAAGTCCCCACAAAGCTGCCGCGACAGAGCAGCAGGGGGTGTGTGCGGGGGACAAAACGTCCCCTGCACGGATTGCAATAGACCGAACATGCAACTTCAAAAAGTTGCATGTTCGCCGTGAGTTCGTCAAAACACGTTTTGACGAACTCACGCGTCGGCGCCGGCGACGATTTCCGTGATCTCCTGGGTGATGGCACCCTGGCGGGCACGGTTGTACTTGAGGCTCAAATCGTCGATCATTTCCTCCGCGTTCTTGGTGGCGGCGTCCATGGCGGTGCGGCGGGCCCCCAGCTCACTGGCCACAGACTCGCAGAGGGCGCCGTAAATCAGGCCGCCCAGATACTCCGGCACGATGGCGTTGAACACGCTTTCGATGCTGGGATCGTACAGGGTCAGCTCCCGGGCCTTCTCATGCTTCTCCGGCGCCGGCAGGGGCAGCAGAGGCAGCACATAGGGCGTCTGGGTCAGCACCGACACGAAGCTGGTATACACCAGCCGAACAGCGGAATATTTGCCCGTCCGGTAGCCGTCGCAGATGGCCTTTGCCAGGGAGAAGCAGTCGCCGCTGGTGAGTCCGGCAGCCTCTGCATAGGCGTCGGAGATCACCGTATGGCCGTGGCTGCGGAAATACTCCAGGGCCTTCTTGCCCACGGGCAGGATGGCGGCGTCTTTGCCCTTGACATCCTCCTGGGCCAGCTTGATGACGTTGTGGTTGTAACCGCCGGCCAGACCGCGGTCACCGGCGATGACAATTTCACAGACCGGGCCCTCCTCCCGCACCTGGACATAGGGCGAGGAGAAGTCCCAGTTTTCGGCGGCGATGCCGGTGACGGTCTCGTAGAGCGCTTCAAAGTAAGGACGGCTGGTGAGCACCCGTTCCTGCGCGCGGCGCAGCTTGGAGGAAGCCACCATCTCCATGGCCTTGGTGATCTGCTTGGTGCTCTCCATGCTGCGAATCCGCAGCTTGATATCCTTCATGGATACTCCGGCCATGTCTCACTCCTCCTTACTTGCTCTTGAGAAACTGCTGCGTATAGGTGGTCAGAGCCTTTTTCAGCTCTTCCTCGGTCTCGGGGGCCAGCTTGCCGGTATCCCGGATGGCCTGGAGCACACCGGCGCCGTTGGCGTCCATATACTCATAGAGACCCACCTCGAACTCATGGACGTCGGCAACGGCCACGTCCTTGAGGAAGCCGTGGGTAACGGCGTAGAAGATGCACACCTGATGGGCAACCTCCACCGGCTCGCCGTTCTTCTGCTTTAGCACCTCCACGATGCGTTCGCCCTGGGCCAGACGGTCCTTGGTATCCTGGTCCAGATCGGAACCGAACTGGGCGAAGCTCTGGAGCTCGCGGTACTGGGAGTACAGCAGCTTCAGGGAGCCGGCCACCTGCTTCATGGCCTTGATCTGGGCGTCGCCGCCGACACGGGACACGGAGATACCGGGGTTGACGGCGGGCATAACGCCGGCGTGGAACAACTCGGTCTCCAGGAAGATCTGACCATCGGTGATGGAGATAACGTTGGTGGGGATATAGGCGGACACATCGCCGGCCTGGGTCTCGATGATGGGCAGGGCCGTCAGGGAGCCGCCGCCGTGGGCGTCGTCGAGACGGGCCGCACGCTCCAGCAGACGGGAGTGCAGATAGAAGACGTCGCCGGGGTAGGCTTCACGTCCGGGCGGGCGGCGGATCAGCAGGGAGATGGCACGGTAAGCCACGGCGTGCTTACTGAGGTCATCGTAGATGATCAGCACGTCCTTGCCCTGGTACATGAAGTACTCACCCATGGTGCAGCCGGCATAGGGGGCGATATACTGCATGGGGGACAGCTCAGAAGCACTGGCGCTGACGACAATGGTGTAATCCATGGCGCCGGCGGCCTCCAGGGTGTCCACGACTGCGGCCACGGTGGACCGCTTCTGGCCGATGGCCACATAGATGCAGAGACAGTTCTTGCCCTTCTGGTTGATGATGGTATCGGTGGCGATGGTCGACTTACCGGTCTGACGGTCGCCGATGATGAGCTCACGTTGGCCGCGGCCGATGGGAATCATCGAGTCGATGGCCTTGATGCCCGTCTGCAGAGGCACGGAAACGTGCTTGCGCTCGATGATGCCGGGGGCGGGCTCTTCAATGGGACGGAATTCGGCGGCTTCAATGTCGCCCTTGCCGTCGATGGGGTTGCCCAGGGCGTCCACGACGCGGCCGATGAGGGCTTCGCCCACAGGCACAGACACGACGCGGCCCGTGCGCTTGACGGTGTCACCCTCGCGGATACCGGCATCGTTGCCCAGGATGACGATGGACACCGAATCCTCCTCCAGGTTCTGGGCCATGCCGTACTGGCCGCCGGGGAACTCGATGAGCTCGTTCATCATGCACTTCTCCAGGCCGGAGGCCCGGGCAATGCCGTCGCCCACCAGGATGACCGTACCGGTCTCGCTGGCGTCGATCTGACAGGCATAGTTCTTGATCTGTGCCTTGATAATTTTGGTAATTTCTTCCGGTCTCAGTTCCATGATCTACCTACTTTCTCACCGGCAGCGCCGCTGCCGGATTGTAGCGTTCTTTCACAATTACAGGGCGGCGCCCCGGAGCAGAGCCTGGAGCTCGTCCAGACGGTTGCGAACGGTACCGTCCAGGCGCAGGCCCTCGGTTTCCAGGCGCACGCCGCCCAGCAAACGCTCGTCCACCCGAGTGGTCAGATGGATGGTCTTGCCGGTGCGGCGCTCCAGTGCAGCCTGGAGCTTTTCTTTCAGGTCCTCCTGCAAGGCCACAGCCGTAACGGCGGTGACTTCCAGGATACCGTTG
This sequence comes from uncultured Oscillospiraceae bacterium, assembly GCA_944385415.1. Classification (GTDB taxonomy): domain Bacteria; phylum Bacillota; class Clostridia; order Oscillospirales; family Oscillospiraceae; genus Avoscillospira_A. Next base: position 81,655 of record CALWXC010000008.1, on the reverse strand, counting down.
TCCTCATTGAAGCGGCGGCGGTAGGCCTCCTCGCAGCCGGGCAGCTGGCGGATGGTGCCGTTTTCCGTGAGGATCTTCATAAAGTTGAGAAGATACGGGTGGACCTGGGGGCCGAAGCTCTCGTCCAGCGCGGCACAGCGCTCGGCCTTGGGCAGGGACGGCAGGCTCAGAAGCCGCACATACTGGGGATTCTCCCGCAGAATGGCGGCCACCGCGGCCAGCTGCTCCTGCAGCTGCGCGGTCAGACCTTCCTCCAGTGCCAGCTCATAGAGGGCCTCGCCGTAAGTTCTGGCTGTCTGGGTCATGCTTTCTCACCCATTTTCTCGATGAATTCCTCCACCAGATCCCGGTGGTCCTTTTCGTTGATCTCCCGCTCAACTACCTTGGAGGCAATCTCCATGGCAATGCCGGAAATCTCGTTCTTCACCTCGTTGCGGGCCTTCTTCCGCTCCTGCGCAATCTCGGCCTCGGCCTTCTCCTTGAGATGGCCGACCTCCTGCTTGGCCTGGCGGACGATTTCCTCGCCGCGCTGCTGGGCCGTGACCGTGGCGGTGCGCACCAGCTCGGCGGCCTCGCCGCGGGCGTCGGCCAGGAGCTTTTCATAGGTGGCCTTGTCGGCCTCGGCGCTCTTCTGCGCCTCGGCGGCATCGTCATAGATCTTGTTGACCTGCTCCTGCCGCTGGCGGATGATGTTCTGAATGGGTTTAAACAGGAATCTCTTAAACAGATACGCCTGAATAAACAGATTGCAGATCTGCGCGATAAAGGTCCAGGGCGCAACGGTTACCAGGGACTGAAAATCCATGCGTTCCCTCCTCTCCGATTGATGGGCAAACCCGAATTACAGCATGCCCAGGAAGAGGCCGGGAGCCACAAAGAGCAGCAGCAGGCCGGTGACGAAGCCGTAGATACCGGTGGTCTCGGCGATGGCGCAGCCCAGCAGCATGGTGGAAGTGACGTCGCCCTTGCACTCGGGCTGACGGCCGATGGCCTCACAGGCCTTACCGACGGCGTAACCTTCACCGATACCAGGGCCGATACCGGCGATCAGGGCCAGACCAGCGCCGATGGCGCAACCCATCAATACAATAGCTCTTTCCATGTTTGTTTTCCTCCTGATGTTGTATGATTGAATTTAAGGATTGATAAAAGGAATCACTCTTCCGCGGCGTTGGCGATATACAGCGTCGTCAGCATGCAGAAGATAAAGGCCTGCATAAAGCTGGAGAACCAGTCAAAATACAGGGACAGGAACGCCGGAACGCCCACCGTCAGGAAGGGAATGCTTCCCAGGATATCGCCCAGCAGGCCCGGCAGCAGGCCGAAGAGGGCCTGGTTGGCCACGGTCAGCGCCGCATAGACCAGCGTGGAGATGACCATACCGGAGACGATGTTGCCGAAGTGACGGAACGCCATGGAAATGGGCGTGGCGCACTCAGAGATGACGTTGAAGGGCGTCAGCACCGGAATGGGCTTGGTGAAGCCCAGCAGATAACCGCCCAGGCCGCCGGTGCGGATTTTGGTGGCGGTGATCATGATAAAGACCACAATGGCCCAGGCCAGGGTGGTGGACAGGTCCGCCGTGGGTGAGAAGCAGCCGATCAGACTGGACAGGCTGGAAAACACCGACAGGCAGAACAGCGCCGCCACAAACGGCACATAGTGGGCAAATTTTGGTCCCATGTTGGTGTTGACGAATTTCTCCGCCGTCTTGACTAGGAATTCCGCCACGGCTTGGCGCTTGGACACGTTCTGTACCTTGAGATCTCTGGTGAGCCAGATGCACAGGCCCGTGAGGATAATCATGATGACCCACGAGACCACCATGGTGGCTGTAATGGGGATGCAGCCAAAGAGTTCAAAGTATATGGGTGCGCCGTTGATTTCTACATTCATTGCAATCTCATTCCCCCTTCGCTTCGTTGGCGCCCTTGTCGGGCTTGTAGGCGCCGGTGATCTGCAACACCAAAATGGTGATGCGCGGCAGCAGCAGCGGAATCAGCACAGCCAACCAGTAGAACACCTCCACAGCCATGGACAATGCCAAGGCTGCCACCACGATCAGCATGCGCAGCGAATAGGTGAACTGCATGATCTGACGGGCCCGGAGCGCCTCGGCGGCAGCGGCCTTCTGGACGCTGATGCCCAAAAACACAAAGTTGCCGATGGCCACAGCGTCGCCCAGCAGTGCGCCCCAGAGCACCGGCCACGAGAACCGGTCCAGGACGGCAAACACCGCCACCATCAATGCGCTGCCCAGGAGCACACCGGTGGAAATGCGCTTGATCTCCCTGCGTGTCGCAGGCTGTAAATGCACTATAACGATCCCTCCTGCCTACTTATGGGTATTGAATGCATCGGGCCGTTGTTTCTGATTCTTTTGGGACTGCCGGCAAGCGTGGCGATAGAAGCCTATCGCCGTACTGACCGAGCCGCCCAGGCCCAGAATCAGACCCACGACCACAATCCATCCGCCCATGGAAAACCGCTGCTGCAACCACCAGCAGCCGCCGACGCACAAAATCGGCGGCGCCACCAGGGAAAAGCCCAGCTGGGTCAGCCAGGTGAGGTTGCGCAGCGTTCGGAACCAAGGTTGCAAAACGCGCCGCCTCCTCCCTGCCGCAGCTGTCTTTTAACTGCCGCACCGCGTTTTCGATGATACCAATTATTATAGCAGTTCTCCCAGTTGCGTCAAGGACTATCGCTAAATTCCCGCCGGTCTTGTGGAATGTATACAATTTCCAAGCGTTTTATTCTGTTTTTTTAGCTTTAAATGGAAGAAGTTCCGTTGACAAACTGTGGTTTTGATAACTTTTCCCTGTCTTGCGCTGTGGTCTTTGTCGTGGTATGATGGCGGTAACTTCAATTTCAGGAGGATTCCCCATGGACCTGCGCGACTTCTTTTCCGCCCATCCCCGCCCCGCCGTTGCCTTTTCCGGCGGCGCCGACTCGGCGTTTCTGCTGTGGAGCGCCGTCCGCTGGGGCGCACAGCCCACGGCCTACTATGTCAAAACCTCGTTTCAGACCGACGCCGAAGATGCAGACGCCCAACAGCTGGCGGAGTCCCTTTCGGTCCCTCTGCGGGTGATCCGTCTGGACGCGCTGGCCCAGGACGGTGTGGCCGCCAACGGGCCCCGGCGCTGCTACTTCTGTAAAAAGGCTATTTTCACCGCCATTCTTTCCCAGGCTGCCGCCGACGGCTGCGGCGTCGTGCTGGAGGGTACCAACGCTTCCGACGATGTGGACGACCGGCCCGGCTGGCAGGCATTGCAGGAATTGGGGGTCCTGTCGCCGCTGCGGCTCTGCGGTCTGACAAAACCAGAGCTTCGGCGGCTGTCCCGGGAAGCCGGTCTGCCCACCTGGGACAAGCCCGCCGCTGCCTGTCTGGCCACCCGTATCCCCACCCATACGCCCATTACGGCGGCGGCCCTGGACCGGGTGGCCCGTGCCGAGGCGGCGGTGACGGCGCTGGGCTTTTCCGACTTCCGGGTGCGGCTGACGGCAGAGGGCTGCCGTCTGGAACTGACGGAACCGCAGCTGTTCCGGGCCCTTTCCCAACGGGAAACACTGGTGGAAACGCTGTCGCCTCTGGTGGGGACGGTGTCTCTGGACTTGACGCCCCGGCAATCATCGGTACAAATTGCGGACAGTTTCCTGCATGACGCGGTGGCGGAGCTGCAATGCAATCTGGACGATATGACTGGAGAAGACATCGCCTTTGCGTCGTCGCGGCTGCTGGACGCCGGGGCGCTGGATGTGTGGACGGCTCCCATCTATATGAAAAAGAACCGGCCCGCGGTGCTGCTGACGTGTTTGTGCCCTGTCCAGCGGGTCGAAGAGTTTACGCGGCTGATGCTGCGCCATACCACAACCCTGGGGGTCCGGCGGCGGGACTGTGGACGGACGATGCTGCACCGTACCGTGACGCAGCGGGACGGCATCCGGGTCAAATGTGCCGGCGGCGATGGAATCGCCAAGGAAAAGGCGGAATTTGACGACCTGGCAGCGCGGGCCATGGAGCAGAATTGTACCTTAGCAGAGGTCCGAAAGACGTTGCATCTTTAAACCTTGCTGCGCACCAAATCATAAACATTTTCCCGTTACCACCATACTGCGAACAAGGGCGTGTTGCAATGAATTTTGCAACACGCCCTTGTATTTAGCGGGATTCCAGCAGTGCTTTGGCTTTACGGGCCACGATGATTTCCTCGTTGGTATCCACCACATAAATCCGCACCGGGCTGCCGTCCACAGAGATATCCTGTCCGCCCACAGCCGTTTCATTCTTGGCCGGGTCCAGATGGATGCCCAAACACTGGAGATTCCCCAACGCCCCGGCCCGGACCGTCTTACCGTTACGACCGATACCGCCGCCGAACACAATGGCATCCACGCCGCCCATGGCCGCCGTATACGCGCCGATATATTTTTTAATGTTATAGCAATAGCTGTCCAATGCGTTGCGGCAATCCACATTGCCGGCGGCTGCCGCCTCCTCCACGTCCCGCAGATCGCCGGAGACGCCGCCGGACATTCCGAGAAAACCGCTCTGCTTCTGGAGCATGGTTTTGACCTCGCTCAGCTCCATGCCGCAGGCTTCCACCAGATGGAAAATCACATAGGGGTCCATATCGCCGATGCGGTTGTTGTGCATCACGCCGCATTGCAGGCCAATGCCCAGATTGGTGTCCACGCTTTTCCCGTTTTCCACGGCACAGATGGAGCTGCTGCCGCCCAGGTGGCAGCAGATGAGCTTGCAATTGGTACGGCCCAGCTCCTTCGCCGCCCAGGTGGACAGATATTCCAGGGACGCGCCGTGGAAGCCGTATCGGCGGATACCCTCCTTCCGGGCCAATTCCGCCGGAATGGAATAGAGATAGGCTTTGGGGGGCAGCGTCTGATGGAACGCCGTCTCAAAGGAACCGATGAGGGGCGTATGGGGCAGCAGCTCCCGGAACTGCCGGATGGCGGCAATATAGGGGGGATTGTGGGCCGGGGCCACGGTGTTGAACGCGGCCATGGCCTCCAGAACGTCCTCCGTCAGATATTGGACGCCGGAAACGCCTTTGGCGTGGACCACCTTGAAGCCCACACAGCCCAGGTCCTCCAGCTTGGCAAGAACGCCATCCAGCAGCGCCTCCAGCATCCGGCTGATGGCTTCCTTATGGGTGGGAAAGTGGTTCGATTCCCGGCCCTCGGTGCCGTTCACAAGGTTTTTCCAATAGAATTCGCTTTTCTCGGTGCCGACCCGTTCGGCGCCGCCGCTGGCCAGAACCTGTTCGCCGTTGTCCATGTCGAAGAGCTGGTATTTGAGGGACGTGCTGCCCACATTGCAGATCAGTAGCTTCATAGGACCACTCCTTTTTCGGTAAAATGATGGGTACAGTATACCAAAAAGACGGCAGGGTGGCAAGACGGAAGAACGCCCCCGGCTGCCGCCCTGCAAGGGACGGCAACTGGGGGCCGATTGGGAGATTTCGCGCCGTGCGCGGCGCGACCGGGGGCGCTGCCCCCTGGACCCCTGCGATTTTTTGAAAAAATCGAGTAAAACTTTTATCTATTCCGGCTGAGACACGGTAAAAGCGTGGCTCTCCCAGGACAGTTCACCCTCTGTCAGCCCTTCCACTTCGTAGCCGTCGGCGGCGGTAACTGTGACAGTCCACACGCCCGGCGTCACATTCTCCACCGGCATCAGTACCAACTCCGTCTCGGTGCTGGTGGTCACCATGTCGAGTTCCACCGTCTCACCGGGAGCCACAATCTGCGCTTCCAGCTCCTGGTCCGCGCCGCCATTGTTGGTCACCAAATAAGTGTCGGTCACTGTGACCTGTTCCGCCGCCTCCACTGCCGTGTGACGGTCCACGGTCCATGCGCCGTCCGATATCGTCAATACCGCCAGTTCCGTACCGATTGCGTCGGTGGGCAGGGCCATACCATTGTCCGTTCCGTCGGAAGCGCCGTCGCCCTTGTCCTCGCCAGTCGCGCTTTCCGCACTGCCGCCCGTGACGTTATCGGATGCACTGTCGGCGGTGGTACTCTCCTGCGCCATGCCGCTCTCCGGCGCCGCTGTATCGGCGGTCATGCTCTTGGAGCCGCAGCCCCGCAGCTGGGTGGTAGCCGCCAGGCCCAGGCCCGCCACCAGAACCAGTGTGGCCGCCAACGTGCCCCAGCGCTGCCACTGGGACGGGGTCCGCACCACCTGGGCGTCGGCGGCCTCTTCGATGTACGCATCATCCACCAGACCGATGGCCTCAAACAGCTTTTCCGCCCGGCTCATACGGCCACCCCCTCTTTTTCCAGCGTCTCCCGCAGCCGTTGACGCAGCCGGTGGAGACTGGATTTGACTGTGCCGGGCCGCATGGCAAACCGTCCGGCAATCTCCTCCACGCTGTCGCCAAACCAGTACCGGCGCAGAAACATCTGCCGTTTCTCCGGCGGCAGCTCCGCCAGAAAGCGATTGATGACCGCCGCCGTCTCATTGGCATCGTACTGTCCCTCCACCGATTCGGTGGACGGCAGACAATGGGTCAGTTCCTCCAGCAATACATCCATGGTACCGCCTCCCCGCTTCTGGGCCCGCCCGGCCCGATACCGGTCCAGTGAAAGATTTCTCGTGATTCGGCCCAGGAACGCCCGCAGGGGGCAGGGCCGCGACGGCGGCATGGCTTCCCAGGCCCGCAGCCAGGTGTCATTGACGCACTCCTCCGCATCCTCCAGAATCCCCACAATCCGCAGGGCAATCTGACGGCAGAACGCGCCGTACTTTTTGTCGCTCTGGCGCAGGGCTTCCTCATCCCGCTGCCAGTACAGGTCAATGATGGCCTCATCCTCCACGGCGGCCACCTCCTTTTTCGTTTTGATGTCCTCTACAGTATAACACGAAAAAGCGCCGCCGCAAGTTGCACCTGCGGCGGCGGTTATTTTTTTCAAAGGCTCCGGTAACCGGTCAGATATTCGTCCACATCCCGGGCCGTGGCGCGGCCCTCTGCAATGGCCCACACCACCAGCGACGCACCCCGGCGCATATCGCCGGCGGTGAACACACCCTCTCTGGCCGTGGCATGGGAATCCTGCCCCTCCAGGCACAGGTTGCCGCGGCTGTCCGGCTCCAGACCGAAGGCGTCCAGCACCGTGGTATCACAGCCGGAAAAACCGTTGGCAATGAGCAGCAGGTCGGCGGGAATCTCCCGCTCCGTCTCCGTCAGCTCCTCCATCATCACAATACCGTCCACCCGAATCCACTGGACATCCACGATTTTTACGGCCTTTAACACGCCCGTTTCCTCGTCCGTCACCGTGCCGGTCAGCACGGTCTCATATTGGCGCGGGTCCGTACCGAAGACGGCCACGGCCTCCTCAATGGCGTAGTCGTGCTCCTCCGGCAGTTTGCCCCACAGCCCTTTCCGCTGGCGGGCCAGTTCGGCGGGCTTGCGGATAATCTGGGTCACCGAAGCGCAGCCCTGACGGATGGCTGTGGCCACACAGTCGGAACTGGTATAGCCCGCGCCGATGATGACCACATGCTTGTCTTTGGCGTCCAGCGGGTTCTCCACGCCGTCCAGCAGCGTTTTGGTGGCCGCTTTCAGATAGGGTACGGCGAAGCTGACGCCGGGAATGTCCGTGGAAGCGGCGGCATAGGGCCGGGGCTGTTCCGCGCCGCAGGCCAGTACCACCGCGTCGTAGTCGGCCAGCAGCTTTTCCGCGTCCTCTTTGGTCACAATGGGGCTGTTGGTGCGGAACTCCACGCCCTCAAACCGCATGAGCCGCACCCGGCGGTCCACAATGTCCTTGTCCAGCTTCATATTGGGGATGCCGTAGGTCAGCAGACCGCCCACCCGGTCCTCCCGCTCGAAGACCGTGACGCTGTGGCCCCGGTGGTTCAGCTGGTCGGCACAGGCCAGGCCCGCCGGTCCGGAGCCCACAATGGCCACCTTACAGCCGGAATGGACCTTTGGCACATTGGGGACCATGCGGCCATTGGCGAAGCCGTCCTCAATGATGCCCAGCTCATTTTCCCGGACCGTGACGGCGGGCTTCCCCGCCACGGCGCAGGTACAGGCCTGCTCGCACAGCGCCGGACAGACCCGGCCCGTAAACTCCGGGAAATTGTTCTGTTTCAGCAGCCGCGACAAGGCGTGGCCGAAGTTGTCGCTCCACAGCATGTCGTTCCATTCGGGAATCAGATTGTGCAGGGGGCAGCCGAAGACGTCGCCGCCGTAGCTGACGCCGCTCTGGCAGAACGGGACGCCGCAGTTCATACAGCGGCCGCCCTGCTCCATGCGGTCCTCTTTGGGAAGGGTCCGATGGAACTCCCCCCAGTGCTTTACGCGGCTCTTGGGCGCTTCCGCGCCGTCCTCCCGCCGCTCAAATTCCAGAAATCCGGTGGATTTTCCCATGTCGTTCCCTCCTTATTTCCCAGTCATGGCGTAAAACGCCTCGATTTCCGCCGCTTCTCTGGCCATGCCTCTGGCCTCAAAGGAGGCGATGACGTCCATCATGCGCTTGAAGTCCTTGGGCATGATCTTTTTGAAGTCGCCCAACCGCTGATCGAAGTGATCCAGCAGTTCCCGGCCAATGGCGGAGCCGGTGGCGGCGGTGTGTTCCTCGATGAGGGCTTTCAACGCCTGAATGTCATGCTTTTCCGTGACGGAGGACATGGACACCAGCTCCTTGTTGACCCGCAGATACAGATCGTGGTCCGGGTCCAGCACATAGGCCACGCCGCCGGACATACCGGCCGCGAAGTTTGCTCCCACGGGGCCCAGGATGACGGCACAGCCGCCGGTCATGTACTCACAGCCGTGGTTGCCCACGCCCTCGACCACCGCCGTTGCGCCGGAGTTGCGGACACAGAACCGCTCACCGGCCATGCCCCGGACAAATGCCTTGCCGGAGGTTGCGCCGTACAGGGCCACGTTGCCGATGATGATATTTTCCTCGGCCTTGAATTTGCTCTTCTTCGGCGGGTAGACAATGAGCTTGCCGCCGGAAAGGCCCTTGCCGAAATAGTCGTTGGAGTCGCCCTCCAGTTCCAGCGTCAGGCCCTTGGGGATGAATGCGCCGAAGCTCTGACCCGCGCCGCCGGTGCAGCGAATCTGGTAGGTATCCTCGGCCAGACGGTCGCCGTGACGGCGGGTGATCTCCGAACCGAACAGGGTACCGAAGGCCCGGTCAGTGCTGGAAATGTCCAGAGACAGGCTGGCGGGCTTTCCAGCCAGCAGGGCGCTGGCCAGCTTCTTGAGCAGAATTTTCTGGTCCAGGGTCCGCTCCAGATGGAAGTTGTACACATCCCGCGGTTCAAAGCTGGTGCCTTTTTCTCCGGCGTAGGGGTTTTTCAGGATGCCGGACAGGTCCACCGATTCCGCCCGATGGCTGATGGAGTGCTCCACGGGCTTCAGCAGGTCCGTGCGGCCCACCAGATCCCGAACCCGGCGGATACCCAGAGACGCCATGATCTCCCGCAGCTGCTGGGCCACAAATTCCATAAAGGTCATGACGTATTCCGGCTTGCCCCGGAAGCATTTCCGCAGCTCCGGATTCTGGGTGGCCACACCGGCGGGACAGGTGTCCTGGTTGCAGACGCGCATCATGACGCAGCCCAGGGTGACCAGCGGGGCCGTGGCGAAGCCGAATTCCTCCGCGCCCAGCATACAGGCCACGGCCACATCGTAACCGTTCATCAACTTGCCGTCGGTTTCCAGGACCACACGGGAGCGCAGGCCGTTGGCAATCAATGCCTGATGGGCCTCGGCCAGACCCAGCTCCCAGGGCAGACCGGCGTTATGGATGGAGGTCTGGGGCGCCGCGCCGGTGCCGCCGTCATAGCCGGAGATCAGGACCACTTGAGCTCCGGCCTTGGCCACGCCGGCGGCGATGGTGCCGACGCCGGCCTCCGACGCCAGCTTGACGGAGATTCTCGCCTTATCGTTGGCGTTTTTCAGGTCGTAGATCAGCTGGGAGAGGTCCTCGATGGAGTAGATATCGTGGTGAGGCGGCGGAGAGATCAGGGAGATACCCGGCGTGGAATGGCGGGTTTTGGCAATCCAAGGATAGACCTTTTTACCGGGCAGATGGCCGCCCTCGCCGGGCTTTGCACCCTGGGCCATTTTGATCTGCAATTCCTCGGCGCTGACGAGATATTCCGACGTGACGCCGAAGCGGCCCGAAGCCACCTGCTTGATGGCGCTGCACTTGTCGGACTTGAGCCGGGCCGTGTCCTCGCCGCCCTCGCCGGAGTTGGACTTGCCGCCCAGCCGGTTCATGGCCAGTGCCAGACATTCGTGGGCCTCCTGGGAAATGGAGCCGTAGGACATGGCGCCGGTCTTAAATCGTTTGACAATCTCGCTGACCGGCTCCACCTCTTCGATGGGGATGGGGCCGCTCTCCGGCGTGGCGAAGGTCAGCAGACCCCGCAGGGTGTGGGGGGTGGATTCATCGTCCACCAGATGGGTATACTGCTGGAACATCTCATAATCCCGGTTGCGGGTGGACTGCTGGAGCAGCCAGATGACCTGGGGATTGTACATATGGTCTTCCTTCTGGCTGCCGCTGCGGAGCCGCTCGTAGCCATTGGACTCCAGAGTGGTGTCGTTGGGCAGACCCAGGGGGTCAAAGGCGTGGGAGTGGTAATACTCGACGCCCTCGGCAATCTCTTCCAGGCCCACGCCGCCGACACGGGAGATGGTATTGGTAAAATAGCGGTCCATGACGTCCTTCCGGATGCCGATGGCCTCGAAAATCTGCGCTGACTGGTAGGACTGGATGGTGGAAATGCCCATTTTGGACGCCACCTTGACAATGCCATGGAGGACGGCGCTGTTGTAGTCGTCCACAGCTACAGTGTAGTCCTTGTCCAGCAATCCCTCATGGATGGCCTGGCGGATGCACTCGTGGGCCAGATAGGGGTTGACGGCCCGGGCGCCGTAGCCCAGGAGGGTGGCAAAGTGGTGGACGTTGCGGGGCTCCGCCGATTCCAGAATGACGGACACGGCGGTGCGCTTCTTGGTGCGGATCAAATGCTGTTCCAATGCGGCCACAGCCAGCAGAGACGGAATGGCCACATGGTTTTCATCCACGCCCCGGTCGGAGAGAATCAGGATATTGGCCCCGTTTTTGTAGGCCCGGTCACAGGCCACAAACAGATGGTCCAGGGCCCGGTCCAGCCGGGTGTTTTTATAATAGAGGAGGGACACGGTTTCCACTTTGAAGCCGGGCCGGTCCATGTACTTGATTTTCAGCAAATCCACATTGGTGAGAATGGGGTTGTTGATTTGCAGGACGTTGCAGTTCTCTGCCCGGTCCTCCAGCAGATTGCCGTCGGAGCCCACATAGACCGTCGTATCGGTGACGGATTCCTCCCGGATGGCGTCGATGGGCGGGTTGGTCACCTGGGCAAACATCTGCTTGAAATAGTTAAAGAGGGGCTGGTGCTTTTCCGACAGCACCGCCAGGGGCAAGTCGTCGCCCATGGCCGCCGTGGGCTCGGCACTGCTGCGGGCCATGGGGAGAATGGTGTCCTTGATATCCTCATAGGAGTAGGCAAAGGCTTTTTGCAATCTGGCCCGGTAGTCGCTGTCCAGGGTGACGGCCTTTTTGTTGGGGATGGGCAGGTCCTTGAGGGTCACCAAATGCTGGTCCAGCCATTCGCCGTAGGGCAGCCGGGCGGCATAGGCGCTTTTCAGCTCGTCGTCCTCGATGATCTTTCCCTTGACCGTGTCCACCAGCAGCATTTTGCCGGGCTGGAGACGGGATTTGCGGACCACGGACTCCGGCGGAATATCCAGGACGCCCACCTCGGACGCCAGAATCAGCGTCTTGTCCTTGGTCACATAGTAGCGGGAGGGCCGCAGACCGTTGCGGTCCAGCAGCGCGCCCACCACGTCGCCGTCGGAAAAGACGATGGCGGCGGGGCCGTCCCAAGGCTCCATCATGGTGGCGTAATAGTGGTACATATCCCTCTTTTTTCGGTCCATGATTTCGTCTTTCTGCCACGCCTCGGGGACAGTAATCATCATGGCCAGGGGCAGGTCCATGCCGTTCATGGTCAAAAACTCGATGGTGTTGTCCAGCATGGCCGAGTCGGAGCCCGCACCGTTGATGACCGGCAGAATCTTGTCGATATCGTCCTGCATAATCCGGGAGGACATGGTCTCCTCCCGGGACAGCATGCGGTCCGCATTGCCCCGGATGGTGTTGATTTCGCCGTTATGGAGAATCATACGGTTGGGGTGGGCCCGCTCCCAACTGGGATTGGTGTTGGTGGAGAACCGGGAGTGGACCAGGGCGATGGCCGATTGATAGTCCTCGCTCTGCAAATCCTCATAGAACCGTCGCAGCTGGCCCACCAGGAACATACCTTTATAGACGATGGTCCGGCTGGAGAACGACGCCACATAGGTGTTGTCGTTGCTCTGCTCGAACTCCCGGCGGATGATGTACAGCTTCCGGTCAAAGGCAATGCCCCGCTCCACGTCCTGTGGCCGCTCCACAAAGCACTGGAGAATGGAGGGCATGCAGTCCAACGCCTTCTGGCCCAGGACCTCCGGATGGACCGGTACCTCTCTCCAGCCCAGGAAGCGGACGCCCTCCTTGTTGGCGATGATCTCCAGCATCTTCTTGGCCTGATTGCGCAGGAGCCGGTTCTGCGGCATAAAGAACATACCCACGCCGTAGTCCCGGGCGCTGCCCAGGGTGATGCCACAGGCTGCCGCCGCCTTTTTGAAGAATTTATGGGAAATTTGCAGCAGGATACCCACGCCGTCGCCGGTTTCTCCGGCGGCGTCCTTACCGGCGCGGTGCTCCAGCTTTTCCACGATTTTCAGCGCGTCATCCACGGCGCCGTGGTCGGGCTTGCCGTCGATGCGGACGACGGCGCCGATGCCGCAGGCGTCATGCTCCAGCTGGGGGACGTATAACCCTCTTTCTTCCATAACCGCTTCACCTTGACCTTTCCGGACCGGGGAGTTTTTGGTTAAAACGACGAACACGCCGGAGCGTTTCCCCAAACTCCCAATCATATCCTCTATATTTTACGGAGATTATACGACGTTTACCGGGCCAGGTCAAACAGGAATTCCCCCATTCAAAAAAGTTTGTACGATTTATCCAGAATCAAAGGCCCCGGCAGGCCCCAAATTATTTACATTACCGTCAGTGAATTTTCAAAACAAAAACTCTGTCTTGCACCATGAAATTCCGTTTGATACCGATGTTTTTTGGATTTTCCGTACGTCTATCTATCAAATACAGATTTTAACCGTATGTTTTCACCATATAGACACCTGTTTTTATATTCTATTGCACAGTATTTTATTAAATTGCTGGTGCAGGAAATCTGTCATTTTGCCCAATCCGCCACCGACCTCGGGGATTCCGCATGGCAGTACCGGAAACGCAAAATAAAAAGTTTTACTCGATTTTTTTGAAAAAAATCGAGTAAAACTTTTATCTTTTCGTCTTCGATGCCCATTACCGCCATTCTGGGACCATTAGAGCATGCAGCATATCCGCAAAAAAGGGCCGGACACCCGAAGGTGTCCGGCCGGGAAACAAATACAATTACGGTGCGTCCTCAATGAGACCATAACCGCCGTTATGGCGCTTATAGACCACGGCAAACGCGCCGCCGTTCTCCTCGTCGCGGAACGCGAAGAACGTATGATCCAGCAGGTTCATCTGCAAAATGGCCTCGTCGCGGGTCATGGGCTTCATGGGGAAGGACTTGGTGCGGATCAGGTTGAACTCGCCCTCCTCCGGCTCCTCGGGAGCAAAGGAGGAAACGGCCTCGGGAGACCGGACAAAGGCATCCTGCCGGATGCGGCGGGCCAACCGCGTTTTATTCTTACGGATCTGCCCCTCAATGGTGCCAACCGCCGCGTCGATGGACGCGAACATGTCGGACGTACTCTCGCTGGCGCGGAAGTAGGTATTGGCGGCATGAACCGTGAGCTCTACGATATTCCGGTTTTTCTCTACACTGAAGGCAACCAGAGCCTCAGCGTCATCACGGAAATAGCGATCCAGCTTGGTGACCTTCTTCTCGGCGTAGTCACGAACGGTGCCGGGCAGGTTGAGCTTTTTCTCAAGAAACTGGATTTTCATATGCGTCGCTCCTTTCGTCCCCCTCCGGGGACCTTTGGTATAGTTTCCCTGTGCATATTATACCACATATCGGCCATTTTGCAAGCCAAAAGTGTGCAGCTTCACAATGTCAATGATTTACCTAGAAAAAGTTCTCAGACTTCCTGGTTTTCACCGGGATTTCCAGCGGCGGACCCCTTGGAACTGCGCCGTCCCTCGGTGCGCTCCAGCATCACGGCCATGATCTGCTGGAAGATCTCCTCGGCGTGATTGCGGAACGCGTCGGCCATGCGTTTCGCCTGCTGCTCCGAAGGGGCCATCAGCTCCAGGGACATCAGACTGCCCATATGGTCATGGAGCCCCATGGCCACGGTATAATCGCCGTTGTCCCGTGCATGGATTTCGGCCCGGATGCGGTTTTGCCGCCGCTGCTCCCGGTTGTACTGGGCCACCGCCGCCTCCACCCGCTGGGCCACCGGATAGGCCAGAGAGTCCTCCACCAACGCGCCGGTCTCCCGGCCCTCGGCGGTGATCTCATAGGTGTTGTCCCCCAACAGGGCCAGATGGCCCGAGGCCGCCAGCTGCGGCAGCGCCTCCTGAATATCAAAATAACTGACGCAGTCGTCCTGGAAGCACAACTCGTAAATTTTCTGAGCCGTGGCCGTCCCTTCCACCCGGCTCATGGCATAGAGAATCAATACTTTTACATCCATCATGGAGTGGATAAATCCACGCTGTTCCATCGGCTCACCTCGTTATGGTTCTTTCTATGTTAATTATGCTCCATTATAGCCCATTTGATGGCAAAGTACAAGGAAGTTCTACCATGGAAAATATTACAGCTTGTAATTCTTTGTAACTTTTTGTTACCATATGGCCAGGAGGTAATGCAAAATGAACCAGAAACATACATATCGTACCGTATCTGCCGCTCTGGCGGCCCTGCTGCTGACCGGCGCCATGGTCACTCCGGCGTCCGCCGCCCGGCCCAATTGGCATTGGAACTGGAACAACTGGAATTTCATCCAGCTCTGTCCCGACCAGACGGTGCCGGACACGACGCCGGATACAGACAACACGCCCGACGTCGACAATACGCCCGATACCGACAATACGCCCGACATTGATACGACGCCCGATACCGACAGCAAGCCGGACACCACCCCGGACACCGACAACAAGCCCGGCACGGATACCACGCCGGACAGCGGTTCCGTCAGCTCCCTGGAGCGGCAGGTGGTGGCCCTGGTCAATCAGGAGCGTGCCGCCTACGGCCTGTCTCCCCTGACCCTCAGCACTGATCTCAGCGACGGTGCACGGCTCAAGTCCCAGGACATGCGGGACAACCGGTACTTTGACCACAACAGCCCCACCTACGGCACGCCCTTTGAAATGATGCGTTCTCTGGGCATCACCTACCGGGCCGCCGCGGAGAACATCGCCATGGGTTACCGCACGGCGGAAGCCGTGGTGGACGGCTGGATGAATTCCCCCGGTCACCGGGCCAACATCCTCTCGGACAAGTACACCGAGATCGGCGTGGGCCATGTGGACGGCTACTGGACCCAGTGGTTTGTCAATCGCTGAACCATCCTAGAATCATCATAAGACAGAAGCGGGGCGCGGGGGGCTTTGGGGTCCCCCGCGCCTTCCTGTTCGCTCTGCCGAAAAGTCTTCCAGAAGTTTTTTTACAGTCTCGAATATTTCTCCTGTCATAGCAAACAATACCTCTGACAAATCCAAAAGGAGGTATTTCCCTTGACATCCAATTTCTCTCCCCTGCGCCGTGTGGCTCCGGCGGCAGGCGCGGTGCTCTGCGTCTGCGTGCTGGCCACCGGTGCGGCCGCTGCCCAGCGGGAAACGCTGTATGACGCCGTCTACTGTTTTGAGGCGGCGGACTTTACCGACAGCCAAGAGCTGACCGGTATTTTCCTCACCGAGGTCCCGTCCCCCTCCGTGGGCAAGCTGTGCTATGGAAACCGGGTCCTGCAAGCCGGTGACGTGCTGCCCGCTTCGGCTCTGACCAGTCTGACGCTGCGGCCCGTCTGCACCGGCGATCAGGAAGCCGCCGTCTGCTATCTGCCCATCACCGAAGAGGGGCTGGGTGAGATGCAAACCGTATCCATCTCCATTTCCTCCGGAGAAAACCACGCCCCCACGGCCCAGGACGGCACGCTGGAAACGTACAAGAACATTGCCAATGACGGCACACTGGACGTGACAGACCCGGAGGGCGACAGTCTCCGCTATGAACTCACCGGCGCACCCAAGCGCGGCGAGGTGGAGCTGCGGGCCGACGGCACGTACACCTATACCCCCGCCAACAACAAGGTGGGGTCCGACCGGTTCACCTACACCGTCACCGACGCCGCCGGCAACGTGTCCAACGAGGCCACTGTGGAAATTGAGATTCTCAAGCCCATGGACAAAATCACCTACAGTGATATGGAGGGCGACGGCGACCACTTCACAGCCCTGTGGCTGCGGGAGCGGCAGCTGTTCTCCGGCGAGTCCGTAGGCGGTACCCTGTGCTTCAACCCGGACAAGGCCGTGACCCGCGGTGAATTTCTGGTGATGCTGGCCCAGCTGACGGAGTTGGAGCCCGACGATGCTCAGATGACCTCCGGCTTTGACGATGAAGCCCTGACCCCCTCCTGGATGCGGCCCTATATCGTATCGGCTCTGCGGGCCGGGTATATTTCCGGCACCACTCAGGATGACGGCGTGGTATTCCGTCCCACGGCGGAGCTGACAACCGCCGAAGCCGCCGTTATGGTGCAGAATGTGCTGCAGCTGCCCGCCGTGACGGAGGTTTCCGGCCAGCTGGCCGATGAGAGTGTGCCCGCCTGGGCCGCCGAGGCCGTCTGCGCCCTGGATGAAGCCGGTCTGCCGGTGGGCGCCTATGACGAGACCATGACCCGCCGCGACGCTGCCAACCTGCTCTATGCCACGGCCTGTCTGCTGGAGGACCGCATGAACGAGGAGCCCGACAGCTTGTTCTGACCCGCACTTTCCCACGCACCCAACATTAAAAGTTTGACTCGATTTTTTCTTGTGAGGGCTACCCACCACCCGTGTGTCTGCGGTGGTCGCCGCAGCGGGCGAAATTCCCGCGCCGCGCACGGCGCGAACTCCCCCATCGTTCCCAGCGCCATCCGCAGATGGCGCAATCCCCGCGGCGTATGCCGCAAGGCCGCCGTCCCCACCCCATCGCGGGTGGTGGACGGCGGCCTTTTTTGTACCCCCCACCGTAGGGCGCGGCATCCCTGACGCGCCCGCACCGCATTCCGTCCGGGGATTTCGATGCACACCGCCGGGCAATTATATACATTCGGTCTTTCCCATGGACGCAAAACCGGGGACATTGCTGCTGCGGCGTCCCCGGTTGGTATGCGTTCCTGCTTCTTTACTGCTTGTCTTCGTCGTCGTTGTCGGCAACGTCCACGTCGATGACAACGGATTCGGCAGACTTGGGCTCTGTCACCAGATCATCCTCGGTGATATCCACCACATAATCGTCGGTGACAATCTCATCGTCGTCGTCATGGCCCTGGCTGCGCAGCTCCTCAATGGCGATTTTCAAGTCCTCGATGGCGATCTTGGACTCGGAAATCCGCTCACACCAAGGCGTATACACCGCCGGGTCCGGGGTCTGGCCCACAATATAGTCCTTATAGTACAGCTTGCCCAGCTCAATCTGGGCCTTTTTGATCTTTTCCTCTTCGGTGCGGATGGCCAGATTGGCCTTGGCCACGGATGCCAGCTGGCGGGTCTTCTTCACTGCCGTCTGAGCACCCTCCACGGCCATGCCCTTGAACGTCTCCAGATAATCATTGAATGTTGCCATAGGGAATCGCTCCTTTCAGTCCTGTGGGGTTGTTTCCTTATTTTTCGCCATTATACCACGGTTTTCCCCTTGTGGGAAGAGTCAGTCCGTCTTTTCTTCCGCTTCCGCGGCGGCGGCTTTCTGCCGGTTGACCGCCAGATTGGCCGGGTCATGGGGCCGGATTTTCAGGTTCCACACCAAAAAGCCCACGGCCACCAGGCAGGACAGGGCCGCCAACAGTTGACTGACCCGGATGCCGGTGTTGAACAGGTACAGGCTGTCGGTGCGCATGCCCTCAATCCAGGCCCGGCCCAGGCCGTACCAGGCCACATACAGGGTGAAAATCTGACCGTCATAGCGGCGGCGCTTTTTGAAATAGAAGTGCAGGGCCAGAAATCCCACCGCGTTCCAGACGGATTCATAGAGGAATGTGGGGTGATAATACGTCACCACACCGGCGCTGTCCTGAAGTCCCATTTTAAAAAAGCTGTCGGTGATGCCGCCGTGGGCCTCCCGGTTCATGAAGTTGCCCCAGCGACCGATGGACTGACCGATGAGCAATCCCATGGAACCGATATCCAGCATGGGCAGCAGGGGCGTTTTTTTCCATCGGGAATGGAGAATCACACCGATGGCCGCGCCGATGACGCCGCCGTAGATGGCCAGACCACCCTCCCAGATATAGAGGACGGAGATGGGATTGTCGGCGTACAGCTCCCAATAGAAGATGCAGTAATAGAGCCGTGCGCCGATGATGCCCAGGGGGGCGGCCAGCAGCAGCATATCGAGAATGTTGTCCTCGGTGAGACCGAACTGTTTGGCGCAGCGGCAGCCGTAGAGCACCGCCAGGGCAAAGCCGATGGCAATGAGAATGCCATACCAGTAGATGGGTTTATCACCAAGAGAAAAGGCCACCGGCGAGGGGTTGATGTCAATGCCCAGATTGGGGAACGTGATGGGGGATGCCAAAAACACAATGCGTCATCCTTTCGCGTTGGGATAGATGAGGGAGAGGGCCGCCCGCTGGGGGACCACCGTATCCCGGATCATTTTTACCGTCTCGTCCAGGGTGATGGAGCGGTACAAATCCGGGAAGTCGTAATAGAACGCCCCCTCAAAGGTGCTCTGGCACATACGGTAGCAGATGTTCTCGAAACTGTCAAGCTCCCGGATCCGCCGTCCAAAGGCCGAACGCTTGAGCCGCTGGAACAGGGCTTCGTCGGCGCCCTCCCGGCCCAGCCGTTCCGCCTCTTTGAGCACGGCGTCCACCACCCGCTCCGGCTCGTTGCTGTCGCCGCCGATGGACAGCATACCCAGGGTTTTGACGCCCTCGTAACCGGCGGAAAAATCGCAGTCGATGAGACCGTCCTCGTACAGCTTCGTATAAAAGGCCGTGGACTCGCCCACCAGCAGCTCCGCCGCCAAATCGCCCACCAGCTCCTGCCGGAGAATATCCGCGCCGGTTTTGGGCGTGTCGCAGCGGAACGCCACGGTGAAGCCCGGCATGGACACCTCCATGTTCTGCTCCACCCGCGCCATCTTCTCCGCTGTCAGGGGCTCGGCGGGGCCGTAGTCCCGGCCACCCACGCCGCCGGGAGTCTTGGGCAGAATCTCTCTTGCACTCTTTACCACCAGCTCCGGGTCCACAGGACCCGCCACACAGAGCATCATATTGGACGGGTCATAAAACGCCTTGTGGCAGTCGTACAGCGTCTGGGCAGTGATATCCTGGATGGATTCCACGGTACCGGCGATGGGCACCCGAATGGGATGGTGCTGATACAGGGCCGCGAAGAGGTTCTCATACATCCGGGAGCCGGAACTGTCCTCGTACATGCGGATTTCCTGGGCGATGATGCCCCGCTCCTTCTCCACGCTCTCCTCGGTGAAATAGGGCGTGGACACGTACCGCAGCAGCAGTTCCAGATTTTCCCGCCAGTTTTCCGTGGATTCTACATGATATGCCGTCATGGAATAGCCGGTGAAGGCGT
Source organism: uncultured Oscillospiraceae bacterium (assembly GCA_944385415.1). GTDB lineage: Bacteria > Bacillota > Clostridia > Oscillospirales > Oscillospiraceae > Avoscillospira_A. Next base: position 61,759 of record CALWXC010000008.1, on the reverse strand, counting down.
TGGGACTGCCGCCCAGGGCGGAAAACTGCTGCATCACATTGCCCTCGGGCATGTCGAACAGCTTATGCTCCAGATAGTGGGCCACACCGGCGGGCGTCTCATACACCTTGCCGTCCATGGTGAACTTGGTGTCGATGGAACCGAAGTCCGTGGCAAAAAAGGAATACGTCTTGGCAAAGTCGGGCCGGGGAATGACGCGGATCAAAAGCCCGTTGGGCAGTCGCTCCTCGTAAAATGTCTCCCGCAGCTGGTCCAGCACAACCTTTTTCATTTTGCCACCCCCTCAATAAAATACACCGTGTCCAGCGTCACCCGACGGGCGGCCTCGGCCACCTGCTCCGCCGTCACCGTCTCCAACGAGTTCGCCAGATCGGCCATGGTGCCCTCCTGACCCAAAATAGCCTGGCCCAGGGCGTAATCGTCCAGCCGTCCGGGACTGTCCATGCCGGTTTTCAGGGAGGACAGCAGCGCAATGCGGGCGCCCTCCAACTCTTCCTCGGTGATCTCCCCTTGCCGGGTCAGTTCCAGCTGGTGGAGAATCTCGTCCCGGGCCACCTCAAATTTGTCAAATTCAATGCCCGACGACACCACCATAACGCCTTTGAACTTTTCAATGGTGGAGCTGGCATAATAGCACAGGGACATCTTTTCCCGGACATTCAGAAACAGCTTGCTGGTGACGCCGGAACCGAATACGGCGTTCATCATCAGGGCCGCCGGATACCGCTCCACATCGTCGGCGGTGCATCCCAGACGGAAGCCCATGGCCAGCTTGCCCTGGGTCACGTCCAGCGCTTCCCGCTTCGTCTGGACCGTCTCCGCCTGGTCCACAATCACGGTGGAGAACGCGTCGGCCTCGCCGCGGGGCAGGTCCGACAGGCCCGCTTTCAGCAGGTCCGCCACCGTGTCAGCGTCACAGCTTCCGTGGTAGAAAATCTCCATGCGGGAGTGGGCCAGAATGTGGCGGTAGTGGCCATAAAGGCTCTTAGCCGTGATGGGCTCCACCTCTTCCACATCACCCAGACGGGGCAGGCCGTAGGCCTCGTCCTTGCACATGGTCCGCAGCAGCTGGGACACCACATAGCTGCGCTTGTTGTTGATGCGGGCTTCCATGGTGTTGATGAGGTTCTGCTTTTCGCCGTCCACAAAGGCGGAGACAAACGCGCCGTCCTCCGTCACCGGTTTTAGCAGCAGGCGGCAGACAAAGTCCACCATGGGGGCCAGAATGGGTTCGCCGTCCAATGCGTAGCGGTCCTCCAGAAACGCCGCATAGAAGCCCGTGGTCTGCACCTCGCCTTTTTTGCGGACGAGACTGCCCACGCTGGCCCCATAGTAGCCGTCGAGGAATGCGGAAATCTCCCGCATGTCCGGGCAGCCCTCGCAGCCCCGCAGAAGCACCGCCGGCAGCAGCGCATTGGCCGCCGCTTCCTCCCGCCGCAGGGGGCGCAGCAGGGAGAGGCTGAGACAACCGGTTTTGAATTTTTCACTCTGCACACAGGTGAGGAATACACCGGGCAGAAGTTCTGTTCGTCTGTTCAATCAATTCATCCTTTCCAGGGTATGGTGACCTATTGGGTCATCATACCACAGTTCGTCAAAAAAGTAAAATATGTTGGAAACTGCTTGTCAGAACGGCGCTTTTCCTGTAAACTAATAAACTATGGCAACGCTGTATCCGTTGTGGCAAACGGGCCGCAGGGAGACGGTGTCGCCTGTCAATAAGGAGGCATACTACATGCAATGGATCGAACTGACCATCGCCACCGCGCCCGCGGGCATTGAGCTGGTGGCGGCACGGCTGACGGCCTTGGGCTTCGACAGCTTTATTATGGACGATCAACAGGAGTTTCATGATTTTTTGGAGCAGAATCGTCAGTATTGGGACTATGTGGACGAGGAACTGGAAGAAAAGATGGCCGGTGTTTCCCAAATTCGCCTCTATGTGGAGGACACGCCCCAGGCTGTGGAAACCGCGTCCTACCTCAGCGAGCAGCTTTCCCTGCTGCGCCGGCAGTTTCCGGCCGTGGACTTTGGCCCCCTGACGGTGTCCGCGGCGGGCTGCCGGGATGAGGATTGGGAGAACAGCTGGAAGCAGTATTATCAGCCCTTGCCCATCGGTGAGAAATTGTTGGTGGTGCCCCAGTGGCTTCACCCGGAAAACCCCGAGGGCCGCATTGAGGTGCGGCTGGACCCGGGCATGATCTTCGGTACCGGCGCCCACGCCTCTACCCAGATGTGCATGAAGGCGCTGGAACAGTGCATTCACGGCGGCGAGCGGGTCATTGACCTGGGCAGCGGCAGCGGTATTCTGTCCTTTACGGCGCTGCTGCTGGGCGCCGCCACGGCCACGGGTGTGGACATTGACCCCAAGGCCGAGGACATCGCCCGAGAAAACGCCGCCATGAACGGTCTGGACGGCTCCCGGTTTACCGCCGTCACCGGCAATGTCATTGAAGACCAGGCCCGCATGGAGGAACTGGCAGAAGGCGGCTACGATGTGGTGTTGGCCAACATTGTGGCCGACGTCATCATTCCCCTGGCCCCGGTGGTGCCCCATTTCCTCCGCAAGGGCGGCGTGTTCCTGTGCTCCGGCGTGCTCAATGTGCGGCTGGATGAGGTAAAGGCGGCGCTGGAAGCGGCGGGTCTCACCATCACCGGCTGCAATCAGATGGACGACTGGTGCCAGCTGAGCGCCACCTGCTGAGGAGGCTGCAACCTTGCCATACATTCCCTATCGCACCCGGGTGCGTCTGCGCAAGCTGGCCGTTGCCCTGGTTATCATCGTCGTGCTGCTGCTGCTGACCGCCATAGGCTTTGTCATCTATTTGCAGCGCTTTCTGGTTTACTCCGCCGACGGCGTCCGGCTGGAGTTCTCTCCGTCCACAGAGCGCAGCGCCGTCCGCGAAAAGCTGGAACCCCTGCCCGACGCCCAGGTGGTAGTGGACACCAGTCCCATGGAGGACACCAGCGCCATGACCCGTCTGGAGGGCATTTATGTGACCACCGATATGCTGGACGAGACTGACGCCATTTTGGAGGCCGTCCAGTCCGCGGAGGGACAGGTGGCTGTGCTGCTGGACGTGAAAAGCATTTACGGCAATTTCTGTTACTCCACCGCCATTCCCGGCGCGGAGACGTCCTCCTCGGTGGATGTGACCGCTGTGGACCAGCTTATTGCCGATCTCAACGCCAACGGCCGCGTCTATCTCATCGCCCGTCTGCCGGCGTTCCGGGACAGCGCCTATGCCCTGGCCAATCAGTCCTGCGGCCTTCCCCTGGACAACGGCGCGTTGTGGATGGACAGCGACAGCTGTTACTGGCTGGACCCGGCCAATCAGCAGGTCCTTTCCTATCTCCAGAGCATTCTCTCAGAGCTGGCCGGTCTGGGCTTTGAGGAAGTGGTCCTGTCGGACTTCACCTTCCCTTCCAGTCAGAACATCGCCTATGACGGTGACCGGGTGGCCGCTGTGCTGGACGCCGCCCAGCGGCTGTCCTCCAACCAGACAGAGAGCTCCCCTGCCCTGTCTATGGCCACCACAGACCCCGCTCTGGCCGCCTACGCCGACCGGGTGTATCTGACCAGCAGCGACGGCTCCCAGGTCCAGGACCTGGTGGACACCTTCTCCGACGTCTACGACACGCTCCATGATCGCGTGGTTTTTCTCACCGACTCCCGGGACACCCGCTTTTCCGATTACGGCGTGCTGCGTCCGGCGGTGACGGCGGATGACGAGGAGTGACAGGTGGTTTGCGGGGCGTTGCCCCGTACCCTGCAATTTTTAAAATAATAGCGTAAAACTTTAAATGCCCCGGATTCCCATGGAATCCGGGGCAAAATTATTTCCTATGTTGCTTTGAATCCCAAATACTGCACCCGGGCCCCAACATAAAAAGTTTACTCGATTTTTTCAAAAATCGCAGGGGTCCAGGGGACAGCGTCCCCGGTCGCGCCGCGCACGGCGCGAAATCCCTTACTGCATCAAAGAGCAGATGCGGTCGGTATACTCGGTGGGGTTGTCGATAGGCAGGCCCGCCATGAGCAAGGACTGGTCATAGAGGACCTCCACATACTTCTTGGCCTTCTCCGGGTCCTGGGCCACGGCAATCTGCAAGGTGGCAAAGACGGCGTGCTCCGGGTTCAGCTCCAGAATCCGGCCGGCCTTGAAGCCCATTTCCGGGTTCATCTTCTGGAAGTATTTCTCCATCTCGAAGCTCATGCCCTCGTCGGGAACCAGGCAGACCGGATGGCTCTTGAGGGTGGCGCTGAGCCGCACGTCCTTGACCCGGTCGCCCAGGGTCTCCTTGATGAAATCCAGGGTGGGCTTGGCGGCTTCGTTCTTCTCCTCCATGGCCTTCTTCTCCTCGTCGGAGGTCAGGCCCAGGTCGTCGGACGCAATGTTCTTGAAGTCCTTTTCGGCAAACTTCTGGAGGGTTTGAGGAATAAATTCGTCCACATCCTCTGTGAAGAACAGCACGTCGTAGCCCTTGTCCTGGAGCAGCTCCATCTGGGGCAGCTGGGACAGGCGCTGGCGGCTCTCACCGGCGGCAAAGTAGATGTGCTCCTGGCCCTCGGCCATACCGTCCACATACTCCTGGAGGGTTACCAGCTTCTGCTCCTTGCTGGACCAGAACAGCATCAAATCCTGGAGCAGTTCCTTATGCATACCGTACTCGGACACCAGACCGTATTTCAGGTTGCGGCCAAAGGCGTTGAAAAACTTCTCGTACTTCTCCCGGTCGTTTTCCAGGAGCTTCTTCAATTCGGACTTGATCTTCTTTTCCAGATTGGAGGCGATGAGTTTCAGCTGACGGTCATGCTGGAGCATCTCACGGGAGATGTTCAGGCTCAGATCCTGGGAATCCACAATGCCCTTGACAAAGCGGAAGTGCTCCGGCAGCAGGTCCTCACAGTTCTCCATAATCAGAACGCCGGAGGAATAGAGCTGCAAGCCCTTCTTGTACTCCTTGGTATAGAAGTCATAGGGGGCCCGGGCAGGGATATAGAGCAGGGCCTTATAGGTGATGTTGCCCTCGATGCTCAGATGGATGGTGGCCAGGGGGTTTTCATAGTCGAAGAACTTCTCCTGATAGAACCGGTTGTACTCCTCCTCGGTGACGTCCTTCTTGGCCCGCTGCCACAGGGGCACCATGGAGTTGAGGGTCTCGTTCTCCGTGTAGGTTTCATACTCGGGCTTGTCGCTGTCCTTGGTTTCCTCCTTGACGCGGGTCTTGGTCACGTCCATGCGGATGGGATAGCGGATATAGTCGGAGTATTTGCGGACCAGAGACCGCAGTTCGTGTTCCTGGAGGAACCGGCTGTAGTTCTCGTCCTCGGTGTCGGCTTTCAGGTGCATGATGACCTGGGTACCGGCGGCGTCCTTTTCACACTGGGTGATGGTATAGCCGTCGGCGCCGGAGGACTGCCACATCCAGGCCTCATCGGAACCGTACTTCTTGGAAATGACGGTGACGGCGTCGGCCACCATAAAGGCGGAGTAGAAGCCCACGCCGAACTGGCCGATGATGTCGATGTCCTCCTGCTGTTCCATGTCCTTTTTGAACTGGAGGGAACCGCTCTTGGCGATGGTGCCCAGATTTTCCTCCATGTCCTCCCGGCTCATGCCGATGCCATTGTCGGACACAGTCAGCAGACGTTCCTTCTCGTCCACCGTAATATCGATGGCGAAGTCGCTGCGGCTGAGGCCCACGTTCTGGTCCGTCAGGCTCAAATAAGCCAGCTTGTCCATGGCGTCGGAGGCGTTGGAAATGATCTCACGGAGAAAAATCTCCTGATGGGTGTAAATGGAGTTGATCATCAGATCAAGAAGCCGTTTGGATTCGGCTTTGAATTGCTGCTTTTCCATGATATGTCATCCTTTGTATTCAGCATTAGCACTCACAACTTTTGAGTGCTAATGCTATTATACCGCGCTCTGAAATTTTTTCAAGTACATTTACAAAAATTTTATATTTGGCCCTTAACAGATGGGAATGACTATGATAGAATGGATGTACCAATTTACGAAAGGAAGGTTTTCAACCATGAAAACTGTGATCTGCTCCAAGAACGCTCCCGCCGCTGTGGGTCCCTATTCCCAGGCGATTTTTGTAGGCGACACCCTGTACTGCTCCGGCCAGCTGGGTCTGGTGCCTGAGACCGGTAAGCTGGCCGAGGGCGGTCTGGCTGCCCAGGCCCGTCAGATGTTCGCCAATGTCAAGGCTGTTCTGGCCGAGAACGGCATGGATCTGAGCAACGTGGTCAAGACCACCGTGTTTATGACCGATCTGGCCGGCTTTGCCGAGCTGAACGGCATCTACGCTGAGAACTTTACCGGCGAGCATCCCGCCCGCTCCTGCGTGCAGGTGGCTGCCCTGCCCCTGGGCGGCGTGGTGGAGATGGAAGTCATCGCCGTCAAGTAATTGCTGAAAACCGTCAGCCGGGCGTGCCGCATGCGGCACGCCCGGTTTCTCATTACCGCCATACGGTGCAAAAAACCGGGCTGCCGCAGCAGCCCGGTTTATATTGCGATTTACAGAGCACAGACAAAGGATTACTCCTCGTCGCCGTACTCCTCGTCGTCACCCTCCACCAGCAGGGCGCGGATGGACAGGGAGATACGCTTGTTCTCCTCGTCGATGTCGATGATCTTGGCCTCGACCTCCTGACCCTCGGACAGCACATCCTCGGGCTTGCCGATGCGGCGGTCAGCGATCTGGGAGATGTGGATCAGGCCGTCCACGCCGGGGATGATCTCAGCGAAAGCGCCGAAGGTCATCAGCTTGACGATCTTAACGGTGGCCACGTCACCCACCTGGAACTGGTTCAGGAACAGGTTCCAGGGGTTGGTCTCAGCGGTCTTGTAGCCCAGAGAGATCTTCTTCTTCTCGGGATCAAAGCCGATAACATAGACGTCGATCTCGTCGCCCACCTTGACAACCTCAGCGGGGTTCTTGATGCGGCTCCAGCTCAGCTCGGAAACGTGCACCATGCCGTCCACGCCGCCGATATCGACGAACGCGCCGTAGGAAGTGAGGCTCTTGACAACGCCATGATAGGTCTTGCCCTCGGCAATCTCGTTCCAGATCTGCTCGGCGGCAGCCTTGCGGGCCTCAGCGGTGACGGCACGGATGGAGCCGACCACTCTGCGGCGGGCGCGGTTGACCTCGGTGATCTTCATGCTGACGGTCTGACGGATCAGCTGGCTCAGGTCGCCGCCCTTGGGAATACCGGTCTGGGAAGCGGGAATGAACACGCGGACACCCTTGACATTGGCAACCAGGCCGCCCTTGTTCTCCTCGGTGATGACGCCCTCGACGACCGTCTTCTCCTCGCAGGCAGTCTCGATCTCGTCCCAGCTCTTGACGGTGTCCAGACGCTTCTTGGACAGCATCACGGTGCCCTCCATGTCGTTGACACGGACCACATAGACCTCGATCTCATCGCCCACGTTGAACAGGTCCTCGGCCTTGGCAGCGGGGTCGCTGCTGATCTCGCTGTAGGGGATGTAGCCGGCGTGCTTGGTGCCCAGGTCCACATACACTTCGGTGGGGGTGATGGACGTGACGATGCCGGTCACCTTGTCTCCTGTATTTAAAGTCTTGATGGACTGCTCGAGAAGCTCGGCAAAGTTCTCCTCCATGGCAGCATTTTCAACACGAATTTCGTCGCTCATATGGTTGTTGACCTCCTTTATTATCCACGCCGGCGTTGACGCCCCGGCAGTGATACCAACGGATTGCACATTAGAGAAAAGCGTAGTGTCCAATTCATCGGCACTGTCCACCAGGGAAACCAGCTTGCAGTGTTCTCTGCAAATCATCGCAAGGCGCTTCGTATTGGAGCTCATTGCATCACCGACTATGACCATTCCATCGCATAGCCCGGCAAGGGCTATGGCTTCTTTCTGCCGTTTTTCCGTCGCTCCACATATTGTATCAAATATTTCGGCATTTGTATACACTTTTTTTATAATTTCACAACAACTTTTCCATAGGGCCTCGGTGCTGGTGGTCTGTGCCACCATGGTAACGGGCAATGCAGCCCGCTTGGGGTCCTCGTCCAGCCACGCCTGTAACTCCCCGGCATTTTCAAACACCACCGGGTGATCGCACCATCCGGCGATGGCCACGATTTCCGGATGGGTCCGGGTGCCGATGATGATGACCTGGCGCCCCTGCTCCGTGGCCTTGCGGACAATTTCATGGATGCGCTTGACAAAGGGACAGGTGGCGTCCAGAATGGTGAGATTTCTGGCTTCCAGTTCCTCATAAACGGCCCGGCTGACGCCGTGGCTGCGGATGATGACGGCACAGCCGTCCTCGATTTCCGAAACCTCGTCCACCTGCCGCACGCCCATTTCCGCGAAGCGCTGCACCACATGGCGGTTGTGGATGATGGGGCCCAGGGTCACGGCCCGCAGACCGTCTTTGGCCGCCTGCTCCACCATGGACACGGCCCGGTCCACGCCGAAGCAGAACCCCGCCGTCTTGGCAAGATAGACCTTCATCCGACGCCCTCCCCCAGCTTGTAAATCATGTCCATCATCCGGTCCGTCTCGCTGCGCAGCTCCTCCGCCGTGGCCTTGCCCGTGGCGGTGACCACCTCGAAGGGTTCGCCGATGACCAGGGCCATGGGGCTGAACGGGAAGCGTTTCCGCTTGATATACACCGGCAGAATGGGGCACTTTACCCGGTTGGCCAGCATGACCGCGCCGGTCTTGCCCTCCAGAGGGCCGTCCTTGGCCCGGGTACCCTCGGGATAGAGCAGCAGCTTTTTCCCCTCTTTCAGGGTTTTCAGCGCCTCCTTGATGGCGTTGATATCGCCCTCGCCCCGCTTGACGCCGATGATGCCCGCCCAATGGAGCAGTTTTCCCAGCAGGGGCGCTTCCAGCAGGGATTCTTTGGCCATAATGCGGAAAAAGGGGCCCTGTTTCAGGCCGAAAATAGCCCACAGGGGGTCTGCCATACCGATGTGGTTGCTGCAAATGACGCAGGCACCCTCGGGAATGTGCTCCCGGCCCGTGACCCGGAACACCGGATGGTAGAAAAACATGCCGAAGCGGGCCAGCCGCTCCAGAATGTGATATACGACTGCATTTGCTTTCATCGCTGCCCCAGCTTCTCCTTTATGATGGACTCCATGGCCGCCGCCGCCTGTTCAATGTCCAGGTCGGTGGTATCCAGGTGGACGGCGTCCTTGGCCGGACGCAGGGGCGCAATCTTCCGGTTCTTGTCCTGCTCATCCCGGGCGATCAGGTCCTGGAGCACCTTTTCATACTGGACCTTCTCCCCCTTGGCCGTCAGCTCGTCAAAGCGTCGGCGGGCGCGAACCTCCGGGTCCGCTGTCAGGAAGATTTTCACGTCTGCCCCCGGCAGCACCACGGTGCCGATATCCCGGCCGTCCATAACCACGTTGTGGGTCCGGGCCAGCTGGCGCTGCATGTCCAGCAGATAGTCCCGGACCACCTTCTGGGCAGAAATCACCGACGCAATCTTGGACATCTCCGGCGTGCGGATTTCCTCGGTGACGTCCCGGCCATTGAGAATCATATGCTGGAGGCCGTCGGCGTCGTACTCGATGACAATGTTCACATCGCCAATGAGGCGGGTAATGCCGTCGGTGTCCTTGGGTCCGATGCCGTAAAAATCCATATGGTAGCCCACGGTCCGGTAGATGGCCCCGGTGTCCACATAGACAAAGCCCAAATCCTTGGCCACTCTCCGGGCCATGGTGCTTTTGCCGCTGCCGGCAGGGCCGTCGATGGCGATGGCGTAGTTGCGTTTCGTTGTCATTTTATATCCTCCTTGCTGGTCCCGGCGGCGGCCAATCCCGCGGCGCGGCCGGTGGCCCAGGCAATCTGTAAGTTAAATCCGCCGGTATAGGCGTCCACGTCCAGCAGTTCCCCGGCCAGATACAGGCCGGAACATTTCTTGGATGCCATGGTCTTGGGGTCCACCTCCGACACCTTGACGCCGCCGGCGGTGACAATGGCCTCCTTGACGGGACGGGCCCCGGTGACCGTAAGGGTAAACCGTTTCATGGTTTCCAGCAGCGCCCGCCGCTGCTGTTTGGTGACGGAATGGACCTTTTCCGCCGGATGGATGCCCGTCCGGGCCACCACCACGGGAATCATGCTGCTGGGCAGCAAATCTCCCAGGGCGTTTTCAAAATCCCGGTTCTGGTACTTTTCAAAATCCCGCAGAATGCGTTCATCCAGCTTTTTCTCGTCCAGCGCTGGTTTCAAATCGATTTCAATGGTATAGGAATCCTTTTCCTTCCGGTGGGCGCTGGCCGACAGAATCGTTGGGCCGGACACGCCGAAATGGGTAAACAGCAGCTCTCCGAAGTCCTCGAAGACTGTCTTTCCTTTCTGGTTTTTCATGCGGACAGCCACATTGCGCAGGCTCAGTCCCATCATGGCCCGGCACTCGTCGGCCTCGGCCACTTCCAGGGGCACCAGGGAGCCGCGAGGCTCCACAATGGTATGGCCCACGGCAGCGGCCATGTCGTAGCCGTCGCCGGTGGAGCCGGTCAGCGGATAGGAACAGCCGCCGGTGCAGAGAATCACCCGTCCGGCCTGATACGTTCCCTGGTCGGTGACCACGCCGGTCACCGCGCCGCCTTCCGTTTGCAGAGACTGGACGTGAGCCGTCACCACCCGGACGCCGGTGCGCTTCAAATACGCCCGCAGGGCGTCAATGACCGACGCAGCCTTGTCGCTTTCGGGAAACACCCGGTTGCCCCGCTCCACCTTGAGACGGCACCCCAGCCCTTCAAAAAAGGCCATGACCTCCTCCGGCGGGAAGGCTTCCATGGCGCTGTAGAGAAAGCGGCTGTTGCGGGGCACGTTCTGCAAAACCTCCTGGGGGGTGCAGCAGTTGGTGACGTTGCAGCGGCCCTTGCCGGTGATGTACAGTTTTTTGCCCAAGCGGTCGTTGTGCTCCAAAAGCACCACCCTGGCCCCCAGCTCCGCCGCCGTACCGGCGGCCATCATCCCGGCGGCCCCGGCGCCCACCACCAGGACGTCAGTTTTCCATTCGTTCATAGGCTTCGTACTCTTCCCAAATCTGTTCCAGCTCCTCATAGGTCCTGGACAGGTCGTTTTCGTTCTTGCGGCCTACCGACACAACGAGAGCGTTGATGACGCTCATGGGCGCCACCAGGGAGTCCACGATGGACACCATATCGCTCTTGGCCAGCAGCACATGGGTGGATACCCGGGCGCCCGGAGCCTCCGGCGTGTCGGTGATGGCCACCACCGTGGCCCCGGCCTTGCGGCAAAAATCCATGGCCTTGATGGTGCGGCTGGAATACCGGGGAAAGCTGATGCCGATGACCACATCCTGGGGGCCCACATGAACCAGCTGCTCCAGCATTTCACTGATGGAATAGGGCTCCACCAGCCGCACATGGTGGAGCATATTGCGCAGATGGAAGTTGAGGAAGGTGGCCAACGCCATGGAGGACCGGACACCGATGATATAGATGGTGCGGGCGGACATCATGCGCTCCACCACCTGGTCGAACACCTGCCGGTCCAGCGCTTCCCCGGTCATCCGCAGCGTCTCCATGTCCGACTGAAGCACCATGGACACCACGTCCTGATTGCCCAGCAGATCGTTGATGACGCCCATGCGCTGCACCGACGTCAGCTTGTTGCGGACCATCTCCTGCATGGCCTTCTGCATGGCCGGGTAGCCGTTATAGCCCAGTTCCACGGCAAAGCGCACCACCGTGGACTCACTGACGCCCACGGTCTTGCCCAGACGGCTGGCCGTCATAAAGGCGGCCTTGTCGTAGGACTCCATGATGTATTCTGAAATTCGCCGCTGTCCTTTAGAAAAGGTGGGCAAATCCTTTTGAATTTTGGAAAGGATATCCGTTGCCATATTGTACCATCCCCTTTCCGGATCGATTCTGTAGTTTACTGTATGATACGGGGTTTCCCGAAAATTTGCAAGAAAAACTTCACAGCAGGCTGTGGAGATACGATACTTCCTCGTCGGTCAGGTACCGCCACTGGCCCACGGGCAGCCGGTCCAGCCGCAGCTGTCCCTCGCCGATGCGCTTGAGCCGCGTCACATGGAGTCCCGCCAGCTCGCACATGCGGCGGACCTGCCGGTTGCGGCCCTCGGTGATGCCCACCTCGATCATGGCCTGGTCTCCGTTGACCCGCCGCAGCACCACCCGGGCCGGATTCAGCGGGCGTCCGTCCAGCTCCAGGGGGGGCCGCAGCTTGTCCTCGGCCCCGGCTTTGTAGCCGGTAACCCAGCAGAGATAGACCTTTTCCACCTGTCCCGACGGGTGCATCAGCCGATTGGCCAACGCGCCGTCGTTAGTCAGCAGCAGCAGCCCCTCGGAATTCAAATCGAGCCGTCCCACGGGGTAAACCCGCTCCGGGCAGTCCCGGACCAGTTCCGTCACGTCGCGCCGTCCCTGCTCGTCCTTGCAGGTGGTCACATACCCCCGAGGTTTATGCAGCATGATGTACACGGGACGGGGCGCACGGCGCAGCACTGCGCCGTCCACCTCGATGACGTCGGTTTCCGTCACCTTGTCCCCCAAGCGGGCCGTATTGCCGTTGACCCGGACCCGGCCCTCGGTGATCATCTGTTCGGCCTGGCGGCGGGACGCGACGCCGTGGGCCGACAGCACCTTTTGCAGTCGTTGTTCTTCCATATTGGATTCCTACCCTTTCAAAAGCCGCTCCAGAAAGGACCGCGGCTTGTCCGGCAGCACCGCCGCCGCCGTATCGTAGATCAGTTCCGTCCGGGCCAGAACGGCCTCCCCCACCCGGAGCTCCACCCAACCCGCCGTATCTCCGGCCCGGACCGGCGCAAAGGCCATCCGGGGCAGACAGACGGTGACTGTGGGCGTCTCCTCCGGCAGCAGGGCACAGGACAGATCGCCCCGGACGCGGCAGGTTACGGTCTCCGCCGTGCCGCCGACGATGGGGACGCTGCCCAGCAGCATGCCGTCCGTCAGGGCTGTATGGGCTGTCAGACGGGAAAAGCCGTCATCCAGCAGCTTGCTGTGGTCGTTCCAGTCATCGGGAGCGTTGATGGTGACGGCAATGAGCCGCCGCCCCTGCCGTTCCGCCGCGCTGACCAGCAGCCGTCCGGCGGCCTTGGTAAAGCCTGTTTTAACGCCCATGGCTCCCTCATACCGCCACAGGAGCTTGTTGTGGTTGGTCAACTGCCGCTGGCCCACGGTATACGTTTTGGTGGAGACCACCTGCCGGAATACCTGGTTTTCCAGGGCCGCCGCCGCCAGCACCGCCAGATCGTAGGCCGTTCCATAGTTGCCCTCGTCGTCGAGACCGTTGGGATTGGCAAAGTGGGTTTCCGTCAGTCCCAATTCCGCGGCCTTTTCGTTCATCCGGTCCACAAAGTCCTCCACCTCCCCCGCCAGATGGAGGGCCAAAGCCACGGCGGCGTCGTTGCCCGAATGGAGCATGAGACCGTAGAGCAGCTGCTCCACGGTCAGCCGTTCCCCGGCCTTGAGATACAGGGAAGACCCCTCGATGCCCACGGCCTCCGGCGGAATGGTCACAGTCTCCGAAAGCCGTCCCGACTCCGCCGCCAGCAGCCCCGTCATGATTTTCGTGGTGCTGGCAATGAGGCTTTTTTCGTGGCTGTTCTTCTCATAGAGGACCTGGCCCGTGGCAGCGTCCATCAAAATGGCGCTGTGGGCCGAAATTGTCCCCACGGCCTCCGCCGTGGTACTCAGCAAAAGGGCGGCGGACAGGAAAATTGCCGCCGCCCACTGCATCCGTTGTTTCATCGTTCATCACCGGTAACAGTATGCACCGCCGGAGATGGAGTATGCCTGTTAAAATTCGCCGGTCTCGTCGATGTCTTTCGGTTTTTTGTCCTTTTTCAGCAGTTCGGAAAGCTTGTCGGTGAGGTCCGGCAGCAATTCGATGATGCGGTCCAGGGAGGACGCCGCGGGAGCCACCACCGGCAACATCCGCACCGATTCGCCCTTGATGACGATAAAGGAAACGGGCTGAATGGTGACGCCGGCGCCGGCGCCGCCGCCGAAGGGGTTGGTACCGTCGGCAGAGGTATGCTTGGACACATAATCGCTGCCGCCGCTGGCAAATCCAAAAGACACCTTGGACACGGGGATGATGGTCACGCCGTCGGGCGTGGTAATGGGCTCACCGATGACGGAATTGGTATCCACCATGGAGCGGATTTTCTCCATATTGACGCCCATCATGTCGGAAAGAGGATGACTCATGTTACTGCACCGCCTTTTTCTTATATTGTAGGAACACGGGAATCAGGCGGCACAGCGCCTGTAAGCCCAGCCATAAGGCCGTGCCCACCCGCAGGGTGACGCGCATCTCCAGCAGCAGCCGGAGGCGGTCGGAATGGTAATCGCAGAGCACCTCCGCCTGCCGGTGGGCAATGCGGAAGCAGTTGTGAAACACCGGGTCCAGGGACCCGATCAAGGCCCACGCCTTTCCATACTGTAAGGCCGTATGGGCCGCGTCTTTGCCGCCGCATCGGACACAGAGATACAGCTCCGAAACCAGGAGCTTTCGCCGCATCTTCCCCAGCAAATCCAGCAGAATGGAAAGCAGGGGTTTGAGCAGCTTCCAGGGAAACTTCCCTTTCTTCTTTGGCTCGGGCGGCTGGTCCGAGTCCTTCCGCCGCGCCTTTTTCGGTTTGGGCGGCTTTTTCGGCTTTTGCCGCCGGGGTTCCATGGGGTAACGGAACACCGTCACCGGTCCCACACTGGCCGCCGCTTCCAGCGTCCCGTCGTCGTACCGGAACCACACGCCCAGGGGCAGCGCCAGAATCAGCAGCACCAGGGCCGCGGTCACGGCAGCGATCATACGGTTCCCTCCTCCTTCGATACCTCCGGCAATTGCAGCTGCTGGCCCTCGGGAATGTGGATGTCCGCCTTTTCAATGGGCGGCAGCTCCTCCAGACTGGTCAGGCCGAAGGTTCGCAGAAACACCGGCGTCGTTTCATAGAGAATGGGTCTGCCCGGCACGTTGAGCCGTCCGGCCTCGGTGATCAGCTGCTTGCCCAGCAGGGCGCTGACGGCGTAGCTGCTGTCCACCCCCCGCAGCTGTTCAATATAGGCTTTCGTCACCGGCTGGTAGTAGGCCACAATGGTCAGCGCCTCCAGCTGGGCCGGAGACAGCCGGGGCGGCTTGCGGGTCTCCAGGGCTTTTGTCACCACGTCGGCCATCTCACCGGAGGAACACATCTGGTAGGCATCGTCCAGCCGGACAATGCGGATACCAAAGCGTTCATAATTCCACCGGCTCATCAGGGATTGGGCCGCCGTATGGATTGCATCCTCCGACACCCCCGCCGCCATGGCCATGCGCGACGCGCCCACCGGCTCACCGGCCGCGAACAGAATGGCCGCCACAGCCCGTTCAATTGCAGTTTGTTCCATTTTGGCCTCCTCTATTCCTCAGAGCTGCCGAAGGGCTGTCCGTCCACGGTTCCCTGGGGCATTTGGAGAAAGGTCACATCGGCGTCGCCGCCGCCGTCGGATACCACCCGGACGGAACAGAGCTTGCACAGCTCCAGCACCGCCAGAAAGGTGGCCACCACCTCGGACCGGCTTTTGCAGCCGCGAAACAGGCTGCGGAATTTGCCCACGCCCACTTGCAGCAATCGCCGCAGAATGTGGGCCGCTTTTGTCACCACTGGGAACGGTTCCGCTCCCACGATGGCGGCAAAGGGATGGGTGGGCGACGCCAGACCGGCGGCGCTGCGTTCGGCCAGGGCCGCCCAGGCCGCCACCAAATCCGACGGGTCATGGCGGTACTGGTACGTTTTGTCCCGCCGCAGCGGCTCCGGCTCCTTGACAAAGAGGTTACAGCCGATTTCGTTGCGGTCCGCCAGAAAGGACGCGGCCATGCGAATTTGTTCATAGGCCGCCGCCCGCTGCCGCTCCTCCAAAGAGTGAATCAACAGCTCCATCTCCGACTGGGCTTCGGCCTGCTCCGTCACCGACAGGAGCATTTTCGTTTTAATCAGCATGAGATGGGACGCCATGGCGATAAATTCGCTGGCAATCTCCATGTCCATGCGCTTCTGCTCGTCCAGATAGGCCAGATACTGCTCCAGAATCTGCGAGATGCTCACGTTGCTGATCTCAATTTTATGTTTGCTCAGCAGCAGGAAAATCACGTCCAGGGGGCCTTGAAAATCCTCCATGGTCTCGCTTTTCGTCTGCACCACGCCGGGCAAATAGTAGCTTGGGGTCTCCATGGGTCCCTCCTACCGCAGCCGCAGCAGCAGTTCCGCAGGCCACAGGGCCAGGGGCTGCAGCAGGTTCAGCAGGCCGGTGCGCAGATAGTAGAGGGGGCCGTCCAGCCAACCAGCCAGCAGCACCACCATCAGCAACAGCATACCGTACCGCTCATAGCGCATGAGCTTGGCATACTTTTGAGACGGCAGAACGGCAAAGAGGACCTTGGAGCCATCCAGGGGGGAAATGGGAATCAGGTTGAACACCGCCAGACCGGCCGACAGGATGGCCACATACTCGGTAAAGGTAATCAGCCATTGGCCCAGACTATTGGGGCCCCGGTGGATCATCAGCACCATCAGCAGTCCCCGGACCACCAGGGCCGCCCAGGCCAGCAGAATGTTGGAGACGGGTCCGGCCAGGGCCGTCAGGGCCATGTCCCGTTTGGGGTTTTTGAAATTGTACATATTGACCGGCACCGGCTTGGCCCAGCCGAACCGTGCCACGGCCATCATCAAAAGGCCGAGAATGTCGATGTGGCGCAGGGGGTTCAACGTCAGCCGTCCGGCCAGCTTGGCCGTGGGGTCCCCCAGGCGGTAGGCGGCCAGACCGTGACACGTCTCATGGATGGTGATGCACAGCAGAGACGCCAGAACGATGAGCAGCATGTCCGACAACCAGCCGAATTGCAGTTGATGGAGCCACGCGGTAAATCCGTGCAAAAAAGCCCCTCCTTTGGGTCGTTTTAACCAGTATAGCACCGGCCCGGCCCTTTTGCAAGGGACAGGCTGGCGGCAGGAAATTTCTCGCGCCGCCCCTATCCAAGGACGGCGAAATCTGCTACAATAAACAACAAACATATAGCGGGAAGGCGGGATACCCCATGGCATTGGTCTACTATGAGACCGGCATCCAGTTCCTTGGCCCCGAGGGCCACAGCGATTATCTCAACGTGTTTGTCACCCAATCGGAAGCAGAGGCCCGACAAGCCTATGGCAAGGACCGGCGCAACTATCTGGCCCGGCTGACCATGGACGACGACGGCAGTCACACGGAATTCTGGAACCGGGAGACATCCTGCTGGGAAGCCCATGACGCCACCACAGAATAAAAAGTTTTACTCGATTTTTTCTTGTGAGGGCTACCCACCGCCCGTGTGTCTGCGGTGCTCGCCGGGCCTTTTCCGCCATAGCTGCGGTGCGGTTTCTTGCCATACATCCAGTATGGCTGCGAACCCACACCTTGCTCTGACGAAAAATTCCTCGCCGACCACTCTTGCCAACGGGCGGCGTGCAGCCCAAAATCGCGGGGTCCAGAGGCAGGGCCTCTGGTCGCCTGTCGCAACGGGCGAAACTCCCGCTGGCCGCAGCCAGCGAAACACCCGCGCCGCGCACGGCGCGAACTCCCGCCCGCCGCAGCGGGCGAAATCCCCAATCGTCCCAAAGCGCCATCCGCAGATGGCGCAATCCCCGGGGCGTAAGCCCCAAGGCCGCCGTCCCCACCCCGTCAGCGGGTGGCGGACGGCGGCCTTTTGTCAAAGTAAGATGGAATAGTGAAACGTGAAGAAGTGTGGTGACCGCTGACGCGGTCGATTGAAAAGTGCCGCACCGGGCGTGGCGCGGCGCATCGCAGCACTGCCGTAGGGCGCGGCATCCTTGACGCGCCCACACCGCACCCCATCCGGGGCCGTCAGGGATGCCGGCCCCTACGCCGATGGTGGTCGGCAGTGCGGCACAGCGGCGGAGGCAAGCCCCCGCCTACAGAGTGGATTATACCAACCTGTCCGGTAATTTTCGGTGCATGCCAGTGGTGCGATGTTCGGTGGTGCCGTGTGCGGGCCGATGTAGGCATCGGCCCCTACAAGGTGCGTACGATAATACGAAATACTTCCAACAGCGGGGACAAGTCCCGCCATACGACAACGGGCGCGCTGCAACCCAGGCAGCGCGCCCCTGTATGGCTTAGGCGTCACCGGCAACACTCTGGAGAATTCCCACCAGGGCGTCGCGACCGTCGCCTTTTTCCGCAGAAAAGGCGATGATTTCCACAGTTTCCGGCAGCTCCAGCGTCTGCCGGATGAGGGCCAGATTGGGTTCAATATCCCGCTTGCGCAGCTTGTCCAGCTTGTTGGCCACGATGACAAAGGGTTTCCCGGAGTTTTTGAACCACTCCGCCATGGTCATATCGTTGGCCGTGGGCTTGTGGCGGGCGTCCACAATCATCACGCCGTAATCAATCAGCCCTGAGGCAAAATACGCCTCCATGAGCTTGCCCCACCGGTCTTTCTCGGCCTTACTGACCTTGGCATAGCCATAGCCCGGCAGGTCCACCAGATACAATTTCTGGTCGATGCGGAAATAGTTGATATGGGTGGTCTTGCCGGGGGCCTCGCCCACCCGGGCAAAGTTCTTCCGCTGCAATACCCGGTTGATGACCGAGGATTTGCCCACGTTGGATTTTCCGGCAAAGGCCACCTGGGGCAACCCGTCCCGGGGACAATCGGCAATGGCCGTGGAGGAGATGACAAACTCCGCGTTATGCAGATTCACAAGGTCCCTCCTCTCATTGGCGCAGGCCGGCCCGGTCGCCGCCAGTTTCCGGCACCGGCAGGGGCAGCTCCTTGGCGGGCTGGGGTTCCGGTTCCGGCTCTGTGGGAACGTCGTTCTTCTGGCAGGGGCCAAAATCCAGCGCCGCCTCAATGACGGCGTCCACATGGCGGACGGTGATAAAGTTCAGGGCCTTGCGCACCGTCTGGTCGATTTCTTCCAAATCCTTCTCGTTGGCGGCGGGGATGATGACGGTTTTCACGCCGTGGCGCAATGCCGCCATGGTTTTCTCCTTCAATCCGCCGATGGCCAGAACCCGGCCCCGGATGGAAATCTCTCCGGTCATGGCAATGTCCCGCCGGACCGTGGCTCCGGTCAGGGCCGACACCATGGCCGTACAGACAGTAATGCCCGCCGAAGGACCGTCCTTGGGAACCGCGCCCTCGGGGAAATGGACGTGGATATCCTTGGTCTGGTAGAAATCCGGCGCAATGCCAAACTTGACGGCACGGGACCGGATATAGCTCATGGCGGCGTGGGCCGACTCTTTCATGACGTCGCCCAGGTTGCCGGTAAGCTCCAGCTTACCGGTGCCATCCACCACGTTGACCTCCACCTCCAGCGTCTCACCGCCAACGGACGTCCAGGCCAGACCCGTCACCAGACCCACCTGGTCGGTGGCGGGCTTTTCATCGGGCAGATACCGGCGGACACCGAGAAATTCCTCCAGATTGGAGCCGGTCACGGTGATGCGCTTGGGAGCGTGATCGGAGACAAATCGCATGTCGGCCTTGCGGCAGATGGCAGCCATCTGCCGTTCCAGGTTCCGGACGCCGGATTCCCGGGTGTAGCAGGTGATGGTCTCCCGGATGGCCTCGTCGGTGACCCGCAGCTGCTGCTTGGTCAGGCCGTGACGGGCCATGACCTTGGGCAGCAGATGGTCCTTGGCAATGCGCAGCTTTTCCTCGTCGGTGTAGGAGCTGAGCTCGATGACCTCCATACGGTCCAGCAGCGGCCGGGGCACCGTATCCAGGGTGTTGGCCGTGGTGATGAACATGCACTCCGACAGATCGAAGGGCAGCTCAATATAATGGTCCCGGAACGTGCCGTTCTGCTCGCTGTCCAGGACCTCCAGCAGCGCCGCCGACGGGTCGCCCTTGTAATCAGCGCCCATCTTGTCGATCTCGTCCAGGAGCATCAGCGGATTGCGGGTACCGGCCTGCAAAATGCCGTTGATAATGCGGCCCGGCATGGCGCCGATATACGTTTTCCGGTGGCCGCGGATGTCGGCTTCGTCGTGGACGCCGCCCAGGGAAATCCGGGCCAGCTTCCGGTTCAGGCTCTTGGCGATGGACATGGCGATGGACGTTTTACCGGTGCCGGGGGGGCCCACCAGACAGATGATCTGTCCCGGCAGCTCCGGGGCCATCTTCTTGACGGCCAGCACCTCCAGAACCCGCTCCTTCACCTTATCCAGGCCGAAATGGTCGTGGTCCAGCAGCTTTTTGGCCGCCTTCACGTCCACCCGCTCCTTGGTACGCTCGTTCCAGGGCAGCTCCAGGCAGATGTCCAGATAGTTGCGGATGACGGCGGCCTCCGAAGAGCCGCCGGGCTGACGGGCCAGCCGCTGGACCTCCTTGTGGAGCTTCTTGTCCACCTCTTCCGGCAGCTTGAGGGCCTCGATGCGTTCCTCGTACTCGAGAATCTCGCTGTCCTCATCGTCACCCAGCTCCCGCCGCAGGACCTTCATCTGCTCCCGGATATAGTATTCCTTCTGACTGCGGTTGACGCTCTCCTGGACCTTCTCCTGGAGCTCGTTTTCCAGCCGCAGGACTTCGATTTCCTTGGCCAGCATGGCGCTGATGACGGCGGCCCGCTTGGTGGGGACCAGCTGTTCCAGAACCCGCTGCTTGTCGCTGTAGGAAATAGAGGCGTTCTGGGCGGCAAAGTCCGCCACATAGCTCAAATCCTCCGAGGCAAACACCTGATGGAGCCCCTCCTGGACCGACTTGGGCGTCAGCTCCAGGAACTGGTCAAACAGCTGCAGGCACTGGCGCAGCAGCGCTTCGCTGCGGACGGCGTCGGGGTTGTACTTGCCGTCGGGCAGCAGATCCACCCGGCCCCGGAAAAAGGGCTCCTCCTGAATCCACTGGGTCACATGGGCCCGGTATTCGCCCTCCACCAGAATGCGCACCGTGTCGCCGGGCAGCTTCAAGACCTGGCGGATATGGGCCACGGTGCCGATCTCGTAGAGGTCGTCCATACCCGGCTCGTCGGTGGCCACGTTCTTTTGGGCAACCAGGAAAATCTCCTGGTTGGTCCGCATGGCCTCGTCCACGGCCCGGATGGACTTTTCGCGGCCCACGTCAAAGTGGACCAGCATTTTGGGAAATACACACAGTCCGCGCAGCGCCAGCACCGGCAGCCGCTCAGACAGGATGATATCGTTCATGGTTACACTCTCCTTTCCGGGGAATCCTCCGCGGAAATTGACAAAAGGGGGCCGTTTGGCCCCCTTTTATGGCAAGTATTGGGCCGTCGGGGGGTTCTCCGTCGGGCTTGCGCCGAACTCGGGGCCCATGGCCCGATTACGACGCGTCGGCAGAGCCGGCCTCCGGCAGCACGGCCCGCTCGTCCCGGAACTCCTGGGGCTTGGCGCCGTTGCGGACGCTGTCCGCCGTCACCAGAACCCGTGTAATGGTGGGGTCCGAGGGAATCTCGTACATGATACCGGTCATGACGTCTTCCAGGATGGCCCGCAGGCCGCGGGCGCCGATTTGCCGTTCCATGGCCTTTTCGGCCACGGCCTCCAACGCCTCCTGCTCAAAGTTCAACTCCACATGATCGTATTCCAGGAGCTTGGCGTACTGCTTGCACAGGGCGTTCTTGGGCTCCGTGAGAATCTTGATCAAATCCTCTTTCTGGAGGCTCTGCAAGCTGGTAATCACCGGCAGACGGCCCACCAGTTCGGGGATGATGCCGAATTTCAGCAGGTCATGGGGCTGCACCTCCCGGAACAGCTCGCCCACATCCCGGTTCTTCTTGCTCTTGACCTCGCCGCCGAAGCCGATGGAGCTGCGGTCGGTACGGCGGCCGATGATCTTGTCCAGACCGTCGAAGGCGCCGCCGCAGATAAAGAGGATGTTGGAGGTATCGATCTGGATAAATTCCTGCTGGGGGTGCTTGCGGCCGCCCTGGGGCGGCACATTGGCCACGGTGCCCTCCAGAATCTTCAAAAGGGCCTGCTGGACGCCTTCGCCGGACACGTCGCGGGTGATGGACGTGTTTTCGCTCTTGCGGGCGATCTTGTCCATCTCGTCGATATAGATGATGCCCCGCTGGGCCAGTTCCACATCGAAATCGGCGGCCTGTAACAGCCGCAGCAGAATGTTCTCCACGTCCTCGCCCACGTAACCGGCCTCGGTGAGGGTGGTGGCGTCGGCGATGGCAAAGGGCACGTTGAGAATCTTGGCCAGGGTCTGGGCAAAGAGGGTCTTGCCGCTGCCCGTGGGACCGATGAGCAGAATATTGCTCTTCTGCAATTCCACATCGGAGGCGCTGCTCTCGAAGTAGATGCGCTTATAGTGGTTGTAGACGGCCACCGACAGGGCCACTTTGGCCTCGTCCTGTCCGATGATATAGCCGTCCATATATTCCTTGATCTCTTTGGGCGTAGGCAGCTTTTCCGGCAGCACCAACTGGTGGTCGGTATCGTCCACCATCTCGTCGTGCAGAATGCTGGAGCACAGCTCGATACACTCATTGCAGATATAGACGTTGGGGCCGGCGATCAGCCGCACCACCTGATCCTGGGTCTTGCCGCAAAAGCTGCAGCGAACGCTGCGCTCGTCGTTGCGCGCCAATGGAATGCCTCCTTCTGTCTGTTCAAAAACCGACTTCGGCGCATCAGACGGCTGTCCGATGCGCCTTGGCCGTTGTTACCGTTTGGGGTATACGATCTTGTCGATGAGACCGTATTCCACGGCCTCCTCGGCGGGCATAAAGTTGTCGCGCTCGGTGTCGATGGCGATCTGCTCAATGCTCTTGCCGGTGTTCTCCGAGAGGATCTTGTTGAGCTTCTCCCGGGTCCGCAGCATCCACTCGGCCTGGATCTTGATGTCCGAGGCCTGGCCCCGGGCGCCGCCGGAGGGCTGATGGATCATGATTTCGGCGTTGGGCAGCGCCATGCGCTTGCCCTTGGCGCCGGCGGACAGCAGGAACGCGCCCATGCTGGCGGCCATGCCGATGCAGATGGTGGAAACGTCGCACTTGACGTAATTCATCGTATCGTAGATGGCCATACCGGCTGTGACGGAGCCGCCGGGGGAATTGATATAAAACTGAATATCCTTATCGGGGTCTTGGGCCTCCAGATACAGCATCTGGGCGACGATCAGGCTGGCGGTCGTATCGTTGACCCCCTCGGAAAGCATCACAATGCGGTCGTTGAGCAGCCGGGAGAAAATATCATAGGACCGCTCACCGCGGCTGGTCTGCTCCACGACATAGGGAACTAGGCTCATGGGGTTACTGTCTCCTTTCGTTGGATGAAACATTCTAACCGCCTGACCGGAAAATTATTCCTCGGTCTTGGTCTCCGTCTCGGCCTTCTTGCGGGTGGAGCGCTTCTTGGGCTTCTCCTCGCCCTCGGCAGCCTCCGCGGTCTCGTCGGCCTTCTTCTTGGTGGTGCGCTTCTTGGCGGGCTTCTTCTCAGCCTCTTCCTCAGCGGTCTCCTCGACGGCCTTGGGGGCCACAGCCACAGCGCTGTCGGCAATCAGACGGACGGCCTTCCGGGTGGCCAGGTCAATCTTCAGGCTCTCCACGGGCAGAGCGGCCTTGACCTTCTCCAGCTCCATGGAATACTGCTCGGCCAGGGAAGCGTACTCGGCCTCAATCTCCTCCTCGGAGACCTCGATCTTCTCCTCCTCCACAATCTGGCTCAGGAGCACATTGGCGCGGACGGTCTTCTCAGCCATGGGACGCATGTTGGAGCGCAGGCCGTTCAGGTCGCCGCCCATCATCTTGGCGTAGTCCTCCATCTTCATGCCGCTGGCCTGCAGCTGGTAGCCGAACTGCTCCATCTGCTTGTCCACCTGCTCGTCGATCATGCAGGCGGGAATCTCACAGGTCATGTTGTCGGCGGCCATGGTGACGGCGGTGTTGTCAAACTCCTGGTCCACAGCACGCTGACGGTTCTCGGTAAAGCGCTTGCGGATGTCCTCCTTCAGGGCGTCCAGGGTGTCGAACTCGGACACGTCCTTGGCGAACTCGTCGTCCAGCGCGGGGCGCACGGTCTCCTTGACCTCGTGGACCTTGCACTTGAAGACGGCGGGCTTGCCGGCCAGCTCGGGGGTGTACTGCTCGGGGAAGGTGACCTCCACATCCTTCTCCTCGTCGGCCTTGACGCCCACCAGGGCCTCTTCAAAGCCGGGGATGAACTGATGGGAGCCCAGCTTCAGGACATAGCCCTCAGCCTTGCCGCCGTCGAAGGGCTTGCCGTCCACAAAGCCCTCGAAGTCGAAGACCAGGGTATCGCCCATTTCTGCGGCGCGGTCCACGGTGGAGATGCGGGCGTTGCGGTCGGCCATACGGTCCAGCTCGGCAGCAATCTCCTCGTCGGTGACGTTGACCTCGGCCTTGGGAACCTCCAGACCCTTGTACTGGCCCAGGGTCACTTCGGGATACAGAGCGGTTTCGATGGTCAGAACGACGGTGCCGTCCTCTTCCTTGTTCAGGTCGGCGACGGAGGGCATGCCCACGGCGTTCAGCTTCTGCTCCACAACGGCCTTCTCATAGATCTCGGGGAACAGCTCATTGATGGCGTCCTCAAAGAACACCTCGGCGCCGTACATACCCTCGATGACCTTGCGGGGGGCCTTGCCCTTGCGGAAGCCGGGGATGGCGATGTGCTTGCGGTTCTTCAGATAGGCCTTGTTGAGGCCGTTCTCAAAGGTGTCCTTGGCAATCGCAATCACGATTTTGGCATTGCCGTTCTCTTTCTCAACGCTCTTTACGTTCATTGGTGTATTCCTCCTATGTGGTGGGCTGCCGGTGGGCAGCCATATTGCACCGAATTATATGCCGTATTATTCTAGCAGAAATCCCGGCGCATTTCCACTGTTTTTTTCAACATTTCCCGGTTTTCCGAAAAAAACCGGCCATTCCACCGCCGTCAACGGAGTTTTTGGGGGGTGAAGTTTACATAATCTGCCGCCAGCAGCCGGTAGGCGATGCCGTCCACGTCTCCCTCCACGGCCAGACGGTGGGACGGGCCATGGAGATGACCGTAGCAGCACTCTCGAACGCCGTAGCGGTGGAGCAGGTCCAGAATCTCCGGGCAGCGGTAGCCCCGGTACAGGGGCGGGTAATGGAGAAAGCAGAGTTTCTCTTTCTCCCCCGCCGCTTTCAGCGACGCTTCCAGCCGCAGAACCTCCCGGTTGTAGACCTTTTCATTGTGGGTGCCGCCGTTGTCCTCCTCAAAGAACCAGCCCCGGGAGCCGCAGAGGGCCACATCCTCATAATAGAGACAGTTGTTGTGGAGCAGTTCCATGTTGGTAAAGCCGTGGGCCTCACAGAACTGGCGGAACTTGTTGGCCGTGGACCACCAGTAATCGTGGTTCCCCTTGAGGAGAATTTTCCGGCCGGGAATCTCGTTGACAAAGGCAAAATCCGCGGCGGCGGCTTCCAGGCCCAGGGCCCAGCTGATATCGCCCATCAGCACGGTGGTGTCATCGGGACCGATGACGGACAAGCCCTGCCGCAGCTTGTCCATATAGCCCACCCATGCGCCGCCGAAGATATCCATGGGTTTGTCGGCGCCCAGACACAGGTGCAGGTCGCCCATGGCGTAGAGGGCCATTACACAAGAGCCTCCCGGACCACATCGGTCATCTGCTGCTTCTCCACCACCTGGTCAAAGCGGCGGGCCTTGCCCTTGAGACCGGCCAGAGGCGCGGGGGCCGCCTTGCCGGAGACCTCCGCCAGCTGGTCGAGAATCTCCACGCCGCCCCGCTGGTCCTGAACGCCCAGCGCCGTCAAAACGCTGTCGCAGAACTTGAACGGGCTGGCCGTGGACACCACCACCGTGGGGGTGGCGTCGCCGGTGGCGGCCCGATGGTCCATCATCACCGTGTAGGCCACAGCGGTATGGGTGTCCATCAGGTACTTGCCGTGGGAGAAGACCTTGCCGATGGCGTTGGTGGTGCGCTCGTCGTCGCAGAAACCACAGAGGAAATTGTCCTGGATTTTTTCCAGCATGTCCTTGGAGACCTCATAGCGGCCGGTCTGGTTCAGCTGCTCCATATAGCCCCGGACCTCGGCGTCGGACCCGCTGAGCAGGTACAGCAGCCGTTCCAAGTTGGAGGAAATGAGGATATCCATGGAGGGAGAGATCGTATTGTGGAACGGACGATTCCGGTCATAGATACCGGTCCGGATAAAGTCCGTCAGGACGTTATTGGCATTGGAAGCGCAGAGCAGCTTGTCAATGGGCACGCCCATGCGCTTGGCGTAGTAACCGGCCAGAATGTTGCCGAAGTTGCCGGTGGGGACGCAGAAATTGATCTTGTCACCCATCTGAATGTCGCCGCGCTTGACCAGTTCTGCATAGGTGGCCACATAGTAGACGATCTGGGGCAGGACGCGGCCCCAGTTGATGGAGTTGGCCGAGGACAGGAAATATCCGCAGCCTGCCAGCTCCGCCCGCAGGGCTTCGTCAGAAAAGATGGTCTTGACGCCGGTCTGGGCATCGTCAAAATTGCCCACCACGGCGCACACATCGACGTTGCTGCCCTCCTGAGTCACCATTTGCAGCTGCTGAATCTCGGAGACGCCGTCCTTGGGATAGAACACCATAATCCGGGTGCCGTCCACGTCGCGGAAGCCCTCCAGGGCCGCCTTGCCGGTGTCGCCGGAGGTGGCCACCAGAATGCAGGCGGTCTTTTCCTCGCCGGTCTTGCGGAGGGACGCCGTCAGCAGATAGGGCAGCATTTGCAGGGCCATGTCCTTAAAGGCACAGGTGGGACCGTGCCACAGCTCCAGAAAATGGGTTTTGTGGTGGGTGGAGTGGATGGGCGTCACCGCCGCGTCGTCAAATTTACCGGGGACGGCGTAGGCCTTGGCGGCGTACTCCGCCAGCTCCTCCTCGGTGAATTCGTCCAGATAGGCTTTCATGACCTTGACGGCCCGCTGCTGGTAGGTCATACCCACCAGGGTCTGCAAGTCCTGGGTGGTGAGCGCCGGAATGGTCTCGGGCAGAAACAGGCCGCCGTCGCGGCTCAGACCCTGGACAATGGCCTGGGCGGCGGAGTAACGGAGGGAGGAATCTCTGGTGCTGATGTACTGCATGGTCATTACCTCTATTTCTTCTGGACAGTCCCACATAATTGTGTCTGCGGTGGTCGCCGGGCCTTTTCCGCCATAGCTGCGGTGCGGCTTCTTGCCATACATCCAGTATGGCTGCGAATCCACACCTTGCTCTGACGAAAAATTCCTCGCCGACCACTCTTGCCAAATTATGTGGAACTATCCGTATTTATATATTATATCGTGTGTCGCGCTAATTTCGTCGAACCCTCAGAAGGCGTTCTCCAAATGAATATATTTAGGTCGTTTGGTGTCCAGCCCCTGGGGGGCATAGATCTCCACTACGTCGAAGCGGGGTTGCAATTCCGTTTCCCGCTGGGACAGATACAGCAGGGCCGCACTGCGGAGCCGTTCCTGTTTGCGGTGGTCCACATACTCCCGGGCCTCGGCAAAATTGCTCCCGGCCCGGAGCTTCACTTCCACAAAGACCAGATACCGCCCCTTTTGGGCGATCAGGTCGATTTCCCCGAAGCGGCACCGGTAGTTGGCCCCCACAATCTCATAGCCCTTTTTCCGCAGATAGTCGGCGGCTCGGGCTTCACCCCAGGGTCCCAGCAGATTCGGCTTCTTTTTCATAGAATTTCTTCAAAAAACTCTGCCGGTGGATGGGACAGGGTCCAAATTCCCGCAGGGCTGCGTAATGGCGTTTGGTGCCGTATCCCTTGTGGACGGCAAAGCCGTACTCCGGGTAGGTTCCGTCCAGTTCCTCCATAAGCCGGTCCCGGGTGACCTTGGCCAGAATGGACGCCGCCGCAATGGACGCGCTTTTGCCGTCGCCGCCGATGACGCAGCGAACCGCCACACCGTCGGGACTGGGTTCCCGGTTGCCGTCCACCAGTGCCAACTGGGGCCGGACCTTCAAATCCGCAATGGCCTGCTCCATGGCCC
This sequence comes from uncultured Oscillospiraceae bacterium, assembly GCA_944385415.1. Lineage (GTDB taxonomy): Bacteria > Bacillota > Clostridia > Oscillospirales > Oscillospiraceae > Avoscillospira_A. The sequence goes on along the minus strand of CALWXC010000008.1, from coordinate 33,736 downwards.
GGAAGGTGGCCTGCAAAATATTGATTTCGTCAATGGTTTTCTCGTCCACCAACGCGATGGCGTAGGCCGTGGCCTGTTCGGTAATCAAATCGTACAGCTCCCGGCGTTTCTTGTCCGTCAGCTTCTTGGAATCGTTGAGGCCCGGCAGCTCCAGATGGGGCGGCAGAATCACCGCCGCCGCGCAGACCGGTCCGGCCAGGGGCCCACGGCCCGCCTCGTCCACGCCGCAGACCGTCTCGATGCCTTCGTCAAAACAGCCCTGTTCCATTTCCCATAAATTCGTCATTCCGTCACCTCGTAGACCTCGGGGCCTTCCAGTGTAAAGCGGCCGATTTTGCAGCCGCGGTATTCGTCCAGCAGGACCTTGGCGGCCCGCTCCAAATCCACGTCGCCGCCGGAAATCCGGAAGCCCCGGCGTCTGCCCAGTTCCTCCAGCAGTTCCCAGCCGGGCGCGTCGGCGGGGCAGTCCATTTTGTACCGCTCCTTTAAGTTCTGCGGGTAGCGCTGCCACAGCATTTCAATGAGATGGCAGGCCAGCTCTTCCACATCCAATACGCCGTCCTTGACCGCACCGGTATAGGCCAGCATCATACCCACGCGGGGGTCCTCAAACTTGGGCCATAGGATGCCCGGTGTGTCCAGGAGCAGCAGTTCCTTGTCCACAGACACCCACTGTTTGCCTCTTGTGACGCCGGGGCGGTTCTCCGCTTTTGCGCCCTTGCGGCCGGAAACCTGATTGATAAACGTGGACTTTCCCACATTGGGGATGCCCACCACCATGACCCGCAGACTGCGGCCCACCTGGCCCTTGTCCCGGTAGCGCTGCAATTTTTCCGCCAGCAGCTCCCGGACCGCGGGCTGGAACGCGGACACGCCCTTTTTGGATTTGCAGTCGGTCTGGATGGCCGCCAACCCCTGGGCCCGGAACCACTCGGCCCACCGCTTGGTCTCTGCCGGGTCGGCCAGATCCGTGCGGTTGAGAATCACCATCCGGGGCTTATTGCCGCAGATGGATGCAATGTCCGGGTTGCGGCTGGAATAGGGAATGCGGGCGTCGAGAATCTCACAGACCGCGTCCACCAGCTTCAGGTCCTCTTCCATCTGCCGCCGGGTTTTCGTCATGTGGCCCGGATACCACTGGATATTCAGATTTTCCCGATCCATTCAGGAAACACCTCCGATTCTGCTCCAGTCCCGCTTCCCGGTGTCCTCGTCGGCGCCAGGCAGCAGGATACAGAGGACCTTGCCCAATACATCCCGTTCGTCCACCATGCCGATGGGGGCATAGCGGCTGTCGGAAGAGCCGTTGCGGTTGTCGCCCAAGACAAAAATATGGCCCTCCGGCACGGTGACCGGATACTCCAGTCCCTCGCCGATTTCCTGGAAGCTCACATAGGTGGGTTCATAGGTGTAGGGTTCGTCCAGGGCCTCGCCGTCCACATAGACGACGCCCGCGTTAAAATCGATATCCACCGTCTGTCCCTCCGTGGCAATGACCCGCTTGACAATGGGTTCGTCCTGGAATTCCTCGGCGGGTACCGTCATCACCACAATGTCCCCCGGCTCCGGGTCGCCGCAGATGGTGCTGCTGAGCAGGGCCAGGTAGTCACTGTGGTGCAGCGTGGGGTACATGGAGCTGCCGTCCACGCTGACCATGCGGATGACAAAGACGAATACAATGGTCACGGCCACCAGCGTATAGACCATGTCCCGCAAGAGCTGATACAGCTCAAAGCCGCTGTTTTTTTCGTCTTTTTTCGGGTAATTTTCCGGCGTTTTCTCCGGATACTGCCGTGTTTCTTCGTTCATAAGGGCCTTCTTTCTATGGTCAGCCGCAGGCGGTAACGCCGCGGCGATCCTTCCATGATAAATTCGGCGCCATCGCGCCACTATCCATTATACACAGTCCCGGCACATAAGAAAAGTCTCGGCCGGACTTTTTTACATAATGGTCACACTTTCCCAAATCAACGCAAAAAAGGAGGCCCGAAGGCCTCCTCTTTTTGAGAATTACACCTTTTCCTTGACCTTGGCAGCCTTGCCCAGGCGGGAACGCAGGTAGTACAGCTTGGCGCGGCGCACCTTACCATGGCGGACCACCTCGATCTTCTCCAGCAGGGGAGAATGCAGGGGGAACACCTTCTCGCAGCCCACGCCGTAGCTCAGACGGCGAACGGTGATGGTCTCTTCCAGACCGCCATGCTTCTTGGCAATGACAGTGCCTTCGAAAACCTGGATTCTCTCGCGGGAACCTTCCTTGATTTTGACATGAACGCGAACCGTATCGCCAACGCTGACCTGAGGAGCGTTTTCTTTCATGTACTGGTTGGCCAGAGCCTTCATCAGATCCATTTGTTTGTCCTCCTTTAATTTTGGACGTTCTTACCGCAGGGAATGCCGCAGCACTTCTTGTGCCGGCAGCGGCAGAGGACGCATCCATTCACAGACCAACAAATGATATCACAGACTTCCGGAAAAAGCAAGGGGAAATTCACCTATTTCATAAAATTCCGCAATGCTTCGCCCAGGAGCTTCACACCCTCGACAATGCGTGCGTTTTCCATGGTGGAGTAGTTGAGGCGGAACGCCGAACACGGGGCCTGATCGTCCACCATAAACGTACAGCCGGGGACGAACACCACTTTCCGCTGGGCGCAATACTGGGCCACTTCCCGGGTGTCGTAGTCGCCGTGCATGTCGCACCAGACGAACAGGCCGCCTTTGGGCACCGTGTGGGTGATGGACTTGGGCAGATACTCCTCGATGGCGTCCAGCATCACCTGACATTTGTCCCGGTAGAGGACCCGCATTTTGGCAATGGCCGCGTCGATATCGTAGCGTTTCAGATATTCATAGGTCATCAGCTGGTTGAGGATGGGGGTATGGACGTCACAGGTCTGCTTGGAATCCACCATTTTTTGAATGAGGTCCTTGTGGCCCACGGCGTAGCCCACGCGCAGGCCCGGCGACAGAACCTTGGAGAAGGAATTGCAATAGAGGACGATTCCCTCTCCGTCCATGGATTTGTAGGTGGGCAGCTTTTCGCCGTCGAAGGTCAGTTCGCCGTAGGGATTGTCCTCGAGAATCACCACGCCGTACTGGGCGCAGAGGGCATAGACGGCCTTTCGTTTTTCATAGGAGGTGGTGATACCCGTGGGGTTGTGGAAGGAGGGAATGGTATAGAACAGTTTAGCGTTGGGGTTGGCTTGCAGCGCCGCCTCCAGACCAGCCACATCGATGCCGTCGTCCTCCATCTTTACGCCCACCAGCTTGGCGCCGTAGGAGCGGAAGGCGTTGAGCGCGCCCACAAAGGACGGCTCCTCCACCAGGACCACATCGCCCTCGTCGCACATCACCTTCGTCAGCAGGTCCACAGCCTGCTGGCCGCCGGTGACGATAAACAGATCATCAAATTCTCGGCCGATGTTGTCATGGTCCCGCAGCCGCGCCGTCAGCAGTTCCCGGAACGGCGCGTACCCTCTGGGCGTGTTGTACTGCAGCGCCAGGGACGGCTGCTTGGTCAGCAGTTCCTGGGCAATCTCGCCCAGCTCCGCCGCCGGAAAGGTCTCCGTGGCCGGATTGCCGCCGGCCAGGGAAATCACCGTGGGATCACCGGCGTACTTTAAAATCTCTTCAATGGCGGCGCCGCTGATCTGGCTGACCTTCTTGGAGAAGCGAAATTCCATGACACGTCCTCTTTTCTATAGTAATAATTTAATTCATTATATTACGCAAGCACCAAAAGGTCAAGTGGAAAATGTATCGTTGTTCGCCGTGATAGATAAGCCAAGTTCCGTATGGAGTTCGGATTGTGTTTGTGGTAGCCGGTTGGTTTCACCCCGTAGGGCAGTGGCTTGCCCCCGCCGCTGGCAGGGGTTTACGATTGCACCGCAATGCACCAGGCAACGCCCCCGGTAACGCAGGGCGGCACACGCAGGTGCCGCCCTACATATACAGACGAACTGCCGACATGGGACGTAGGACCTATGTGTCCCGCCGCCGTGCTGCACTGCCGAGCACCACCGGCGTAGGGGCCGGCATCCCTGACGGCCCCGGATGGGGTGCGGTGTGGGCGCGTCAAGGATGCCGCGCCCTACGGTGGGGTGTACAAAAAGGCCGCCGTCCACCACCCGCGATGGGGTGGGGACGGCGGCCTTACGGCTGACGCCGTGGGGATTGCGCCATCTGCGGATGGCGCTTTGGGACGATTGGGTATTTCGCGCCGTGCGCGGCGCGGGTATTTCGCTGGCTGCGGCCAGCGGGTATTTCGCGCCGTGCGCGGCGCGGGTATTTCGCTGGCTGCGGCCAGCGGGTATTTCGCGCCTTGCGAGGCGCGACCAAAGGCTCTGCCTTTGGAAACCGCGATTTTTTGAAAAAAATCGAGTAAAACTCTTATCTTTTTTCTGCTTTTTAGACGTTGCGGCCCTTGGTGTCAATTTCCTCGCGGATGCGCTTGCCGAAGTCCGCCACGCTCATGACGCCTTCGTCCACGCCCTTACGGGTCCGGACGGCAACCTGGCCGTTCTCGGCCTCCTTGTCGCCCACCACCAGCATAAAGGGCACCTTCTCCAGCTGGGCCTCCCGGATCTTCTTGCCGATCTTCTCGTTGCGGTCGTCCACTTCCACCCGGATGCCCAGGGCTTCCAGCTGCTTCTTGACCTCCCAGGCGTAGTCGTTGGTCCGCTCGGTGATGGTCATAATGCGGGCCTGCTCGGGAGCCATCCACGTGGGCAGGGCACCGGCGTACTCCTCAATCAGGTAGGCCAGGGTACGCTCATAGCAGCCCAGGGACGTGCGGTGGATGATATACGGCGTCTTCTTCTGGCCGTCGGTATCGGTATACTCCATGCCGAACTGCTTGGCCAGGAGCATGTCGATCTGAATGGTGACCAGCGTATCCTCCTTGCCGTAGACATTCTTATACTGAATGTCCAGCTTGGGGCCGTAGAAGGCAGCTTCGTCGATGCCGACGGTGTAGTTCACATCCAGATCGTCGAGAATCTGGCCCATGACTCGCTGGGCTTCCTCCCACTGCTCCGGCGTACCCTCATATTTATTGTTGGGGTTGGCCGGGTCCCACTGGGAGAAGCGGAACGTACACTTGTCCAGCAGGCCCACGGTGCCCAGGCAGTATTTGGCCAGATCCAGGCAGCCCTTGAACTCCTCTTCCAGCTGCTCAGGACACAGGACCAGATGGCCCTCGGAGATGGTGAACTGACGGACACGGATCAGACCGTGCATCTCGCCGGAATCCTCATTGCGGAACAGGGTGGACGTCTCGCCTAGACGCATGGGCAGATCGCGGTAGGAACGGGCCCGGTTCAGATAGACCTGATACTGGAAGGGGCAGGTCATGGGACGCAGGGCAAAGCACTCCTTGGTCTCGTCGTGGGGATCGCCCAGGACAAACATGCCGTCCAGATAGTGGTCCCAGTGGCCGGAAATCTTATAGAGCTCCCGTTTTGCCATCAGGGGGGTCTTGGTCAGCAGATAGCCGCGCTTCTGCTCCTCGTCCTCCACCCAGCGCTGGAGCTGCTGGATGACTCTGGCGCCCTTGGGCAGCAGCACCGGCAGACCCTGGCCGATGACATCAACGGTGGTGAAGTACTCCAGCTCCCGGCCCAGCTTGTTGTGGTCGCGCTTGAGGGCCTCGGCCTGCTTGGCCAGATACTCGTCCAGCTCGTCCTTCTTGGGGAAGGCCATGCCGTAGATACGCTGGAGCATCTTCCGGTTGGAATCGCCGCGCCAGTACGCGCCGCAGCACTGGGTCAGCTTGATGGCGTTGCCCTTGATGCGGCCCGTGGAGTCCAGATGGGGACCGGCGCACAGGTCGGTGAACTCGCCCTGCTTATAGAAAGAAATGTGGGCATCCTCCGGCAGATCGTTGATCAGCTCCACCTTGTAGGGCTCGCCCTGCTCCTCCATGAGCTTCAGCGCCTCGGCGCGGGGCAGCTCAAACCGCTCCAGCTTCAGCTTTTCCTTGCAGATCTTCCGCATTTCGGCCTCGATTTTCTCCAGGTCCTCCGGCGTAAACGCCTTCTCGGAGTCCAGATCATAATAGAAACCGTTGTCGATGGCGGGGCCGATAGCCAGCTTCGTCTCAGGCCACAGGCGCTTGACGGCCTGGGCCATCACATGGGAGCAGGTGTGCCAATAGGTCTTGCGGTATTCCTCGTTTTCAAAGGTGTACAGGTTTTCTTCGGACATATGGGGTTCCTCCTTTTTTGATTGAGGGGCAAAAGAAAAATCCCGCCCCTGACTGTGATCAGGGGTGGGATACAAAGTCGTATTCCACGGTTCCACCCTGCTTGCGCCCATCGGGGCGCCGCTCATTGGCCGCTGTAACGGGCGGTCCCGTCCCGCTTACTGCTCTGAAAAGAGGTTCAGCCGGGCAGCTCGGAAGTGGTGGGCCTTCGTCCATAAAACAGGACCCTTTCACCATCCGGGCCCCTCTCTGGGTTTCTGGGAACGAGGCGCGTCTTCGTCAACGCCATTTTGTCATCCCCTACTCTAGCACAGCCCACGGCAAATGTCAATTACCATTTGCTGCTGTCATTATGTTAACCCTTTTGTAACAGTATTCATTTTTCCCGATATTTTTCCGGGAAATTTTCGCATATATGCAAAATAACAGATGTAACCTGCGTTTACATAAATTCTAAAAAATTCAGAAAATAATGCAATTTTCCTTGAAAACTTGACAAAATTGAATTTCCCGTTATAATACATACCTGTCGTGCATATGATTACAAAAAGTTACAGCTTGTAAACTATCGTTATTTATTCAACAAGAGTATACAGGCTGCAAAAGGAGGTATCCCAATGCACTACAGTACCTACTCCCTGCTGCACCGCCATTCCCCCTTGCAGCGTCTGGCCTCCGCCGTGGTGACCACGGCCCTGACGGCTTCGGCGCTGATGATTCCGGCGGCAGCCCAGAGTACCTACGTGATTCACGACCGGGACGAGGTCATCGTTCACACCACCTTCACCCGGGACCCGGACGAGGTCCTGCAGGAAGCCGGTGTGACGTTGGGCCGGTCCGATGTCTATACTGCCGCCCAGGGAGCCGACGGCCTGGACCTGACGGTGCTGCGCCGGCAGACGGTCCATCTGGTGGCCGACGGACAGGTGCGCACCCTGGCCACCTACGGCGAGCCGGTCTCCCAGGTGCTGGACGCCGTGGGCGTCACCCTGGACACCGACGACAAGATTTCCGTTCCCCTGGACACCCCCACGGAAACCGACATGACCATCGTAGTCACCCGCGTCGAAACCAAAACCCTCACCTATGAGGAAGCCGTCCCCGCCGGGGAGCAGGTGTTCCACAACAATGTCCTCCAGCCCGGCCAGGAGACTGTGTTGGAGGAGGGCAGCGACGGCATGCAGACCGTCACCGCCAATGTCACCTATGAAAACGGCGTGGAGGTGAGCCGCACGGTCACCGACACCAATGTGACCACCGAAGCCAAGGACCGCATTGTCATCCGCGGCGCGGAAAGCGCCGCCATGCCCACCGACGCCGAGGGCAATGCCATTGTCACCGCCGGCGGTGAAGTGCTGGAATATGAACGGGTCATCAACGGCAAGGCCACGGCCTACAACTGTCCCGGCTATGTGGGCCACACGGCCTCTGGCACTGTGGCCGAGGTGGGCAAGGTGGCCGTGGACCCCAGCGTGATTCCTCTGGGCTCCAAATTGTACATCGTCTCCCAGGACGGCCAGTACGTCTACGGCTACTGCATTGCCGAGGACACCGGCGGCCTGATTAAGGGCAACAAGGTGGATCTCTATTTCAGCACCTGGGATGAATGCATCCAGTTCGGCTACCGGCCTGTGACCATCTATGTGGTGGAAGAATAAAAATTGAAAAATCGTCCGTTGTCTGGTACACTATCCATGACAACGGACGATTTCTATTATTATATAGTATATCACGGAGGATCACCATGGATCTTTGCAATATCAACGACATCAAGGAGCTGCTGCACCGCCACGGCTTCCGGTTCTCCAAGGCCAAGGGCCAGAACTTTTTGACCCAGGGCTGGGTGCCCCGGCAGATTGTGGAGGCCGCTGGCATCGACGAGACCTGCGGCGTTCTGGAGGTGGGCCCCGGCATCGGCCCCCTGACGGAACAGCTGTGTCTCAACGCCGGGAAAGTCCTGGCCGTGGAGGTGGACCGGACGTTACAGCCCATTCTGGCTGAAACGCTGGGCCGCTTCGACAATCTGCGCATTCAGTTTGACGACGTGCTCAAGCAGGACATTGCCAAACTGGTGCGGGAGGAATTTCCCGGACTGCGGCCCATGGCCTGCGCCAACCTACCTTATTATATTACGTCTCCGGTCTTGGCCGCTCTGCTGGAAAGCCGGGCCTTTGAGGCGGTCACGGTCATGGTCCAAAAGGAAGTGGCCCAGCGTATCTGTTCCAAGGCAGGCAGCGGTAATTACGGCGCGTTCAGCGTCTTCTGCCAATACTACGCCCAACCGGAACTGCTCTTCGACGTGCCGCCCTCCTGCTTTATCCCCCAGCCGAAAGTCATGTCCGCCATTCTCAAACTGACCATGCGGACGGAGCCTCCCTGCCACATCGAGGACGAAGCCCTCTTTTTCCGGGTGGTTCGGGCCAGCTTCGCCCAGCGGCGCAAAACGCTGCTCAACGGTCTGTCCAGCGGCTTCTCCAATCTCAGCAAGGAACAGCTGTCCGCCGTCATCGAGGATTGCGGCCTGCCCGCCAATGTCCGGGGCGAAACGCTGGAAATCGAGGGCTTCGCCGCCATTGCCAACGAAATTTATCAATTGCTGCACTGATCGGGCAGCACCACCGGCACCGGCCGGGCGGCGGTGATGGAATCGGGTGTCACATCGCATTCCACTGCCAACAGCTGTACGCCCGCTTCCCGGGCCATCCACAGGGCCTGTGCAAACGCCGGGTCCCGTTCCACATTGGGTTCCACACGGGAGATGCCCGCCATCTGGCAGACAAAGAGGATATAGGCCCCGTAGCCCTCTCCCACAGCCTGCCGCAGATGGTGGACATGCTTGGCGCCCCGTTCCGTGGGGGCGTCGGGGAACCGGGCCACGCCGTTCTGTTCCAGCGTCACGCCCTTGACCTCCAGAAGGCAGGGTCTCCCGTCCGCTTGAAAAAACCAGTCCAGCCGGGCGTCGCCGTAGCGGTGCTCGGCTTTCTGCTGCTCCACAGTCACCCCCAGGCCGCCCTGCTGCATCCACTCCCCGGCCAGCCGGTTGGGGACCTGGGAATCGATATTAAATAAGGTGTCCCCCTTGCGGACGGTAATCAGGGACCACTGAGTTTTTCGCTTTGGGTCGTCGTGGTAGGTACACCAGACCTCCGCGCCGGGAATCAGAAGTTCTCCACAGCGGCCGGTATTTTTCACATGGGCCACCACTTCCCTGCCGTCGATGAGCACATGGGCCAGAAAGCGGTTGGGGCGGCGGAGAAAGACGCCCTGAAAAACGGATTTATAGATCATTTTAACAACTCCTGCCGGATTCCGGCTCAGAAAGGATGAATTTTATGCAGTATATCGGTGTGTCCTGCGCCTGTGATGGGACCGCGGACCAATACGCGGTGAAACGGAGCTATCTCGACGCCGTTCGCCGCTGCGGCGGCTGTCCCGTCCTGCTGACCCAGCTGACGCCGCCGGAGTCCCTGCCCCATCTGGTGGCCGGACTGGACGGGCTGCTGGTGCCCGGCGGTATCGACGTCTCTCCCCTGCTCTACGGACAGGAGCCTATCCAGGCCGTCACCTTCACCCAGGAGGCCCAGGACCGCTTCGAACTGGCCCTGATTCGGGAGGCCGTAGCCCAGGGCAAGCCCATTCTTGCCGTCTGCCGCGGGGCCCAGTTGGTCAATGTGGCCCTGGGCGGCACCCTCTATCAGGATATCCACGAGCAGGCCGGGGCCACCATCTGCCATCGCCAGGACAGCCGGATTCCGTCAGAATGCACCCACACCATTTCCACAGTGCCCGGCACCCTTTTTGAACGGCTGATGAACGGCCAGACCGCCGTCAACAGCTTTCACCATCAGGCCATCCGGGATTTGGCGCCGGGTCTGGTGGCCGCCGCCTGGTCCGCCGACGGTATTTTGGAGGCCTTCGAGTCCCCCACCCGTCCCATTCTGGGCGTGCAGTTTCATCCGGAGCTGCTGCTCGACGCCGCCCCAGGCTTTCTGGCCCTGTTTCAACAACTGGTCCATTGGGAATAATCACTGCAAAAAGGAGCTGTTGCGCCGCAACAGCTCCTTTTTCAGCGGTACCCTTACTTTTCGTAGGTGAATTCCCAGTTGTAGATGCTGACGGTGTCGCCGTCCTGAATCCCCATTTCCTCCAGCCGGGCAAACAGGCCGCTCCTGCGCAGCTGCCGGTCAAAGTACATGCGGGACTCGTAATCGTCAAAATTGACGTCACCCAGGAGCCGCTCCATCCAGAGGCCGGAGACGCTCCACACGTCGTCGAACTGCTCGATGGTCAGCTCTTCCACGCCGCCGGCCTCGGCCAAAGGCTTGACGTATTCCGGCTCATAGACAATGACCGGAGGCAGCTGGGCCAGTTTGCCCGCTACCACCTTCATCAGGTCCCGCGTACCGGCGGTGGTGGCGGCCGAGATCTCATAGAACTCATAGCCCCGCTCGGTGACATACTTGCGCAGCCGTTCCAGGTTGTCGCTGTCGGGGGGCAGCAGGTCGATCTTATTGGCGGCCACAATCATGGGCCGCTCCGCCAGCTCCGGAGAATACTCCCGCAATTCGGCATTGATCTTCTCAAAATCCTCCACCGGGTCTCGGTCCTCGCTGCCGGACACGTCCACCACATGAATCATCAGGCGGCAGCGGTCAATGTGGCGGAGAAAATCGTGGCCCAGGCCCGCGCCCTCGGCGGCGCCTTCGATGATGCCGGGGATATCGGCCATGACGAAGGACACACCCTCCTCCACATAGATGACGCCCAGGTTGGGAAACAGGGTGGTGAAATGGTAATTGGCAATCTTGGGCCGGGCGTTGGACGTGACCGACAGCAGCGTGGACTTGCCCACGTTGGGGAAGCCCACCAACCCCACATCGGCCAGGAGCTTCAATTCCAGAATCACGTCATGGGTCTCGCCAGGCAGACCCGCTTTGGCGAACCGGGGCACCTGCCGGGTGGGGGTGGCAAAATGGTGGTTGCCCCAGCCGCCCCGGCCGCCCTTGGCCAGAATAAAGTCCTCGTCGTCGGACATATCCTTGATGATCTCATTGGTCTCGGCATCCCGGACCACGGTGCCGCGGGGCACCTTAATAATGAGGTTTTCACCGGCCTTGCCCTTGCGGCGGCCGCCCTCGCCCTTGATGCCGTCGGCGGCGGTGTATTTGCGCTTGTAGCGGAAGTCCATCAGCGTGGACATGTGATCGTCCACCCGCAGGACAATGCTGCCGCCGTTGCCGCCGTCACCGCCGTCGGGGCCGCCGGCGGCCACAAATTTCTCCCGGTGGAAGGCCACGGCGCCATCGCCGCCGCGGCCGGCCTTGACGGTGATTCTGACTTTATCAATAAATGCGGACATCGTCTTCCTCCATCATAGGGACAACGCCGCCCAATTGTGCGTCGCTGCCCCAAAAATCAATTCTACAAATGATAAAAAAATCCCGAACAGTGCTGTTCGGGATTTTTGATCGGTAAATTACTGCTCTACAGCATAGACAGACGCCATCTTGCGGTCCTTGCCCATGCGCTCGAACTTGACGGTACCGTCGATCAGAGCGAACAGGGTGTCGTCGCTGCCGATGCCCACGTTCTTGCCGGGGTGGATGTGGGTGCCTCTCTGCCGAACCAGAATGTTGCCGGCCAGCACGAACTGACCGTCGGCACGCTTCACGCCCAGGCGCTTGGCCTCGGAATCACGGCCGTTCTTGGTGGAACCGCCGCCCTTCTTGTGAGCGAAGAACTGAAAACCAATGTTAAGCATGTTATTGCACCTCCATGACTTCGATATAATCCGGATACTCGTCCCGCAGCTCGCAGAGGGTCAGCATCAGGCCGGTAAGTACCGCCTGTACCGTCTCCTCCTCGTCGCAGGTTGCGGGGAGCGTCAAGGTGATCCGGGCCTCCTTGTCATTGACACGGGTTTTGGCGCGGCTGCCGCACACATCGTTGATGGTGCACTCGGCCATTCGAATGGCCGTGGTGACGGCGGCGCAGACAATGTCGCTGCCCGCCTCGGCGTAGCCGCTGTGGCCCTCGCAGCAGAATCCGGTGATTCTGCCGTCCTGATCAAAAAATTCGACTCTGGTCATTACACAGAGATCTTCTCGATCTGCACCTTGGTGTAGGGCTGACGATGGCCCTGGCAGCTCTTGGAGTCCTTCTTGGGACGGTACTTGAAGACGGTGATCTTCTTGCCCTTGCCGTTCTTGAGGACCTTGGCAGCCACGGAAGCGCCGGCAACCACGGGGGTACCGAACTTGGAGTTCTCGCCGTCAACCACAGCCAGAACCTTGTCGAAAGTCACGGTCTGATCGGCTTCAACATTCAGCTTTTCGATGAACAGCACGTCGCCTTCCTTGACGTTGTACTGCTTGCCACCGGTAACGATAATAGCCTGCATTTCAAATTGCACCTACCTTTTGTTTGTAGACTCGCTCTGGAGGTGCGAGGGCATACCTCGACTGTCAACCTCTTCGATGCGGCTTTTCCAGTATAGCAGGACAACCGCCCAATGTCAAATGTTTTTTTGCATTTTTTCCGGTTTTTCTTATCGTTTTTTCAGATTGGTGCAGATTTCCGCCAGACAGTCCGACGCCTCCATGCGAAACCGGTCGTTGACCGTCAAATCACCCAGAGACAGGACCCCCACCAGCTTGCCGCCCTCCACCACCGGCAGACGGCGCACCTGTTCCAACGCCATGCGCTGGGCCGCTTCCTCGGCGTCGTCGCCGGGGGCGGCTGCCACAATGCGCCGGGTCATGATATCGGCCACGGCGGTTTTTTCCGGCGGCAGACCCGCCGCCACGCACCGCAGCACAATATCCCGGTCCGTCAGCAATCCGCAGAGCTTGCCGCCTTTGGCGCAGACGGGCACGGACCCGATGTTATACCGGGACAGCACCCGGGCCGCCGACGCGGTCATATCCTCCGGGGCCACGCAGACCGGTCCCGGCGTCATAAAATCCTGTACTTTCATAAGTAAAAACTCCCTTCAGAATCCTCTGAAGGGAGTTTGGGAAGATTTTTCAATTCTTATACATCAAAAGGCATAGACGCCGTCGGCGGTCTGGACAAATTCCTTGCGGAAGAAGGCTTCGCAGGCCTTGGCCATGTGGGCCGGGTCGTCGCTGCCAGCCGTCTCCGCAGCGGAGTGCATAGCCAGCTGGGCCATACCGATGTCCACCATGGGGATGCTGACCAGCTGGGTCAACAGGTTGCCCAACGTAGAACCACCGGCCTCGTCGGCCCGGTTGGCGAAGATCTGCACCGGTACCCCGGCCTCATCGCAGACGGCCCGGAACAGGCCCGCCGTGACGCCGTTGGTGGTATATTTTTGATTGGCCGAATACTTGACCACAATGCCGCCGTTGGGATAGACCCGGTTGGCCGGGTCGGCCTTTTCGGGGAAATTGGGGTGGACGGCGTGGCCGTTGTCAGCGCTGAGGAGCATGCTGTGGGCCAGTGCCATACGGCGCTGTTCACCGGTCAGGTGCAGGGCATCGGCTGCACGCTCCAGCACATCGGGCAGCAGGGTGCTCTTTGCGCCCTGGCGGGTGCCGCTGCCCACCTCCTCATTGTCAAACAGGCAGTAAATCTGCCCCAGTTTGGCGCTTTTCCCGGCGTTCAGGAACCCTTCCAATGTGGCGTAGGCACAGGCCAGATCGTCAATGCGGGGCGACTGGAACAGCTCCCCCTCCGCGCCGATGCGGACAGCCTTCTGGCGGGGGCACAGGAACAGGTCCCGGCCCAGAATATCCGATTCCGCCACGTTCAGCGCTTCGGCCAGCAGAGCCGTCAGGCTCTTGCCGCCGGACAGGCCGTACAGGGGCTGCAATTCCTTCTGGCCGTTGAACTCGTGGCCCCGGTTCACGTCCCGCTGCTGATGGATGGCCAGACTGGGCATGGTCAGCAGGTCCCGGTCCAGATAGATCAGACGGCTTTCCACACCCGCTTTGGTGCGGACAATGACGCGGCCCGCCACGGTCAGGGGCCGGTCCATCCAGGTATAGTGAATCATACCGCCGTAGCCCTCGGCGGACAGGCGGGCATATTTGGCGTCGCCGTCCAGCCGGTCCCCTTTGACGGCAAAGGTGGGGACATCGCTGTGGGCCGCCGTCATGCGCCAGGCCATCAGCGCTTCACTTGGCAGACGGAACGCAATGAGGCTGCTCTGATTGCGGGTGACATAATATTGACCGCCGGGAACCAGGGTCCAGGCGCTGCCCTCTTCCAGACGGGTGAAACCGGCCTGATCCAGCAGGTCCGCAGCGGCGGCCACGGCGTGGAAGGGGCTGGGACTGCGGTCCAGAAAGGCCATGGTGTTTTCCAAGGTTGCCATATGGATTCTCCTTATATTTGATAGTTGGATGGTAGTATATGCAGAAATGGGTAAAAACACCCATACGATTCTCCGACCAGATGTAACGGTGCTGAGAACAAAACATTAAAAAGTTTTACTCGATTTTTTTCAAAAAATCGAGTAAAACTTTTATCTTTTTTCCCATTACCGCCAAATTGCGAAACAGGGCGCACTGCAAACCCGGTTGCAGTGCGCCCGCTCAATGAAATCCTTACTTGGACAGGGAAGCGTCGATGGCCTCGGCAGCCTTCTTACCAGCGCCCATGGCCAGAATGACGGTGGCCGCACCGGTGACGGCGTCGCCGCCGGCGTAGACCTGGTCGCGGGTGGTCATCATGGTATCTTCGTTGACGATGAGGCAGCCCTTGCGGTTGGTCTCCAGGCCGGGGGTGGTGGACCGGATCAGAGGATTGGGAGAAGTACCCAGGCTCATGATGACGGTATCCACCGGCAGCTCGAACTCACTGCCGGGAATCTCCACGGGTCTGCGGCGGCCGGAAGCGTCGGGCTCGCCCAGCTCCATGCGGACGCACTTCATGGCGCCCACGCGGCCATTGCCGTCGTTGAGAATCTCCACGGGGTTGCACAGGACCTGCAGCTCGATGCCCTCTTCCTTGGCGTGGTGCAGCTCCTCGGCACGGGCGGGCATTTCGGCCTCGCCGCGGCGGTAGACGATGTACACATGCTCGGCGCCCAGACGCTTGGCGCAGCGGGCGGCATCCATGGCCACGTTGCCGCCGCCCACGACGGCCACGGCCTTGGACTGGATGATGGGGGTGTCGTCCTCTTCCCGGAATGCCTTCATCAGGTTGACGCGGGTCAGGTACTCGTTGGCAGAGTAGACACCCACCAGGGCCTCGCCGGGGATACCCATGAACATGGGCAGGCCCGCGCCGGAGCCGACAAAGACGGCCTTGAAGCCCATCTCGAACAGCTCGTCGATGGACAGAACCTTGCCGATGACCATGTTGGTCATGACGTTGACGCCCTGGGCCTCCAGCTTATCGACCTCGTTCTGGACGATGGCCTTGGGCAGACGGAACTCGGGGATACCGTAGACCAGCACGCCGCCGGCGGTGTGCAGAGCCTCGAACATGGTGACCTCATAGCCCTTCTTGGCCAGATCGCTGGCGCAGGTCAGACCGGCAGGGCCGGAACCGACCACGGCCACCTTCTTGCCGTTGGACGGCACCTTTTCGGGCATCTTGTTGACGTTCTCCATGTACCAGTCGGCCACGAAACGCTCCAGACGGCCGATGGCCACGGGCTCGCCCTTCTTGCCCCGGACGCAGACGGCTTCGCACTGGGTCTCCTGGGGGCAGACGCGGCCGGACAGGGCCGGCAGGGCGTTGGTGGAGGTGATGATCTCATACGCGCCCATGAAGTCGCCCTCGGCCACCTTGGCGATGAACTCGGGGATACGGACGTTGACAGGGCAGCCGCCCACGCAGGGGGGCTTCTTACATTGCAGGCAGCGCTGTGCCTCGGAGACGGCCATCTCGGCAGTATAGCCCAGGGCCACTTCATCAAAGTTATGGTTACGGACGTTGGCGTCCTGCTCCGGCATCGGAGTTTTGGTGGTCTGCATATTTGCCATGGTTACACTGCCTCCCTTACTTGATCAGGTCCTTGCCCAGCTTCTCGATACGGCACATATGGGTCTTGGCCGTCTCGGTCTCCCGTGCCTTGTACACGGAGTTCCGGTTCATGAGCTCGGCGAAGTCCACCTGATGGCCGTCAAAGTCGGGGCCGTCGACGCAGGCGAACTTGACCTCGCCGCCCACAGTGACGCGGCAGCCGCCGCACATGCCGGTGCCGTCCACCATGATGGGGTTCAGGGAAACGGTGGTGGGAACGTTGAAGGGCTTGGTGGTGGCGGCCACAAACTTCATCATGGGGATGGGGCCGATGGCCAGAACTTCATCATACTGATTGCCCTGCTCCAGCAGCTGCTGCAGCTTGGCGGTGACGAAGCCCTGCTCGCCGTAGGAGCCGTCGTCGGTCATCAGGTAGAAGTTGTCGCAAGCGGCCTTGAACTCCTCCTCCAGGATCACGATGTCCTTGCTGCGGAAACCGGCAATGACATCCACCTGCACACCGGCCTCGTGGAAGGCCTTGGCGGAGGGGTAAGCGATGGCGCAGCCCACGCCGCCGCCCACAACACAGACGCGCTTCTTGCCCTCGATGTTGGTGGGACGGCCCAGGGGGCCAACAAAGTCGCGGATGGAGTCGCCCTCGTTGAGCGCACCCAGCATATTGGTGGACAGACCGACCTTCTGGAAGATGATGGTGACGGTGCCCTTCTCCCGGTCATAGCCGGCGATGGTCAGCGGCACCCGCTCGGATTTCTCGTCAATGCGGAAAATGATGAACTGACCGGCCAGAGCCTTTTTGGCCACAAAGGGGGCCTCGATCTCCAGCAGTGTGACGGTCGGGTTCAGCTCCTGCTTGCGCACGATTTTATACATGATGGTTCATCCCTTCATTTTTCGGCCCGCCGTTGGGATGGCGTGCCGGATTCATAGAAAACGAACATGGGCGCAACCCATGGACGCAGAGGGGTAAGCGAGCGACGCCAGCCGCCCTGCATACAACTAAATTATAACATAATCGCCTTTTCATTGTAAAGGCGGACAGCCCTACTTTTATTCCATTTTCAGCAAAAATCCCCAAATTCCACAAAGATATCCCGGCTGGGAACACGATTCCAGTGAAAATACCGCACCAATTCCCCGGCGGACACCGGTTCCGGCCGTTCCAGCAGTCCCGCCAGCCAGGCCAGACGGCCCAAAAGCGCCTCCGCCGTCATGGTCTGCCGCAGAATCCCCAGGTCCAGATCCCGCTCCCGCTTGCTCAGCCGCCGCCCGTCGGCAGCCAGCAACAGGGGCACATGGTACGTCGCCGGGGGCGTACCCTCCAACAGTTTGTACAGGTACCGCTGCCGGGGGGTGGAATCCAACAAATCCCGGCCCCGGACCACCTCGGTGATGCCGCCTTCCAGATCGTCCACCACCACGGCCAGCTGGTAGGCATAGACGCCGTCGGCCCGCCGGATGATGAAGTCGCCGCAGTCGGCGGCCAGATTTTCCGAGATGGTCCCCTGTAGTCCGTCGGTGAAGGTGATGGTTTCATCGGGGACCATCAGCCGCCATGCCGGGGCCTTGGTCTTTTCCCGCCGCTGCCGCTCCGTCAGATGGCGGCAGGTCCCGGCGTAAAGCAATCGGCCGTCGGATGCGTGGGGCGCGTTGGCCGCGTGGAGGTCTGCCCTGGAACAGTAGCAGGGGTAGACCAGACCCATGGATTCCAGTTTGGAAAAGGCCGCGGCATAGGCATCGGTCCGCAGACTCTGCCGCGTCTGCTCCCGGTCCCAATCGAGACCCAGCCATTGGAGATCATCCTTGAGCTGGTCGCAGTATGCCGGACGGCACCGGTCCGGGTCCAGGTCCTCCAGCCGCAGAACCATCTCCCCGTCTTGGGACCGCACCGACAGCCACGCCAGCAGGGCGCTCCAAACGTTGCCCAGGTGCATCCGTCCGCTGGGACTGGGTGCAAACCGTCCCACCACCATATCCATTCCGCCTTTCCTATCCGATGTAACCCCTTTTCGCGCCTGCATCACAAAAAGAGCAATACTCTCAATCCAGTTCGTATTTGCTGTACAAAAGCACTTTTCCGTCGGAGTTCACGGTGACCGGCTGTTCCACCGATTCCGTCTCCGTCGCGGCCGTAAAGATGTAGTATTCCCACTCCATGGGAATGGTGACTTCCCAGGTGAGGGCGTCCAACTGCTTCGGCGTGACGGTGTCGCAGTCGCAGGTCACCTCCGCTTCCACACTGGTGGAGAGGGTCACGGTGGCAAAGCTGTTTTCGATGCCCTCCAACTCTGCGTCCACGGTGAGCTGCTTGACGAAAACGCCCGGTGTCTGCCAGCCCAGGTTTTTATAGTCGATGCTGTGTTCCTCGGCATGGAACGTCACACTGTAAAGCCCCAAGCTCTCCCGGCTTTCCGGTTCCAGCAGATCGCGCAGGTGAAGTACATATGTTTTTCCGTCCGTTTCCAGCACATACATGGTATGGCGTTTGACCACCGGTTCCTCCATGCCGGGAAGATACTCCCGCTCCGTCACACAGCCGTACAGCTCCTGGGAGAGAATCGGCCGGTCCAGAACGGTCATCAGCGTTTCAATTTGTCCCGGCAGGTCCTCCGCGTGCTCCTGGGCATAGGGGGAAAACAGCTGAAAGATACCGTCCCCGTCCCCGGCTGCCGCCAGCGCCATCAGCTGTTCCATGTCCGCGTCATCGGTGGTTTCCTCCCGATAGGAGAGAAAAATACCGGCCCGCTCCTCCCCGCTGCCGACTGCTCCGTTGTAAAACGCGCCATTGCCGCACAGCAGCCCCAAGTCCTCGGGAAAGACAGTGAGACTGTAAAATCCCACATTGCCTGGAATAAAATCGTCATCTATCACATCGATGGCGGCGCATTCATACGCCCCGTCCCTGGTCTCCAGTTCGATGGTCCAGTCGCGGGAGCGCCGGACCTGTCCATCGCTGATATATCCGTCGGACAGATTACCGCCCAATCCGTGCTCCCAGGAGAGCACCTCCGCCTGGAAAAAGTCCTCCAGCTCCTCCAGACGTTCCTGAAAATCCCGCTGCTGATTTTTGGCCACCGGGGAAAACACCTGATACAGCTGCTCCAAATCCCCATCCCGCAAGCAGCCCATGAGCTTGTCGGTGGTATTTTGGGCAGGATACAGGGGTTTGTACTGCCCCTTGACCAGCCATTCCGTACTCTTTTCACCGGAAAACAGACTGCATCCGGTCAGGAGCAGCAGAAGCAGAAGGGACAGGGCCGCAGCCGTCAGCCGGACCGCGGCACGTTTGGGGTTTGCAGGTTGATGCATGGTTGGAATATCCTCCCTCCGCCGTCGGGCAATCCATGGGAATTTGCCGAACGTGTCCCCACCAGTATACCGGCAAAAGTTCCCGTGGTCAACGGGCCTGTCCTGTGATACAATGGAGAAAATCACCAGAAACGGAGAAGTTCCATCATGTTATTACGCGCAGAACAGGTGTCCATGAACTACGGCACCCGTCAACTTTTCACCGATGTGACCATCCACCTCAATGCCGGGGACCGCATCGGCATCATCGGCATCAACGGCACCGGCAAGTCGTCGCTGCTGCGGGTTCTGGCTGGGGCCGCCGAGCCGGACAGCGGCACGGTGACGCTGGACCCCAACATTCAGGTGTCCTATCTGTCCCAGGACCCCCATATGGAGCCGGAACACACGGTGATGGAGCAGGTGTTTGCCGCCTGGCCCGCCGAATTCCGGGAGCTGGCCGAGTACGAAGCCCGCTCCATGCTGACCCGGCTGGGCATCACCGATTTTGAGCAAAAAGTGGGCACCCTGTCCGGCGGCCAGAAAAAGCGGGTGGCCTTGGCGGCGGCGCTGATTCACCCGGCGGATGTACTGATTCTCGACGAGCCGACGAACCATCTGGACGCCGACATGGCGGCGTGGCTGGAGGAACGGCTGAAAAAAATCCGGGGCGGTCTGATTATGGTCACCCACGACCGGTATTTTCTGGAACGGGTTGTCACGGAGATTGCTGAGTTGTCCCATGCAAAATTACGATTCTATGAGGCCAACTATTCCAAATATCTGGAGTTAAAGGACCAGGAAGCCCAGATGCAGGAAGCGTCGGAACGGAAGCGTCAGGCATTGCTGCGGCGGGAACGGGAATGGATTATGCGGGGCTGCCGTGCCAGAACCACCAAGAGCAAGGACCGGGTGGAGCGGTATCACGCTCTGGTCAACCAGACCCAGGAGGCCGCCGACGGCACGGTGCAGGTGGCGGCCCAGGCCAGCCGGTTGGGCAAGCAGATCATTGCATTGGACCACGTTTCCAAATCCTATGACGGCAAGGTGGCCATTGCGGATTTCTCTCTGTCCATCAGCCGGGAGGACCGGCTTGGCATTGTGGGCCACAACGGCGCAGGCAAGTCCACGCTGCTCAATATGATTGCGGGCCGTCTGGCCCCGGACAGCGGCACAGTGGAGATCGGCCAGACGGTGAAAATCGGCTATTTTACCCAGGAGGGCCGGGATCTGGACCCCAACCAGCGGGTCTTCGACTGCATTTCCGAAATCGGCAGTCAGGTGACCACGTCGGAGGGCACCCTGTCGGCGTCGCAGATGCTGGAGCGGTTCCTGTTCCCGCCGGAGGTCCAGTACCGGCAAATCGGCAAGCTGTCCGGCGGCGAACGGCGGCGGCTGTATCTGCTGAGCATTCTGATGCAGGCCCCCAATGTGCTGCTGTTGGACGAGCCCACCAACGACCTGGATATTACGACGCTGTCCATTCTGGAGGACTATCTGGAGACGTTCCCCGGTCCGGTGCTGGCCGTGTCCCACGACCGGTATTTTCTGGACCGGCTGGCCGGTGAGATCCTCGATGTGGGCGAAGGCGGCATGGTCACCCGCCATGTGGGCAACTACAGCGATTACGCCGCGTCGCGGCCCGCGCCGGAAGCCCCGGAGAAAAAGGCTGTGGAGAAAAAAGAAGCGCCCAAGCCCCGGCCCAAGAAATTGAAGTTCTCGTTCAAGGAGCAGCGGGAATATGATACCATCGACGCAGACATTGCGGCGCTGGAGGAAAAAATCGCCGCCTGTGACCGGGAGATTGCGGAAAACGCCTCGGATTATCTGGCGTTGGAGCGGTTGAGCGAAGAAAAAAGCCAGCTGGAGGCCCAGCTGGACGAGAAGACGGAACGGTGGGTCTATCTGACGGAACTGGCCGAGCAGATTGAGGCCCAGCGGCAGGAGGGGAACCGATGAAACATCGATCTTTGAAAGAATGGGCCATCCGGCTGGTGCTGCTGCTGTTGGGTCTGACGGTGGCCCATCTGGGCGTGACGCTGTTTTTGCAGTCGGATTTGGGGTCGGACCCCTTTTCGGTGCTGGTCCAGGGCATTTCCATGCAGGTGGGGCTGTCCTTCGGCACGACCCATGTGATTGTAACCTGTGCGTTGATGGTAATTATGCTGGTGACCACCAGGGGCTATGTGCTGCCGGGTACGGTGGTCTGTGCGTTCTGCGGCGGACCGATTATCGACGCGTTCACATGGCTGCTGGGGGGCTTCATCAACGCTTCCCTGCCCATGGCGCTGCGGGTGGTCTCGTCGGTGGTGGGCTGTGTGATTCTGGCGGCGGGTATGTCGCTGGTAATTCGGTCTGACGCCGGTACAGGTCCCAATGATCTGGTGGCGGTGATTCTGGCGGATAAGTTGAAGCGGTTCCAGTTCCGGTGGGTCCGGATGACGTGTGACGCGGTGTTTATGGTGGTGGGCTTCGTGCTGGGCGGTACCGTGGGATTGGGCACGGTGCTGGCCGTGTTTCTGATTGGCCCCGTGGTCCAGTGGTTCCTGCCCCGGAGCCAGAAAATTGTGGAGCGGTGCGTCCGCACGACACCGAAAGTCTCCTGAGCACGCAAAAACAAAAGGTTTACTCGGTTTTTGAAAAATCGAGTAAACCTTTTGTTTTTGGGTTTATGCGTTGTTTAGAGTGCAATATCCGGTGGCGAAGTCCACCAGATTATCCGGCTGTTCTCCATGCAAAAACTTTTTCAAGTTCCGGCAGACAATCTCCACGATTTTCTCCGTGGTCTCCGGCACATCCCCGAAGCTGGCGCCCGCCACATGGGGCGTAATCAGCACATCCTCCCGCCGCCACAGAGGATGCTCCGGCGGCAGCGGTTCCGGGTTGGTCACATCCAGCACCGCCCCGGCCAGATGGCCCGATTCCAGCACTGCATTGAGCACGTCCGGGTCCAGCAGCGTACCCCGGCCTACATTGACCAGCAACGCCGTATCTTTCATGGACCGCAGCACCTCCCGGCTCAGCAGCCCTCTGGTCTCCGCCGTATTGGGCAGGGCGCACACCACCACGTCGGCCCGGCCCCACAATTGGGGCAGGTCCGCCATGGTGTACATCTCGTCAAAGCAATCGGGCTTCTGCCGGGCCGTTCGCCGGACGCCAATCACGGCTCTGGGCAAAAAGGGCCGCAGCCGTTTAGCCACCGCCGTGCCGATATCTCCGGCCCCGACGATCAAAACCGTCGCGCCCTCGATGCCCTTTCCCGACAGCTGGGGCCGCCACTCTCCCCGCTCCTGCTGGCGCACATAGGCGTCCAGGTGGCGAAGCCGCAACAGCACCACGCCGAGGACATACTCCGCAATCACACCGCCGAACGCGCCGGTAGCGCAGCTGGCCAGAACATTGTCCGGAAACGACGGGGCCTTGGTGTACAGGTCTGCCCCGGCCCAGGTCATCTGAATCCACCGGAGATTGGGCGCGTCCACCAACGTCTCCGGCTTCGGTTCTCCCACGATGGCTGTGGCAGCCCCAAAGGCCGCCCGCCGCTGTTCCTCGTCGCAGTCCTCCGCAAAGATCACCGGCACGGACCCGGCGGCAGCCCGCAGCCGTTCCCGCTGGGCCGGTGTAAACGACGGCAGCACATAGACGCTCATGCTTCCGGCTCCTCCACCGGCAAATCCACAAAAATCGGCTCGTGGTGCAGCTCCGGCAGCACCTTATGGAGCAGATCGTCCATGGTGAACCAGATGGTGGACGTGTTGATGCAGGGGTGACAGCTGACGTTTTTTGCCTCGGCCACGGATTTGTCGATGACCAGCTGTACCTGGTTTTCCGTGTCGTGCATCAGTCCCAGCACCGTAACGGAACCGGGCGTCAGATTCAGATACCGCTCCATGTCCTCCGCCCCGGCAAAGCTGAGCCGGGCCACGCCCAGCTGCTTGGACAGGTCCTTGGTCTTGAACACCTTTTCTCCGTCCAGCATCAGCAAATAAAATTTCGTTTTCTGCCGGTTGCAGAGGAAGAGATTCTTGCAGATTTTCTCCCCCAGAACCTGCTCCACGGCCTCACACTGGGCGATGGTGTCGGCGTGGCTGTGGTCAGCACGGGCATAGGGGATTTCCAGCCGGTCCAGCAGGTCGTAGCAGGCCATCTCCTTGGGAAGCCGGTTGGCCGCCGACGCAGGCCGCCCGTGATACAGCGTTTGATCGATGTAAAATTCGTCCATTTTGTACCTCAATAGCCGCGGATGTACAAATCATCCACAGTGATATCCCGCTCATAGGGATTGATGCAGCGGTTCACCGTATCGGGCACCGTATAGGGGTCCAACAGATAGTAGGAGCCGCCGGAAATGGTGGTGGCCGTACCGGGCAGCGTCTCCGTCTGGATGTTGTCCAAATCACAGCGCAGCATGGCCCAGGCCAGCCACGACAGCTCCTTGACGCTCAAATCCGTCTCCACGTTGCCGCCCAGCCATGCCACCAGCTGGGGCGTCTTGAACACCAGCGTGGGACTGACCCACTGTTTGGCCGCCGCCGAGACAAAATCCCGCTGCACGTCCACACGGCCCAAATCCGCCGTGGCATAGCCGGAACGGAACCGCACCAGCCCCATGGCCTCAGTGCCGTTGAGCTTCTGTTCACCGGCCTTCAAATCAATGTAGAGGTCCTGGCTGGGGTCGTTGTAGTACATATCCTGCGGCACGTTGAAAGTAACGCCGCCCATGATATCCACCAAGTCCACAAAGCTGTCCAGATTCACCATAATATAGCCGTCGGGCCAGAAACCAATGGATTCCTTCACCCGCTGCTGGAGCATTTCCATGCCCTCCTCGCCGCCGCCGTTGATGCCGTAGACGCCGTTGATCTTGGGCACCGAATAGGAACCGTTGACCCGGGTATCTCTGGGAATACTCACCAGCGACACCTGTTTGTCACTGGTATTGACATTCATTAACATCAATGTGTCGGTGCGGGTGCCGCCCTCGTCGGTACCGATGAGAAGAATGGTGGAGGACCCGGCCTTGCGGGCGCCCAGACTGTCCGCGCCGTCGTAGACGGGCTGGGTGGCGATGAGCTTGGATACCAGAGCCACCAGCGCCGCCAGCACCAGAACGATCAGCAGCAGGATGAAAAGGCGCTTGATCCAGCGGCCTTTGCGTTTCTTTCTGGGGCGCTCGTACAACTCGTCGTCCTCCTCATCCTCGTCGTCGTCCTCGTCCTCGAACATCTGCCGGGCGGACATGGGACCCTGGGCACGGCGGACCGCCCGTTGGGCGTCGCTGCGGGACTGGGGCGGGGCCGCCGAAGGCTTCGGCTGGGGATTCCGTCCGCCGGCGGGCGTCTCCACAGGCCGGGCCGCCCGGGCCGATGCGCTGCGGACCACCGGGGCCCGGTTCTCGGGGCCGAAATACTCGCCGGCAAAATCGGGCTGCTCCCAGGGCGGCACCGGTTTGGAATGCTGCGGCATATGGATGGGAGTATATTGCTGCGTCTCGTCGGAGACGGCTCTGCGGCTGGGTGCGGCAGGCTCTGCCGGAGGCACGTCTCCGCCGTCAGCCCCGTCCTCGCCCAGCAGCCGCCGGACATCCGACAAAATCTCGTCCAGATCGCCGGAATCATAAGGGGACATAACGCCACTTCCTTTCCTGTTTTTACCTGGACCGCGCCCATGGGCAGCTATCCGAGTCTACTATTTTAATACGAAATTGCGGCTGTGTAAACGAGATTTTTTGAAAAATCGGGAAATTCGTCGAAATTCTACTGCGTAAATCTACTGTACTATCTTTACAGACACGGTTGGACTGTGGTATACTGAAAACGAATTGGAATAATTTCACTAGGAGTTTTGGCCATGGATGTATCTGTCGTCCCCTGTTCTGCATATGACCTGTCCCAGTGCCGCCAGGCGTTGGAACAATTGCTGTTCCCTCTGGGGGGCCTGGACTGGGTACGCCCCGGTATGCGCGTGGGGCTCAAGGCCAATCTGATTACATTTCTCAAGCCCGACGCCGCCGGTACCACCCATCCGGTGGTTCTCAGCGCTCTTTCAGATCTGCTGACGGAGCGCGGCGCGGAGGTCATCATTGGCGACAGCCCCGGCGGCCTCTACACCGCCGCCTTTGTGGGCCGGGTCTACAGCGCCGCCGGGCTCCATGAGACGGAACAGCACGGGGCCAAACTCAACCAGGATTTCTCCCAGCGGGACGTGGAGTACCCCGAAGGCCGGATCTGCCGCCGCTTTCCCTATACGGCATGGCTGGATTCCGTGGACGCCGTCATCAACGTGTGCAAGCTGAAAACCCACGGCATGATGGCCATGTCCTGCGGCGCGAAAAACCTTTTCGGCGTCATCCCCGGCACCCGCAAGCCGGAATTCCATTTCCAGTTTTCCAACCCCGCGGACTTCGCCCGGATGATCATTGATCTGGATGAATATGTCAAACCGGTGCTCCACATCTGCGACGCCATTGTGGGCATGGAGGGCAACGGCCCCACCGCCGGTACGCCCCGGCCCGTGGGCTGTCTCGTTGCCTCGGCCAGCCCCCACCAGCTCGACCTGGTCTGTGCCGCTTTGGTGGGCCTGGGCCGCAGCGACGTACCCACGTTGGAGGCCGCCTATGAGCGGCAGATGATCCCGGCCACGGTGGACGAGCTCACCGTCTCCGACGGCTGGCGGGACTTCATTGTGCCCGATTACCAGCGCATTCAGGGCCAGAGCAGCTTGCTGTTCCGGGGCCGCGGCGGTCTTTTGGGCCGCGTGGGCGGCGCCGTCATCCAGGCCGCCGTCTGTCCCCGGCCCACGGTGAAGCCGTCGGTCTGCGTCGGCTGCGGCGAATGTTCCCACGTCTGCCCGGCCAAGGCCATCACGATGAAAAACAAACTGCCGGTCATCGACCGCCGTGCCTGTATCCGCTGCTTCTGCTGTCAGGAGTTCTGCCCCAAGGGGGCCATGGTACAGCACCGGCCCCTGGCCGCCCGCATTCTCAACCCATGATTGAAGGAGATGCTTTCCCATGAAACTGATGATTGCCTCCGACCTCCACGGCTCGGCCCATTGGTGCCGCAAGCTGCTGGACGCCTACGAGCGGGAGCAGCCGGACCGGCTGCTGCTGCTGGGGGATATTCTCTACCACGGCCCCCGCAACGATCTGCCCAAGGCCTATGACCCCAAAGCCGTCATCGCCATGCTGAATCCCCTGGCTGACCGGCTTCTGTGTGTCCGGGGCAACTGCGACTGTGAAGTGGACCAGATGGTGCTGGACTTCCCCATTTTGGCCGACTACGCCGTGCTGACCTGGAATGGCCGTCTGATTTACGCCACCCACGGCCACCTCTTCGGCGAGGACAACCCGCCCAAATTGCAGCCCAAGGACATTCTGCTCTGCGGTCACACCCATGTGCCCCGGTGCAAGGCCCACGATGGATTCACCTACTGGAATCCCGGCTCCGTGTCCATTCCCAAGGAGAACTCCCACCGGGGCTATATGCTGCTGGAGGGCGACCGGGCCGTCTGGAAAGAACTGGACGGCGACACGGTCATGGAGACGAAGATTTGACCCGGCCCAGCCGCCTGCTGACGGTGCTGCGGGCCGTGGTCACGGCGCTGCTGGTCCTCAGCGGCTCCATTGCCGTCCCCATCCTCTGCCGGTTTTTCTACTACCTGCACATCGGTCCCCTGGGGCTGGTGGAGCAGACGGGCCTGTCGGCGGACCAGATCCGGCAGGCGTACAACGAAATGATGGACTTCTGCATCGGCCGGACGGAGGTGTTCTCTGCCGGAATTCTGCCCTTTTCGGAATCGGGGCGGGATCATTTTGCCGATGTGGGCGTGCTGTTCCGGCTGGATCTGACCATTCTGGCCGGTTCCCTGGCAGCATGGCTGCTGCTGTGGTTCCTGGGCCGCCGGACCCGTCGGGTCCCGGCGCGTCTGCTGGGCCACGGGCCGGGCTTTTGGGCCGCTGTGGGGCTGGGCGCTGCCTTTTTGATCATCGGCGTCCTGGCGGCTCTCGATTTTGACCGGGCCTTTGTCCTGTTTCATACGGTGTTTTTCCCCGGTAAGACCAACTGGGTCTTCGACTGGCGGACCGATCCCATTATTTTGCTGCTGCCGCAGTCCTTTTTCCGCAACTGCGCCCTGTTGATTCTGGGGGTGCTGCTGCTGTGGTGCGGTGCGCTGGTGGCGCTGGATCTCCGCACCCGCCGAACACACCGCGTACCAGCTACATAAACATGAGGGGTTTGTCCGGATGGACAAATCCCTCGTTTTTTACTTCACTTAACAAAAGTACAGGCGGCATTACCGCCGGAACCGGAGGTGCTTCATGAAGCAACGAATGGAATTTCTCAAACTGGAACCAGCCCTGCACCGCTGGCTTCTGGCCCAGCTGGAACACGCTCCCGCCACCCTCTCCGGCGCGGCGGAGCTCCATGAGGCCATGTCCGATTTGCAGCAGGGACATGTGTCCTCTCTGATGATGGAGCTGCTGCCCGCCGACACGCCGGCCATCGTTCCGGAGGAGCGGCTGGTCTGCGGTCCGCTGACCATGTACCCCAGCAGCCACCGGGTCCTCAAGGAGGGCGCGGAACTGCTGCTGACCCCCAAAGAGTTTGATATTCTCCTGCTTTTGATGCAAAAACCTGGACAAGTTTTTACAAAAGAGCAGATTTATCAGGCCGTCTGGGGCGACCCCTACTACATGGACGAGAGCAATATCATGGCCTTTATCCACAAGCTGCGCCGGAAAATTGAACCCAATCCCGACGCGCCCGTCCATCTGCTCACGGTCTGGGGCGTGGGTTACCGTCTGGTGGATGGTTTCTGAATCGCAAGAAAATTGCAAGGGTTTTGCCATGGGCAAATTCCTATAAATTCGCTAAGCTGGCTATGGTCTGAAACAAGACCGCCGAATTTGGCGTCAACCGCCAACGTAAACCATGAATTTTTCAATCTCTGAAGGAGGTGCGAACCATGGACAACGACAGAAGTAGCAGTCACAGTATGCGGCCGAAGCCACGACACGGCCTTTGGGCGCCCATGGGCCGCGCCGCTCGTTTCTGCCGCCGATCTTACGGAACGGAGGAAACGACCCATGAAGAGAATTACGAACGTACCTGCTGTCCGCGCCGGCCAGCAGGCCCTGCGGCTGCAATTCGCAGCCACCAACCCCTCCCGTGCGGTGCTGGAGCACCTGCACACCACCCTGTCCGGCCTCACGCCTGAGGCAGTCACCGAAAGCCGTACCCAATACGGCCCCAACACCATGGACCGCAGCAGCCGCCCCTCCCTGCTCCATCAGCTGTGGAGCGCCTTTGTCAATCCCTTTACGGCGATTCTGTTCTGCCTGGCCCTGGTGTCCACTGTCACCGACATGATTTTTCCCCGGTTTTCGCTGTTCGGCAGCACACCGGAGGAATTCGACCCCATTACGGTCATCATCATTCTGACCATGGTGACCATTTCCGGCATTCTGCGGTTTGTCCAGGAGCGCCGCAGCTCCAACGCCTCGGAAAAGCTCCTGGCCATGATTACCACCACCTGCACCGTCACCCGTGACGGCGCGGAGCGGCAGGAACTGCCCTTGGAAGAGCTGGTGGTGGGCGATATCATCCACCTGTCCGTGGGCGATCTGATTCCCGCCGACGTCCGCATTCTGGAGGCCCGGGACTGCTTCGTCAGCCAGGCCGGTCTCACCGGCGAGAGCGCCCCCATTGAAAAGACGGCGGCCGCGCTTCCCGCCTACAAGAGCGCCGCGGAATGCGAAAATTTGGCCCTCCAGGGCAGTAGTGTCGTGTCCGGCACGGCGACCGCCGTGGTACTGGCAGTGGGTGGCGAAACACAGTTCGGCGCCATTGCGGCCAGCCTGTCCAAGGAGCCCACGGAGAGCAGCTTCACCCGGGGCATCAACGCCGTGTCCAAGGTCCTGATCCGCTTTATGCTGGTCATGGTGCCCCTGGTCTTTGTGCTGACGGGGCTGACCAAGGGCAACTGGCTGTCGGCATTCCTGTTCGCCATCTCCGTGGCTGTGGGCCTGACGCCGGAAATGCTGCCCATGATCGTCACCACCTGCCTGGCCAAAGGCGCGGTGGTCATGGGACGGCGGCAGGTCATTGTAAAAAATCTCAATGCCATTCAGAATTTCGGGGCCATGGACGTGCTGTGCACCGACAAAACCGGCACACTGACCCGGGACGAGGTGGTGCTGGAATACCACTGGAACGTGGAGGGCCGGGAGGACCTGCGGGTGCTGCGCCACGCCTACCTGAACAGCTATTTCCAGACCGGATATAAAAACCTCATGGATTTGGCCATTATCCGCAAAACCGAGGAATCGGAAGCCGCCGACCCCCGGCTCACGGACCTGTCCGAAGCCTACGAGAAGGTGGATGAAATTCCCTTCGACTTCCAGCGCCGCCGTCTGACCACGGTGGTCCGGGACCGTCAGGGCAAAACCCAGATGGTGACCAAGGGGGCCGTGGAGGAAATGCTCTCCGTCTGCGCCTATGCTGAGTGCGACGGCGCGGTGCGGCCCCTGGACGAGGACCTGCGCCGCCGGATTCTGGACACGGTGGCCTCCCTCAACGACAAGGGCTTCCGGGTGCTGGCCCTGGCTCAGAAGAGCAACCCCTCCCCGGTGGATGCATTCGGTGTGGCCGACGAGCAGGACATGGTGCTGCTGGGCTATCTGGCATTCCTGGACCCCCCCAAGGAGTCCGCCGCCGCGGCCATTGCCGCCATGGCGGCCCATGGTGTGGCCGTCAAGGTCCTGACCGGCGACAATGACAAGGTGACGGCCACGGTGTGCCGTCAGGTAGGATTGCCGGTGGACCATCTGCTGTTGGGCAGCGATATCGAGGCCATGGACGACAAGACCCTGGCCCGTGCGGTAGAAACTACCACGGTATTTGCCAAGCTGTCCCCCGCTCAGAAAACCCGCATCGTTCAGGCGCTCCGGGCCAATGGCCACACGGTGGGCCATCTGGGCGACGGCATCAACGACGCCGCCGCCATGCAGGAAGCTGACATTGGTATCAGCGTCGATACGGCGGTGGACGTGGCTAAAGAGGCCGCCGACCTGATTCTCCTGCAAAAGGATTTGATGGTGCTGGAGGACGGCATTCTCGAGGGCCGCAAGACATACGCCAACATGATCAAGTACATCAAGATGACGGCGTCTTCCAACTTCGGCAATATGTTCTCTGTGCTGGCAGCTTCGGCGCTGCTGCCCTTCCTGCCTATGGCAAGCTTGCAGCTGATTCTGCTGAATCTGGTCTATGACCTGTCCTGCACGGCCATTCCCTGGGACCATGTGGACGAGGAATTCATTGCCCAGCCCCGGACCTGGGACGCCAATTCCGTGGGACGGTTTATGGTGTGGATGGGTCCTGTCAGCTCCATTTTCGATCTGCTGACCTACGCGGTGCTGTACTTCTTTATCTGCCCCCTGGTGGTGTCCCACGGTGTCCCCTTCCATCAGCTTTCCAGCCACTTCTCCGGTGCGGAGCTGGCAGCCATGCAGCAGCATTATGTGGCTTTGTTCCAGGCCGGATGGTTTGTGGAATCCATGTGGAGCCAGACGCTGGTCATCCATATGATCCGCACCCCCAAGCTGCCCTTTATCCAGAGCCGGGCTTCGGCTCCTGTAACGGTGCTGACGGGGATGGGCATTGCCCTGCTGACGCTGGTGCCCTTTACGGCGTTCGGCGCGGCCATCGGGTTCGATGCGCTGCCCGCTGTGTACTTCGCCTATCTGGTTCCCTGCATTCTGCTGTATATGGCCCTGGCGACGCTGTTGAAAAACCTCTATGTCCGCCGTTACGGCCAGCTGTTGTAATGGCAACCCCAAAATCAAAAGTTTTTGTCAACTTTTTTCAAAAAGTTGCAGGGGTCCAGGGGGCAGCGCCCCCGGTCGCCCGTCGCAACGGGCGAAATACACCCCATCGTCCCAAAGCGCCATCCGCAGATGGCGCAACCCCTGTGGCAATGCCGCAAGGCCGCCGTCCCCACCCCATCGCGGGTGGCGAACGGCGGCCTTTTTTTCTCCCTCCCCCTTGACAGCTGTGTATCTATGTGGTATTACTGTATATGTCAAGTATATACAATATGACATCACGAGGTGCACCATGGATATCATCATCAGCAATTCCGGCGGCGTGCCCATCTATGACCAGATCACCCGGCAGATCAAGGGCCTGATTCTGCGGGGGGAGCTGCGGGAGGGCGAGGCCCTGCCGTCCATGCGGCTGCTGGCCAAGGAGCTGCGCATTTCCGTCATCACCACCAAACGGGCCTATGAGGAGTTGGAACGGGACGGATTTATCACCACCGTCCCCGGCAAAGGGTGTTTTGTGGCTCCCCGCAATCTGGAACTGGTCCGCGAAGAGACGCTGCGCCGGGCCGAGGAACATCTGTCCCAGGCCGTGGACATCGCCAAAACCGGCGGCGTCACCCTGGCCGAGCTGACCGAAACCCTCAGCCTTCTGTATGGAGAGGAGTAATTCGTTGTGAATGCATTGGAGATTTCCCATCTGACCAAGGATTACGGCACGTTCAAACTGGACGACGTTTCCCTGACGGTGCCCGGCGGCACCATCATGGGGCTGATTGGAGAAAACGGCGCCGGAAAATCCACCACCATCAAATGTATTCTCGATTTGGTCCGGCCCGACGCCGGTACCATTCGGGTGTTCGGCCTGGACCACCGGAAGGACGAAAAAGCCGTCAAATCCCAGATCGGCGTGGTGCTGGATGAATCCCTGTTTCACGAGGCGCTGACCCCGGCCCAAGTGGGCAAGAGCCTGCGCCGGATTTATCCCAACTGGGACCGGCGGTGCTATGAGACGTATCTGAAAAAATTTGATCTGCCGGAAACTGCCCCCATCCAGTCCTTTTCCCGGGGAATGAAAATGAAATTGTCTCTGGCCGCGGCCTTTGCCGCCAAACCGAGACTGCTGCTGCTGGACGAGGCCACAGCCGGACTGGACCCGGTGATCCGGGATGAAATTCTCGACGAATTTCTCGAATTTATTCAGGACGAAACCCACGCGGTGCTGATTTCCAGCCACATCACCAGCGATTTGGAAAAAGCCGCCGACTATGTGACGTACCTCCACCATGGCAAGGTGGCGCTGACCGGTGCCAAGGATGAACTTTTGGACACCTATGGCAAGCTAATTTGCGGCCGGTCCGATTTGGATCGGGTGGACCGTTCCCTGTTGGGCGGCGTCCGGGTGGGACAATTCGGCTGTGAAGCGCTGGTGAAGGACCGCCGCGCCTTTATGCGGCGGTACCCGGAGCTGACCGTGGACCCGGTAACGTTGGATGAAATCATGGTGTTAACGGAAAAGGAGACGGTACGATGATTGGTCTGGTTTACAAGGATTGCATGACATTAAAAAAGCAGCTGACCACCCTGCTGATGTTTCTGGTAGTCTACGGCGCTTTGACCGTGACCGGCGTCTTTGACGTATCCATTCTGGGGGTACTGGTGGCCGTCATGGGCATGACCATTCCCATGTCCTCCGTGGCCCTGGACGACGCGGCACGCTGGGACCGCTACGCCGTGGCCACCCCCGCCGGACGCCGGGGCGTGGTGGCCGGAAAATATGTCTTTACAGCTCTCGTAATTGTTGTAAGCTCCATCTTTTCCATGGCCCTGATGGTGGTGCTGTCCCTGGCGGGGCTGTCGGAACAAACGCTGACGGAGAATATTGTGGTTGCCCTCAGCTGTGCCGCTGTGACACTGCTGCTCAACGCCGTCATTCTCCCCTTTTTGCTGAAATATGGCGCGGAAAAGGCCCGCGTAATCAGCATGACCGTCTTTGTGGTGATTTTCGGTGGGGCGTTGCTGCTGGAGAATCTCTGGGACAAAGGTATGGTGCTGCCGGAGATTCCCGCCGGTCTGGTACAGGCATTGCCGGTGTTGTTCTGTAGTTTGACCGTGGGTGCGTTTGTGGTTTCCTATTTTATTTCGCTGGGGATTTACGACCGGAAGGAATTTTGAGATGGTACGCAGAAAGCCACCGTCCGCCACCCGCTTTGGGGTGGGGACGGTGGCTTTGGCCATTGGCCGGGGGTTGCGCGCCTTGCGAGGCGCGCTTGGGACGATTGAGGTGTTTCGCCCGCTGCGGCGGGCGGGTATTTCGCGCCTTGCGAGGCGCGACCGGGGGCGCTGCCCCCTGGACCCCTGCAGCTTTTTGAAAAAAGTTGACAAAAACTTTTAGAGCGTATCTGAAAACGCCAAATGATTGTGCTATTTTGCCAAAAGCCAGATAGCAGCAAGCAGAACAAACG
>CALWXC010000007.1 GCA_944385415.1 uncultured Oscillospiraceae bacterium | reverse complement strand
AATGATGAGACAATCCCAGCTCTGAGAATCATTTCGGAGCTGGGATTGTCTATGCGCCGTTACGTTTGACGCTTACACTGTTTCGTAGGACGCGGCATCCTTGACGCGTCCATGGCACACTCCATCCGGGGCCGTCAGGGATGCCGGCCCCTACGTTAAGGATGGTCGGCGGTGCGTACCGGCGGCGGGACACATAGGTCCGGCCCTACAAACAGGGACGGACTGCCCCGCATGGTTTGTGGGGCAGGTACGTTATCGGACACGGTACGATATAAGGCCGCCGCCCACCACCCCGCGAGGGGTGGGGACGGCGGCCTTCGGCTTTGCCGGGGGTTGCGCCATCTGCGGATGGCGCTTTGGGACGATTGGGGATTTCGCCCGCTGCGGCGGGCGACCAGAGGCGCTGCCTCTGGACTCCGCGATTTTGGGCTGCCCCACAAGAAAAAATCGAGTAAAACTTTTATATTTGGGTGCGTAATTGGGGGGCGTTATTCCACGGATTTCAGGCTTTCCACCATATCCACCGTCTTCAACTTATAATGGGCCGCCAGATTGACCACCAGTGAGAACACCACCGTCATGACCGCCGCCAATCCATAGGCATACGGCGGCGCGGTCCGTCCAAACATCACCAGGTCCACCTCCACCGTCAGCACCATCCAACTATGGAGCCATCGGCCCATCACCAGCCCCAGCCCGATGCCGAACAGCGTCAAAAACACGTTTTCCCGGTACACATACGCCGTCACTTCCCGGTCATAGAACCCCAGCACCTTCAACGTGGCCAGCTCCCGGATGCGCTCCGTGATATTGATATTGGTCAGATTATACAGCACCACAAAGGCCAGCGCCGCCGCCGCCACAATGATAATCACCACCGCATAATTGACCGCCGACATGCTATCCGTAAACAAGTCCCGTATGGTGGCGATATACGAACACGATGTGACGCCGTCCATGGTCATCAATTCCGTGGTGGTATCGTCCGAAGCCACGTCATCCACCTGGGGCCCGTAGGTCAGGAGAATGGTGTTTTCCTCCGGCGGCTGCCCGAACAGCTGCTCGTACAGGTCTGCCGTCAGATAGACGTAATGCTGCACATAGTTTTCCGTCAGGGCCGCCACCGTGGCCTCCACCCGCTTTTCTCCGTCCAGAATGATGTGGTCCCCCGGCTCCACTTCCAGCAGCTCCGCCGTCTTCTCCGACAGCAACACGCCCCGGTCCGACAACAAAAGGGCTTCGCCGGTCTGCCGGTCCCGCAGCCGGATAAACCGGGAAAAGGCGTCGCCGTCCGACACGGCGAACAGGGTGGCCCCATAGGAAACCCCGCCCGCCGACACGTCCAGCGATTCCTGATACGTGAACAGGTAGTCCGTCACCGCGTCGCTGCCGTCCAGATACGTCGTGATCTTTTGCCGCTGGCCCTGGGACAAGTCGGAATCGATGCCCACCAACGTATCATAGACACAAATCTCGTCATACTGGTTGTCCAGAATGGCAAAGATGGAATCATGAAGCCCAAAGCCCGTGACAATCAGCGCCGTACAGCCGCCGATGCCCAGGACCGTCATCCAGAACCGCCGCTGATACCGGAACAGATTCCGCATGGTCACCTTCCAGGTGAAGCTGAGATGCCGCCAGAGGGGCGTGCAGTATTCCAGAAACACCCGCCGCCCCGGTTTGGGAGCCCGGGGCCGCATCAGATTGGCCGGGGTGTCTATCAGCGTTGCAAAGCAGGCCCACAGGGACGCGCCGGTGGTACACACCACCGCCAGCAGCACCGACAGGGTATAGAGAACCGGCAGCGATTTGTACTGCAAGGACGGCATGGTATACATAATGGCGAAAGCGTTGGCAATGACCGCCGGAATCAGCGTGGCCCCCAGGGCCAGACCCGCCAGGCCGCCGGTACAGCTGGCCGCCGCCGCATACCCTAAATACTTCCAGGAAATGGCCATGCGGGTAAAGCCCAACGCTTTCAGCGCGCCGATTTGCGACCGCTGTTCCTCCACCATGCGGGTCATGGTGGTGAGACAGGCCAGGGCCGCCACCACAAAGAAAATCACCGGGAACACCGCCGCCAGATTGGCCACCCGCTGGGCGTCCTGGGAATAGCCCACAATGCCCGCGTTACCGTCCCGGCCCAGGACGTACCATTCGCACGGCTCTAGTTCGTCCAACTCCTGCTGGCCGTCGGCCAGCTCCTGCCGGGCGTCCTCTAACTCCGGTTCCGCTTCGGCCACGGCGGCAGCATACTGCCCCAGGGAACGGGCATAGGCCGTTTCGCCCTCGTCCAGCTGGGCCAGAGAGCCGGACAGCTGGGCTTGTCCCGCCAACTGCTGCCGGTTCAGCTCCGCCAACGCTTCATCGTACTGGGCCTGTCCCGCCGTCAGCTGGTCGTGGGTTGCCGTCAGGGTGGCGGCGGTCGCGTCCAGCTGGGCCTTGCCCGCGTCCAACTGCTGCCGGGCTTCTGTTAAAGTGGCGGCTGTTTCGTCCAGCTGGGCCTTTTGGGGCGCCAGCTGCTGTTCCACCAGGGCGTATTGGGGCGTTCCCCCGTAGGGGGCCAGGGCCGCTTCGTACTGGGCCTGTCCCTGCTCCAATTCCTGTTCCGCCGCCGCCAGCTGGGCGGCCTGGGCTTTATAGTCCGCCAGGGCCGCTTCATATTGGGCCTGGCCGTCGTAGTACTCCTGCCAGCCGT
The DNA here is from genome assembly GCA_944385415.1 of uncultured Oscillospiraceae bacterium. Taxonomy (GTDB): domain Bacteria; phylum Bacillota; class Clostridia; order Oscillospirales; family Oscillospiraceae; genus Avoscillospira_A. The sequence goes on along the minus strand of CALWXC010000007.1, from coordinate 108,946 downwards.
TTATCAGCATGGCGGCGGTTTCCTCCAGTTGGGCCCGCCCGTCGGTGATGGACGTGGTCAGCTGGGAAAGGCCGTCATAATACTGCTGCCAGCCTGCGTCCAGCTCTGCCCGTGCCTGTTCCAGCTGGGCCTTGGCATCGTCCAGCTCTTCCTGGGCGTCGTCAATGTCCCGCTGGGTGTCGTCCAGTTCCTCCTGGGCCTCCTGCCGGACCACATCGTCCCGCAGAGCCGCCCGTTCCTCGGAAAGGGGCTCCAGACTGTCCAGCAGCGCTTCCGCCCGGTTGTCGTACTCGTCGGAATAGCTTTCCAGCTCCGCAAGCCCCCGGCCGGTGAAATAGGCCACCGTATAGACATCCATCTGGAAGTTGTCCGCCGGAACGTACACAAAGCCGTCCACCGCGCCGTTGCCCAAACGGCTGGTGCCCCGGTCGGTACCCACGTACAGGGGAGAGGTGACGGTTCCCACCACCGTATAGGTCCAGCAGGACAGATCTTCCTCCTCGTCCTCGGCGGCGGTCAGCTCCAGGGTGTCCCCCACGGAAAGGCCCAGGCTATCCAGCAGCAGCGTCTCCGTGACGCACTCGTCCTCAGACCGGGGCAGACGCCCCTCCTTCACCGTCAGCTGGTTCAGCTGTTCCGGCAGGGAGCGGACCGTCACCACGCTGTCAATGGCGATGGCGTCCAGATTCCAGCCCCCCTCCACCTGGGCCACGCCGGGGGCGGCGGCCAGGGCTTCCAAATCCTCGTCGGTCAGGCCCATGGTGGAGAGCACATAGCCGTCCATCAGATGGGTTTCGTCATAATATTGGTCGGCGGTGTATTCCATATGGGGGGCCGCGGCCCGCAGACCCACCAGAAAGGCCACGGCCAGGGCCGACAGAATCACCAGCGACAGAAAGCGGGAGAAGGTATGACGAATCTCCCGCCACGCGTCGGTGCGCAGCCGGTTGGGTCGCATTACCATTCAATCGCCTCCACTGGGGTGGGGTGGGGATTTTCCGTCATATCGGAAACCTTGCCGTTTTTAATGCGGATGACCCGGTCGGCCATGGGCGTCAACGCCGAATTGTGGGTGATGACCACCACGGTCATGCCACTGTTCCGGCAGGTGTCCTGCAAAAGCTGTAAAATGGCCTTGCCGGTCACATAGTCCAGTGCGCCTGTGGGTTCGTCGCACAGCAGCAGCTTGGGATTTTTGGCCAAGGCCCGCGCAATGGCTACCCGCTGCTGCTCGCCGCCGGACAGCTGGGCCGGGAAATTGCCCAGCCGGTGGCCCAGGCCCACATGTTCCAGCGTCTGGGCTGCGTCCAGGGGGTGGCGGCAAATCTGCGCCGCCAGCTCCACATTCTCCAGGGCCGTCAGATTCTGCACCAGATTGTAAAACTGAAACACAAAGCCGATGTCATTGCGGCGGTAGGCCGTCAGCTGCCGGGTGGTCATGCCGCTGACCCGGACCCCGTCCACCTCCAGCACGCCGCCGCTGCAGGTATCCATGCCCCCCAGCATATTGAGCACCGTCGTTTTGCCCGCGCCGGAGGGACCCACAATGATGGCAAATTCCCCCTTTTCAATGTGAAAGGTCACGCCGTCCACCGCCCGGATGACCACTTCTCCCATGCGGTACTCCTTCCACACGTTCTCAAAGGAAATATAGTGCATATGCGTCCCTCCCGTCGGCAATCTATAATTCTAGTATAGCCTTTTCTACAGGATTCGCAATCCCCTTTGACGGCGCCGGTTCAATTTCTTCTTTACGAACCACGGGGAGTTGGGTATAATAAAAAACGATTCCCATTCGCAGGAAAGGAGCAACCGGCCTTGAAGCGCGTTCTTCTCATCGCCACCGGCGGAACCATTGCCTCCACCCCCACGGAGCACGGTCTGGCCCCCGGCATCACCTCCCGGGAGCTGTACGAAAGTGTTCCGGAGGCCCAGAGCTTCTGTACCATCGACACGGTGCAGCTGCTCAACATCGACAGCACCAACGTCCAGCCGGAACAATGGCTGCTCATGGCCGCCACCATCGAGAAACATTACGACGAATACGACGGCTTTGTGATTACCCACGGCACCGACACCATGGCCTATACGTCGGCGGCGCTGTCGTATCTGATTCAGCAGTCCAACAAGCCCATCGTCCTCACCGGGGCCCAAAAGCCCCTGATGGACCCCGTCACCGACGCCAAGAAAAATCTGCTGGACAGTCTTTGCTTTGCCTGCCAGGAGCGGTGCGGCGGCGTGTTCGTGGTCTTCTCCGGCCGGGCCATCCTGGGCACCCGGGCCAAAAAGCTGAAAACCAAAAGCTATGCGGCCTTTTCCAGCATCAACTATCCCGAGGTGGCCCTCATCGATCAGGGCCGCATTTTTCAGTATGTGACCTTCCACCATACGGAGCCGGTGCGGTTTTACCACAAGCTGCTGCCGGAGGTGTTTCTGCTCAAGCTGATTCCCGGCATGGACCCGGCCATCCTCGACTATATCGGGGAGCACTACCGGGCCCTGGTTATCGAAAGCTACGGCGCGGGCGGACTGCCCTTTGCCCATCAGCGGAACTTCCTGGACCGGCTCCAGACCCTCAAGGAGCGGGGCTGTCATGTGGTGGTGGCCACCCAGGCCATGCTGGAGGGCAGCGATCTGGGGGTCTACGAGGTGGGCCGTAAGGCCATGGCTGCCTATGACGTGCTCCAGGCCCACGATATGACCATTGAAGCGGCGGTGACGAAACTCATGTGGCTGTTGGGCCAGGACCTGCCCTATGAGGAACTGCGGCGTCAGTTCAATACGCCGGTGGCCCAGGATTTGCTGAATTGCATTGAGACTTGACAAACCGCGTCGGCTGCGGTACACTATCGAGTGACAACGGGGAGCCCGCGAACGGGCTGAGAGACGGCTGAATCGCCGTGACCCATATACCTGATCCGGGTCATGCCGGCGTAGGAATCATAACGGCTTTTTTTGGCTATTACTGCCCGCGCTGTACCCGGCGTGGGCAGTTTTTTACGTTTAGGAGGAACAGAAGCATGAAAGCAAGTGTTGCGATCCAGACGCTGCCGAAGGCAGAGAACGACGAGGAATTGGTGCGTATTGTGGACGAGGTCATCGACTACATCAAGGCCCAGGGCCTGAACTACTACGTCGGTCCCTTTGAAACCACCATCGAGGGCGACGACTACGACCAGCTCATGGACATCGTCAAGGAATGCCAGCATGTGGCCATCCGCGCCGGCGCTCCCAAGGTCTCGGCCTACATCAAAGTGGTCTATGAGCCGGAAGGGGAGATCCTCACCATCGATAAAAAGGTCACCAAGCACCATGCGCAGTAAACTGCCCGCCGTGGTGGCTGTGGCCGTGCTGCTGGTCCTCTGGCAGCTGGCCTCCGTCAGCGGTTTAATTCCGGCCTATCTGCTGCCGTCGCCGGTGAAGGTGTTTCAGGCGTTGTACAATGACCGGGCGCTGCTGGCCGAACACGCGTTGGTGACGTTACAGGAAGCCCTCTATGGTCTGGTCCTGGGCGTGGCCATCGGCTTTTTCTTCGCCGTGCTTATGGACGCCTTCGAGGTCCTGTACCGGGCCGTCTATCCCATTTTGATTTTGTCCCAGACCATCCCCACCGTGGCAATTGCGCCGCTGCTGGTGCTGTGGTTTGGATACGAGATGCTGCCCAAGGTCATTCTGATCATCCTGGTGACCTTTTTCCCCGTCACCGTGGGACTGCTGGACGGCTTCCGGTCCGTGGACCGGGACGCCGTGGGGCTATTGCGGTCCATGGGGGCCGGGCGCGTCCGGATTTTCCGCTATCTCAAATGCCCGTCGGCCATGCCCCAGTTCTTTTCGGGACTGCGCATTGCCGCCGCCTATTCGGTGGTGGGCGCCGTCATCAGCGAATGGCTGGGCGGCTTCGCCGGTCTGGGCGTCTATATGACCCGCGTCAAAAGCGCCTTTGCCTTTGACAAAATGTTTGCGGTGATCTTTCTCATTTCCGCGGTCTCCCTGGCCCTCATGGCCGCCGTGAGCCTGCTGGAGAGAAAGTGCATGCCGTACCGTTACCTGAAAGACAGAAAGGAAGACCCCAAATGAATCTGACCAAACGCCTGTGGGCGCTGCTGCTGGCTCTGACTCTGGTGCTGGGCCTGGGAGCCTGCGGCCAGAAGGCCCAGGATACCGCTGCCGACGAGCCCGCCGCCACCACCGACGAACCGGCCGCCGGTGATGCCGGGACCGAGACCACCGGCGAGCCGGAAGCCACGGAGGACCAGGAACCGGCGGAGCTGACGGAGATCACCTTCGTCCTGGACTGGACCCCCAACACCAACCACACCGGCGTGTATGTGGCCCAGAAGCTGGGCTATTTTGAAGAGGCCGGTCTGACGGTCAACGTGGTGCAGCCGCCCGACGGCGGCGCGGAAATGCTGGTGGGCAGCGGCGGGGCTCAGTTCGGCGTGTCCTTCCAGGATTACATTGCTCCGGCCCTCATCGGTGACGGCCAGCTGCCCATTACGGCGGTGGCGGCCATCATCCAGCACAACACCTCCGGCATCATCTCCCGCAAGGGCGAGGGTATGGACACCCCCAAGGGCCTGGAGGGCCACAAGTACGCCACCTGGGACCTGCCGGTGGAAAAGGCCACCATCCAGCAGGTCATGGAGGCCGACGGCGGCGATTTCTCCAAGGTGGAGCTGATTCCCTCCACGGTCACCGACGAGGTGACAGCGTTGGAGACCAAGTCCGTGGACGCCATTTGGGTTTATGAGGGCTGGGCCGGTGTGGCCTGCGACGTGGCCGGTCTGGAGACCGATTACTTCGCCTTTGCCGATATTGACCCGGTGTTCGATTTCTACACCCCCGTCATCATTGCCAACAACGACTATCTCACCGAGCATCCCGACGAGGCCAAGGCATTTCTGGAAGCTGTGACCCGTGGATATGAATACTGCATCGAAAACCCCAAGGAGGCCGCCGACATTCTGATGGAGGCCGTGCCGGAGCTGGCAGACAGTGCCGATCTGATCTATGCCAGCCAGGAGTTCCTGGCCGGGGAGTACCAGGCCGACGCCGCCCGCTGGGGCGAGTTTGACGCCGCCCGGTGGAGCGGGTTCTTCCAGTGGCTCAACGACAACCAGCTGCTGGACGGCCAGGTGACCGTGGACGCCGGATTTACCAACGACTATCTGCCGGAAGCCTGAGATGGAGACACTGGAAGTACGCGGCGTTTCCGTGTCCTTTGACGGCCGGAAGGTGCTGGAGGATGTGTCGGTGACCCTGCGGAAAGGGGAACTGGTGTGCCTGCTGGGCGTCAGCGGCGGCGGCAAAACGACGCTGTTCAACGTCATTTCCGGCCTGCTGCAGCCCGACGCCGGGCAGGTGCTGCTGGACGAGGAGGACATCACCGGCAAACCGGGCCATATCAGCTACATGCTGCAAAAGGATTTGCTGCTGCCGTACCGGACCATCGAGGATAACGTGGCGCTGCCCCTGCTGCTGCGGGGGGTGAAAAAGCGGGAGGCCCGGAAACAGGCGTCGGCGCTTTTTGAGGAGTTCGGCCTGGGCGGGACGGAAAAGCTGTGGCCCTCCCAGCTGTCCGGCGGTATGCGCCAGCGGGCGGCCCTGCTGCGAACGTACCTGTTTTCCCAGGACGTGGCGCTGCTGGACGAGCCGTTTTCGGCGCTTGATACCCTGACGAAAAGCGCCATTCACCGGTGGTATCTGGATGTCATGGAACGGATTCACCTTTCCACGCTGTTTATCACCCACGATATGGACGAGGCGGTGCTGCTGTCGGACCGGATTTATCTGCTGACGGGCCAGCCGGGCCGGATTACGTCGGAGATCGTTGTGGAGGAGCCACGGCCCCGGCGGCAGGATTTCAATTTGTCTCCGGAGTTTTTGCAGTATAAGCGGCGGATTCAGGAGCAGCTGCAAAACCCATAAAAGAGGAAAGAGAGATAAAAGTTTTACTCGATTTTTTTCTGTAGGGCAACTTACCGCCGGTGTGTCTTCGGGTGTCGCCGGGCCTTTTGCGCCATAGCTGCGGCCCAGCTTCTTGCCATACATCCAGTATGGCGGCGAAACTGGGCCTTGCTCTGACACAAAATTCCTCGCCGACACCTCTTGCCAACCGGCGGCGCGTTGCCCAAATCGCGGTTTCCAAAGGCAGAGCCTTTGGTCGCCCGCCGCAGCGGGCGAAATTCCCGCGCCGCGCACGGCGCGAAATCCCCAATCGTCCAAAGCGCCATCCGCAGATGGCGCAATCCCCGGGGCCGTCTCCGACGGCCCCATGGCCCCCGCCGCCGCCCCCTGTGGGGTGGACGGTGGGGGCCATTTTTTCTGCTGGGTGTAGGGGCCGGCATCCCTGACGGCCCCGGATGGAATGTGCCATGGACGCGTCAAGGATGCCGCGTCCTACAAAACGGTTACGTATTCGCACCCATGCGCCGGTCAACGTTGCCCAGTACGGCACGGCGGCACAAACCGGTGCCGCCCTACAAACGTGGACGGACTGCCCCGCTTCGTTTGGGGGCGGGTACGTCATCAGACACGGTACAACATAAGGCCGCCGTCCACCACCCGCGATGGGATGGGGACAGCGGCCTTCGGCGTTGCCGGGGATTGCGCCATCTGCGGATGGCGGTTTGGGACGCTTAAAGTGTTTCGCGCCGTGCGCGGCGCGGGTGTTTCGCCCGTTGCGACGGGCGGGAATTTCGCCCCGTGCGCGGGGCGACCAGAGGCCCTGCCTCTGGACTCCGCGATTTTTTGAAAAAAATCGAGTAAAACCTTTATATTTTGCGTCTAATCACAGGGGGCGATTCAACTTGAGAATCGTCACATTGGCTTCCCCGTCCCGGGCGTCGGCGGAGCCGCTATAAGTAAAGGTCAACACTGTGGCCGCGGGTGCACGAATGATAAAAAATCCCGAGCCGCAGGCGCTGGACCCGGCGGCATTGGCGGCAAAATAGACGCCGTATTCCAGGCGCGACGCCCCGTTATACGACGGCGTCACCTGCAAATAGTTGGGCGACGTGAAAATGGCCGACACCTTATAGGACACCAGATAATAGCCCGGCTGCAACGCAATGCGCTGGGAATCGGTTTGGGTGATCTGGCCCGTGGGGTCCGTGATATCGGGAATCAGGTCCAACAGAGTATTACGGACCATGGGATACTGAAAGTTAAAATAGGAGGCAAACACATCCTCCGGCGCTGCCCCCGTCGGGCCTGTGGGGCCGGTTGGTCCTGTGACGCCCTGGGGTCCGGTGGAGCCTGTTGGCCCGGTAACGCCCTGGGAACCGGTGGGGCCTGTGGGTCCCGTTGGACCGGTAATACCTTGGGGGCCTGTGGAGCCAGTGGGTCCGGGGACGCCCTGGGGACCCACCGGACCGGTCGCTCCCGTCGGCCCGGCAACGCCCTGGGGACCCGTTGGACCGGTAGGTCCGGTGATGCCTTGGGGACCAGTTGGTCCGGTAGGTCCGGCAATGCCCTGGGGTCCTGTAGGGCCTGTGGGACCGGCGATACCTTGGGGACCAGTGGGGCCGGTAGGCCCGGTAACGCCCTGGGGACCGGTGGGGCCGGTAGGTCCAGGGATGCCCTGGGGACCGGTGGGACCCGTTGGGCCGGTAGGGCCGCTGCCGCTTCCGGCGGGTCCCGTTGGTCCGGTCGGTCCCATGGGTCCGGCGGGGCCTGTCGCACCGGTCGGCCCCGTTGCGCCCGTCGCTCCGGTGGCCCCCGTTGGGCCGCTGGGCCCTTGGGGGCCCGTGGGGCCCGTCGGCCCGGTCCCGCCGGGGCAGCAGCGGCATGGACAGGGGCAGCGGCACCGGCTGCAATCCTCAGAATAAATCATATAAATCCCTGCTTTCTCAAAAATACGCTCCTTCCAGTATAGGCGGCGGCAGGGAAGAAGGTGACAGGGGTTCTGCGTTGCAGGGCGGAGAAAATCATGGTATACTGAAAAAAGGACTGGGAGGTGGTACCATGTGGAAACATTCTCTGCATGCCGTCCGAGCCATTGTGATGCGATTATATCTGTCCGGCGGCGGCGTGCTGCTGCTGGGGGTGTGCTTCACAAGCATGCTGCTCTGGGCCGTGGGCGTGGTGATTCTGCTGGTGGGGTTGGTCATTCATCTGCGGTACTACCGGTGTCCCGCTTGCGGGAAATTTCTGGACCGTGTCACCGGTGTGTTTTGTTCCCACTGCGGTGCCAAAATTCGATGAATAACAATCTGGAACACGCCATGCGGGGTGTTGCTCCCTTTGCTTCAATTTGTGTCAGGAGGTGGGACCATGTGGAAAGATTCACCGCGTACCGTCTGAAAAATCGTATTTGGAACGTTTGCAGTCGGAGCGGTACTGGCTCTGGTGGGCGCTATGGTGGAAGTGACTGCATTGACCGTGATAGGGGTATTGCTGGTGATAGCGGGACTGATTATCCATTTCGCGTACTACCGCTGCCCCCATTGCGGAAGATTCCTGGACCGCAGTACCGGCGCATACTGTCCCTATTGCGGCAAAAAAATGGAATAAACCGCTGCTTTGATTTGCAACAGGAGGTGGCATCATGTGGTATGAATCGCCGCGCACGGTCCGAAAAGTGATCGCTGGAATTGCCGTGACCGGGTGCATGATCCTGCTGTTGGGGATGTGGCTCAACCGTGCGCCGCTCATTGTGCTGGGGTTTGTTGTGTTATGCGGGGGTTCCATATTCAATCTGCTGTTTTACCGCTGTCCCTACTGCGAAAAGCACCTGGGACGCAGCAACGGGGAGTACTGCCCCTATTGCGGCTCCAAAATGGAATAAAGAACCAATGGCTTCCGTTAATTTCGAGAATGTCAAAGTGAAATAAGATCGCCCCCGTGGAATCTGTTCCACGGGGGCGTCACTGTATCCGGACAGTCAGCTGACATAGTCCGCCATACGGACCATGGCGATAATGGATTGTTCAATGGTAAAGTTGGAGCTTGCGGAAAAAGTGGTGGCGCTGGTACCGGTCATAATACCGGTGTTGTAGACCCTGGATACATTGTCCTTTGCCCAGTCAGAGACGCCATCGATAAAAGGAGTGGACGCGGCTTTGGACAGGGGTTTGCCCAAAACCTGGGCCAGACGGGCCAGCATGGTGGCTGCCTGCTCCCGTGTAATGGGGTCGTGGGGGCCGATATAGGTTTCCCAACGTCTGTCCGCTCGGTTGTAACCGTTCATAATGCCCAGGTCATAGGCCTTGTACACATCCATGCTGCTGGTGCTGGTGCAGTCGGCAAAGTCCGAGGTGTCTTTTACGGTTAAAGCGGTGCCGGTGAGCGTTTCATAAGTCCGTACAGCCAGGGCGGCAAACTGGGCGCGGGTAATCTGTCGGGTGTAATCCTCGCCCAGACCGCCGGGAATGAGGCCGCGGTTCTCAGCACTGGTCACAATAGTCTGTGCCCAATTGCTGACGAAGGGGCCGCTGAATGTGCCGCCCAGTTCCACGGGCAGCAGGGCAAGCGCGGAGACAGGCAGTTTCATCCCGGCAATGAGCGCCTTGGCATCGGTGACGGCAGTATTGAAATCGCTGAACGCGCTGCTGATGAATACACGGTTGGCGATGGCAACGGGCTGCACAACGGAGACGCCGCCGCCCGTCACGCCGGTGACACCGCCTGCGGTGACTTTGATGTAGTCATAGGCTTCGCGCTTGAGACTGTGCATCGGGTTGTTTTCCAGATTGGCGCCGATGATGAAATTGTCCATAAGCGGGCAATCCTGTACACTGGCACGAATGTCTGTGCTGTTATTCATAACAATATAGTTTTTGAAGTTGGGCAGGTCTTTGAACATGCCGGAGTCCACTCCGGTCACACCGTCTTTGACGATGACAGTTTCAATATAGGGATTGCCGTCAAAGAGCTTGTCATTGGAATTCGATGCCCAGCCTGTTCCGCTGATGACCAGCACACCGTTGGACAGTGTCCAAGTGGTGCGTCCGCTTCTGTATTCGGGGAACTTGCCGGTACTTGTGGCGGAATCCCTGGAACCGCTGGTGAAGCAGGCTGCGATGGGGTCGGTCTTTTCGGGCCAGTTCTCCGCGGCAAAGGCGCTGGCGGACAGAGTGGTGAAGCAGAGCACCGCGCAGAGCAGCAGTGCAAGGGTTTGTTTCCATCGTTTCATCGTGGGTATCTCCTCTCACTGGAACAGGGGTTCAACCGGGCAGAAACAGCGGTTTGCTGTGTCCCGTTGCTTCCAAGCGTTTTTCAGATTCATTTTATACGGTTTTCCACGAAAAAGCAAGGGGACCGGCCCAACACAGTCCGGTCCCCGTCGAAAGCGGTATGATTTTTATACATAGATGCAAAAAATCCGAACCCATAACAGGTTCGGATTTTTTATCATTTGGTGGAGACTAATGGACTCGAACCATCGACCTCCTGCGTGTGAAGCAGGCGCTCTAACCAGCTGAGCTAAGCCTCCGTCGCTTGACTGCTCTGATATTATAGCACGAATTTCAAAAAATGCAAGAGGTTTTTTAAAAAATTTTTGGGGCTCCCAGAAGCCCCAAAAAAAACGTTATTCCAGTTCCATCATGGTAAAGGGGGTGTCGTAGACGTTATGGCCCGTTTCCAGCACGGCCCCTTCCACGGTCAGCGTCAGCGTTTGAGCGTTGTAATAGGTCAGCATGGTATTGACCAGACTGCCCAGGAGCATGGTCTCTCCGGCGGTGCCGGTGGTGGATGCCGCGTCCCCAAAGGCCTGGGACACATCCAGGAAAATCTGGCTGTCGCCGGGCGTATAGCTGACGCTGGCATCGTCGCCCTCGCCCTCGGTGGTCTCGGTGCCGTTGTCCTCCATGCGGAAGTCATTGACCGTCACGCCCTCGGGCAGGGCGTCATGGGCTATCAGCGCGTCCACCAGGCCCTGGGGATTGGTCTGGACCGTCTCGGTCACCGTTTCAAACCCGTCGGCGTTGTCGTTGGGCAGATACAAGGTGGCCTCCGCCTCCTCCACCACGGCAATGTCGGGAATCTCGTCCTCAGCCAGCTCCTGCTGCACATCGTCGCTGTCCTCCGTGGTCTCCGTGGGCACTTTCTCCGCCGCGCTGTCCTTGGTGGGCGCGTCGTCGGGCTCCGCCGTGGGCGAAGCGCCGCAGCCCGTCAGCAGGCCCAGGGCCAGCACCAGCGCAAATAGGCGCAACCATATGGATTTCATGGAAATCCCTCCTTGTGTATTGTCGAAAATTGGGAAAAAAGTTCCTGTTGCACCGTCAGTATACCATACTTTTGCGGATTTGCCTAGTCCACATCCCCAAAGCGCAATAGCCCCGGGCGATTGCCCGGGGCCGAGCTGGTCAAAAAAGTGTTTTTGACCAGCTCCGAGAATTCACTTTCGAGAAAGTTGAATTCTCGGTCTATTGAAATTGGTGCAGGGGACTTTTTGTCCCCCGCACACACCCCCTGCTGCTCTGTCGCGGCAGTGCTTGCGTTTTTTTGACAGACTGAGCCCCGGGCGATTGCCCGGGGCCGATCTATATGAAGACAAACCCAGTACCGACGATCACGGCGTACCGTTTCAGTCGCGCTCGAGCCGGTCAAAACCGTGTTTTGACTAGCTCGAACTCTGCCAGTCGGCCGGGTAAGTCACATAGAGGAAGCGGGCGAAGTCCGGGGCCGCAAACTGAATCTTGCTCCCCTTGGGGATCAACAGGACTTCGCCGGGGCCGGCGGTTTCCGTCCGGCCGTCACAGTGGATGGACAGCCGCCCCTCAATGACGTAGTCGATCTCGTCATAGGTCAGCGTCCAGTCAAAGGTGGTCTGTTTCATCTCCATGAGCCCTGCCCCCAGCCGGGGGCTCTGGTTCAGGGTGAACAGGTCCCGGGTATAGACATGGTCTCCCGGCTTGCCCGTGTCCAGCCGGTCCTGGGGCCGGACCGACAGGGTGGGCAGGGGAACGGACCGGACCCGCTGGGAATCGTCCTGCTCCCGCAGGACCTCCAGCACCAGATTACGAATGGTTTCCCTATCCATGGGCCGCCTCCTTTTTCGTCAGAAACAGGGCCACAGCAATGGCCGTTACACCGCCCACCAGCTTGCCCACGATCATGGAAGTCAGCATTTCCGGGGCAAAGCCCGCCGTAAAGCCCAGATGGTCACCGAAGACAAAGGACGCCGACACGGCAAAGGCAATATTCAAAATCTTGCCCCGGCGGTCCATTTTCTCCACCATGCCGAACATGGGAATGGAGTTGGCCAAACTGGCCACCAGTCCGGCGGCGGCCACGTCGTTCATACCCAGCAGACTGCCCAGCTTCATCAGGGGCTTGCGGAACACCTTGGTAATGACATACACCAGGGGGAACGCACCGGCCAGGACAATGGCGATATCGCCCACCACGGTAATGCCGTCCTCGATGGGGGCCATACCGGGGATGACCACCAGGCCCGTCAGCTTTTCGATGATGGCGGCGGCCAGGCCGATGGTGATGACCGCCAGAACAATGCGGCCGAAAATCGAAAAGCCCTTAATCATGGCCGATTCAAATTTCCACAGCCCTAAGACGATGAGCAGCGCGAAAATCACAATGGGAATCAGATTGACGGCCACCATGCCGATGGGAAAGCCCGCCACGAGACCGCCCACAAAGCTGCCCAGGGGAATGGTGATGATGCCCGCCAGCACGCCCTTTGCCAGATAGGTGGTATCCTCGGGCTTGAGGATGCCCAGGGCCACGGGAATGGTGAACACAATGGTGGGACCCAGCATACTGCCCACGATGATGCCGCTGAACAGGGCGGCGTCCCGGTTTTCCGTCAGCTCCATGGCCAGGGGCGCACCGCCCATGTCACAGGCCAGCAGGGAACCGGCAAACATGGCCGGGTCCGCGCCGAAGACCCGGAACACGGGACCCAGCACCGGCCGCAGCAAATTGGCCAGCACCGGGGCCAGAGAGATAATACCGATCATGGCCAGAGCCAGGGAGCCCATGGCCAGAATGCCTTCTTCAAACTGGGGCCCCAGGCCGAACCGGTTGCCGAAAATCCGGTCCAGCGCGCCCAGCACCATGAAAATTACCATGAGGTAAACAATCAGTTCATTGATGGACATACGATTCCAACTCCTCCAACTGGTCGAGTATCCCCACAATGGCCGCGTCGGCGGGGGCGTGGGGATTTTCCATACGGGCCGCGCTGCCGAAGCTCAGCAGCACCTTGTCTCCCACACCGGCCCCCACCAGGTCCACGGCCACCAGCTGTCCATTCTCGGTGGAAACCAGCTGGAGCGGGTGGCCCAGCAGGCCGGGGGACTTTTTGGTGGCCCAGACGGAACAGAGCACTGTGGCGATTTTCATGACAGTCCGCCTCCCTCCAAAAGCTCCCGGGCCATGGGCGTCAGCACCGCCCCCGCCGGGGGCCGCTGATTCTGGGCCAGCAGCTGCCGGGCCCGGGCGGCGGTGATGACCGTATGGCCGCCGCTGCCGCCGGTTCTCCCGCCGTAAAACCGGACGCCCCACTGGCGCAGCGTCCGTTCCGCCGCCGTCAGCCGTCCCCACAACGCCCGGTTGGCCGTGGCGCTGTGGCGGCGGTAGGTGAGACCGCCCTCGTAGAGATAGACCGGCATCCCCGTCAGCAGGGCGTCCAGCACCCGGCTGTCGGAAAAGTGCAGCAGCTGTTCCGCCGTCAAAGAGCCGATGAGCACCGCGTCATAGGGGGCATGGCTGGTGAACCCATAGCCCAGACTGTCGGCGGGCCGCTGGCCAATCAGCAGGGCACGGGGTCCGGACACCTCCAGACGCCGCAGGACCTCTTCGACGATTTGTTCTTCAACCATGGACAATCATCCCCAGGTCCCCCTTTTTGTGGCCGCAGCCGTTGGCCTCGTCCAGATCGATGTGGGCGAAGGTGGCAAACTGGGGACTGACCCGCACCGACACCCCCTCCAGAATCACCGGCCGGGACGACAGGCAACGGAGAGAGACGGTATCGCCGTTTTTCAGACCGTGCAGGGCCGCGTCCTCCGGCGTCATATGGATGTGGCGCTGGGCCACCATGACGCCCTGGTTCAGCTGTACCTGTCCATGGTCGCCCAAAAGCGTGATGCCCGGCGTGCCCTCCACATGGCCGCTGAGCCGCACCGGGGCGTCGATGCCCAGGGTGTGACAGTCGGTGCGGGAGACCTCCACCTGGGCCTCCTTCCGGGCCGGTCCCAGAACGGCCACCCGCTCCAGTTTGCCCTTGGGGCCCACGAGGGTGACCCGCTCGGCACAGACGTACTGACCCGGCTGGGACAGGGGCCGCACGTTGGTGAGACTGTGGCCGAACAGGGTTTGGGCCTGCTCCTCTGTCAGATGGACGTGACGGCCCGACGCCTCCACCTCCAGAAAGAGACGGCGGCAGACTTCGTCCGTGACGCGATCCACCAGATTCATGGCTCCACCTCCTTTTGTTCCGCTTTCAGTTGAATCTCCAAGATCCAGCACAGGCTGGAAAGCCGGTTCAGGGCCAAAATGATGTCGTCCCGGCGGACCGCTCCGTTTTCATCCCGAAAGGCTTTGTAGGCCGCCCGCTCCGCCTGCCGGATGACGGTGCGGACCTTGTTGATGGCCAGCAGGGTGGGGGCGTCGTGACGGGAGGGCATAAAATGGCTCTGACCGTAGTATTTTTGTGGTGCGTGGCTCCGCTCCCGCAATTCCTCCACCGTCAGGCCCAGAATGTGCAGGGGCTGCACCGGCTCGTCCAGCACGTCGGCCCGGATGAGACTGCGGACAAAGTCCAGTATCTCCTGGAGATGGTCCGCCATGTCCTCCCGGCCATCGGCCATGGCCGTTCGCTGGGCCAGAAGCAACTCCGCTTCCAGGAGGTCGATCTGGCCCCGGAACTCAATGCGGGGATGGTCCTTGAACACCAGAATGTTGCCCCGCAGATGGGTCATATGCTCCGGTTTTTCCGTCAGGGTCCCGCCGAAGAGGGTCTCATACGTTTTGGGCTTGGGCTGCTCCCCCTGGACGATCTCAATGCGCTCCTGCCGCAGCCACTCCCGGGCCGACGGGGTCAGGCGGTCGCCGGGGCCTAAATAGAACACCCGGCGGCCGTCTTTCACCCGGATACAGGCCCGGACGCTGCTCTCCGTAAAGAGCGCCACGGCTTACGCCTCGCCGCCTTCGCTGCCGGAGGGGAGAATGCCGTTGACCTCGGCATGGGGGCGGGGAATCACATGGACGGACACCACTTCGCCCACCTTTTCGGCGGCGGCGGCTCCGGCCTCGGTGGCGGACTTCACCGCGCCCACGTCGCCGCGGACCATGACGGTGACCAGACCGCCGCCCACCTGGACGCGGCCCACCAGCTGGACGTTGGCGGATTTCACCATGGCGTCGGCGGCTTCAATGGCCCCAACGAGTCCCTTTGTTTCAATCATACCCAGTGCATTTGTGTTAGCCATGTTGTAAACGCTCCTTTATCCGTTACTTATTGCAGTTTTGCCAGAATTTTATTCACCAGTGCTTCCACCATATCGTCGGAGACCATGGCGGCAGAGGACACGGGGGCGGCGGTGGCGCCGCTGCTGCGGGGGACGCCGTCGGAGACGCCCCAGGCAATGCGGCGGATGTTGATGAGGTCCAGAGGACCGATGTTGTTGGACGACGAGCTGCCGCCTACAGCTCCACAGCCCAGCGTCAACGCCGGGAACAGATTGGTGGACGCGCCGATGCCGCCGAAGGTGGCCGGGGTGTTGACCAGGAAGCGGGAGACGGGAATCTTCTCGCCAAACCGCCGCACCACGGCTTCATCCTTGGTGTGCATGGAGAAGGTGTGGCCGCTGCCCTCGTTGCGGAGAATCTGACAGCATTTTTCCAGCACCGCATCCTCGTCCCGCTCCACGAAAAAGCCCAGAATGGGGCAGAGCTTCTCTCTGGAATAGGGCTGATCGTGGCCTGCTTCCTTGGCGTCGGCCACCAGGATTTTCGCCGTGGACGGCACGCCGCTGAGACCCGCCAGCTGGGCGATCTCCGCCGCCGTCTTGCCCACCACCGCCGCGTTGATGGCCCCGTTGGGCCGGAACAGGAATCCGGCCAGCCGGTCGGCCTGCTGTTTGTCCAGGAAGTGGCAGCCCTGGCGCTGCATCTCGGCCCGGACCGTCTGCTCCATGGACTGCTCCACAATGACGCTCTGTTCCGAGGCGCAGACGGTGCCGTTGTCAAAGGTCTTGGACTGCACAATGGCGGCCACGGCCTTGGGCACGTCGGCGGTCCGCTGGATATAGGCCGGGCCGTTGCCCGCGCCCACGCCGATGGCCGGACGGCCCGAGGAATAGGCGGCCTTGACCATGCCGGGGCCGCCGGTGGCCAGAATCAGTTTGACCAGATCGTGGCGCATCAATTCCTCCACCGCCGCCATGGTGGGCGTGGGCAATGCGGAAATGGCTCCATCGGGGCATCCGGCCTGTCTGGCCGCTTCGGCCACAATCTCCACGGCCCGCAGCGTACACTTGGCCGCGTTGGGGTGGGGGGAGAAGACAATGGCGTTGCCCGCCTTCAGGGCAATCATGGACTTGTAGATGACCGTGGACGTGGGGTTGGTGGACGGGACGATGCCCGCAATGACGCCCACGGGGACGCCCACATCCAGCAGCTTCTGCTCCGGGTGCTCGGCGATGATGCCGATGGTCTTTTCGTCGCGGATGGCGTCATAGACCGTCTGGGCGGCGAATTGGTTCTTGATGGTTTTGTCGGGGACGTTGCCGAAGCCCGTCTCCCGACAGGCCAGCTCGGCCAGTTCCTGCGCGTGGGCCATACCGGCGTCACAGATGGCTTTTGCAATCCGGTCCACCTGGGACTGATTGAACCCAGCCAGAATATCCGCGGCGGCCTTGGCCTGTTTAATCCGCTCCCGGGCTTCCTGCCGGGAGCGTAAATCCTTGTCCAGTTCCATACTCATCCTCCATAACTCTGCGGCGCGGCGGCCACGGCCCGGACGGCTTCGCCAAAGGCGTCACAGGCGGCGATACACGCGCTCTGGGTGCCGGTGAGCAGTCCACCGGCGAAGTTGGTCTCGCTGGGTGGGGCGAAAAGGGCGGTCATCCGGACGTCCGCCGCTTTCAGCGCCGCGTCCAATGCCACCATGGCCTCCACCGGCGGGGCAATCAGATAGGCGATGGCCTCGCCCTGGGGCACCTTGGCCACCTTCGACAGATAGGAGCCGGTCCGGGAGACACAGTGGGCCAGATATACCACATCCCCCTGATCGTTGGCCGTCTGGAACCCCACGCCGGAGCGGAGAAAATCGGCGGCGCTCTGCAAACCCGCCGTCACCTCCGACGGACTGGGCCCGGCCAGAATGCCGATGACCTCACCGGCCAGCCGGGTGGAGGCGTTGGCGGCGCCGGCGTAGAGACTGCGGGCGTAGACCACGTCCACGGCGGCCTTTTTCGTCGCCTCGTCCAGCGCCATATACGTCACATCGTCGCAGTCGGTGGACAGCAGGCCGATGGATTTGTGACGGGAATCCAGACCCAGCCGCCGGGCCAGATCCGGGGAGACGTTGGCAATCAATTGCAGCGTCAGAATCTCCACGGGCAGGGTATCACCGGTCATTGGCCCACCCCCTGGCGAAAGGCCACGCCGGAGCATTTCTTCTCCAGCATTTGCCGGATCAGAGACGCAATGTGGGCGCCTGCTTCCACGGCGGGGGTACCCTGGCGGTGGATATTGGAAACCACGGTCCGGGCCGACTCCGGCACGCCGATGCGGGGATTGTAGGTGAGATAGGCCGACATGGATTCAGCGGTCACCAGGCCCGGCCGTTCGCCCACCAGCATGCAGACCAGCTCCGCGTCCGTCAGAGAGCCGATGTGGTCCGACGCGCCCACGCGGCAATACTGGATAAACAGCGTTTTGCCCAGCTCGATGCCGTAGGCGCTCAGGCCCTGACGGATGGCCCGGGCACAGTCCATGGCGTTGGCTTCGATGGCGGCGGAGCTGAGGCCGTCGCCGATGACCAGCAGGACCTTGGGATGGTGGCCGCAAGTCTCCTTGATAATGGCCTGATTCTTTTCGTCAAAGCGGCGGCCCAGGTCGGGGCGGGTCAAATACTCGTCCTTGTCCTCGCACTTGGTCTTGACGTAGACCAGATCGTTGCTTTTGTAAAAGGATTCCGGCACCTGGGAGAACACGCTGTCCTGGGCGGCGGCGTGGTCGGCCCGGAACCGCAGCAGGGTGACGGTCTTATACCGGGCCCCGGCCCGTCCCACGCCGATGCGGGCGGGGGTTTTGGCTTTCAGGGCCAGAAAGGCCGGGCCGTTGGCCGGGTTCTCCACCAGATACTGCTTGCGCAGGTCGATTTTGGAAAGGTCGTCCACGGCTCCGTCGCTGTGGGACGGGGCGGCGGAATGGGCGGGCGCGGCGCTGCCGGAATGCTGGCCCATGTCCCGCAGCATTTGGGCCACCATGGCTTTCAGTTCTTCCTTGTTCATCTCGTCCCCTCCTATGCCAAGAGAATGGAGCCGTCACCGGCCCGGGCCGTCAGCTTGCCGTTTTCCACAAAGCCCATGTCCTCCAGCCACTTCTGGAACGGCGGGATGGCCGTGAGACCGAAGATCTCCCGCAGCGCCGCCGTCTCATGAAAGCCCGTGGTCTGGTAGTTGAGCATAATATCATCGCCGTGGGGGATGCCCATAAAGTAATTGCATCCGGCGGAGGTCAGCAGCAGGGCCAGATTTTCAATGTCGTTCTGGTCGGCTTTCATATGGTTGGTGTAACAGGCGTCGCAGCCCATGGGAATGCCCGTCAGCTTGCCCATAAAGTGGTCCTCCAGACCGGCCCGGATGACCTGCCGGGCGTCATAGAGGTACTCGGGGCCGATAAAGCCCACCACCGTATTGACCAGGAAGGGCTGGAACGGCCGGGCAAAGCCATAGCACCGGGCTTCCATGGTCACCTGGTCCCAATCGTAATGGGCTTCGCTGGACAGCTCCGAACCCTGGCCTGTCTCAAAATACAGGACGTTGGGCCCCTCACAGGTGCCCTGCTCCAACATCAGCTGGCGGGCCTCCTCGATCTGGGCGGCGGCGAAGCCAAACGCCTCATTGCCTTTCTGGCTGCCCGCAATGGATTGGAAAATCAAATCCGATGGGGCACCCTTGCGGACGGCCTCCATCTGGGTGGTCACATGGGCCAGCACACAGATCTGTGTGGGAATCTCCCAGCGGTTGCGGATTTCGTCAAAGCGTTTCAGGACCCGCTCCACACTCTCCACACTGTCATCCACCGGGTTCAGCCCCAACACCGCGTCGCCTGCGCCGTAGGTGAGACCCTCCAGCAGAGACGCCATGATACCGTCGGGGTCGTCGGTGGTGTGGTTGGGCTGGAGACGGCAGGAAAGGGTACCGGGCAGGCCGATGGTGGTATTGCAGTGGGCCGTGACGCGGATTTTGGAGGCGGCGTACACCAAATCCAGATTGCTCATGAGCTTGGCGACGGCGGCGATCATCTCGGCGGTCAAGCCGCGGGAAATCCGCCGGATTTTGTCGCCGGTGGTCCGCTCGTCCAGGAGCCATTCCCGCAGCTGGGACACGGTCCATCCGGCAATCTCCTGGTAAATGGTCCGGTTGACGCCGTCGATAATCAGCCGCGTCACCTCGTCCTGCTCATAGGGGACGGCGGGGTTTTCGTACAGGTCCCGCAGGGGGATCTCCGCCAGCACCGCCTTGGCCGCCACCCGCTCCTGGGCGTCCTCGGCGGCGATGCCTGCCAGCTTGTCGCCGGATTTTTCCTCGTTGGCCTTGGCCATGACGTCCCGCAAATCGCGGAACTGGTATGTCTTGCCAAAGAGCGTCGTTTGCAGTTTCAATTCCTACACCTCACCGATCAAATAGTAATGTTTTCACCACCACGGGCAATGCGCTGCCCACGGGGGAGCCGATATCGAGATACATGCCCGTTTCCATGGTCAAGCCGTCCATGCACAAAAGATGCCGGGGCTGGGCCATCCGGCACAGCATGGCCTGACCCAAGGCCTTCGCCATGTCCGCCGTCACCGCCACCAGCAGGGGCAAGCCCGCCTGCTGCAACGGGGCAAGGCCGGATAAAAGTCCCTCGGCCAGCCGCTCAATGGTCTGGAAATCAGGGCTGTGCTGCCCCGGAAAGGCCAGCACCACCGGCGACGGCTCGCCATCGTCCCAGAACCAGCGGAGTTTTTTCTCCACAGTCTGTGCAACCTCCTGTGGAGTGCCCGCCGTCTCCTCGGCGGTCAGGGACAGCACCGGGAGATTCTTTAAAGGAAAGTCCACGCCCTCATAGGCGATGGTACTGCCCGACAGCGTGGTGGCGTGGCTTCCGGCCCCCACCACCGTGGCCCGGATGGTCTCCTTTGGCCGGATGTGCGGCCCTTGCAGCAGGGGGGAGCGGGCGATGGTCCGGCCCAGAATCACGCCCATGTCGCCAAAGGCGTCCCAGGGGGGCGGCGCGTCCGTGTAGATCATATCCGCCACGCCGCCGGAAAAGGACAGCACCGGAGAACCTGTCGGGACGGTAGGGAGGCGATTGGTGGTGAGCTTTTGAGAAAGCTCCGTCCGGGGCCGCAGTCCGGCGGCCTCCTCCAGCGCTTTCGTCAGCAGGTCCGCCACGGGCTGCAACTCCGCTTCCGTCACGGGCTGGCCCACAGAAAGGGTCGTGAGACCGTCCAGCACCGGGGAAACGTAGGTGATATGGTGGCTTTCGTCCAACTTGATGAGCCGCCCGCCCACATTCAGACAGCCCGTATCCACACAGCGGCCCCGGTCAAAGAGACAGGCGTTGGCGGTGCCGCCGCCGATGTCAAAATTGAGCACCGCCGTGTCGTGCTCTCGGGAATACTCGTCGCACCCGGCCCCACGGGCCGCCAGAATGCCCTCCAGGTCCGGGCCGGCCGTGGCCACGACGAACTCCCCGGCGTAGCCCGACAGGGCCGACAACACCTGTCTGGCGTTGTCCTTGCGGGCCGTCTCGCCGGTGATGATGACGGCCCCCGTCTCAATGGCCGATTTGTCAATGCCCGCCTTGCGGTATTCCTCGTCCACAATGGCCTGGATGGCTTCGGCGTCGATGACCGTGTCCGACCGCAGGGGCGTAAAGTGGATGGCGGAGCGATAGATGATTTCCCGGTCCGTGATGGCCAAATCCGGCACGGCAAAGGCCGACGCCTTGTTCTCCACCGTCAGCCGGGACAGCACCATCTGGGTGGTGCTGGTGCCGATATCCAGCCCCACCGACAGCAGCGCCCGCTCCATCTAGCGCACCTGCCGCAGCAGGTCCGTCAGGTCCTGCCGGGTGGGGGTCCGGGGATTGGTCTGGCAGCAGGGGTCCGCCAGGGCCGCCGTCACCAGGGCGTCCAAAGCGCTGTCCAGGTCCGCCGGGGCAATGCCCGCCGCCGTCAGCGTCTCCGGCAGATGCAGGCGGCGGCGCAGCCGCCGGAGGGCGGTGATCAGATTGCGCAGCAAAAGCCGCTCCGTGCCGCCCTCGATGCCCGCCACCCGTGCCAGCTCCGCATATTGGCCCAGACAGGCGGCGCCGTTGTACTCCAAAACGGCGGGCAGCAAAATGCCGTTGAGCCGTCCATGGGCCACATGGAACCGGCCGCCCAACGCGTGGGCCAATGCGTGACTGATGCCCAGGCCCGCATGGTCAAAGGCCAGTCCCGCCATGGTGGCGGCGGCGTGGACCGTACCGCGCACCGACGGATCGCCGTCAAAGGAGCGGGAGAGGTTCTGATAACACCAGCGGAACGCCATGGCCGCGTAGCCGTCGGAAAAGGGGGAGGCATTTTTGGACGCCATGGCTTCCAGACAGTGGGCCAGCACGTCCATGCCCGCGTCGGCAATGAGAGATTGGGGCAGCTGCTGCAACAGCGACGGGTCCAGAATGGCCCAGTCGGGCAGCAGGGCGTCGTCCACAAT
The DNA here is from genome assembly GCA_944385415.1 of uncultured Oscillospiraceae bacterium. Taxonomy (GTDB): domain Bacteria; phylum Bacillota; class Clostridia; order Oscillospirales; family Oscillospiraceae; genus Avoscillospira_A. Next base: position 87,059 of record CALWXC010000007.1, on the reverse strand, counting down.
GGGGTGCTTGACGCCGTTGTGGGAGAGAATCGAAAAACTGGTCACCTCGCTGCCGGTGCCGGAGGTGGTGGGGATGGCGATAAACAGGGGCCGCTGCTCCTGTACATAGACGATGCCCTTGGCGCAGTCCATGGGACTGCCGCCGCCCAGGGCAATGAGCACATCGTGACCGTTGCGGGCGCAGAGGGCCGCGCCGCGGGCCGCCAGCTCCGCCGACGGGTCCGGCGTCACCTCGGAAAACACCGTCACCGACGCCCCCGGCACCCGGCTGCCCACGGCCTGGGCCAGCCCCGATTGGGCAAAATACCGGTCCGTGACCACCAGAACCGAACGGCCCTGACAGCGGCCCAGCTGCTCCAACGCGCCGTCGCCGTAAAAAATCCGGGGTTTACAATGAAACGTTTGCAAGATTTCACCGCCTTTCTGCCCGTAGTATTGCCAGCGGCGGGAAAAAACATGAGTCTTGGAATGGAGTTTTTCAAGAACAGCAAGACGATAGGAAAAAGATTGCAAAAATCGACAGGATATGATACACTGACCTCGGAACAACCGGCCGCCGGTACAGGGTGGCATCCGGTTGACATGAGGAAAAACAAACATTGAAAAAACGGAGGAGATTACTATGGCATATTGCAAGAACTGCGGTGCTCAGATCGACGATAAGGCAGCGGTCTGCGTCCACTGCGGCGTAGCCGTCAACAACAGCGGCGTACAGGAGGCCGACAACGGCGGCTTCGGCTGGGGCCTGCTGGGCTTCTGCGTCCCCATCGTGGGTCTGATTCTGTTCCTGGTCTGGAAGGACACCAAGCCCAAGACCGCCAAGGCTGCCGGTAAGGGCGCTCTGATCAGCGTCATTTTCTGGATTGTGGTGTACGTGCTGCTCTTCGCACTGGGTCTCGGCGCGGCCATCTCTGTCGGAACCTATTCCTATTGATGATGGAAACGCTTCCGGCGGTCAAACAGCAACCATCCCAAAGGAGAGGTGAGAGTATGGCATATTGCAGAAACTGCGGCGCACCCATTTCCGATAAGGCGGTGATCTGCCCCCGCTGCGGCGTGGCCCAGTCCGGTTCCGGCGAAAGCCTGAACGACAGCGGCAGTCTGGGCTGGGGCGTGCTCTCGTTTTTCCTGCCCATTGTGGGCCTGATTCTGTTTCTGGTCTGGCGGCAGGAAAAGCCCAAGTCCGCACGGGTCAGCGGCATCGGCGCCCTCATCGGTACCGGCGTCAATGTGCTGCTGTCCATCGGCACACTGATTTTCAATGTCGTGTTGATGGCGGCGGCAGTGTCTGCTGTCGCCGTGTGACCCATGATATCGTGGCTTTACCGTTGGCTGCCCATTTTCTGCGGCTGCCATTGCAGGCCGGACCGCTCCTTTTTCTTCCGGGGCAGACAGTTTCCCGTCTGCGCCCGCTGTACGGGAATGCTGCTGGGCTTTGTCCTGTCGGCGGCGCTGTACGCCGTCTGGCATCCGCCCCTGCTCTGGGGGCTGCTCCTGCTGCTGCCCGCCATGGCGGACGGGGTGATTCAACTGAAAACCCCCTACGAAAGCTGCAACCGCCGCCGTCTCTGGACGGGATTCCTTGGTGGTTATGGGAGCATGCTGCTGCTGATTGGCAGCTTCGCCCTGGCGTATCGCCTGGGAATGCGGGCAGGGTTCGCGCTGCTCGGCGCGTGATATCCGATGAAAAAGGGAGTGTCGTGAGCACGACACTCCCTTTTGACCGTGTGGCAGTCCGTTCATGCTCGTAGGGGCCGATGCCCACATCGGCCCGGCGGTACCGGGTGACGTTGACCGGCGCATGAGGGCGAATGCGTCACCGTTTCGCAGGACGCGGCATCCCTGACGCGTCCATGGCGCATTTCGTCCGGGGCCGTCAGGGATGCCGGCCCCTACGCCAAGCGAATCAGATGGCCCCCACCGTCCACCCCCACAGGGGCGGCGGCGGGGGCCATGGCCGTTGGCCGGGGGTTGCGCCATCTGCGGATGGCGCTTTGGACGACTGGGAATTTCGCCCGCTGCGGCGGGCGGGTATGTCGCCCCGTGCGCGGGGCGACCAGAGGCCCTGCCTCTGGACTCCGCGATTTTTTGAAAAAAATCGAGTAAAACTTTATCTATTTTTGATCGGTGATGATTCTGGGCTTGACGAAACCCTATCTGCGTAATATGATATAAAAAAACGATTTGGAAAGGACGCGCCTATGAACTTATTGCTCACTGACCGCCCTCTGACCGTTTCTCTGCCGGAGGGCTGGGACCTGGTGGACCTGTCCCAACAGACCATCGCCCCCTGTCTCGGCTGCTTCGGCTGCTGGACCAAAACCCCCGGTCGCTGTGTGCTCCGGGACGACGCCGTGACCATCTATCCCCGCATTGCCAAAAGCAGCCGGGTGCTCTACGTCAGCGCCGTAGTCTACGGCAGCTACGATGTACCCATGAAAACCATGCTGGAACGGGCCATTCCCATTCAAAAACCCTATATCCGTCTGTTGGACGGGGAGACCCACCACGTCCAACGGGAGGTGGCCCCCAAGGTGGCCGATATTGTCGCTTACGGCGCGGATACCCAGGAGGAACGGGATCTGTTCCGCCGTCTGGTGGAGCGCAACGCCAAAAATATGAATTTTACCGCCGTCCGGGTCCATTTCACCACAGCGGACCGGCTGGACGAGACGGTGGAGGAGGTGCTGGCCCAATGAACCTGCTGATTCTCAACGGCAGCCCCCGTGCGCCCCGGTCCAACTCCAAACGGTATGCCGAAGCCTTTTGCCGGTACTGGCGCGGCGCGGTCGAAACGGAGCATCTGCTCCGGGGCGATGTCAACGCCCTGTGTGCCAAGGCCGGGGCCGCCGACCAGGTTTTGCTGGTGTTTCCCCTGTACGCCGACGGTTTGCCCACGGTGCTGCTGTCCTTTTTGAAGGCGTGGGAGCGGTCCATGGGGGAGAAAAAGCCCACGGTCTCTGTGCTCATCAACTGCGGATTCTATGAGCCGGAACAAAACCGGGTGGCTGTGGATATGGTGCGGCTGTTCTGCAAACAAACCGGCTGCCCCTTTGGCAGCGTGCTGGCCATCGGCAGCGGCGAGGCCATTCTGGACACGCCGTTCCGCTTCCTGGTGGGGCGGAAGCTGCGGAAGCTGGCCGGGGCCATGGCCCGGGGCCGGGCGGTGTCGCTCCAATGTACCATGCCCATTTCCAAGGGAATGTTTTTGCGGGCTTCCACCACCTATTGGACCCGCTACGGCCAGCGGTTCGGCCGGACGGCGGCGGAGCTGGACACCATGGACATTGAGGAGGGAACGTAAATGGAGCAGGAACCCAATAGGGACCCCTGGGAGGAGGACGAAAACGACGACCAATGGATGGAAAAGATGGTCCATGCCGCGAAAATCGGCAATCGATTGGTCTTTGCACTGGTGATTTTGCTGTTGATCGCCATGGCTGTTGTGGTCTATCTGTACCGGAATCCGTGACAGGAACCGTGTACGGAAAACAAGGACGCATTGCAAAGAATTTGCAATGCGTCCTTGTTCCATTTTTCTCCTGTCTGTGATATGATAAAATTAGTATGGAAGACCGGCTCAGGCGGGGAATACCGTGCGGATGAGCACCATATACAATACAGTTCCCACCAAGATGGACAGATAGATGTTTTTCCGAAACCACTGGAGCAGCGCCACCACCACACAGGAGAGAATCTCCGCCAATCCAAAGGGAAAGGCCGTAAAATTCAGGTTCCGCAGGCAATAGCAGACCAATATCACCATAATGGCCGGGGGCAGCACATTGCCCAGATACCGCATCATCCCCGGCAGGGGCCGTTTGCCGAAGACCAGAAAGGGCAGGGCCCGGGTCAGCAGCGTCACCAGGGCGCAAATGGCAATGACGGCGGCAGCATATGCGTTATTTCCCATAGTACGCCTCCAGTTTGGCCTGGACGGAGCGGCGGCGCACAATCAGCACCACCAAACTCACCGTCAGGGCCGGAATGAGAAAATAGTCCGGGCCCAGCAGCAGATAAAACACCACCGCGCTGCAAAGACCCGACAGGGCCGGCAGCTTGGGAGGGTACTGCCGCCACTGGTTGACCGCCACCACCACGAAAAAGGCTGTGGCGGAAAAGTCGATGCCCGTCAGATCCACCGGCAGCAGCGCACCGGCCCAGCCCCCCAGAAAACAACCGGCCATCCAATAGCAATGGTCACAGAGGGCAATGAAAAAGTCTGCCCGCTGCCGGTCCAGCCCCTTGGAATGCCGGATGGAACAGAGCACCGAATACGTCTCATCGGTGAGGGAGAAGACCATATAGGGAAACCGCCAGCCCATGGTGCGGAACCGGTCGATCATGCCCACACCGTAAAAAATATGGCGGGCGTTGATGAAAAACGCCATCACCGCCATGGTCAGCAGCGGCGTATGGGCCTGCAGCAGCGGCACCATGACAAATTGCAGGGACCCGGCGTACACAAAAAAGGCGCTGGCCAGTGACCACAGCGGCCCATACCCGGCCTTGGCCATCATGACGCCAAAGGCCACGCCCATAAATAGATAGGTGAAAAAAATGGGGAAGGTCTGCTTCAGCCCATAGCGTAATTCCCGCATGACGGAACCTCCTAAGGGGGATTTCTCCAATTATAACACTGCATCAATAAATTCTCAATAGCCTCGTGGCGCCGCACCGGGTCCGCCGGGGCGGATTGTCCCCTTGATTTCCAGCCTGTGGCTGCGGTATAATAGCCGCAGACGCGTGTATCATACTTGATTTTCAGACCTTTTCCCGCCCCCATGGGGCAGCCGAAAAAGGTGATACAATATACCATTCCGACTGCACCGTCATGGAATTGGAACGCATACGAAGAGAGAAGGAGCGGATACGGTATGCCTGATAATGAAAAATGGAGCTTTTTTGAAAGTCTGGACGAGATGGTCTACGTCACCGACATGGAGACCAACGAACTGGTCTATATGAATCGCCATCTGCGCAACGCGCTGGAATACCGTACCCATGAGGAGTACCGCGGCCGGAAGTGCTATGAGGTGCTGCAAGGCTGCGACGAGCCCTGCTCCTTCTGCAACAACGCCCAGCTCCAGCCCGGAGAATTTGTCTCCTGGACCCACAAAAACCCCGTGCTCAATCAGCGGTTTCTCATCAAGGACAGCCTGGTGGAGATGGGCGGGCGGCGCTACCGCGTGGAAATCGCCATCAATCTGGATTCCGAGACCACCTGCGGTACGCCCTACTATTACGCCCGCAGCGAGACCATCCTCAATGAGTGTCTCCAGCAGATGTTCACCTCCGCCGACCCGGAGGAATCCGCCAAACGGCTCCTGGCCTACATCGGCCAAACGTTCTCCTGTGAACGGGCGTATATCTTTGAACTCCATGGGGAGATCACCGACAATACCTATGAATGGTGCGCCGAGGGCGTCACACCTCAAATGGATGTGCTCCAGAATGTCCCGGCTCCGGCCCTGGACTGGTGGTACCGCTCCTTTGACAACAGCCAGATCATCATTATCCCCGATCTGGAACAGATCCGGCAGGAGTATCCCGAGACCTACGCCATTCTCAAGCCCCAGAACATCCGCTCCCTGGCCGCCGGTCCCATCCGGGAGGACGGCAAGCTCGTCGGTTTTATCGGCGTGGACAATCCGGAACCGGAAATGATCCGTCTGATCACCTCCCTGCTGAAGGTGGTGGGCTACTTTGCGTCCACGCTGCTCAAGCGGCGGGACCTGCTGGCCAAACTCCACGAGCTCAGCTACCACGACCAGCTCACCGGCGCCCTCAACCGCAACGCCCTGGCCGAATACTACGGCAAGCTGTCCATGGACTGCGCCGGCGTCCTCTACTGCGATATCACCGGTCTCAAGCGCATCAACGACACCCAGGGCCATGAGGCCGGAGACCGGATGATCCGCCACTGCTACGACCTGATCCGCAAGTCCGTGGACACACAGCTCATCTACCGTTCCGGCGGTGACGAGTTTATCGCCCTGTGCCCCAACATGGCGGAGAACGATTTTGAACGGGCCCTGCGGCGGCTGCGCCACGCCATCCGGCAGGATGAATACCATATGGCCATCGGCCACACCTGGTCCAAGGATCAGCCCCTGATTCTGGAGGACCTGATCACCCAGGCCGATCAGGTCATGTATCAGGACAAGCGGGACTACTACCGGCGGAACAGCCGCCTGCCCGGCGTGGAACGCCGGAAGGTGCGGGATATGGACGACGGCGGCGACGCCGCACCGGACAAGCACGCGCCGGAGACGCCCTTGCAATGCTATATGGCCACGGCGGCCTATGATATGGAGGCCATGGTCCAGTCCATGGCCCAGGACAACAGCTCCAGCTATTTCTACATGGGCGACATGCAGAAAGGACTGTTCTACATCTCCGACAATATGCGTGACGACTTCGGCTTCCAGAGCAATCTGGTGCAGGATTTGCTGACGGTGTGGGCCAAGCGCATCAGTACGCCGGAGTTCCAGGACCTCTACTGGCAGGATCTTTCCCGTATGCTGCGGGAAAAGCGCTCGGTCCACGACCTGCGCTACCGGGTCCGGGACGCCCACGGCAACAGCAAATGGATTCGCTGCTACGGCATTCTCACCTGGAACGCCGACAAGACGAAACCGGTGTTTTTCTCTGGCCGCGTGACCCATCAGGACAACGACTTTGTGGTGGACCCGGTCACCAGCTTCCCCCGGGAACACGCCGCCCTCCAACAGCTGGAGGAGCTGCGCAAGGACGGGACCAAAACCGTGGTCATCGGCTTTTCCCTCAACAGTCTGACGGAGATCAACAGCACCAAGGGCCGCGCCTACGGCGACCGGCTCCTCAAGCGCTTTACGGACTGCCTGATGGAGGGGCTGTGCTGGAAGATGTCCTTCTACCGTTTGGAGGGCATGCGGTTCCTGGCCATCGTCAACCCCCTGTGCATGGGAGAGGGGGCGCCGGCCCTGGTGGAACAGATCCGCACCATCGCTGTGGACTGCTACGAGACCATGGGCGTGGCCGGACAGAAGGTGTGCTCCTTCGGCGTCATGGAATACCCCGGCCCCGGCTGGAAGCCGGGGGACCTGCTGGAAAATATCATTTCCCTGATCCGTGTGGCCAAGCAGGAGAACAGTCTGAGCTATGTGGACTACTCGGAGGAGAGCGTCCGCCGCATCCGGCAGATGTCCAATATGACCATGGCCCTGCGGCGGGACGTGGAGCACAATATGGAACACTTCCGCATTGTGGTGCAGCCGGTGGTCTCCGCCGAAACGGGACGGCCCAAGGGCGGCGAAGTCCTGCTGCGGTGGCGGTTTGAGGATCAGAACGTATCGCCCGCCGTCTTTATCCCCATTCTCGAAAAGGAAAAAATGATTCATGAGGTGGGCCGCTGGGTCTTTGAACAGGCCGTGTGTACCTGCGTGCGGCTGCGGGCCTATGACCCCAATTTCTATTTGACCTTCAATGTCAGTTTGCAGCAGCTGTCGGACCCGCTGCTGATGCCCGAAATGGCAAAAATCCTCCAGAAATACGGCCTGTGCGGCGGCGGCCTGGTGGCCGAGCTGACGGAGAGCTGCCTGGACGAGGAACCGGAAAAGCTGCTGGATTTTGTGGACGCCTGCCAGAATCTCGGCATGCGCATCGCGCTGGACGACTTCGGCAGCGGCTATTCGTCCCTGCGGATGCTGCTCCAATATCCGTCCAGCATCATCAAGCTGGACCGGTCCCTGGTGATGGAGGCCACCGAGTCCGAAGCCAAGATGAATTTTATCCGCAGTATCGTCTACGCCTGCCACCAGTTCGGCAAAACCGTCTGCATGGAAGGCGTGGAGCGGGCCGACGAAAATGAAATGATCCGCAATACGGGCTGCGACCTGATCCAGGGCTATTACTACTACCGGCCCATGGAGCTCAGCGACGTGTACCGGCTCATCAGCCGCAGCGACGGGCAGACCCAAGAAGGAGGCGACGACCATGGCGCAGGACACTGAGGAATGGTCCGCCGGCAGGGAACCGGTGCGGGACCTGCTGGAAGAATTTTTCCGCCGCTATCTGACGCGGCGCGATCTGGAGGGGACGCTGGAGCTGGTGGATGACGGCATCATCAGCATCGGCTCCGGCGAGGGAGAAGTGGCGATGGACAAAGCCGCGTTCCGGCGTCTGCTGGAAGAGGAATTCGCCGCCCTGGGGCAGGCTGTCCGCTTTTCCCTGACCGATTTTATCCAGCGGCAGCAGGCGGCGGACGTGTGGAACTGCTTCTGCAATCTGGCAACCACCGTGACCCTGCCCGACGGCCAGCAGGCCAGCTATCCCATGCGGGTCACCGCCGCCGTGTGCCGCCGTCCCGACGGCCTGCGGATTCAGATGTTCCATGCCTCCGAAGCCAGCCTCTTTTTGGAGGACGGGGAGCTGATTCCCCTGAAATTCCTCTCCCGCGGCGTGGAATCCCTGAGCCGGGAGACGCGGCTGGATTTGCTGGAGATCATCGGGCAGATCATGCCCGGCGGCATCCTCGGCGGATACATGGAGGAGGGTTTCCCCCTGTATGTGGCCAATGAACGGATGCTGCGCATGCTGGGATACGACAACTGCGAGGAATTTGAGCAGGAGATCTTCGGCTGCATCCTCAACTGCATTCATCCCGATGACCGGGCGTTTGTCAGCCGGGAACGGGAGACCATTCCCAATCTGGGCGACCAGTATGAGATTCAGTACCGGATGCTGAAAAAGGACGGCTCCTATCTGTGGATTCACGACATCGGACGGCGGACCCTGTCGGCCGACGGCCGGGACGCCATCATCAGCGTGATCATCGATATCACCCGGCAGATGCAGGCCCAGGCCACGCTGGAGACCGAGGCCGTGACAGACCCCCTGACCGGCATCCTGAACCGCAAGGGCGGCCAGCTCCGCATGGAACAGCAGATGCAGCAGACGGAACAATACCTGTTCCTGATGCTGGATTTGGATAATTTCAAGCAGGTCAATGACCGGTACGGCCATGAGGAGGGGGACCGGGCCCTCTGCACCGTGGCCCAGCTGCTGCAGGAGCGGTTCCGTAAAATCGATGTGGTCTTTCGGGTGGGCGGTGATGAATTTGCCGTTTTTGCCGTGAACTGCGGCGACGAGGAACCGGTACGGCAGAAATTGGACACGCTGATTGAGGAATACCGGCAGACCATGCTGCGCCGCTGGCCGGCGGCCCAATCCACCCTGTCGGTGGGCGGCGTCTGCGGCCACCGCCGCCGGACCTTCGACGAGCTGTACCAGCTGGCTGACGAGGTCCTGTATGAAGTGAAACGCACCCAGAAGGGCCGCCAGAAACTCCGCTGTCTCGATTGAATATCCATCGCGCCGTCTGTGCCGTCTTTGCGGTACGGGACGGCGCGATTTTCCCTTGAAACGGACCGCTGGAAAGGCGGTTCCGGGTTTGCTTTTTTTCGCGTTGTCGTTTATAATGAACCATAGATGCCGCGGAGTTCGCCGCGGTGCGGGAAAGGAAGGCCGGATGGTTTTCCGGAATGTCAGGGGGCGTATCATGGAATCGCAGCTGGAAGTGATGAAGAGGTTTTTGGAACCGCTCCATGAGATTGTCTATATGGCCGATATGGACACTTATGAGCTGTACTATATGAACGGGCAGGCCCGCCGCTGCTTCGGTCTGGAGCCGGACGAACCGTTGGAAGGAGAGAGGTGTTACGCCCTGCTCCAGGGCCGCGACACGCCCTGTCCCTTCTGTACCAACGACAAACTGCAATGCGGGGCGTTTTATGAGTGGGTTTACTACAATTCCGCCTTGCAGCGCCATTTTGCCGTCAAGGATACCATGGTTCCCCAGGGGGACCGGCGGATTCGGGTGGAGCTGTCCTTTGATATGAGCACCGAGGCCCAGCAGAAGAACACCATCCGGTCCTACGAGAGCAACGAACAGCTCCTCAACGAGGCGCTGCGGGTGGCCCTGAGCTGCTACGACGATCAGGAGGAGCCGGTCCAGGCCTTCCTCAGCTATATGGGCGGCAAGCTGGGCGGCGACCGTATGTACATCTTTGAAGGGACCGAAGGCAACACCGTGACCAACACCTATGAATGGTGCAAACCGGGGGTGGAGTCCCAGCTGGCCAATCTCCAGGCGGTGCCCTGGGAAGCGGTGAGACGCTGGTATGAAGCGTTCCACCGGGGCGAGCATGTGATTCTCTACAATGTGGAGGAAATCCGGGAGCAGGAGCCGGAGCTGTACCAGGTGCTGCAGCCGCAGGCCATCCACAGCCTGATTGCCTGCCCCATCGTCAGTCACGACCGGGTGATGGGCTTTTTCGGCATGGACAATCCGCCCCTCAATAATCTGTACCATATCTCCACCATTCTGGATATCATGAGCAATTTTATCCTGTGTATGTTCCACCGGCGGGACCTGCTGGGACGGCTGGAGCGCATGAGCTATTATGACCAGCTCACCGGCGCCCTGAACCGCCACGGTCTGGCCCGGACGCTGGAACAGATGGAGCCGGAGGAGAGTGTGGGCATTCTCTATTGTGATGTTATGGGTCTGAAGCATATCAACGACACCCTGGGACATGAGCACGGCGACGCGCTGCTGCGGCGGGCGTATCAATTCCTGGTGGAACGGTGCCAGGGACAGCCTGTGTTCCGGCTGGGCGGCGACGAGTTTATGGTGCTGTGCGAGGATGTGGACCGGCTGACGTTCAACGCCATTGTCCAGGCCGTCAGCGAGCAGGAGGGCCGGGTGGATATGGCCATGGGCTCTGTCTGGAAAGAACGGGTGGGCGACAGCTTTTATGCCCTGCTGTCCCAGGCGGACCAGGAGATGTACGACGATAAGCATTACCGGCGGCTCCAGGGGCAGATTTGCCGGGAATAACGCAGTTCCCCGCGAACGCAATATAAAAGTTTTACTCGATTTTTTTCAAAAAATCGCAGGGGTCCAGGGGGCAGCGCCCACGGTCGCCCGCCGCAGCGGGCGAAATCCCCAGTCGTCCATAGCGCCATCCGCAGATGGCGCAACCCCCGGCGAAGCCGAAGGCCGCCGTCCCCACCCCGTCAGCGGGTGGTGGGCGGCGGCCTTATGTCGTACCGTGTCCGATGACGTACCCGCCCCACAAACGACGCGGGGCAATCCGTCCATGTTTGTAGGGCGGCACCTGCGTGTGCCGCCGTGCCGCAGCAGATGACGTTGACCGGCGCATGGGGGCGAATGCGTAACCGTTTCGTAGGACGCGGCATCCTTGACGCGTCCATGGCGCATTCCGTCCGGGGCCGTCAGGGATGCCGGCCCCTACGTCCAGGATGGTCGATGGTGCGTACCAGCGGCGGGACACGCAGGTCCCGCCCTACGAGTGGGACGGTAGTTTGTTCGTGGTTTGGGGGAAACGGGAAGGCCGCCGTCCACCACCCCGTGAGGGGTGGGGACGGCGGCCTTGCGGCATACGCCGCGGGGGTTTCGCCCGTTGCGACGGGCGGGTATTTCGCCCCGTGCGCGGGGCGACCAGAGGCTCTGCCTCTGGACTCCGCGATTTTGGGCTGCACGCCGTCCGTTGGCAAGAGTGGTCGCCGAGGAATTTTGCGTCAGGCCAAGGTGTGGGTTCGCAGCCATACTGGATGTATGGCAAGAAACCGCACCGCAGGCATGGCGCAAAAGGCCCGGCGAGCACCGCAGACACACGGGCGGTGGGCAGCCCCACAAGAAAAAAATCGAGTAAAACTTTTATATTTTTTGCTTACGGGGGTGGTTATCGGCGGGACCGGCGTCCATACAGCTTCGCAAGGCCGCCCTCTGCCGTTTCCCGATACTGCTGAGACAGGTGGATACCCGTCTCATACATGGTCTTGACCACCATATCAAAGGTGATTCGCTGAGTATCCGACAGAATAAAGGCCAGATTCAGGCAATTCAGCGCCCGGGACGCCGCCACGGCGTTCCGTTCGATACAGGGAATCTGCACCAGACCGCAAATGGGGTCACAGGTCAATCCCAAATGGTGCTCCAGCGCGATTTCCGCCGCGTACTGGGTTTGGGCTGTGTTCAGATCGCACAGGACACAGGCCGCCGCCGCCGCCATGGCGCAGGCTGACCCGATTTCCGCCTGACAGCCGCACTCGGCCCCGGAGATGGACGCGTTCCGTTTAATCAGGGAGCCGAACAGGCCCGCCACGGCCAACGCTTGCAGCACCTTTTCATCGGTGAGCCGCCGCCGCTCTTTCAGATACCGCAGCACCGCCGGCAGCACGCCGCAGGCGCCGCAGGTGGGCGCCGTGACAATGGTCCCGCAATCGGCGTTCTGCTCGCTGACGGCATAGGCGTAAGCGCTGACAATCCGGCATTCCCGCAGGGCTGTAAACTCGTTTGCAATGACCTTTTCATAGAGGGTTTTCGCTTTCCGCTCCACCCCCAGGCCGCCGGGCAGCACGCCCTCCGTGGCAATGCCCGCGTCGATGGCCTTTTGCATGGTCTGCCAGATACCGGCCAGAAAGTCCCAGATCTCCGGCCCCTCGTTGATCTCCACATACTCCCACAGCGTCAGATTCCGCAGACGGCAGAAGTCCGCAATCTCCGCAAAGGAATTTTCCGGGTACACCTCCGGCGGCTCCATGGCCGCGCAGCCCTCCACCCGGATATCGCCGCCGCCGATGCTCTCCACCCGCAGCCGGGGAGACCGCTCTTCGCCGTGCCAGGCGTACAGGTCCATGGTGTTGGGGTGCGTATACGTCTGCCCCAAGGGTTCATCGGAAAAGACAATCTCCGTGGGCGTGGGCGACAGAACCGTATGGAGCACCCGGTCCGTGCCGTGGCCCTGGCCCGTCTTGGACAGTGAACCGTACAGCACCACCGTATAACGGTCCGCGTCGGGGTACCGCTCTTTCAGCAGGTGCGCCGCCCGCTCCGGTCCAATGGTATGGGAGCTGGACGGGCCTTTGCCGATTTTATAGAGATCGCGGATGGACTTCATATCGCTCGTTCCCTTCGTATAAGCTATACCGTATAGTATACCAAATTCCTTGGGGGAACTCAACCGCCCGGCGTGTTTTTCCGGTGCAGCGCCTCCAGAGACAGCTCCCCGGCCAGCTTAAACAGCGCATCGGCCAGGACCTGCTCTACGCTGCGCCCCGTCCAGACGGCCACCTGTTCATAAAAAGCCGCCGCCGTCGGGTCCAGTACAATGGTATATGGTTCCATAACATCCTCCCTTCAAAGGGTCAGGTCCACGGTGCGGACCGGGGCGCTGCCGTCGTGAACAATCAATTCATAGAGGGCAGGGGACAGGGGCCCCAGCACATACCGGCCATCCCAGTTTGTGACACAGTGACAGCGGGGTTCCCCCGTCTCTCCGTCCAGGGCCAGAACCACCGCGTCGGACGCTGGACGTCCGTCGGCCCGCCGCACCACGCCGGTGAGAATGGCTCCGCTGTCCGGCGGCAGGGTCAGGTCCGTCTCCACCCGTTCTCCGGGCTTCATGTGGATGTAAAAATGCAGCTCGCTTCCCATGGCGCTACCTCCTGCAAAAATGGTAGTTTATCCTATGCAGGGATTGACAGACGTGTTATAATAGTAAACACTGATTTGAAAAATACCGGGGCCTTTTCCCCGAAAGGATGGAAGTTACACCATGGCCAAAGAGAAAAAAGTCGAACAGATCACCGATATGGAGGTGGACTTTGCCCAGTGGTACACCGACGTGTGCAAAAAGGCAGAGCTCATTGATTATTCCTCCATCAAGGGTATGTTCATCTACCGCCCCTATGGCTACGCCATCTGGGAGAATATCCAGAAGGGTCTGGACGAGCGTTTCAAGGAGACGGGCCACGAAAACGTCTACCTGCCCATGCTGATTCCCGAGTCCCTGCTCCAGCGGGAGAAGGACCACGTGGAGGGCTTCGCCCCCGAATGCGCCTGGGTCACCTACGGCGGCAGCGACAAGCTGGAGGAGCGGTACTGCATCCGCCCCACCTCCGAAACCCTGTTCTGTGAGCACTACGCCAACGTCATCCACTCCTGGAGAGACCTGCCCAAGCTGTACAACCAGTGGTGCAGCGTCCTCCGCTGGGAGAAGACCAGCCGCCCCTTCCTGCGCCACCGGGAATTCCTGTGGCAGGAGGGCCACACCATGCACGCCACCGCCGAGGAAGCCATTGCCGAGACGGAGCAGATGCTGAACATCTACGCCGATTTCATGGAGAACGTGCTGGCCATGCCCGTGGTCAAGGGCAAGAAGACCGATAAGGAGAAATTCTCCGGCGCGGAAGCCACCTACACCGTGGAGTGTATGATGCATGACCGCAAGGCGTTGCAGGGCGGCACCAGCCATTTCTTCGGCGACGGCTTCGCCAAGGCCTTTGACATTACCTTTACGGGCAAGGACAACAAGCTGCACAATCCGTTCCAGACCTCCTGGGGCGTATCCACCCGTCTCATCGGCGGCATCATCATGACCCACGGCGACAACAACGGTCTGGTGCTGCCTCCCCGCATTGCGCCGGTGCAGGCCATCGTGATTCCTGTGGCCCAGCACAAGGAGGGCGTGTTGGACGCCGCCACCGACCTGCTGAACCGTTTGAAGGCTGCCGGCGTCCGGGCCAAGATGGACGATTCCGACCAGTCCATGGGCTGGAAGGCCGCCGAATATGAAATGAAGGGCGTGCCGCTGCGGGTGGAGATCGGCCCCAAGGATATGGAAAAGGGCCAGTGCTGCATCTGCCGCCGCGACAGCGGCGAGAAGGTCTTCGTTCCGCTGACGGAGCTGGAGGAGCAGGTTGCCAAGCTGCTGGACGCTGTGCATGACGGTATGTATGCCCGCGCCAAGAAGAATCTGGAGGAGCATACCAAGACTTGCCAGACCATGGACGAGGTCAAGGAGTTTATGCAGAACGAGGGCGGTTTTGCCCGGACCATGTGGTGCGGCGATCTGGAATGCGAATTGAAAATGAAGGAAGAAGTGGGCGTCACGTCCCGCTGCATGCCGCTGCACCAGGAAAAGGTGGGCGAGACTTGCGTCTGCTGCGGTAAGAAGGCCGATAAGATGATTTATTGGGGCGTGGCTTACTAATTTAGGACTGCCCGACGCCCGTGTGTCTGCGGCGCTCGCCGGGCCTGTTGCGCCAAGGCTTCGCTGCGGCTTCTTGCCATACATCCAGTATGGCTGCGAATCCACACCTTGCCTTGACGCAACATTCCTCGCCGACCGCTCTTGCCAACGTGCGCCGGTCAGTCCAGGCGCACTGAATGACACGCAGCAAAAACGATAAAAGCTTTTACTGAATTTTTTCTCGAAAAAATTCTGGGGTCCAGGGGCAAAGCACCGGTCGCCCGCTGCAGCGGGCGAAACACCCGCGCCGTGCACGGCGCGAAACGCCCCAGCGTCCCAAAGCGCCATCCGCAGATGGCGCAATCCCCGGCAAAGCCGAAGGCCGTCGTCCCCACCCCGTCAGCGGGTGGCGGACGGCGGCCTTATCGCACGGTGTACGATACTGAATGCGTCCCGCAAACCACGCAGGGCAGTCCGTGCAGTGGGGGTGTCGATGACCGGTGCATTCCGGGAACCCGTACCGGCGGCGGGTGCAAGTCCCCGCCCTACATTATAATATATGGCATGCAAAACCGGCAGGGGAGCGGTGCAACGCGGTAAACTGCCAAATCAACGAAAATACAGAAAAAATTTTGTAAGTTTTTTATGAAAAACTCTTGACATTGTTGGTGATACCGTGTATTATGAGTGGGCACGCGGTCGAAAGGCCGGTGCAGTATGCGATGAAGTGGGAGATTGCGTCCTGGACGGTAACTTCCGCGGAGTATGTCCGGTCATCGGGCGGCTGAGAACCTCATGATACAGCGTATATCGCCGATCATGGGCAGCCGGCGTTCGTCGGCTTTTTTCATGCGCTCGGAATGATACGCACGGCTTAGCGTATAAGAGATTCTCGTCCGTACCCAGGCTCAACGAACACTGAGTACGTTTCAAGGAGGAAACAAGTAATTATGGCAAACCAGAAAATGATCCGCATTCGCCTCAAGGCTTACGATCATCAGCTCATCGACTCCAGTGCAGAGAAGATCGTCGAGACTGCCAAGCGCAACGGCGCCGCTGTCTCCGGCCCCATCCCCCTGCCCACCAAGAAGGAAGTTGTCACCATCCTGCGCGCTGTACACAAGTACAAGGACAGCCGTGAGCAGTTCGAGCGCAGAACCCACAAGCGTCTGATCGATATCCTCGATCCCAGCCAGAAGACCGTCGAGGCCCTCATGAGCCTGGACCTGCCGGCCGGTGTCGAGATTGAGATAAAGCTGTAATATACAGTATATATTATAGCTGCCCGCCACGGTCCGTCAAAATGGACGGACGGGTCATGTTGGTTCCAAGGCAGTCCAATGGCTTCGGAATCAACCAATAACCTTAAATAGGAGGAAACACTAATGCAGAAAGCAATCATCGGCAAAAAAGTGGGCATGACCCAGATCTTCGATGAGAGCGGCAAGGCCATCCCGGTTACCGTTATCGCTGCCGGCCCCTGCGTCGTCGCTCAGAAGAAGACTGAGGAGAAAGACGGCTACGTCGCTGTCCAGCTGGGCTACGAGGAAGTCAAGGAGTCCAAGCTGTCCAAGCCCGAAATCGGCCACCTGAAAAAGGGTGAGCTGGCCATGATGAAGCACCTGAAGGAGTTCAAGCTGAACAACGCTGCCGAACTGAACGTCGGCGACGTCATCAAGGCTGACACCTTCGCCACCGGCGACAAGGTCGACGTGACCGGCGTTTCCAAGGGCCACGGCTACCAGGGCGCCATCAAGCGCCACGGCGCTCAGCGTACTCCCACCACCCACGGCGGCGGTCCTGTTCACCGTCACGCCGGTTCCATGGGTTCCACCTCTACTCCTTCCCGCATCTTCAAGGGCCATATCGGCGCCGGTCAGATGGGTGTCGAGCAGGTCACCGTCCAGAACCTGGACGTGGTCAAGGTGGACGCCGAGCTGGGCATGATCGTTGTCCGCGGCGCCATCCCCGGCCCCAAGGGCGGTCTTGTCTATGTGAAGAGCACGGTCAAGAACAACAAGGTCAAGCAGGCCGGCGCTGACATCAGCAAGAACCCGCAGAAGGCTTCCGGTCGTAACCCGCAGAAGGCTTCCGCCAGAGGCTAAGGAAAGGAGAGTGCTTTAAATGCCTAACGTTAAAGTTTTGAACATGGCCGGCAACCAGGTCGGCGAGGTCACTCTGAGTGACGCCATCTTCGGCATCGAGCCCAACGAGTCCGTTGTGCACGACGTTGTGAAGAATCACCTGGCCAACTGCCGTCAGGGCACCCAGAGCGCCCTCACCCGCGCCGAGGTTTCCGGCGGCGGCATCAAGCCCTGGAGACAGAAGGGCACCGGCCGCGCCCGTCAGGGCAGCACCCGTGCGCCCCAGTGGACCCACGGCGGCGTCGTCTTCGCCCCCAAGCCCCGCGATTACAGCTACACCCTGAACAAGAAGGTCAAGAGACTGGCTATGAAGTCCGTCCTCAGCGCCAAGGCCGCCGAGGGCAACATCGTGGTCATCGACGCCATCAAGATGGACGCCCCCAAGACCGCCGCGTTCAAGAAGTTCCTGAAGGCTGTTGACGCCGACTGCAAGGCTCTCGTCGTCACCGCCGAGGCCGACGAGCTGGTGATCAAGAGCGCCCGCAACATCCCCGGCGTCTCCACCACTTTCGCCTCTGTCATCAACGTTTACGACATCCTGAACGCCAAGAAGTTCATTGTCGATCAGGCTGCCCTGGCCAAGATTGAGGAGGTGTTCGCATAATGAAGACCGCTTACGATATCGTGATCAAGCCCATCATCACCGAACAGTCCATGGAGGACACTGCTTTTAAGAAGTACGTTTTCCAGGTTGCCCCCGACGCCAACAAGATCGAAATCGCCAAGGCTGTCGAGGAAATCTTCGGCGTCAAGGTTGAGAAGGTCAACACCATCAACATGGACGGCAAGAAGAAGCGCACCGGCGCTTACCCTGTGGGCCGCCGCGCCAGCTGGAAAAAGGCTATGGTCAAGCTGACCGCCGATTCCAAGACCATCGAGTTCTTCGAAGGCATGGTCTAAGAGATTTCTCAAAAGGAGTGTAACGCAAAATGGCGATTAAATCTTTTAAGCCGTATACGCCGTCCAGAAGAAACATGACCGTTTCCGCTTTCGATGGCGTTGACAAAAAGGCGAAGCCCGAGCGCAGCCTGGTCGAGACCCTGAAAAAGCATTCCGGCCGCAACAGCTACGGCAGAATCACCGTCCGTCATCGCGGCGGCGGCAACAAGCGCAAGTACCGCATCATCGACTTCAAGCGCGACAAAGTGGATATGCCCGCTACCGTTCAGCGCCTGGAGTACGATCCCAACCGCAGCGCCTTCATCGCACTGGTCAAGTACGAGGACGGCACCCTGCGCTATATCCTGGCTCCCGTGGGCCTCAAGGCCGGTGACAAGGTTCTGGCTTCCGCCGGCGCCGACATCAAGCCCGGCAACTGCCTGCCCATCGCCAACATCCCCGTCGGTACCGTCATCCACAACATCGAGCTGAACCCCGGCCGCGGCGCCCAGCTGGTTCGTGCCGCCGGCACCGCTGCTCAGCTCATGGCCAAGGACGGCGAGCTGGCTCAGGTCAGAATGCCCTCCGGTGAAGTTCGCTACATTCGCATGAACTGCACCGCCTGTATCGGCCAGGTCGGCAACATCGACCACGAGAACATCCACCTCGGTAAGGCCGGCCGTACCCGTCACATGGGTATCCGTCCCACCGTTCGCGGCTCTGTCATGAACCCCTGCGATCACCCCCACGGTGGTGGTGAGGGCAAGAGCCCTGTCGGTCGTCCCGGTCCTGTCACTCCTTGGGGCAAGCCCGCTATGGGCCTGAAGACCCGCAAGAAGAAGAACCGCACCGACAAGTTCATTGTCAAGCGCAGAAACGCGAAGTAAGGAGGAACAGTAATGAGCAGAAGCATCAAGAAGGGCCCTTTCGTTGCGCCTGAGCTCTTCAAGCGCGTCGAGGAGCTGAATAAGGCCGGTGACAAGAAGGTTCTCAAGACCTGGTCCCGCGCCTCCACGATTTTCCCCTCCTTTGTCGGTCACACCATCGCTGTCCACGACGGCCGCAAGCATGTTCCCGTCTATATCACCGAGGATATGGTCGGCCACAAGCTGGGCGAGTTCGTGCCCACCAGAACCTTCAAGGGTCACGCCGGCAGCAAGACCACTAATAAGTAAGGAGGAACGCTAGAATGGAAGCGAAAGCACATCTGAAGTATCTTCGCATGTCCCCCCGCAAGGTCAAGATCGTTTGCGACATGATCCGCGGCAAGGACGTTGCGACCGCCACTGCATACATGATGCAGACTCCCAAGGCTGCCTGTGAGCCCGTTCTGAAGCTCCTCAAGAGTGCCGTTGCCAACGCGGAGAACAACAATGGTATGGATGCCTCCAACCTGTATATCTCCACCGCCGTTGCCAACCCCGGCCCCACGCTCAAGCGCGGTATGCCCAGAGCACAGGGTAGATTCAATCGCATTCTGAAGAGAACCACTCACATCACCATCGGTGTGAGCGAGAAGAACTGAGCAGGAGGTAGCTATGGGACAGAAAGTTAATCCCCACGGATTGCGCGTCGGCGTAATCAAGGATTGGGACTCTCGTTGGTACGCCCGTGACGATAAAGTCGGCGACCTGATCGTTGAAGATTACAACATCCGCAAGTATTTGAAGAAGACCCTGTACGCTGCCGGTATCGCCAAGATCGAGATCGAGCGCAACCAGCAGAAGGTCAAGATCAACATCCACTGCTCCCGTCCCGGCGTCGTCATCGGCAAGGGCGGCACCGAGATCGAGCGCCTGCGCCTGCTGGTGGAGGGCATGATCGGTAAGAGCGTGGCTCTGAACATCGTCGAGGTCCGCAGCCCCGACCTGAACGCTCAGCTGGTGGCCGAGAACATCGCCGCTCAGCTGGAGAAGCGTATCAGCTTCCGCCGCGCCATGAAGCAGGCCATGCAGCGTGCCACCCGTCTGGGCGCCAAGGGCATCAAGGTTGCCTGCTCCGGCCGTCTGGGCGGCGCGGAAATCGCCCGCAGCGAGTCCTATCACGAGGGCACCATCCCCCTGCAGACCCTGCGCGCCGACATCGACTACGGCTTCGCTGAGGCCGCTACCACCTACGGCCGCATCGGCGTCAAGGTGTGGATCTACAAGGGCGAGGTCCTGAACTCCACCCTCCGCACCGAGAACCCCGAGCCCGCCCGCCGCGAGCGCCGCGACGGCGACCGCCGCAGAGGCGAGCGCAACGGCCGCAGACCCTACAATGGCAACAATCACAACGGCGAGCGCCGCAACGCTGGTCGCCGCGAAGGAGGTAACCGCTGATGCTGATGCCCAAGAGAGTGAAATACCGCAGAGTCCACAGAGGCCGCATGACCGGCGTGGCCACCCGCGGTAATAAGGTCGCCTACGGCGACTTCGCCATCCAGGCCCTGGAGCCCGGCTGGATCACCGGCAACCAGATCGAGGCTGCCCGTATCGCCATGACCCGTTACACCAAGCGTGGTGGCAAGGTCTGGATCAAAATCTTCCCCGACAAGCCCGTGACCAGCAAGGCACTGGGTACTCGTATGGGTTCCGGTAAGGGCGCCCCCGAGTACTGGGTCGCCGTCGTCAAGGCCCAGAAGGTCATGTTCGAGATCGGCGGCGTGTCCGAGGAAGTGGCCCGTGAGGCCCTCCGTCTGGCTATGCACAAACTTCCCATCAAGTGCAGAATCATCGCACGGGAAGACACTGTTTCCGGAAATGGTGGTGAATAATGATGAAGGCAAATGAGATCCGCAATATGTCCACCGCCGAGCTGGAGGCGAAGCTCACCGAGCTGAAAAAGGACCTGTTTTTCCTGCGTATGCAGCATGCTACCAACCAGCTGGACAATCCCGTGAAGATCGCCGGCGTCAAGAAAGACATTGCCCGCATCAAAACTATTCTGCGCGAAAAGGCGCTTCGGCCCGAGGCCTAAGGAGGTAAGCGAACATGGAAGAAATCAGAGCTTTCCGCAAGACCAGGGTCGGTACTGTTGTCTCTGACAAGATGAACAAGACCATCGTGGTCGCCATTGAGGACAGCGTGCAGCACAAGCTGTACAAGAAGATCATGAAGAGAACGTATAAGCTGAAGGCCCACGACGAGAACAACGAGTGCGGCATCGGCGATACCGTTAAGGTGATGGAGTGCCGTCCCCTGTCCAAGGACAAGAGATGGAGACTCGTGGAAATCATCGAGAAGGCGAAGTAAGGAGGTCGACAATCCATGATTCAGCAGGAGAGCTATTTGAAGGTTGCCGACAACACCGGCGCCAAGGAAATCAAGTGCATCCGCGTTCTGGGCGGCTCCAAGCGGAAGTTCGGCAACATCGGTGATGTGATCGTTGCTTCCGTCCGCAAGGCCCAGCCCGGCGGCACGGTCAAGAAGGGCGAGGTCGTCAAGGCCGTGATCGTCCGCACCCAGAAGGGCGTGCGCCGTCCCGACGGTTCCTATGTCCGTTTCGACGAGAACGCTGCCGTTCTGATCAAGGAAGACAAGAACCCCAGAGGCACCCGTATCTTTGGGCCCGTGGCCAGAGAGCTGCGCGATAAGGATTACATGAAGATCCTGTCTCTGGCTCCCGAAGTTATTTAAGGGGGTACCGACTGATGAACATTAAGAAGAATGATACCGTCGTCGTCCTGTCCGGCAAGGACAAGGGCAAGCAGGGCAAGGTCCTGGAGACCATGCCCAAGAGCGGCAAGGTGATCGTGGAGGGCATCAACGTCGCCACCGTTCACAACAAGGCCAGAAGACCCGGCGAGCAGGGCGGCATCGTCCGCAAGGAGATCCCCATGTACGCCTGCAAGGTGATGCGCGTTTGCCCCAAGTGCGGCAAGCCCACCCGCCCCGCTTACAAGCTGGCTGCCGATGGCGCCAAGAACCGCGTCTGCAAGAAGTGCGGCGAGACCATTTAAGGGGAGGAGCACAACATTGGCTAGACTGAAAGTGAAATACAATGAGGAGATCGCCCCTGCGCTCCTCAAGAAGTTCGGCTACAAGAGCGTTATGCAGATTCCGAAGCTGGACAAGGTGATCGTCAACGTCGGCTGCGGCGAGGCCAAGGACAACGCCAAGATCATCGACAACGTCATCCGTGACGTGGCCACCATCACCGGCCAGAAGCCCGTCGCCACCAAGGCCCGCAAGTCCGTGGCAAACTTCAAGCTGCGTGAAGGCCAGGTCGTCGGCGTCAAGGTCACCCTCCGCGGCGACCGTATGTGGGAGTTCCTGGACCGCCTGTTTAATGTGGCCCTGCCCCGTGTCCGCGACTTCCGCGGCATCAACCCCAACTCCTTCGACGGCCGCGGCAACTACGCCATGGGCCTCAAGGAGCAGCTGATCTTCCCCGAAATTGAGTACGACAAGGTCGACGCGATCCGTGGTATGGACATCTGCATCTGCACCACCGCCAAGACCGACGAAGAAGCAAAAGAGCTGCTGACCATGGTCGGCGCCCCCTTCTATGCTTGATTGGAGGAACGACAATGGCTAAGAAATCTATGATCCTGAAGCAGCAGGCTGAGCCCAAGTACTCTACCCGCCGCTATAACCGCTGCAAGATCTGCGGCAGACCCCACGCTTACCTTCGCAACTACGGCATCTGCCGTATCTGCTTCCGTGAGCTGGCCTACAAGGGCCAGATTCCCGGCGTCAAGAAGGCCAGCTGGTAACATTCGTCAACAGGCTTCAGAAGTCAGGGGAAGATGGAATCGGGGTGCTAAACCACTTTCGATTCACATTCCTCTGATACCCTGGAGTCTTCACAGACCCCACGGTCTGTAACTTCTAACAGGAGGTATACACATGCAAATCACTGATCCCGTAGCCGATATGCTGACCAGAATCCGGAATGCGAACTCGGCCAAGCACGAAACCGTCGATGTGCCCGCTTCCAACCTGAAAAAGGCCATCGCCCAGATCCTGCTGGATGAGGGCTATATCAAGTCCTTCCAGGTTGTCGAGGACGGCACCCAGGGCGTTATCCGCATCGCTCTGAAGTACCTGCCCGGCAAGGAGAAGGTCATCACCGGCCTGCGCCGCGTGTCCAAGCCCGGCCTGCGTGTTTACGCCGGCGCCGACGAGCTGCCCCGCGTCCTCAAGGGCCTGGGTATCGCCATCATTTCCACATCCAAGGGCGTCATGACCGACAAGAAGGCGAGAGCCAACCACGTCGGCGGCGAAGTCCTCGCATTTGTCTGGTAAGAAGGAGGAACAACATTATGTCAAGAATTGGCAAAATGCCTATCACCGTACCGGCTGGCGTGGAAGTGACCGTTCAGGCTGACAACGTTGTCACGGTCAAGGGCCCCAAGGGTACTCTGACGAAAGCATTTCATCCCGATATGATTATTACCGTCGCTGACGGCGTCATCACCGTGGCCCGTCCCGACGACGAGAAGCAGCACCGCAGCCTCCATGGCCTGACCCGCACCCTGATCCACAACATGGTGGAGGGCGTTACCAAGGGCTACTCCAAGGAGCTGGACGTCAACGGCGTCGGCTACCGTGTGGCCAAGCAGGGCAAGCAGCTGGTCATGAACCTGGGCTACTCCCATCAGGTCTTTGTGGACGAGATCGACGGCATCACCATCGACGCTCCCACCCCCAACAAGATCGTCATCAGCGGCATCGACAAGCAGGTTGTCGGCCAGTTCGCCGCTGAGGTCCGTGGTAAGAGACCCCCCGAGCCTTACAAGGGCAAGGGCATTAAGTATACTACCGAGGTCATTCGCCGCAAGGAAGGCAAGACCGGCGGTAAGAAATAATTAGGAGGTGTGCCACAATGGTAAGAAAACCCAACACGAATGCACAGCGCCTGGTGCGCCATAAGAGAGTGCGCGGCAAGATCTCCGGCACACCCGAGAGACCCCGCCTGAATGTGTTCCGCAGTAATGCGAACATCTATGCGCAGATCATCGACGACGTCAACGGCGTCACCCTGGCTGCCGCATCCACCCTGGAGAAAGCTTTTGAAGGTACCGGCTCCAACGCCGAGGCCGCCAAGAAGGTCGGTCAGATGATCGCCGAGCGCGCCAAGGCCAAGGGCATCGACACCGTCGTGTTTGACCGCGGCGGCTATGTGTACCACGGCCGCGTCGCCGCCCTGGCTGAGGGCGCCCGCGAAGGCGGACTGAACTTTTAACGGGGGGAGGAAGAAACAAAATGGCTTATAATCGTAATGATCGCAACAACGGCGAGACTTCCGCTCCCGAGTTTATCGAGAAGGTTGTCTACCTGAACCGTGTCTCCAAGACCGTCAAGGGCGGCCGTATCTTCAAGTTTGCCGCTCTGGTCGTCGTCGGCGACGGCAAGGGCACCGTGGGCTACGGCCTGGGCAAGGCTTCCGAAGTCTCTGAGGCTATCCTCAAGGGCATCGCCGATGCCAAGAAGAACATGACCAAGATCGTGCTGGACGGTACCACCATCCCCCACGAGGTCATCGGTGTGTTCGGCGCCGGCGAGGTGCTGCTCAAGCCCGCTCCTCTCGGTACTGGTATCATCGCCGGCGGCACCGTCCGTGCCGTCATGGAGGCTGTCGGTGTCTCCAACATCCGTGCAAAGTGCCTGCGCTCCAACAACCCCCAGAACGTGGTCAAGGCCACCATGGCGGGCCTGAAGTCCCTGCGCGGCCCCGCTGAGGTGGCTCGCGTCCGCGGCAAGAGCGTGGAAGAAATCGTCGGCTAAAGGAGGGCTTGAAGAATGGCAAATCTGAAGATTAAGCTGGTCAAGAGCCTCAACGGCAGACTGGAAAAGCACATTGCAACCGCGAACTCCCTGGGCCTGCGCCGCATCGGTCACGAGACCGTGCAGCCCGACAACGAGCAGACCCGCGGCAAGATCGCTAAGATCGGTTATCTCCTGCAGGTCACCGAAGAGAAGTAAGGAGGCGCAACCTATGAATCTGCACGAACTCGCACCTGTTGCCGGCTCCACCCATGTGGGCAAGCGCAAGGGTCGCGGCACCGGTACCGGTAACGGTAAGACCGCCGGCCGCGGCCACAAGGGCCAGAAGGCCCGCAGCGGCGGCAAGGTCCGCGTTGGCTTCGAGGGCGGCCAGATGCCTCTGGTCCGCCGCATTCCCAAGCGCGGCTTCAACAACATCTTTGCCAAACCCCTGACCGCTATCAATGTCGGTTCCCTGAACGCTTTCGAGGACGGCGCTGTGGTCGATGCGGCTGCTCTGATCGAAAAGGGCATCCTCCACGAGTGCAAGTACGGCCTGAAGGTCCTGGCCAACGGCAAGCTGACCAAGAAGGTCACTGTCAAGGCCGCCGCCTTCTCCGAATCCGCCAAGGCGAAGATTGAAGAGGCAGGTGGAAAGGCAGAGGTGGTATAAGGTGTTTACGACTCTGCGCAACGCCTGGAAAATTCCGGAGCTCCGCAAGAAGATCCTCTTTACACTCTTCATCCTGCTGATTTTCCGCCTGGGCAACGCCGTTCCCGTTCCCTACGTCAACATCACTGCCCTGGCCTCTTATTTCAACTCCCAGCTCTCCGACACCATCCTGGGCCTGTACAACGCCATGTCTGGTTCGGCCTTTTCCCAGGCCACGGTCTTTGCGCTGTCCATCCAGCCCTATATCAACGCGTCCATCATTATTCAGCTGCTGACCATCGCCATCCCGGCGTTGGAACGGCTGAGTAAAGAAGGCGGCGAGGAGGGCAAGCGGCAGATCCAGCGGATCACCCGCTACACCACCGTGGGCCTGGGCCTCCTCATGGGCCTTGCCTACTACGTCATGCTGAACAATGCCGGCCTCCTGCTCCACACGGGCTTCATCTACGGCCTGGTCATTGTCCTCAGCTTCACCGCCGGCTCCTGCTTCGTCATGTGGCTCGGTGAGCAGATTACGGAATTCGGTATCGGCAACGGCATCTCCATGATCCTCTTTGCCAACATCATTTCCCGTCTGCCGGCCGGCATCAGCCACATCATCACCGGTGTCACCGGCGGTACCCTGGCCTGGTATCTGGCCCTGCTGATTGTCATCGGCGTCCTGCTGCTGGTCCTCTTCGTGGTGTTCATCACCAACGCCGAGCGCCGCATTCCTGTACAGTACGCCAAGCGCGTGGTGGGCCGCAAGATGTACGGCGGCCAGAGCACCCATCTGCCCATCAAGGTCAACATGAGCGGTGTTCTGCCCATCATCTTCGCCCAGTCCATCGCCTCGCTGCCCGCCACCATCTGCGCCTTCACCGGCAACACCGACGGCTGGCTCTATGACAACCTGTTCAGCAACCAGAGCTTCCTCTATGGCCTGGTTTATTTCCTGCTGATCATCGCGTTCAGCTTCTTCTACGCGACGGTTCAGTACAACCCCGTGGAGATCGCCAACAACCTGAAGAAGAACGGCGGCTTTATCCCCGGCTTCCGGCCCGGCCGCCCCACGGCGGAGTTTATCTCCAAAGTGATCAACAAGATCACCTTCTTCGGCGCCCTGTATCTGGCTGTCATCGCGTTGGTGCCCATCGTTCTGGGCGCCCTGGTGGACAACATGCTGTCCATCGGCGGTACTTCCGTCATCATCGTCGTGGGCGTTGCCCGTGAGACCATGAGCGCTCTGGAAGCCCAGATGATGATGCGTCACTACAAGGGCTTCCTGGAGTAATCGAAAGAGGGATTCTCAATGAAACTGATTCTTTTGGGTGCTCCCGGCGCCGGTAAGGGTACCCAGGCCGAGCGCATTGCCGCTCAGCTGGGCATTCCCACCATCTCCACCGGTAACATCCTGCGCGAAGCAATTAAAAACGGCACTGAGGTCGGTCTCAAGGCCAAGAGCTTTATGGACCAGGGCAAACTGGTCCCGGACGAAGTCATCATCGGCATCGTCCAGGAGCGCGTGGCCCAGCCGGACTGCCAGAAGGGCTATATCCTCGATGGTATGCCCCGCACCATCCCCCAGGCTCAGGCCCTGGAGGATGCGGGCATCCACTTCGACAGTGTGGTGTCCATCGAGATTGAGGACGCGGTCATCGAACAGCGGATGACGGGCCGCCGGGTCTGCACGGCCTGCGGCGCCAGCTTCCACGTGACCGCCAATCCTCCGAAGGTCGAAGGCATCTGCGACCACTGTGGCCAGGCCCTTTCCATCCGCAAGGATGACGCGCCCGAGACGGTCCGCAACCGCCTGAGCGTGTTCCACCAGGAAACCGAACCCCTCAAGGGCTTCTATGAGAAGCTGGGCGTTCTCAAGCTGGTGGAGGGCAATCAGCCCATCGCAGACATCACTGCTGCGATCCTTCAAGCGATAGGTGTCTGATCTATGATATCTGTCAAAACTGAGCGTGAGCTCGAGGTGATGCGCCGGGCCGGCAGAATTGCCGCCGGAGCCCGTGCTCTGGCCGGATCCATGGTCCGGCCCGGCGTCACTACCATGGAGATCGACAAGGCTGTTCACGATTATATCGTGTCGCAGGGCGCGAAGCCGTCTTTCCTGAACTACTCAGGATACCCCGCTAGCGCTTGCATCTCTGTAAACGATGTGGTGATCCACGGAATTCCCGACGGACGGGTCCTTCGTGAGGGCGACATTGTCAGCGTGGATGTAGGTGCCTATTGGGGCGGTTTTCACGGTGATTGCGCCGCTACCTTCGCCTGCGGCAGCATCTCTGCCGAGGCGGAAAAGCTCATCGCTGTCACAAAGCAGAGCTTCTTTGAGGGGATGAAGTTTGCACGCCAGGGATATCGGGTGTCCGATATTTCCCACGCGGTTCAGTCCTATGTGGAGGCCAACGGATTCTCCGTTGTCCGCAGCTTCGTCGGCCACGGCGTCGGCGAAAAGCTGCATGAATCGCCGGAGGTGCCCAACTTCGGCGCCCCAGGTAGAGGCCCGCGGCTGGTCCGCGGTATGACAATCGCTGTTGAACCCATGGTAAACCAGGGCACATACGATGTGCGCGTCCTGAAAGATCAATGGACCACGGTGACGACAGACGGTAAGCTGTCGGCTCACTACGAAAACACTGTGGCTATCACAGACGGTGAGCCGGAGATCCTCACAGTCACCGAGGAGCTTTAGTATGGAGATTTCCAAGGGAGACCTGGTGGAATCCCTGGCCGGTCACGACCGGGGAGACTGGTTCTTTGTCGTGGACTGCGACGGAACCTACGCCGCCGTGGCCGACGGAAAGTGCAGAAAACTCTTTCATCCCAAACGGAAAAAGCTGAAGCATGTCCGACTGATCGCACGGACCGACTGCCTCTCCGCCCAACGCCTGCGGGCCGGGGGAGAGGTGCTCGACAGCGAATTACGCAGGGATTTGGCGAGACTTCGCCATCAAAACCAAAGTCATAACCAAGGAGGGTAAAAACTTGGCAAAAGACGACGTAATCGAGCTTGAGGGCATCGTAACGGATGCGCTGCCAAATGCGATGTTCTCCGTTGACATCGGCAACGGACACACGATATTGGCTCATATTTCCGGCAAGCTCCGGATGAACTTTATCAAGATTCTCCCCGGCGACAAGGTCACGGTGCAGATGTCTCCGTATGACCTGACCCGCGGCAGAATCACCTGGAGAAGTAAATAAGACGTATTTCTCATATGGAGGTTACAGTATGAAGGTAAGACCGTCCGTCAAGCCCATGTGCGAAAAGTGCAAAGTCATCAAGCGCAAGGGCCGTGTTATGGTTATTTGCGAAAACCCCAAACACAAACAAAGACAAGGCTAAGGAGGTGCACGAAGTAATATGGCACGTATTTCCGGTATTGACCTGCCCAGAGATAAGAGAATCGAGATCGGACTCACTTATATCTTCGGCATTGGCAGAAAGAGCGCAAACGACATCCTGAAGGCGACCGGCATCAACCCCGATACCCGCGTGAAGGACCTGACCGACGAGCAGGAGGCTCAGCTCCGCGAAGAGATCGCCAAGAACTACACCATCGAGGGCGACCTGCGCCGTGAGACCGCGCTGAACATCAAGAGACTGACCGAGATCGGCTGCTATCGTGGCACCCGTCACAGAAGAGGCCTGCCTGTCCGTGGTCAGCGTACCAAGACCAACGCTCGTACCCGCAAGGGTCCCAAGAAGACCATCGCCAATAAGAAGAAGTAAAGGAGGGATATGTCATGGCTAAAGCCGCTGCTACTAAGAAGGTCGTCAAGAGACGCCGCGAACGTAAGAACATCGAGAAGGGTGCCGCGCATATCCGCTCCACCTTCAACAACACCATGGTTACCATCACCGATCTCCAGGGCAACGCTCTGTCCTGGGCTTCCTCCGGTGGTCTGGGCTTCCGCGGTTCCAGAAAGTCCACTCCCTTCGCCGCTCAGATGGCTGCAGAAACCGCTGCCAAGGCTGCAATGGAGCATGGCCTGAAGACCGTCGAAGTGTACGTCAAGGGCCCCGGCCAGGGCCGTGAAGCCGCTATCCGCGCTTTGCAGTCCGCTGGCCTCGAGGTCAACATGATCAAGGACGTCACCCCCATTCCTCACAATGGCTGCCGTCCTCCCAAGAGACGCCGCGTTTAATCGCTAAAAGGAGGATCACGTAACTATGGCTAAAAATACGCAACCCATTCTGAAGCGTTGCAGAACGCTGGGCGTTTCTCCTGCCGCCATGGGCTATTCCAAGAGCTCCAACAAGAACCCCGGCGGCCAGAGAAGAACCAAGAAGTCCGAGTACGGCCTGCAGCTGCAGGAGAAGCAGAAGGTCCGTTTCGTGTACGGCATCCTGGAGAAGCAGTTCCGGATGTACTACGAGAAGGCCGAGCGCATGGGCGGCAACACCGGTAACAACCTGCTGCAGCTGGTGGAGCGCCGTCTGGACAATGTGGTGTACCGCCTGGGCTTCGCCGCTACCCGCCGCGAGGCTCGTCAGCTGGTGAACCACGGCCACTTCACCGTCAACGGCAAGCGCGTCGACATCCCCTCCTACCTGGTGAGCCTGAACGACGTCATCGCCGTGTGCGAGAAGAGCGCTTCCAACAACCGCTTCAAGAAGATGAAGGAGGACAACGCTTTCGTCGCCGCTCCCAAGTGGCTGGACAGAGATAAGAACAACCTTTCCGGCAAGGTCATTGCCATGCCCACCAAGGATGACATTGACTTCGAGATCGCTGAACACCTGATCGTCGAGTTGTACTCCAAGTAACGCATCGCCCTCACAAATTGGTAAGCTGAAGTATGGCAACGAAACAGTTTTGTTTCGGAGTTACAAGGAGGGTATCTTAAATTATGGTAGAAATTGAAAAGCCCCGCATCGAGTGTATCGATTCTCTCGAGGACAGTTCCTACGGCAAGTACGTCGTGGACCCCCTGGAGAGAGGCTACGGCATCACGTTGGGTAATTCTCTCCGTCGGATCCTTCTTTCCTCGCTGCCGGGTACCGCTGCGACCTCCATCAAGATCGCCGGTATCCAGCACGAGTTCTCCACGATTCCCGGCGTCAAGGAAGACGTCACCGAAATCGTGCTGAACGTCAAGAAGATCATCGCCAAGCTCCATTGCCAGGGCACCAAGACCGTTTACATCGACGCCTCCGGCGAGTGTGAGGTCTGTGCCGGCGATATCAAGGTGGATGGCGATGTGGAAATCCTCAACCCGGATCTCCACATCTGCACCCTTGGCCCTGACGCCACCTTCAACATGGAGATTACCCTGAGCCATGGCCGCGGTTACGTTCCTGCCGACCGCAACAAGCCCGCACAGAGCGTCATTGGCGTGATTCCCATCGATTCCATCTATACCCCCGTGTATAAGGTGAACTATACGGTGGAGAACACCCGTGTGGGCAACATGACCGACTATGACAAGCTGACACTGGAAGTCTGGACCGACAGCACCATTTCGGCCCGCGACGCCGTGTCCCTTGGCGCCAAGATTCTGTCCGATCACCTGAGTCTGTTTACGGACCTCTCCGAGGCCGTGGCCAGCAAGACGACGGTGGTGGAAAAGGCCGAGTCCCACCGCGACAAGGTGCTCGAAATGACCATCGAAGAGCTGGACCTGTCCGTCCGCAGCTTCAACTGCCTCAAGCGTGCCAACATCAACAACGTCGAGGATCTGATCTCCAGAACCGGCGAGGATATGATGAAGGTGCGCAACATGGGCCGCAAGTCGCTGGAGGAAGTGCAGAACAAGCTGGCAATGATGGGTCTTAGTCTGGCCAGCGACGACAACAGCAACTCTAACAACTAAGTGACCTTGTAAAGGGAGGGAATATCAATGTTCGGAACTCGTAAGCTCGGCAGAACCACCGATCAGCGGAAGGCGATGCTGAGAGCTATGACCACCTATCTGTTCGAAAACGGCAAGCTGGAGACCACGTTCTACAGAGCAAAGGAGATTCAGCCCATCGCCGAGAAGATGATCACCCTGGGTAAGAAGAAGGACCTGGCTGCCTACCGTAAGGCCCTGGCCTGGATCACCAAGGAGGACGTCGCCAAGAAGCTGTTTGACGAGATCGCCCCCGCTTACGCCAAGCGTAACGGCGGTTACACTCGTGTGACCCGCCTCGGCCCCCGCCGTGGTGACGCCGCTGAAATGGCTATCATCGAGCTGGTGGAGAAGGACTAATCCTTCGATACAGAAATCCGCAGGAAGTTTTCCTGCGGATTTTTTTGCGTATCGAGTAAAACTTTTAAATTTACTGGGGATACTAGGGGCATCGGAGGTGTTTTCATGCAGCAAATGTCCCCTAAAGAATACAACCAATACGTTTCCAGTCTGTCCCCCTCATCCCCCAGCTACAAAAACGTACTCTTTGCCTTTCTCATCGGCGGCGCCATCTGCGCCATTGCCCAACTGATCCGCACCGGTTGGATGGCTGTCGGCTTTGACGAGGAAACGGCCGGTACCCTCACGTCCATCACCGTCATTTTCTGCGGCGCGCTCCTGACGGGTTTGAGCGTTTTTGATGATATCGCCAAGGTGGCCGGAGCCGGTACCCTGGTTCCAATCACTGGATTCTCCAATGCCATGGTATCCCCAGCCATGGAATACCGCTCCGAGGGCCTGGTGATGGGCGTCGCCGCCAAGATGTTCACCATCGCCGGTCCTGTCCTCGTTTTCGGTATCTCCGCCAGCGTGATCTATGGCATTATCCTGGTAATTCTGCAACAATTCGGATAATTGTTCCCCATGTTTTCCCCAACGCCCCCCCAGGGCGGGACCCAACTTTTTTCCGGGTCCCGCCCTGTTTTTGTCTGCGGGACCCAGGGCAGGGGAGGGGAAAAATTTTTTGTCGGAAAATGATTGAAAAAGATTGACTATGATTGAATTTAGTGTTATCATTGGGTTCGATAAAAAACGATCAAAACCGACCAACCGGAAAGGAGGGGAGACCATGCTGGCTGAAAAGCGCTTTGAACTGATTCTCCAGGAGCTCAGCGACGCCCGGACCGCCAGCGTCATGCGTCTTTGTGAACTGACGGGGGCCTCCGAGGCCACCATCCGCCGGGATCTGACGGCCCTGGCCAAACAGGGACGGCTCAACAAGGTCCACGGCGGCGCCGTTCTGGCCGCCAGTGAGTTCCAGGGCGAGGAGCCTGACGTTCCCACCAAGACCCAGCTGTTCCAGTTTGAAAAGGCCGCCATTGCCAAATATGCCGCCGGACTCATCAGCCATGACGACGTCATCTATCTGGACGCCGGTACCACCACCATGCGGATGATTGACTATCTGGGCGGCTGCAAGGCCACCTTTGTCACCAACGGCATCGCCTGCGCCCATCGGATGCTGGAAATGGGGCTGCGGGCCTACATCATCGGCGGTTATCTGAAACCCGGCACCTGGGCCGTCGTCGGTCCCACGGCACTGGCCGAACTGGGGAAGTACAACTTCACCAAGGCGTTTTTGGGCATCAACGGCATCACCATCCGCCAGGGCTTTACCACCCCAGACCCGGAGGAAGCAGCCATCAAGGCCAAGGCCGCCGAACAGTCCTACCTCACCTATGTCCTGGCCGACAGCTCCAAGTTTGAAAAGGTCTCGGCGGTGACGGTGCTGCCCCTGGAAAAGGCCACCATCATCACCGAACGGCTGCCCGACCCCGACTATCTGGAACAGACGGTCATCAAGGAGGTTTCCCATTGATCTACACAGTCACATTCAACCCGGCCCTGGATTATGTGGTCTGGCTGGACCGCTTTACAGCCGGTGCCATCAACCGTTCGGCCCGAGAGGTGATTCAGTGGGGCGGCAAGGGTATCAACGTCTCCACCATCCTCCACAACCTGGGGGTGGACACCGTGGCCACGGGCTTTCTGGCCGGTTTCACCGGCAAGGCCCTGGAGGAAGGGCTCCAGGCCCAGGGCATCCGCACCGATTTCGTCTGGCTCGACGAGGGCATGACCCGCATCAACGTCAAGCTGAAAGCCGGGAAGGAGACCGAGGTCAACGGCCGCGGCCCGGAAATCGGTCCCGAGGCCCTTTCCCAGCTGCAACAGAAGCTGGACGGCCTTCACGAGGGCGACTTTCTCGTGATCTCCGGTTCCGTGCCCGCCGCGTTGTCCCACGATGTGTACAAAAACCTGCTGGCCCGGCTCAGTGACCGAAACATTGCCTTTGTGGTGGATTCCACCCGGGAACTGCTGCTCAGCGCTCTGCCGTACCGGCCCTTCCTGATCAAGCCCAACAATCTGGAGTTGGGCGAGATTTTCGGAGAGACCCCCGTCACCGACGACGCCATTGCCGCCTGTGCCGCCAAGCTCCAGGAGCAGGGCGCCCGGAACGTTCTGGTGTCCATGGCCGGGGACGGCTCCCTGCTGCTGGATGAGCACGGCAACCGCCACCGCCTGGGCGTCCCCAAGGGGACCGTGTGCAACTCCGTGGGCGCGGGCGACTCCATGGTGGCCGGATTCCTGGCCGGTTGGCTGGAACGGCTCGACTACGGTTACGCCCAGCGGCTGGGCGCTGCTGCCGGTTCCGCCACGGCCTTTACGGAGGGTCTGGCCACCCAAACGGAAATCCTGGCGTTGTTGGACGCCTTTTAAAGAGAGGTACTTATCCCATGCGCATTGTTGATTTGCTGAGCGCCGAGAAAATCGCGCTCCACACTCCTGCGGTGGCCGACAAGGCCGCCATGATCGATTTCCTGGTGGACCTCCAGGACAAGGGCGGCTGTCTGTCCGACAAGGCCGGTTACAAGGAGGCCATTCTGGCCCGAGAGGCCCAGACCTCCACGGCCATCGAAATGGGCATTGCCGTGCCCCACGCCAAAAGCGATTGTGTCAAGGCCCCCAGCCTGGCCGCCTGCACCCTGACCCAGGGTGTGGACTACGGCGCCATGGACGGCCAGCCTTCGGATCTGTTCTTTATGATTGCCGCCCCCATGGACGGCGACCTGCATTTGGAGATTCTCTCCCACCTGATGGTCCTGCTGATGGACCCCAGCTTTACCGCGGAACTGCGCGGCGCGGCGGACGCCGCGGCCTTTATGGCCGTCATCGACCGCTATGAGACCGCCAAGTTCGGCGCACCCGAAAAACCGGAGACGGCCCAGGAGCCCGCACCCGCTGCAGCAGCCAAGAGCGGCCCCCGGATTGTGGCCATCACCGCCTGCCCCACCGGCATCGCCCACACCTACATGGCCGCCGAGGCATTGGAAAAGAAGGGCAAGGAGCTGGGCATTGCCGTCAAGGTGGAGACCCAGGGCTCCGGCGGCGCGAAAAACGTGCTGACCGCCGAGGAAATCGCAAACTGTGACGGCGTCATTATCGCCGCCGACAAGGAAGTGGAGCTGAGCCGCTTCGACGGCAAGCCCGTTCTGCGGGTCCCCGTTTCCGAGGGCATCCATAAGCCGGAGGAACTGATTCATGAGGCTCCCCAAGCCCCCATCTACCACCACACCGGCGAGAAGACCGAAAGCGTTACCAATGAGTCCTTCGGCCGGAAGCTGTACAAACAGCTGATGAACGGCGTCAGCCATATGCTGCCCTTTGTCATCGGCGGCGGTATCCTCATGGCTCTGGCGTTCCTGCTGGACGACCCCTCCATCGATTACGCCAACTTCGGTATGAACACCCCCGTGGCCGCCTGGCTCAAGAGCATGGGCAATGTGGCGTTTAACTTTATGCTGCCCATTCTGGCCGGTTTCATCGCCATGTCCATCGCCGACCGGCCCGGCCTGATGGTGGGCTTCGCCGGCGGCGCCATCGCCGTGTCCGGCGCCACCTTCTCCTCTCCCACCGGCACCGCCGTGTCCGCCGGTTTCCTGGGTGCGTTGATCGCCGGTTTTGCCGCCGGTTATCTGATGCTGGCCCTGAGAAAAGTCTGCGACAAGCTGCCGAAAGCTCTGGAGGGCATCAAGCCCATCCTCATTTACCCGGTGGTGGGTCTGGCCCTGATCGGTCTCTTTATGTGCCTGATCAACCCCATTGTGGGCCTCATCAACACCGCCATTTACTCCGGTCTGGAATCCATGGGCGAGGGCAGCAAAATCGTCCTGGGCATCGTCCTGGCCGGTATGATGGCCATTGATATGGGCGGTCCCTTCAACAAGGCCGCGTATGTGTTCGGCACGTCCACCCTGGCCGCCGTGTCCGCCTCCGAGGGCTCCGACGTCATGGCCGCCGTCATGATGGGCGGTATGGTGCCCCCCCTGGCCATCGCCTGCGCCACGTTCTTCTTCCGCAACCGCTTCACCAATGAGGAGCGCAAGTCCGGTATCGTCAGCTTCATCATGGGTCTGTGCTTCATCACCGAGGGCGCGATTCCCTTCGCCGCCGCCGACCCCCTCCGCGTCCTGCCCGCCTGCATCGTGGGCTCCGGCGTGGCGGGAGCCCTGTCCATGGCCTTCGGCTGCGCGCTGCCCGCACCCCACGGCGGTATCTTCGTGTTCCCCGTCATGACCAATGTGGTGGGCTACCTCATCGCCCTGGCGGTGGGTACCGCCGTCGGCACCATCCTGCTGGGCCTGCTCAAGAAAAAGAAGTCTTAACAACCTGTACAAAAGAAAGGTAGGAATTTACTATGGTTTCCGCTCAAGTCAAGATTATCAATCCCCAGGGTATGCACATGCGTCCCGCGCAGCTGTTCGTCACCAAGATGAGCGCCTTCCCCTGCGATGTGACCATCGTGTTCAAGGGCACCGCCATCAACGCCAAGAGCATTATGCACCTGATGGCCGCCTGCATGAAGCAGGGCAGCGAGATCGAGGTCCAGTGCAACGGTGAGCAGGAGGAGGCCGCCCTGGCCGCCGCCGTGGAGCTCATCGAGTCCGGCCTCGGCGACTGCTGAGCGCCCACAGGAGGGACACCCTATGACCTTGCAGGGCATCGGGGCGTCGGACGGCATCGGACTGGGTAAAGTCCTGCCGGTCCGTCCGGCTTCCCTGGACTATTCCGCCGTGGTCAGCGGGGGACCGGAGACCGAACGGAGCCGCCTGACGGCGGCCATCCAACGGTTTACCGAGACCACCACGGCCATGGCCGAATCCCTTCGCGCCGACGTGGGCGAAAAGGAATCGGAAATCCTCACGGGACAGGTGGTCATGCTCAGCGACCCCTTTATGCAGTCCCAGATGACCGACTGCATCGACGGCGGCCAATGCGCCGAAGCCGCGGTGGATCAGGTCTGCTCGTCCTTTATGGCCATGTTCGCCGGGGTGGACGACGAGATGATGCGCCAGCGGGCCACCGATATCGGTGACATCCGCAGCCGGATGCTGTCCATCCTCCTGGGCCGGGAGGCCACCGATTTGAGCCGCCTGCCGGAAAACACGGTGCTGGTGGTTCATGATCTGACGCCCTCCATGACCGTGGGCATGGATCGCCAGCATGTGGCCGCCATTGTGACAGAGGTAGGCGGCCGCACCAGTCATTCGGCCATTCTGGCCCGTGCCATGGAGGTTCCCGCCGTCCTGAGCGTGGCCAATGTGGTGGACACCCTGGCCGAGGGCCAGGACATCATTGTGGACGGCACCGCCGGTGTGGTGCTGACCGAATTCGACGAGACCACCCGGCAGCAGTATGAAGCCAAGCGGGCCGAGTATCTCCACCAGCGGGAACTGCTGAACGTCTATCGGGACCGGCCCACGGTGGATGCCGACGGCAACCACTACGGATTGTACGCCAATATCGGTTCCGCCGCTGAAGCCCAGGCCGCTGCCGATGCAGGCGCGGAGGGTATCGGCCTGTTCCGGACCGAATTCCTGTTTATGGACCGTACCGCCGCCCCCACGGAGGAGGAGCAGTACGAAGCCTATGCCGCCGTGGCCAAGACCATGGCGGGGAAAGAGGTCATCATCCGGACGCTGGATGTGGGCGGCGACAAGGCTGTGGATTACTTAGAGATGGAGCCGGAGGAGAATCCCTTCCTGGGCCATCGGGCCATCCGCTATTGTCTGGACCGGGCGGACCTGTTCCGGGTCCAGCTGCGGGCCCTGCTGCGGGCCGGTGCCGTGGGTAAAAACATTAAAATCATGCTGCCCCTGGTGACCTCGGTGGAGGAAATCCGCAAGGCCAAGGCGCTGCTGGAGGAGTGCAAGACAGAGCTGCAGGCCGAGGGCAAGGCGTTCGACGCGGAGATTTCCGTGGGCATTATGATCGAGACGCCTGCCGCCGCCTGGATTGCCGATCTGCTGGCACTGGAATGCGATTTCTTCTCCATCGGTACCAACGATCTGACCCAGTATACCATGGCCGTGGACCGGGGCAACGCCAAGGTGGCGGGGCTGTACGATACGCTGCACCCGGCGGTGCTGCGGTCCATCCGCAGCGTCATCGCCGCGGCCAAGGCCGCGAAAATCCCTGTGGGTATGTGCGGCGAGGCGGCGGCTGACCCGCGGCTGACGCCGCTGCTGCTGACGTGGGGCCTGGATGAGTTTTCCGTCAGCGCGTCGTCTGTGCTGGCTACTCGGGCACAGATTCATCGATGGCATCGGAACGACGCGGAGATTGTGACGGAGCACGCCATGGATTGTGCGACGGCTGCCGCCGTCGCGGAGCGTCTCTCCCAGTAACCACCGCACCCAAAATCAAAAGCTTTTACTGAATTTTTTCTCGAAAAAATTCTGGGGTCCAGGGGCAAAGCCCCGGTCGCCCGTCGCAACGGGCGAAACACCCGCGCCGCGCAAGGCGCGAAATATCCCAGCGTCCAAAGCGCCATCCGCGGATGGTGCAATCCCCGGCAAAGCCGAAGGCCGCCGTCCACACCCCGTCAGCGGGTGGTGGACGGCGGCCTTATGTCGCGTACCGCGTCCGATGACGTACCCGCCCCGCAAACCATACGGGGCAGTCCGTCCGTGCGGGTTTGGGAACCGATGACCGCCGTGCCGTGGCGAATGCGTACCCAGTTGGTAGGACACGGCATCCTTGACGCGTCCGGAACGGATTCCATCCGGGGCCGTCAGGGATGCCGGCCCCTAAAAAAGTTTAAATTTCGTTTTTGGAATGAGACAAATAGACCGAAGTATGCTATAATATAGCCATAGTTCGGAACTTTTTGCTGTTCTTTTCGTCTATATAGACAAGGAACAGTTAGACAAACTTGTATTTGACAAAGGAGTGTGTTTGTATGAAAAAGAAAACTGTATCCATAGTGTTGTTTTTGATTGCCTTTATTTCAACTTATTTGATTATTTGCTTTGCAATCCCTGGCATGAGAATTAAGTTAGAAGCAGAACCGATAGAAATATTCTTTAAGAGTATCACCCATATGGTGTTTTTCAAAACGATGATATCTCTTGTCGTTGCAATTATATTTGGTGCAATTCCCTTGTTTTTTGGAAAGAAGAAGTAAGCCAATTCCAATTAGTTGAACTGAATAGTATATCCCATAGGAGGAGCAAGGTCGATACACCTTGCTCCTTTTCATTGGGCGTTCATAAAAAATGAATAAAAAGGTCAGTTATACATACCAATACTTATCTTGGACAGAGACAAACTTTTTATGGTTTGGTGCGATAGAGGGACTTTTCCGGGCCAACGGCCGCGTTTCAACAAAAACCCCCTGCACGGCTGGCCGTGCAGGGGGCTGCTGCAAGTTCCGTTACATGGTGAAATTCAAATTGGTTTCCGCAATGTTGTGCTTTTTGGCGTAGCCGGTGAGCATCAGCGTCAGGGCGCCGTCACCGGTGACGTTGCAGGCGGTGCCGAAGGAATCCTGCAACGCAAAGATGGTCAGCATCAGGCCCGTACCGGTGCCGTCAAAGTTCAGCACCGACATGATCAGACCCAAAGACGCCATGACCGTACCGCCGGGGACGCCGGGCGCACCCACGGCAAAAATACCCAGCAGAACGCAGAAGAGCACCATGGTCATCAGATTGGGCAGCTGACCATAGAGAATCTTGCTGACGGTCATCACAAAGAACACCTCCGTCAGCACCGAGCCGCACAGATGGATATTGGCAAACAGGGGAATGCCGAAGGAAACCATATCCGGCCGCAGGGTTTTGGACTTGCGGGCGCACTCCAGCGCCACGGACAACGTAGCGGCGGACGACATGGTGCCCACGGCGGTGAGATAGGCGGGGCCGTAGTGCTTCACCACTTCCAGGGGATTGGTCTTGGAGTAGGCGCCGCCGAGGCCGTAGAGCAGGGCCAGCCAGATATAATGGCCGATCATCACCAGGATCACCACAATCAGGAAGACGGGCAGCTGCTTGGTGATGGTGCCCTCATAGGCCAAGGTGCAGAAGGTACAGGCGATAAAGATGGGCAGAATGGGAATGACCACCTTGGTGACAATCTTCAGCACAATTTCCTGGAACTCCTGCAGCACCGCCGAAATGGTACGGGCGCCGGTCCAGGTGGCCGCCAGACCCACCAGCACCGAGAACACCAGGGCGCTCATAACGGGCATAATGGCCGGGATATCCAGCTGGAAAATGGCTTCGGGGACCTCCTTGAGGCCGTCCACCTGGGAGACGATGTTGAGACCGGGGATGATGGCGTAACCGGCGGCCATGGAAAACAGCGCCGCGCCCAGAGACGACGCGTAGGCGATGACCAGGGCCACCCCCAGCATCCGCGAGGCATTGGACCCCAGCTTGACAATGGACGGGGCAATAAATCCGATGATAATCAGAGGCACGCAGAAGGAAATCAGCTGGTTGAGAATATACTTGACGGTGACAATGACTTGCAGCAGGCTGTGCAGCATCCCTTCCTCCGGGATGACCAGGCCCAGGATCATGCCCAGGACCACGCCCACCAACAGCTGGAAGGGCAGGCTCTTGACGAGTTTCATACCATAAACCTCCTCGTTCCGTCCAGCCGCGCCGTGCGGCTGTCACGACTGATTCTTTTATAGCATAGTTTGCCCCACGGCACAAGGGGGCGGGGCACCCTTTCCATACAGTTTTTCCGACAGAGATGGAAATTCATTGTTAATTATTGCAGAATTTTATGGTGAAAAATTGAAAGATGCGTAAAATCTTGTAAGGCTCTCGTGAAATCCATTGCAAGGGGCGGCGGAACCTGATACCATAATATAGAGAGTGCCGAGAGAGAAGACGGCATTTGTGATTACGAAAGGTGGAATTCCCCATGAGAGCGAAAAAACTGGTGGCTCTGGGCCTGTCGCTGGCGACGGTGTCAGCCATGGCACTGCCTGTCAGCGCCGCCGACGGGCAGGACATCGTGGTACTCTACACCAACGACGTCCACTGCACCAACGACGACGGTATGGCCTATGCCGCCATCGCGGGCTACAAAGCCCAGATGCAGCAGCAGTACGGCAACGACTATGTGACACTGGTGGACAACGGCGACGCCATTCAGGGCGGTATCCTGGGCTCCATGTCCCAGGGCAGCTGGATCGTCGAAATCATGAACAAGGCCGGGTATGACATGGCCATCCCCGGCAACCATGAATTTGACTTCCAGATGACGACCTTCCTGGACATCGTCAACAATCAGGCCCAGTACCCCTACCTCAGCTGCAACTTTGTGGACAAGGACGGCAATCCGGTACTGGACAGCTACAAGATGGTTACCTATGGTGATGTGGACGTGGCCTATGTGGGCATCTCCACCCCCGAGACCATGACCAAGGCGGCCCCGGCCTACTTCCAGAATGAACAGGGTGCGTACATCTACGGCTTCTGCCAGGGCGACAACGGCCAGGAACTGTACGATCAGGTCCAGAAGACCGTTGACGAGGCCATTGCCGCCGGCGCCGAATACGTGGTGGCCCTGGCCCACCTGGGCGACGACACCGAAAGCTCCCCCTGGATGTCCACGGAAGTCATC
The DNA here is from genome assembly GCA_944385415.1 of uncultured Oscillospiraceae bacterium. Lineage (GTDB taxonomy): Bacteria > Bacillota > Clostridia > Oscillospirales > Oscillospiraceae > Avoscillospira_A. Next base: position 45,826 of record CALWXC010000007.1, on the reverse strand, counting down.
GCCAACACCTCCGGCATCGACGTGGTGCTGGACGGCCACTCCCACAGCACCGTCCCCAGCCAGACCGTCAAGAACGAGAAGGGTGAGGATGTGCTCCTGAGCCAGACCGGCACCAAGGCCGAGTCCATCGGCAAGCTGACCATCTCCGCCGACGGCAAGCTGTCCACGGAGCTGGTGGCCCTGGCCGATGTGGACACCACCTCCGAGGCCTACACCCAGATGAAGACCACGGTGGAGTCCATCCAGAAGCAGTATCAGGACAAGGCCAACGAAGTGGTTGCCACCTCCGAGGTGGATCTGACCACCCTGGACCCGGCCACCGGTGAGCGGGCGGTCCGCTCCGCGGAGACCAACCTGGGCGACCTGTGCGCCGATGCCTACCGGACGCTGCTGGACGCCGATGTGGCCTTTGTCAACGGCGGCGGCGTCCGCGCCGATATTGCTGCCGGTGAGATCACCTACGGCGACATCATCGCCGTCCATCCCTTCGGCAACCTGGCCTGCCTGGTGGAAGTCAGCGGCCAGCAGATCCTCGACGCTCTGGAGCACGGCTCCGCTTACGCGGGCGAGTCTGAGAACGGCGGCTTCCTGCAGGTCTCCGGCCTCAAGTACACCATCAACACCGGCGTGAAGAGCTCCGTTGTCCTGGATGACGCCGGGAACTTCGTCGAAGTCGCAGGCGCCCGCCGCGTGGAGGACGTGCAGATTCTCGACAAGGCCACCGGCGAGTACAAGGCCATCGATCCCCAGGGCACCTACACCCTGGCTTCCCACAACTACATGCTCAAGCAGGGCGGCGACGGCTACGCCATGTTTGGCAAGGACAACGTGACCATCCTCAAGGACGAGGTCATGGTGGACAACGAGGTCCTCATTGACTACATCAAGAACACCCTGGGCGGCGTCGTGGGCGACGAGTACGCCGACCCCCACGGCCAGGGCCGGATCACCATCTATGCTGGTTCCGAGACCCCCGAGGAGACGCCCTGGTACGCAGAGGCGGTGGAGTATGTGACCACCAACGGCATCATGGGTGAGGCCGGTGTGGACTTCCAGCCCGACAGCGCTGCCACCCGCGGCGTCCTGATTCAGGCTCTGTACAACCTGGCCGGTAAGCCCACTGTGGAGCCTGCCTCCTTTACCGATGTGGCCGGTACCAGCTACGCCGATGCGGCGGCCTGGGCCGAGGATAACGGCATTGCCGGCGGCGTCGGCAACGGCCGGTTTGACGGCGAAGGCGTTGTGACCCGTCAGCAGCTGGCGAAGATCATGGTCTCCTTTGCGGAGTATCAGAAGAAGGACACCAGCAAGAAAGCCGATTTGAGCGGTTATACGGATGTTGCCCAGGTGGCCGGTTGGGCCGAGGGCTATATGGAAACGGCTGTGGGCATGGGCCTGGTCAGCGGTTCCAATAATACCCTGAATCCCACCGGCACGGCTACCCGTGCTCAGGTTGCCCAGTTGCTGCTGGACTATTCCAAGATGCAGTAAATTGTGTGAATAAGGACGCGCTGCTCCGGCAGCGCGTCCGTTTTTTCGTTAGAGCGCAAAAAAATAAAAGTTTTATTCGATTTTTTTCTGTGGGGCAACTTACCACCGGTGTGACTGCGGGTGTCGCCGGGCCTTTTGCGCCATAGCTGCGGCCCAGCTTCTTGCCATACATCCAGTATGGCGGCGAACCTGGGCCTTGCTCTGACACAAAATTCCTCGCCGACACCTCTTGCCAACCGGCGGCGCGTTGCCCAAATCGCGGTTTCCAAAGGCAGAGCATTTGGTCGCCCGCCGCAGCGGGCGAAATACCCCAAGCGTCCCAAAGCGCCATCTGCAGATGGCGCAATCCCCGGCAAAGCCGAAGGCCGCCGTCCCCACCCCGTCAGCGGGTGGTGGACGGCGGCCTTATGTCGTACCGTGTCCGATGACTTACCCGCCCCCCAAACCATGCGGGGCAGTTCGTCCGTGTTCGTAGGGCGGCACCTGTGTGTGCCGCCGGTACGCACCATCAGCCATCCGGAATGTAGGGGCCGGCATCCCTGACGGCCCCGGATGGAATGCGCCATGGACGCGTCAAGGATGCCGCGTCCTACGAAATGGTTACGGTTTCGCCCCCATACGCCAGTCAACGCCACCCGGTACGGCGCGGCGGGACACGCAGGTCCCGCCCTACGAGTGGGAGGGTGGTTTATGTGGGGGAGGGGGAAGATGTATGGCAAGAAGCCACACCGCAGGCATGGCGGAAAAGGCCCGGCGAGCACCGCAGACACACGGACGGTGGGCGGCCCTCACAAGAAAAAAATCGAGTAAAACTTTTAAATGGTCTCTGGCGGCGGCGTTTGCTTATTTTTGGGCAGGAGGGGGAACGTCAAGACCACCTTGAACAAGTCGCCGTCTACCGACAGCTCCATTCTGCCGTTTTGCAGCTCCGTCAGGCTCCGGGCAATGGACAATCCTAAGCCGTTGCCCTCACTATGGCGCGATTCATCGCCCCGGACAAACCGTTCCATCAATTCCTCTGCCGTCAGGTTCAACGGCACATTGGATATATTCTTAAAGGCGATTTCCACCCGGCCCGCCACCGGCCGGGCCGTCACATACACCCGCGTATGGGGCTGGGCGTATTTACAGATGTTATTCATCAGGTTATCAAACACCCGCCACAGCCGCCGTCCGTCGGCCAGAATCTCCAGATTCTTTTCAATGCCCGTCATCAGCTCCAGCTGGGACGATGCCAGCTTTTCCTCGTACTCTGCCAGCGCCTGCCCCAACAGGATATTCACCGTACACGGCGCCATCTGCACATCCAGATTGCCCGTGGACGCCTTGGACGCTTCCACCAAATCCTCAATCAGCCGCTTTAACCGGTCCGACTGCCGGTGCAGCACCTCGGCATATTCGGTGATTTTGGCGTTGTCACAGGGCTCTTTCTCAATCAAATCCGTATAGTTGATAATGGAGGTCAGGGGCGTTTTAATATCGTGGGACACGTTGGTAATCAGCTCTGTTTTCATCCGCTCGCTGCGCATCCGCTGTTCCACCGCCGCCGTCATGCCCTCGCCAATGGCGTTCAAATGCTCGGCATGGTCCTTCAAGGGGCCGTACAGGTGGCGCAGGCTGATTTGATGGTTCAAATCGCCTTCGGCCAGCGCCTTGCCGCCGTCATACAGTCTCCGGCAGCTCAGGGTCAGCAGCACCACCACCGCCAGGAAGATCACAGAACGGAAGAACCACCAACCGGCTTCACCGCCCCAGGCGGTGGCAGCGGTGAAAAATCCGTCCACCAGCACCACACCCACCGCAATGGCTACGGTCTTTTTCATGGTGGGGGTGCCCCGCAGAATCAGGGAACAGCCATGGCCGATTTTCCGCAGCAGGTGATAAACCAGCCGCAGCACCCGGTAAATGATTGTATTGGTCCACAGGGTGTGGAGTTTCAGCCGCAGCGTAATGCTCATAAGCCAGCCCAGGGAAATCAGTTCCAGGAACAGGAACCCGACGGCCAGCAGAAACACCATGAATACACTTTCATGACCATAGGTGGATTCCACCATAACCTGTACGCCCAGGAATCCGCCGAACAGGGTGGCAGCCGTCAGCACATCGGCAGGGATAACGGTGCCCCAACCGGGCTGAATCTCTGCCAGCCCCTTGCGCTTGCCCACGGCGCACAGCAGAAAGACCAGAGACACAATGGCCAGCACCAGGGAAACGGCAGCCAGGGGATAGGCCCAAACCCGGAAGGCATACAGGAGCTGGACCACCCGCGACACCAGATAAAATTCATCACCAAATTTAAACGTATCGGGTACGGTAATGGTCACAGCAATATGGGACACCTTCATGTCTTCGGACTGGAATCCCGGGTCGGTCAGTATGTCTTTATCGGCAAGAAAGGTTTCACCAGTGGTGGTGTTTTCTGCAAAAATCCATTCATAGGTGTAGGTGCGGTTGGTGGGGACACCGCCGTTGGTGATACCGTATTGTCTGCTCGGTTCACCGCTCATGACGACTTTCAGACTGGCCACATTACTGTTCTGCCATTTGCGGGCCGCATATTCTATGGTGTCATAGGCAATGGCGTCGGCGGCGTCATAGGCAATGCCGGCCGCCACATTTTCCACCATACTGTTCAGCATGGCCTGTTCCGTCATGGTGTAGACGCCCGTTTGCCACATGGCGAAAATGCCCAGGCAGGTGCCCAAAAACGTGGGAATCATCAGAATCACCAGCAAAAACGATACGACTTTCGCCCACAGCCGATGGGTCAGGGGGATTTTTTGACGGGAGACGGCTGCTTCCGCCGCCGTTTCCGGTTTGGTAAACCATTTCATGATGGATGCCTCCTCATTCCATTTTGTAGCCACGGCCCCACACCACTTTCAGATGGCGCGGCTCCGACGGCGTGATCTCCACTTTTTCGCGGAGGTGGCGGATATGGACCGCCACGGTGTTGTCGATGTCGAAGGGTTCCTTTTTCCACACCTGCCGGTAGATCTCGTCGGGGGAGTAAACCCGGCCCGGATTGGCAATCAACAGCTTTAAAATCTCAAATTCCGTCGGCGTCAGGGACACCGGTTCGCCGTCCAGCGTCACCGCCTTGGCCCGGTCATCCAGACAGACGCCCCCCAGTTGAAAGACGTCCGGTTCCGGCGCCGCCGGCTCCGTCCGGCCGCCCAGTTGGGTATACCGGCGCAGCTGGGACCGCACCCGCGCCAATACCTCCACCGGGTTGAACGGCTTGGTGATGTAATCATCTGCCCCGGTGTTCAGACCCAGAATCTTGTCCGTGTCCTCGCTCTTGGCCGTCAGCAGGATGATGGGGACGTTGCTCTGCTGGCGGATGCGCACCATGGCCGAGATCCCATCCAGCACCGGCATCATAATGTCCAGCAGCACCAATTGAATGTCGTTCTTTTCCAGCACCTCCAAGGCCTGCTGGCCGTTGTTGGCTTCGTGCAGCACCAGGTCGGGACTGGACAGGTAGATTTTTAAGGCGTTGACGATGTCCTGCTCGTCGTCGCAGATCAGAATGTGATACATTTGGGAACCCCTCCTTACGGGTTTAGTATAAAAAATTTCCGATGAACAAAACAGTAGACAAACCATGAAGAATTTATGAAGACGGTGTGAACCGGGGGAAATCCCCCTATCGGACGCAGGGCGCGGCATCCCTGACGCGCCCCTGGCACACCCCATCCGGGGCCGTCAAGGATGCCGGCCCCTACGGTCGGGCAGATCGGGAATTTTTCCGTATGTTGAACATTTTTCCCGCTATGTAACCGTTTGTTGTTTACAAGCCGCCCGGAACCCGCTATACTTACTGTCACACGGCTTGAAAGAGAGAGGAGAGAGACGCGATGCGGCGTACCAACGACCTGGGCAACGATCCCGTGGGCCGCCTGGTTTTGCGGCTGGCCCTGCCCACCATGCTGGCCCAACTGGTCAATGTCCTGTACAGCATTGTGGACCGCATTTACATCAGCAATATCCCCGAGGTGGGCGAACTGGCCCTGGCCGGTGTGGGCGTCTGCGGCCCCATTGTCACGCTGCTTTCGTCCTTCGCCACGTTGGTGGGCCTGGGCGGGTCCCCCATTATGGCCATGCGCATGGGCGCGGGACGCAAAGAGGAAGCGGGCCGGATTCTCAACACCTGTTTCCTGCTGCTGTTGGGCCTTTCGGCGGCGCTGACGGTGGGGTTCCTGCTGATGAAAAACCATCTGCTCCAGTGGTTCGGCACCAGTCCCAGCACCTTCGGGTATGGCAATACCTATTTGACCATCTACACCGCCGGTACGCTGTTCGCATTGATGGCGGCGGGTATGAACAGTTTTCTCATCTGCCAGGGCTTTTCCGGCCTGGGTATGTTCACGGTGCTGCTGGGCGCGGTGATGAATATTGTGCTGGACCCCATCTTTATTTTCCTGTGTGACATGGGTGTGGCCGGTGCGGCGCTGGCAACGGTGCTGTCTCAGATGGGCTCCTGTGCCTTTGTGCTGCTGACGCTGCGGCGGAAAACCATGCCGGTTCCCCTGGGGATTCATGGGTTTTCATGGAAAATCGTCCGGCAGGTGGTGGCGTTCGGTCTGTCGCCGTTCCTCATTATCGCCACGGACAGCGTATTGCTGATTGTGCTCAATACCATGCTCCAGCGGTACGGCGGGCCGGAATTGGGCGATACGCTGGTGACCTGCGCCACCATTGTGCAGAGTTATCTGCTGATTATTACGATGCCCATGGGCGGTATGACCCTGGGGACCCAACCGGTCATCAGCTTTAATTACGGCGCGGGTAACCCGGACCGTATCCGCAAGGCCATGAAGGCCATTGTGGGGCTGTGTCTGCTGTTCTGCGCCATTATGATGATTGCTACCCATACGGTTTCTCAGTATTTTGTCAAACTCTTTACGTCGGACGGTGATATTTTAGCGCGGAGCGTCCGGTATATCAAGATTTTTACGGCCATGATTCTGCCGTTGGCCATCCAATACGCATTGGTGGATGAAACGACGGCATTGGGCCATGTGAAATTGGCGCTGTTCTGCTCGCTGTTCCGGAAAACGGTCTATCTGGTGGCATTGGTGGCGCTGCCGGTGCTGGTGTCGGCGGAGGCGACGTTCTTCTCGGAGCCGTTGGCCGATATTGTTTCGGCAACGATGACCACGGTGCTGTTCCTCCGGGCATTCCCCAAAATCCTCCGGGAATGTACCACAACCCCATAAAAAAACTGGGTACCGCCGAAGCGGTACCCAGTTTTTTTATGGGGTTACTGGACCAGATAGCCGTAATGATTCAGGACCGTCAGGATCAGGACCTCGATGGTCGTGGGAAGTCCGTTCTTGGGATCGTCCAGATCATACTCGGCCTCGTTGCCGAACAGCCGGACCAGGACCTTCCGATTGCCCAGATACAGGAAGCCGGAATTCTCCTTGCTCTCCGCCATGCCCTCTCTGGAGCAGAACAGCGTGAACTTATCCTTATACGGTGCGCTGCTGTAGGGGCAGAACACGGCGCAGTTGCCGCACTCATTACACATCTGATCGATATGCAAAATCTGATGGCTGCCGTCGGCCAGCTCAATGACCACATTGGCACGGTTGGGGCACACGTCGGCGCAGCATTCACAGACCGTATTACAGCTCAGGCAGCGGTCGCCCTCGCACTTGGCGGAATCGCACAGGATGCCCTTTTTGGCGATGGCGTCGCCCCGCTCGGCGTAATTGGGAGCCACATACCCGCTCTTCTCGCCGGTGACGGCTTCGCAGAACCGGGCGGCGTCGGCAATGCCTTCGACAACGGTGGCAGGACCCCGCAGGGTATCGCCCGCCGTGTAGACACAGCCGTTTTCAAAGGCCGGACGGCCCCGGTCATTGACGGCCACGCCGTTGGCGGCCAGGAACTGATCGTCCACCTTTTCACCCACGGCGGATACCACCAGATCACAGGGAATCTCCACAAACTCGTCGGTTTCCACCGGGCTGCGGCGGCCGGACGCGTCGGGCTCGCCCAGAATCATCTTGCGGCAGCGCAGTTTTCCGTTCTCCTGGGCCATGGGGGACACCAGCTCCAGGAACCGCACGCCGTCGGCCATGGCCAGCTCCAGCTCCTCGGCGTCGGCGGGCATGTACTTCCGGGTCCGGCGATAGACCAGGGTAGAGGAGGCAGCACCGGCACGCAGCGCCAGACGGGCCGCGTCCATGGCCGTATTGCCGCCGCCGATGACGGCCACATGGCCGCTGACGGTCTCCTTGCCCGCCTTGATGGCCTGCATCCAGGCGATAACAGGCCGGACGTTGCCGGGAATGTCCAGCTTGCCGGGCTTCCACGCGCCCACGGCCAGCAGAATATGGGTATAACCCTGGGCCTTCAATTCCTCCACGGAGGGAGCCGGTGCGCCCAGACGGATGTCCACGCCCAGCTTGGTCAGCATGGCGGCGTCCTTGTCAATGGCTTCGCCGGAGATCCGGAAACCGGGGATGACCTGACGGACGATGCCGCCCAGCTGGTTCTCCCGCTCAAACAGCGTCACAGGGACACCGGCACGGGCCAGGAAGTGGGCCGCAGCCATACCGGTGGGGCCGCCGCCGACGATGGCGGCTTTCCGGTCGGGGAACCGGACGGCGGGGGCCTGCAGCTTGGCAAACACCGCGTCATAGCCGTGCTCGGCGGCGATCAGCTTGGTGCCGCGGATGTCCACCGGCAGGTCGTAGAAGTTGCGGGTACATTTATCCATGCAGTGATGGGCGCAGATGGTACCGGTGATAAAGGGCAGGGGGTTCTTGGCGAGGACGACGTCCAGCGCTTCCTCATAGCAGCCCAGGCGGCACAGCTCCACATACTCGGGAATGTCCTGGCCGATGGGGCAGCCGCCCTTACAGGGTGCCGTAAAGCAGTTGAGCAGCGGCACCTTTTCCGCCAGTTTGCGGTTGGGCAGGGGCTTGACGGCCTTTCTGTGATGGCGGTCATTGCGCATATCCGCGCCCAGACGCTCCACGCCCTCGCAGTCCACGCGGGAGAAGGGATGGTACACCATGCGCTCCAGCTTCTCACCGATCTGACGGAACCGCTGATAGCCGCCGGGCTTCAATTCGGTGGTGGCCATGGTGATGGGCCAGATGCCGCAGGCAAACAGCCGGTCAATATTGAAGAAGTCCGCGCCGCCGGAGTAGCTCAGGCGCAGGCGGCCGTCGAACTCCTTGGAAATCCGCCGGGCCATTTCGATGGTCAGGGGAAACAGGGACTTGCCCGCCATGTACATCTCTTCCGAGGGCAGCTCCTTCTGCTTCACGTCCACGGGGAACGTGTTGGACAGCTTCAGGCCGAACTCCAGACCCTTGGAATTGGCCAGGGCCAGCAGGCGGCGGAACATGGGGATGGCGTCGCAGTACTGCAAATCCTCGTTAAAGTGGTGATCGTCAAAGGCGATGTAATCAAAGCCCATGGAATCCAGGATATCCCGTGCGGACTCGTAACCGAGAATGGTGGGGTTGCACTTGACGAAGGTGTGCAATCCCTTTTCGGTAATCAGGTACGAAGCGATACGCTCGATTTCGTCGGGGGGGCAGCCGTGGAGGGTGGACACGGTGACGCTGCGGGAGACCTTGGGGGAGATGGTATCGATGAACTCCTCCTCATTGGGGAACATGGCCTTCAAAACGGCAATGCACTCCTGGAAGATGGGCGTCTTGGAAGCGTCCATCATATTGTTCAGGTAAGTGTCGATTTTCTCGCCCTGGATGCCCGCCAGGTCATAGCCCACGGACATATTGAACACAAAGCCGTCGTCATGGCCCAGGCCGTACAGGTGGGAGATCATCTTGATGGCGCACCAGGCTTTTACATACTCATCAAACGCCTCGTGGACATACAGCTCCGTGGACCATTCGCAGTTGTAGCACTCGTCCTCGGCCAGAATACAGGGCTTATTGACGCAGGCGGCCAGGTCCGCGCCGTCCATCTGCTGGACGGTTTTCAGCTCAAAGAACCGGGCGCCGCCGAAGTAACCGGCAATGATATTCTGGGCCAGCTGGGTGGCAGGACCGGCGGCAGGGCCGAAAGGCGTCTCGATGGTTTCCCCGAAAATGGGCAGCGTCTTATGACCGGCGATATACGGACGGTGGACGCCGAACACGGAGCCTTCCCGCTGGTATTCGGTGGTAATCCACTGCATCAGGCGGCGGAAGGGAATGGGAGTCATCAGTTCGGACATGGGATGGTCCTCCTTTTATATATAGTATAGGGTAGGGGGGGATTTCGCCCCGTGCGCGGGGCGGGTGTTTCGCCCGCTGCGGCGGGCGGGGGTTTCGCTGGCTGCGGCCAGCGGGTGTTTCGCCCGTTGCGACGGGCGGGTATTTCGCCCCGTGCGCGGGGCGACCAGAGGCCCTGCCTCTGGACTCCGCGATTTTTTGAAAAAAATCGAGTAAAACTTTTAATGTTGGGGTTTTATATGGATTTGGTGCGGTGCCGCCGAATTTGTGCGGTAAGGTACTCAATCCATGCTTCGCATTGTTGCGGTGGGAGGGCCAAAGGCCCCTCAGCCCCGCCGGGAGCGGGTCCGTATGGTCTCGTAGGGCGGGACCGATGTGTCCCGCCGCTGTTCGGAAAAGGCCCGGCGAGCACCGCAGACACACGGACGGTGGGTAGCCCTTTAATAAGTTGTGTGGTTCAGCTCGCCCCACAGCTTCTTGGACTCCTCCAGGATATGGGCGTTGACGGCTTCCTCGTCCACGCCGGCCAGCTCCCGGTCCTTCATGAGAATCTTACCATTGCCAATGGTGGTCTGGCACTGGCGGCCTGTCATACCGAAAATCATATGGCCGTCGATATTATCGCCGGAGAACGGCGTGAACGGCTTATAATCCATGACAATGATATCGGCAGACGCGCCGGGCTTCAGGACGCCCAGGGTAGTATGGAAGTACTTTTCACCGATCTTGGCGTTATTCTCAAACAGCATCTTGGTGACCTCGCACCAGCCCACATTGGGCATGCAGGCGTTATGCCGCTGGATGGTCAGCGCCACCTTGAGGGATTCCAGCATATCATTGGTATAGGCGTCGGTACCCAGGCCCACCAGGATATTCCGGGCCATCAGCTGCAAAATGGGGGAGCAGCCCACGGCGTTGCCCATATTGGATTCGGGGTTATTGACGCACATGGTGCCCGTCTCCTGGATGATCTCCATTTCGGCCGTATTTACATGGATGCAATGGCCCAGGATGGTCTTGGGGCCCAGGATGCCATGGTCCTGCAGCCGCTGCACCGGACGGCGTCCGTAATTTTGCAGGCTGTCGTACACGTCGTTCATGCCCTCGGACACATGGATATGGTAGCCGGTCCGGCCATTGTTGGCCGCCACCATCCGCTCGAAGGTCTTATCGGAGATGGTGAACAAGGCGTGACCGCCGAACATGGCCGCCAGCATGGGGTCTTTTTCCGTTTCGCACCAGGTGATAAAATCGGCGTTCTCCTGGATGGCCTGCAAAGCCTTGTCCTCGCCGTCCCGGTCGGAGACCTCATAGCACAGGCAGGAGCGGATACCGAATTCCTTGGCCGATTCGGCAATGCGCTGCAACGAGCCGGGAATCTCACAGAACGAAGCGTGATGGTCAAAAATGGTGGTGACGCCCTGCTTGATGCAGTCCAGATAGAGGGCGTCGGCCGATGCCTTGGTACCGTCCAACGTCAGATGGCGGTCAATGTTCCACCACATGCCGTCCAGCACCTCATAAAAATTGGTGGGATTGTAGCCATTGATGGACAGGCCCCGGGCCAGCGCCGAATAGATGTGGGTATGGGCATTGATGAACGCCGGCATGATGACGCCGCCCTTGGCGTCGATGACCTCCGCCTGGGGATACGCCGTCCGCAGCGCCGCTTCCTCGCCCACCGCCACAATGGAGGGGCCGTCAAAGACCACTGCACCCTTTTCATAATAGGGATGCTCCGGGTCCCGGGTGATGAGTCTGCCGTTTGTCAATAAGTACATGATAGTTCCTCCTTAATGACTGAGAACAACACGCCTCGGATAACAAAAAATGTTTCAAACCGCCACTATGGCTATGGTTTGAAACACTCTGCAAAAGCCGAGTGATAGTTGCAGCCCGTGCGCGCAGCACTTCGTTACAGCTACCAGTCTTAGATTGTAGCTTTATTGTACTCCCATCTTTGGGAAATTGCAATAAAAATTCTGCAATTTCCAAAAATTTTTTGCGCATCTCGTTCACCCAAACCCGGATGTCGTTCCACAGCGGACAGAACCCTACGAAAATCCTGCTACAGTGAACAATTAACAGACTACAGTATGGAAAGGACTTGCAGACCGGGAAACCTCAGAAAAAAACCTAAAATTTGGAGAGTTTCCTATTGTGGAACGGACCATGACCCGCTATAATAGTATCGTGCAATCAAACGGCGTCCCCCTTTATCGGGGGTCCGCTGCCGAAAAAAACTTGCGGGCTCCCGTCCGCAAAGAAATGGAGTAGCCTATGTTGCAGAATGCCTATTTGAAGCGCGTCTATGAAGATACCGTCCGCTGCAACCCCGGTCAGCCGGAGTTTTTGCAGGCGGTGGGCGAGGTGTTTGAATCCCTGGAGCCCTATGTGGAAATGCACCCCGAACTGGAAACCCATGGCATCGTCGAGCGTCTGGTGGAGCCGGACCGTATGGTGACCTTCCGCGTGACCTGGGAGGACGACCAGGGCAAGGTCCATGTCAATCGCGGTTTCCGCGTCCAGTTCAATTCCGCCATCGGCCCCTATAAGGGCGGTCTGCGGTTCCACCCTTCCGTCAACGCCTCCATCATCAAATTCCTGGGCTTTGAGCAGGTGTTCAAAAACAGCCTGACCTCTCTGCCCCTGGGCGGCGGCAAGGGCGGCTCCAACTTCGACCCCAAGGGCAAGAGCGACAACGAAATTATGCGGTTCTGCCAGTCCTTTATGACGGAGCTGTACCGCCATATCGGTTCCCAGATGGACGTGCCTGCCGGTGATATCGGCGTGGGCGGCCGGGAAATCGGCTTCCTCTTCGGCCAGTACAAGCGGCTGAGAAACCAGTTTACCGCCGGTGTTCTCACCGGTAAGAGCCTGCGGTTCGGCGGCTCCCTGGCCCGGACCGAGGCCACCGGTTACGGCCTGCTGTACTTTACCCAGGAAATGCTCCGGTGTCTCAAGAGCGATTCCATCGAGGGGAAAACCATCGTCGTGTCCGGTTCCGGCAACGTGGCCATCTACGCCGCGCAGAAGGCCCAGCAGCTGGGCGGTAAGCCCATCGCCATGTCCGATTCCGCCGGGTACATCATCGACCGGGACGGCATCAAGCTGGACGTGGTCAAGCAGATCAAAGAAGTGGAGCGGGGCCGTATCAAAGAGTATGCGGAGCGGGTCCCCGGCGCCGAGTACCATGAGGGCTGCCGCGGCATCTGGACCATCCCCTGTGATATCGCCCTGCCCTGCGCCACCCAGAACGAGCTGGATCTGGACAGCGCCAAGGCGTTGGTTGCCAACGGCGTGCAGGCCGTGGCCGAGGGCGCAAACATGCCCAGCACCACCGAAGCCATCAACTATTTCCTGGACCACAATATCCTCTTTGGTCCCGCCAAGGCGGCCAACGCCGGCGGCGTGGCCACCAGCGGCCTGGAAATGACCCAGAATTCCATGCGGACCAATTGGACCTTTGAAGAGGTGGACCAGAAGCTCCAGGGGATCATGGTGAATATCTTCCATCAGGCCGAGGAGGCCGCCGCCGAGTGCAACGCCCCCGGTAATCTGGTGGTGGGCGCCAACGTGGCAGGCTTCAAGAAGGTGGCAAACGCCATGCTGCTGGAGGGCCTGTACTAACAAAGCGAAAGCTTTTACTCAATTTTTTCTTGTGGGGCAGCCCACCGCCCGTGTGTCTGCGGTGCTCGCCGGGCCTTTTGTGCCATGCCTGCAGTGTGGCTTCTTGCCATACATCCAGTATGGCTGCGAACCCACACCTTGGCCTGACGCAAAATTCCTCGACGACCACTCTTGCCAACGGACGGCGGGCAGCCAAAAATCGCGGGGTCCAGGGGCAAAGCCCCGGTCGCCCGCCGCAGCGGGCGAAATTCCCGCTGGCCGCAGCCAGCGAAACACCCGCGCCGCGCACGGCGCGAACTCCCCAGTCGTCCATAGCGCCATCCGCAGATGGCGCAATCCCCGGCAAAGCCGAAGGCCGCCGTCCCCACCCCAAAGCGGGTGGCGGACGGCGGCCTTATGTCGTACCGCGTCCGATGACGTACCCGCCCAACAAACAACGCAGGGCAGTCCGTCGCGTTCGCAGGGCGCGGCATCCTTGACGCGCCCACGCCGCACCCCATCCGGGGCCGTCAGGGATGCCGGCCCCTACGCCGGTGGTGGCCGGCAGTGCGGCACGGCGGCGGGGTGGAATCAACCGGCATTCCGCATATGGGATGGTGCAAACCGGCGGCGGGACACACAGGTCCCGCCCTACGAACCATAGGGGCATCTGGGCCCATTGACGGGGCTCGAAAAAATATTTTAAAATTTTTCAAAAAAATGCTTGCATTTTGGGAAAGCCTGTGCTAATATAAATGAGCGCTGAGGCGAACGGTTAAAAAACGAAACGCCAATGTGTATGCGGTAGTAGCTCAGTTGGATAGAGTGACTGACTACGAATCAGTAGGTCAGGGGTTCGAGTCCCTTCTACCGTACCAGCACCCCGATTGCAAATGCAGTCGGGGTGCTCTTTTTACAGTCTGAACTTTTTCTGGAGGGGTGTCGCATGTCCATCTATGAAACCATTCAGCAGCAGGCGAAGGCGCTGGGGCCGTGGCTCCGGGAGACACGACGCGATTTCCATGCCCATGCCGAGGGCGGTTGGTGCGAAATCCGTACCGGTTCCCTGGTGGCCCGGCGGTTGACCCAGCTGGGGTACGAGGTCTTTATGGGCCGGGAGGTCTGCCGGGATGCCAGCCGGATGGGTCTGCCCACGGTGCAGCGTCTCGACGCCGAATACCAACGGGCCATGGACCAGGGCGCTGACCCGGAATTTGCCCCCCGTCTGCGGGGCGGCTTCACCGGCGTCATGGGCGTGCTGGACGTGCTGGACTGCGGCGACGGTCCGGTGGTGGCGCTGCGGTTCGACATGGACGCCCTGGGCGTGGTGGAGGCGGCGGAACTGTCCCACCGTCCGGCGGCGGAGGGGTTCCGCTCCAACAATGAGGGCGTCATGCACGCCTGCGGCCACGACGGCCACACGGCCATGGGTCTGGCGGTGGCGGAAGTCCTGATGAACCTGCGGGACCGGCTCCACGGTAAAATCAAACTGCTGTTTCAACCGGCGGAGGAGGGGGTCCGGGGCGCCAAATCCATGGTGGACCGGGGCCTTTTGGACGATGTGGACTATGTGATTGCCACCCATATGGGCCAGCGGGCCGACGGCGTTTCTCAAGTCTCTTTCACCGAAGACGGGACGCTGGCCACCTCCAAACTGGATGTGACCTTTACCGGTAAGGCCGCCCATGCGGCCATGGTGCCGGAGCAGGGGAGCAACGCGCTGTTGGCGGCGGCCACGGCGGTGCTGAACCTCCACGCCATCCCCCGCAACAGTCAGGGCGAAACGCGCATCAATGTGGGCACCCTCCACGCGGGCACGGGGCGGAACGTCATCTGTGACCGGGCGGCGCTGGAACTGGAGGTCCGGGGCGCCACCACGGAGATCAACGACTATATGGAACGGTATGCCCGGCGGGTCCTGGAAGCGGCGGCGAAAATGCACGGGTGCAGCTGGGAGATCACGCCCATGGGGTCGTCGCTGTCCCTCAAGAGCCATCCGGAGTTGGTGAAACGGGCCGAGAGCGTTTGCCGGGACAAGCTGGGGCTGCGGGTCCTGTCCGGGGTGAAGGCCGGAGCCAGTGAGGATTTTGCCTATATGGTCAACGCGGTCCACGAGCATGGAGGACAGGGGTTGATGTTCCATACGCTGTCGCCCTGCGCGGGTCCGTTCCATGGCAGGAATTTTGACTTTGACGAGGGGGATATGGTCACTGGCGTGACCGCATTTTGCGGAATCGTCGCGGACTTGTTGCAATAGAGGAAAAGATAAAAGTTTTACTCGATTTTTTTCAAAAAATCGCGGTTTCCAAAGGCAGAGCCTTTGGTCGCGCCGCGCACGGCGCGAAACTCCCGCCCGCCGCAGCGGGCGAAATCCCCCATCGTCCCAAGCGCCCGTCGCAACGGGCGCAACCCCCGGCCAAAGGCCATGGTCCCCGCCGCCGCCCCTGTGGGGGTGGACGGCGGGGACCATCTATTCCGCTTGGCGTAGGGGCCGGCATCCCTGACGGCCCCGGACGGAATGCGCCATGGACGCGTCAAGGATGCCGCGTCCTACGAAACGGTTACGGCTTCGCCCCGTGCGCGGGGCGACCAGAGGCGCTGCCTCTGGACTCCGCGATTTGGGCTGCCCGCCGTTCGTTGGCAAGAGTGGTCGGCGAGGAATTTTGCGTCAGGCCAAGGTGTGGTTTCGCAGCCATACTGGATGTATGGCAAGAAGCCGCACCGCAGGCATGGCGGAAAAGGCCCGGCGAGCACCGCAGACACACGGACGGTGGGTGGCCCTCACAAGAAAAAAATTGAGTAAAACTTTTATCATTTGGTGCTATGTAAGTCCGGGGCCGGGCGGGCGGTTCATGACCGCCCGCCGTTTGGTTCTCAGTGCATCATGTCGTCCACGACGTCCGTTACCTTGCGCTTGATGGTATGCGCGGCGTCGTCGGCGGCCTGATACACGGCCGACCGCTTGGGCACCATCATCATTACGGCCGCTCCGGCCAGCATCCCCGCGCCCACTGCGGCGGCAATTCCTTTCATCTCCATAACATTCAACCTCCTCTCCGACCATAGCTTATCCCACTTTGCCCATGTTCACCCATGCAATTTCCCCCAGTTCACAATACGCTAGGCAGCCGCCCGTTTCTATGATATGATACTGCTATCTATCTGAATGAAAGAACGGTGGGTTTGTATGTCCATGGAACTCTTGCAGCGGAAAATTTGTGAAAAACGAACCCCGGCTATGGTCAGTCTCGATCTGACCCCGGCCCTGTTGCCCCCGTCGGTCTGGAACGGCGGCACCGTCGCCGATCTGGCGGCGGCCTACGAATCCTGGGGCAAATCGGTTTTGGACGCCCTGGCCGACACCATCCCGGCGGTGAAACTGCATCCCGTCTGGTTTGAACGGCTGGGCAGCCGCGGTCTCGATGTGGTGCGCACCCTCTGCGCCCACGCCCAATCTTTGGGGTATTATGTCCTGTTGGAGACGGGCCGCTCGGACCATCCGGCAGCGGCGGAACTGTCCGCCGCCACCTATTTCGGCCCCTTGAGCGCCCAAAATGAACCGTGGGAACAGCCATGGCCCATTGACGGCCTGTTCATCGGCGGATACACCGGCAGCGACGGCGTCAAACCCTATCTGGCCCACTGCAAAACCCTCAACAAAAGCATTTTTGTCCAGGCCCGTACCGCCGACAAATCGGCCCGGGAAGTTCAGGACCTGATCTCCGGCGACCGGGTGGTTCACACGGCCATGGCTGATCTGGCCGTCCGCTGGAGCGTGGGCATGGAGGACGGCTCCGGCTTCTCCCGCGTGGGTGTGGCCTTGTGTCCCCGCACCGCCGATTCCGCCGCCGAACTGCGCCGCCGCTATGAACGGCTCTTTTTCCTGATTCCCGGCCGTTCGGTCCATGGGTCCTCCTTTAAGGAGATGACCCGGCTCTTCAACAAGTACGGTCATGGGGCTGTGATGGAAATTTCTACCGGTCTTCTGGACGCCTGGGAACGCCATCCGACGGACCCCACCGGCGCCATCCAACTGGCCGGGGAACGGCTGCGGGACGAGCTGGCCCGCCATGTGAAGGTGATGTGATATGACAGATCTGTACATTATCCGCCACGCCGAGGCCGAGGGCAATCTGTTCCGCCGCATCCACGGCCACTACAACAGCAACGTCACCCACGACGGATTGAAACAGATTGCCGCGCTGGAACGGCGGTTCCAAACTGAACGCATCGACGTTTGCTACAGCAGCGATCTGGTGCGGACCCGGGTCACGGCCCGGGCTGTCTACGAGCCGCGGGATTTGCCCCTGCGGCTGGAACCGGGGTTCCGGGAGGTCTATCTGGGGCATTGGGAGGACTTACCCTTCGGTCTGCTGGAACGGGAGCAGCGGGACCAGCTGGCGGCCTTCAGCCACCGGCCCAGGGACTGGCATGTGGATGGGGCAGAGGATTACGACGAATATCAGCGGCGGTTCCTGGACACGCTGGAACGGGTGGCCCAACGGCACGACGGAAAAACGGTGGCCATTTTCACCCATGGCTGCGTCATTCGGGCCATGCTGGAGGGACTGTTCCCCGGCCAGGAGGCGGGCCACTGCGATAACACCGGTGTGACGCGGCTGGAATACGACGGGGGCCAGTTCCGGGAGATTTACCGCAACGACAACAGCCATTTGCCGGAAAACCTGTCCACCTTTGCCAAACAGAATTGGTGGAGAAAGGACCGGGTCCGGCGGGACCGGAACCTGTGGTTCCGGCCCTTGGGCAACGATCCCCAATGGTATGTCCAGTGCCGCCGGGAAGCCTGGGAGGGCATCTACGGGCCGGGCAGCTTCCCCGATGGGGCGGCCTATTACGCCGACGCCGTGGGCCGGGCCGCCGGGGAACCGTGGGCCATCTGTCAGGCCATGCTGGGCGATGAACCGGCGGGCCTGCTCCAATTGGATTTGAACCGGGGCGCGGACCAGCGGGTGGGGTATATTCCGTTTCTCTACCTGCTGCCGGAGTTCCGGCGAATGGGATTGGGCGTCCAGCTCATCGGCCAGGCCGTCAGCTTTTACCGGCGGTTGGGCAGAACCCATTTGCAGCTGGCGGTGTCGCCGGAAAATCCGGGGGCTGTGCGGTTTTACCAGCGGTACGGCATGACACAGACCGGAACCGTGGCCGGGGCAGGGAAAACCCTGTGGTTGATGGATTTTAATATGGATTTGAACCGAGACCTGGAGCCCGCATTGATAAAAATATAAAGCTTTTACTGAATTTTTTCTCGAAAAAATTCTGGGGTCCAGGGGCAAAGCCCCGGTCGCCCGCCGCAGCGGGCGAAACACCCGCGCCGCGCACGGCGCGAAATCCCCTATCGTCCCAAAGCGCCATCCGCAGATGGCGCAATCCCCGGGGCGTCCGCCCCAAGGGCGGCGGACCCACCCCGTCAGTGGGGGGTGGACGGCGGCCTTCTGTTGCGCCGGAGTTCCGTAAATGCCCCAGGGCGGTTTGTATGATGGTGCGCACCAGCGGCGGGACACGCAGGTCCCGCCCTGCGGACCATTTGGGCAGCCTGTGCGATTCCTTTCCCATCCCAATACGGCAAAAAGGCGGGGGACAGCCCCCGCCTTTTTTACCGCATCCCGGCGCCCATGGCGTCCGTGTTCGGCTTCTGCGCCTTGGGCATGGGCCGCACCGGCTCCCGGCCTGTCCGGTCTGTCCGCGCGTCCTGCTCCGTCTTGCTGGGCGGATTCGTCCCGTTCACCCGGCCGTCATCGGTGGTTGACACGTTCCCGCGGTACTCGGCTACCTCCCGCTCTGCATCGTCCACCATCTGCGACACGCTGTTGCCGCACGCCGTCAGGCCCGCCGCCAACAAAAGCGCTAAAATCATGGTTACCGTCTGTTTCATCGAAAAATCCTCCTTGTGGTAAATCTCGTATCTCCAGACGTAGTATGTGCCGTTTTTTCCCCGCTCACTATGCTAATCCGTTCCAGTTGTGGCGATTTCGTCCAAACCACACCCAACTTTTTTGAGAAAATCACAGTTGATTCTTTTGCCGGAAAACAGTATAATGATATCGCTGAACAAAAACGCAAACACGCGAATAAAGGGGTACTTTACATATGAAAAAGCTGACAGTCAAAAAGGGTAGCGAATGTATGGCCTGCCTGGCTTGCGTCCAGGCCTGCTCCAACGCTTTCTACAAGGAATTCCATCCCGATAAGTCCTGCATCCAGATCATCGAGAAGAACGGCGCCGCCAAGCCCATGGTCTGCGTCCAGTGCGGCAAGTGCGCCAAGGCCTGCGAAGCCGGCGCCATCACCCAGAACGCCAAGGGCGTTTACACCATCAACAAGAAGCTCTGCACCCAGTGCGGCAAGTGCGCCGAGGTATGTCCCTTCCATGTGCTGGTCAAGGTCGCCGATCAGCCCGCTTCCAAGTGCATCGCCTGCGGCATCTGCGCCAAGGCATGTCCCATGGAAATCCTCGAGGTCGTCGAGGCCTGAGCCGTCCCTGCGGTTGTTCCTGCGCCGTCTCCACGGGAGACGGCGCTTTTTCATGGGGAAGGGATTCCAATTTCCCATCAAAAGGATATGGAAATTTTCGACACCATCTTGACAAATGCCATCCAGACTGGTACTCTTTCCTATGGATATATTGATATCTTTCTATCGATAACAAGGAGGCTTCCATGGCATCGTCCCCCATTCTGCGCTTCCGCCCCGCCGATGCGCTGGTCATCCTCTGCATACTGCTGCTGGCCGGGGCGTCCCTGGCGCCGTTCCTCCGCAATGCCGCCGTGGAACCGGCCACCGTGGAGGTCTGGCAGAACGGCGTCCTCACCCGTCAAGTCCCCGCCATGTCCCAGGTGACCTTCGAGATCTCCGGCACGTACACCAACACCGTCACCGTCGATTATGGCAAAGTGGCCGTCACCCATTCCGACTGTCCCACCCAGGACTGTGTCCACACCGGGTGGATTTCCTACACCGGTCAGACCATTGTGTGTCTCCCCAACGGCGTGGAGGTCCGTCTCACCGGCGGCGGCGCGGAACCGGAAATCGACGGCGTCAGCCGATAGGGGAGGGGTACCATGGAACACACCAAGCGTCTCACCATGGGGGCCATCCTCACGGCTCTGGCCCTGGCCCTTTCCTATATGGAACGGTTTTTCCCGCTGCAATTACTCATCCCCCTGCCCGGCGTCAAACTGGGCCTTGCCAATCTCGTCACCGTCTTTGCCCTCTATTTTCTGACGGTTCGGGAAGCCGGTATGATTCTCATTCTGCGCTGCGCCCTGGGCTCTCTCTTTTCCACCGGCGTGACGGCCTTTCTCTTTTCCATCGGCGGCGGTATTCTGGCCCTGCTGGTCATGGCCGCCCTCAAACGCTGCAAGGGGTTGTCCCTCTACGGCATCTCCATGGCCGGGGCCGCCGCCCACAACATCGGCCAGCTTTCCGTCGCCGCCCTGGTTCTCGGCTCGTCCTACGTCTGGGCCTATCTGCCCTTTCTTTTATTGGTCTCCCTGGCCACCGGCGCCATCACCGGCACCGTCGCCGCCTACGGCTTCCGCGGGCTGCTGGGTGCGGGGCTGCGGATGCGGTAGGGGGCCTGTATAGGGTGTTTCGCTGGCTGCGGCCAGCGGGAGTTTCGCGCCTTGCGAGGCGCGGGGATTTCGCCCGCTGCGGCGGGCGACCGGGGGCGCTGCCCCCTGGACCCCTGCGATTTGGGCTGTCCGCCGCCCGTTGGCAAGCGTGGTCGGCGAGGAATTTTGCGTCAGGGCAAGGTGTGGGTTCGCCGCCATACTGGATGTATGGCAAGAAGCCGCACCGCCGCCATGGCGGAAAAGGCCCGGCGAGCACCGCAGACATACGGGTGGTGGACGGCCCTCACAAGAAAAAAATCGAGTAAAACTTTTATAGTTTTGGATTGTTATTTTGATTTGGTGCGGTGCCGCCGAATTTGTGCGGTAAGGTTCTCAATCCATGCTCCGCATTGTTGCGCTGGGAGGGCCTCCGGCCCCTCAGCCCCGCCAGCACCGGGTTCGTATGGTCTCGTAGGGCGGCACCGATGTGTTCCGCCGCCGGTACGGGCCATCGACCATACCGGACGGGGTGCGGTGTGGGCGCGTCAAGGATGCCGCGCCCTACGTCAAATACTCGGGTTCGCCCCTGTTTCCTGACAAATAACCCTATTTCTGTAATCGGATTACAGGACATTACGCTAATTCGCCAAAGATGCGGCATCGCCGCGTTTGGAATAGACTCAACGTTTCAGGAGGAGAAGACATGAAGAAATTTTTTGCCCTGACCATGGCCTGTGCCATGCTGACCGGCGTCCTGTCCGGCTGCGGCAGCACCGCCGTGGTCCATGTATCTGACGCGGACCTGCTGGCCGCCGACAGCGGCACCACCACCGAGGAGACCACCACGGAATCCACGGAATCCACCACCGAGGAAACCACTACCGAAACCACCACCGACACCGAAACCGCCGCCGGAGCCGTCAAGACCGGTCTGGCTGTCCAGGGCTCCCTGTCCAGCTCCAAGCCCGCCGCCGACGGTGAGGACGGTCTGGCCCAGGCTGACATCAACATCGCCGCTGTCACCGTCAACGGCGACGGCGTCATTGAATCCTGCGTGATCGACGCCGTGCAAATCAAGATGAACTTTGATGCTGCCGGTTCTATTACAACCGATCTGACCGCCCCGGTTCTCTCCAAGGTGGAGCGCGGCGACGAGTACGGCATGGCCACGGCCAGCTCCATCGGCAAGGAATGGTACCAGCAAGCCCAGGCCCTGGCCGATTACGTCGAGGGCAAGACGCTGGATGAGGTCCTGGGCATCGCCGTGGACGAGTCCACCAAGCCCACCGACGCCGATTTGGCTTCCTCTGTGACCATTTCCATCGGCTCCTATCTCGACATGATCGGTATGGCCTACAACAACGCCGTCCATCTGGGCGCCCAGTCCGGCGATGAGCTGTCCATTGCCCAGGAAACCTCCATCGGGGATTCCACCAGCGCCACCGCCGACGCCCTGGGCGCCATGTCCGGCAACGTCAGTGTGGCCGCCGTTACCACCAATGGCGGTGTGATTACCTCCTGCGTCATCGACGCTATCCAGCCCAAGGTGGAGTTTGACACCACCGGCGCCATCACCACCGATTTGACCGGTTCCGTGTCCTCCAAGAACACCCTGGGCACCGACTACGGCATGGGCAAGGCCAGCGCCATCGGCAAGGAGTGGAACGAGCAGGCCGCTGCCTTTGCCGCGTACACCGTCGGCAAGACCGCCGACGAAGTCACCGGTATTGCCGTCTCCGAGACCGGCGGCGCAGCGGACGCCGATCTGGCCGCTTCCTGCTCCATCTCCATCGGCGGCTTCCAGTCCGTCGTAGCCAAGGCGGCGAAATAACATGAAACGGATGTGCGCCGCTGCGGTCCTCTGCGCCCTCCTGTGCGGCTGTGCCGCCGCACCGGCAGGGGAGGAGGGCGGCCAGAAACGCTATGAGGCGTCCTTTCTCACCCTGTTTGACACCGTCACCACCATGGTGGGCTATGCCGACAGCGAGGAAGCGTTTACGGCCCAGGCCCAGCAGATTCACGACGAATTGTTGGAATATCACCAGCTTTACGACATCTACAACGACTATGACGGGATGAACAATTTAAAGACCGTCAACGACAACGCCGGTATCGCGCCGGTGGAAGTGGATGCCAGGATTCTCGACATGCTGGAGTTTTCCAGGGACTTGTATGAGGAGACCGGCGGGCGGGTCAATGTGGCCATGGGCGGCGTCCTGTCCCTGTGGCACGACGCCAGAGAAGCGGGCATCGAGGACCCGGCCCATGCGGATTTACCCGACCAGGACGCATTGGAAGAAGCCGCCCGCCACGCCGACTGGTCCAACGTCGTCATGGACGAGGAAGCCGGAACCGTCTATCTGGCGGACCCGGACCTGTCTCTCGATGTGGGAGCCATTGCCAAGGGCTACGCCGTGGAGCGGGTCTGCGAAACGGCCCCCGCCGGGATGCTGATTTCTGTCGGCGGCAACGTCCGGGCCACCGGTCCCAAGCCCGACGGTTCCCCCTGGGTCGTGGGCATCGAAAACCCCGACGGCGGCGACTTCCTCCACACCCTCTATGTGGAGGATTCCTCCGTGGTCACCAGCGGCGACTACCAGCGCTATTATCTGGTGGACGGTCAGCGTTACCATCACATTATTGACCCCGACACCCTGTACCCGGCCACCCGTTGGCGGTCCGTCTCCATTCTCTGTGAGGACTCCGGCATTGCCGACGGCCTTTCCACGGCCCTCTTTACGCTCTCCCAGGAGGACGGCCAGAAGCTCCTCGACGCCTTCGACGCCGAAGCCCTGTGGATGACCCAGGACGGGGAGCTTCTCTACAGCCCCGGTTTTAAGGCTGCGGTACGGACGTAGGGGAGCGGGTAGGGGGAGTTTCGCGCCTTGCGAGGCGCGGGTATTTCGCCCGCTGCGGCGGGCGACCGGGGGCGCTGCCCCCTGGACCCCTGCAATTTTTTGAAAAAAATTGAGTAAAACTTTTAAGTTTGGGATTTTATATTGGTTTGGTGCGGCGGGCTGGAAGGAGTGCGGTAACGCCCTCAATCCATGCTTTGCATTGTTGCGGTGGGAGGGCCTCCGGCCCCTCAGCCCCGCCGGGGATTTGGTCGATGGGGGTGTACGGATTCGCCGGGATATGCCGGTTACCGACACCCTCCACCGCACGGCGGCACCTGCGTGTCCCACCGCCGGTATGCACCATCCATTAAGAGCCAGGGCGGTAAAGGCCGATTTGACAAGAGCCCTCGGCGCAGCCATGGCGGACCAGGCCCGGCGAGGGCCGCAGGCAAATTGGACTGCACCGCCCTAACAAGAGGTGAATTTTACATGATGAAAAAACCCTTCTGGGGTGGCATCCACCCCAAAGGCAACAAGTCCCTGTCCAGGGGCGGCGATCTGCCGGAGCTGCAGCCCCAACAGGTTGTGCTCCCCATGATTCAGCACATCGGCGCGGCCTGTACCCCCCTGGTTCAGGTGGGCGACATGGTCAAGCGCGGCCAGAAAATCGGTGACGGCTCCGGTGTCTGCGCGCCCATTCATGCCTCCGTTTCCGGCCGCGTCCTGGCCGTGGAACCCCGGCCCCATCCCTCCGGCCGCGACGTCCTCTCCGTCGTCATCGAGAACGACTACCTGGACACCCACGACGAAACCATGATGCGCTATCTGGATCACAAGGATTTGGAACCCAACACCATTCTCCAGATCATCCACGACGCCGGTATCGTCGGCATGGGCGGCGCCACGTTCCCCACCGACGTCAAAGCCTTTTCCGCCATCGGCAAGGTGGACTGTGTGCTTCTCAACGCCTGTGAATGCGAACCATACATCACCGCCGATGACACGTTGATCTGCCGGTTTCCCCAGCAGGTCCGCGGCGGCGCCCTGGTGCTCCAATGGGCCTTGAAGCCGGAACGCACGGTCATTGCCATCGAGGACAACAAGCCCGAGGCCATCGCGGTCCTCAAGGAGACCATAAAGCCCGAGGACAACATTGAGATCATCGTTCTGCCCACCCGCTACCCCCAGGGCGCGGAAAAGCAGCTGATTCAGGCCGTCACCGGCCGTCTCGTCCCCGCCGGGTCCCTGCCCGCCGCCGTGGGCTGCGCCGTCTTCAACGTGGCCACCGCCGCCGCCGTCCAGCGGGCCGTTTACGACGGTATGCCCATCACCCGCCGCGTGGTCACCGTTACCGGCGACGGCGTTCTCTCGCCCCGGAACTTCCTGGTCCCCATCGGCACCAGCTTCGGTGACACCATCCACGCCGCCGGCGGACTGCTGGACGGTGTGAAAAAGGTCATTTCTGGCGGCCCCATGATGGGCTTCGCCCAGAAAAACCTGGACGCCCCGGTGCTCAAGGGCACCAACGCCATTCTCTGCCTGAAACACGGCAACGAGACCCCTGAAAACCCCACCTGCATCCGCTGCGCCCGCTGCGTTTCCGTCTGTCCCATGCACCTCCAGCCCCTGTACCTGTACCGGTACACCAAACTGGGCCGGCTGCCCCAGCTGGATAAATTCCATCTCATGGACTGCATCGAATGCGGCTGCTGCTCCTACATCTGTCCCGGCCGGCTGCCCCTGGTGCAGACCATCCGGGAGGGCAAAAAACTCTGGAAGGAGGCCAACGCCAAGTGAATCTCCTGGTTACTTCGTCCCCCCATATCCACAGCGGACGCACCACGTCCCGCCTCATGGCCGACGTGCTCATTGCCCTGATCCCCGCTGTGCTGGCCGGATTTTACTTCTTCGGTCTCCGGGCCGCGATTCTCATGGTGGTGTCCATCGCCTCCTGTAAGATTGCGGAATTTCTCTGGTGCGTCGTGCGCCGTCAGCCCCACACCCTCCGGGACTGCTCCGCCGCCGTCACCGGTTTGCTGCTGGCTCTGACGCTGCCCGTGTCCGTGCCTTACTGGGTGCCTGTTGTCGGCGGCTTCTTCGCCATGATCGTGGTCAAGGGCCTCGGCGGCGGTCTCGGTCAGAACACCTTCAACCCCGCTCTGGCCGCCCGCGCCCTGCTGGTGCTCCTGTTCCCGGCGGTGATGACCCGGTTTGCCCCCGTGGGAACCGCCATCAGCAGCGCTTCCATGTCCGTGGACATAATTTCCTCCGCCACGCCCCTGCACCATATGGTCATGCCGGAGCTGCCCGACGTGTCCCTGCTGGACGCCTTCCTGGGCAATCTCCCCGGTACCATCGGTGAGGTCTCCGCGTTGGCCCTGCTCATCGGCGGTGCGTATCTGGTGGTCCGCCAGGTCATTTCCCTGCGGATTCCCGTTGCCTATCTGGCAACTGTGGCCGTTTTGACCCTGATTTTCAACAAGGGACAGGACCCGGTCCTCTGGATGGCTTACAATCTCCTCTGCGGCGGCGTGCTGCTGGGCGCGATTTTCATGGCCACCGATTACGCCACGTCTCCCGTCACCCCCCTGGGCCAGATCGTCTACGGCGTGGGCTGCGGCGTACTGACCGTGGTGTTCCGGTACTTCGGCCTGTTCCCCGAGGGCGTCACCTACGCCATTCTGCTCATGAACGCCTGCGCCTGGGCTCTGGACCGCATCACCCCGCCCCGCCGCTTTACCAGCCTTCCGGGAGGTGCCAAATGAACAAGAAGATTTTTGTTCCCGTCGTGGTGACGGTGGTTCTGGCCGCCGCCCTCTACGGCGTGGCCGTGGGCCTGCTGCCGGTGACCAATGAAAACCGGCTGGCCGATTTGAAATCCATTCTCACGACGCTGCTGCCCGGCTCGGAAACCTTCACCGTCGAACCCTACAGCGGCGAAGATGCAAACATTTCCGCCGTCTACAAGGCCGACAACGGCTATGTGGTGGAGACCGTCACCGACGGCTATGTGGACGAGATTACCCTGCTCGTCGGCGTCAGCAACGACGGCAAAGTGACCGGCGTTGTGGTCCGGGACCAGCACGAAACCTGGGGTCTGGGCCAGAAAGCCGCCAACGACGTGCCGTTCCTGACCCAGCTGCTTCTCGACAAGGAGACGCTGACCGTCGGGGAGAATGTGGACGGCGTCACCGGCGCCACGGTCACCTCCAAAGCCGTGGTCAAGGCCGTCAACTCGGCCAAAGCCTTCGTCACCGGCGCCGATGTGTCCTCCAGCGCCACCGAATGGGGAGGTTGACCATTGATGCAGAAACGTTATCGACTGTTTACGATTCTTTCCATTGTGACGGCCCTGGCCTGCTTGGTCCATGTGCTGTACAATGCCTTTGCGCCCCAGGCCATGCTGCCCGCCATGGATCTCCTGTGGATTTGTGCCGTCTCCCTGGTGGCCCTGGTCCTTGACCACTACGCCGCCCCCAACGCCGAACGCTGCTGGCCCCTGGTGCCCGTCTTCGGTCTGGTGATCTTTGCCGCCATGCCCTATTTCGCCGGGCTCCTGGGCGGTATGGAACTGGTCAAATTTGCCGGCACCGGTGCGGTATCCTTTACGGTGCTGACTGCCCTGTACGCCATCGCCGCCGACCGCCTCGCCGCCGGAAAGTCCTCCAAGGCCGCCCCCGTGGTCACCGGCCTGCTGCTGTTCCTGGCTGTCCAGGGCTGCATGGGTATGGTGCTGTAATCGGTGCGGTAGGGGAGTTTCGCCCGTTGCGACGGGCGACCGGGGGCGCTGCCCCCTGGACCCCTGAGATTTGGGTTGCCCGCCGCCCGTTGGCAAGAGTGGTCGGCGAGGAATTTTTCGTCAGGGCAAGGTGTGGCTTTGCAGCCATACTGGATGTATGGCAAGAAGCCGCACCGCCGCCATGGCGGAAAAGGCCTGGCGAGCACCGCAGACACACGGGTGGTGGACAGCCCTCACAAGAAAAAAATCGAGTAAAACTTTTAAAGTTTGGTTTTTTTAGTGATTTGGTGCGGTACCGCCGAATTTGTGCGGTAAGGTTCTCAATCCATGCTCCGCATTGTTGCGGTGGGAGGGCCTCCGGCCCCTCAGCCCCGCCGGGAGGTTGGTACATGGGGTACGGGTTCGCCGGAATGCGCCGGTCATCGGTACCCCACACCGCCCGGCGGCACACACAGGTGCCGCCCTACATTCCCGGGCGGACACCGATATGGTCCGTAGGGCGGGACCGATGTGTCCCGTCGCTGGCATATACCGAAAATCACACAACAGGTTGGTTTGTTCCGACCATGTAGGGCGGAGGCTTGCTCCCCGCCGCTGCTTTGCACCATCGGTTCCCAACAGGCCCGCGTCCAAAATGGCGCGGGTTTCTTTCTTTTTTCTTTCTTTCTGTTATAGCTTTTTTATTTTTATTTATTTATTATTACTAGGGGGTCAAATTGGCCCTTATATACAGGCCGTTTTGGCGCATATGTTGGGCCATTTTGGCCCGTATGAAAAGCGTGTTTTAGAAGGGTAGTTCTGATTTTTCACAGGAAATTGACAGGTTATCCTCAGAGATATCCACAGGCCCTCCCCAAGCCAAATAGATCTGATTGGCTACACTGTATCCGCCGTTCTGCTCCCACAACAGCGCATGCTCAGCCAATTCCCGCATGGCTGCGGTGATGCGTTTTCGGCCCATTTGCAGCGTCTGCGCCAGCTCCTGCCGGGGGTACACCAGATACACCTCGTCCCGCTCGTTGGCCCAGCCGTTTTTCTGCGACAGCCGGAACCGGTCATACAGCAGCATATACACCAGCTTGGCGTCCAAACTCAAATCCGTCCGGGCCATCAGCCAGCGGGGCATCTGATAAAAATTCTCCTCCATCCGATGGGACATGGTCAGCAGGGGATAGGGGGGATGGTCTTTCATCGGTACGGCTTCCATGGGAGCCACCTCCTTTTTTGCGCTGCCTGTATTCTACCACAGCCCCGCCCCGGCCGAACCGGAACCAAACGCCCCGGAAGCCCCTGTTTTCAGGGCCTCCGGGGCGCTCTTGTTTAGATCGCAAAAAAAGCACATTTGTCAAATATTTGTCTGATTTCAGTTCCAATTCAGTTCCGTTGGAACGACAGATACCGCGTCCCCTGGAACGTCAGCTGGCCCCGATCCCCCTCGATCAGCATCCCGTACTCCGATGGGTTCACATGGAGTTCCATCCGGTCGCCGCTCTCCACCTGGAACGTCACATAGTAGCTGGTGGTGGTGTGGTGCGTATGTCCGCCCCGGCGGCTCACATGCTGCCGTCTGGCCACCACCGTGGCCGCCACCGTCAGCCGGGGGGAATGGTTGTTCTTGTTCCACTGGAGCAGCGACCGCCCCACCATCACCACAAAGGCCCCCAAGATGAGCACAAACATCAGCGTAAACAGGATGTTGAACAGGTCAAGCCCCAGGAAACCAATCATACCGGACCCCTCCTATGTCTTTTTTTGTAGTATACGGCCATTTCCGGGACGTGTCAACCATTGTATGCGGCGGCGAAACGTGGTATGATACAACCAACAATGGGCCTGCGGCCCCATGGAGGTACAACCGATGGAATACACACTGAAAAACCGCCTGCTGACTGTCCGCGTCTCCGACCACGGCGCGGAGATGCAATCCATTCTGGGCGCTGACGGCGTCGAATATCTCTGGCAGGGGGACCCGGCCTACTGGGCCCGCCACGCCACCAACCTGTTCCCCCATGTGGGACGGCTCACCAACGGCACTTACACCTGGAACGGGAACACCTACGAATTAGGCCCCCACGGCTTCGCCCGGAATCTGGACTACACCCTGGTGGAACAGACCGAAGACACTCTGGTTCTGGAGCTCACCGACAGCGACGAGACCCGCAAGGGCTATCCCTTCGCCTTTTCCTACCGGCTCATGTACCGCCTGGAGAATGACACCCTGTTTGTCACGTTCCGGGTGGAAAACCGGGGCGGGGAAGTGCTGCCCTTTGGTCTTGGCGCGCACCCCGGCTTCCGCGTTCCCATGGCCGACGGTTTGCAGTTCACCGACTACAAGGTGGTGTTCGGCGCCCCCTGCAATCCCCGGTCCCTGGACCTGTCCCCGGCGGCCTATCTGGCCGGTACCGATTCCCCGTACTCCCTCACGGCCAACGCCATCCCCCTGCGTCACGACCTGTTCGACAATGACGCCATTATCTTAAAGGATATGGCCCGTTCCGTCTCCCTCGTCACCGACAAGGACCCCCACGGCGTGATCGTCTCCTTCCCCGACATGCCCTATCTGGGTCTGTGGCACACCCCCAAGACCGAAGCCCCCTTCCTCTGCATCGAGCCCTGGGCCACCCTCCCCGCCGTCCAGGACGTCGTGGAAGACTTCGCCACCAAAGAACCCTTCTTCCGTCTCGCCCCCGGCGGCGTCTACGAAAACACCTGGACCATTCAAATGCTGGGGCAATAAGGGGAGTGCCTGTGGCGGGGATTTCGCCCGCTGCGGCGGGCGACCAGAGGCCCTGCCTCTGGACTCCGCGATTTTTTGAAAAAAATCGAGTAAAACTTTTAAAGTTTGGGATTGATTTAGTGGTTTGGTGCTGTGCCGCCGAATTTGTGCGGGAACGCGCTCAATCCATGCTCCGCATTGTTGCGGTGAGAGGGCCAAAGGCCCCTCAGCCCCGCCGGGAGTGGGTTCCGTATCATCCCATAGGCAGCGGAACCGTTGTGCTCCGCCGTCAATAGAACAATTCTGGCCCCGGATTCCCATGGAATCCGGGGCCAGTGAACGTGTTGATTGATTGTTATTTTTTACCGCTCATGGCATAGCTGCTCTTGCCGTGGCCCTTGACGGTATACAAGGCCTCGTCGGCCCGTTTGAACACGTCGGCATATTTATCGCCCCGGACGTTGCGGCATCCGCCGATACTCACCGACAGCGCCCCCAGGGGATACTCCCGCGACAGCCTGCCGATTTGCTGAATCAAATCGTGGGCCTTTCGCTCCAAAATGGAGTCCGGCAGCTCACAATCCACATAGACAACAAATTCGTCGCCGCCAAACCGGCCGATATAATCCGTCTTCCGGAACGTTCGTTCCAGCAGGCTCGCCACCTGCCGCAATACCTGATCGCCGCTGTCATGGCCGTAACTGTCGTTGATGCTCTTGAAATTGTCCAGATCCAGCACCAGCAGCACGCCGTCTCCCTTGCGCATCTTCCGGCGGACGCACTTTGTAAAATACGACTTGTTCAAAAGTCCCGTGAGCACATCCTGATTGTGTTTCTTCTTGCTCAGCTCGTTTTTGATGAGGAAGATAATCACAATGGCCACGTTGAGGATATTCAGCCGCAGGCCCACATCCATCAAAAACATATGCTTGGACGACACCAGATTTTCACTGGGAATGGCTACCACCACCCGCCAGCCGTTATCCAGACAGGACAGATAGAGATTATAATTCTCCGCCGCCGCCTGCTGATACTGAATGTCATGGACGCCTGCCGGACAGCCCACATGCTGGTAATCCGTCTGGGGAATGTCCAGAAGCAGCTGGGTCTGTCCCATGGAATAGGCCAGAACCCCTTGGGTATCATACAGGAAGATCCCGTAATCCTGCGGCAGCTCCGTAAAGCCCATCCAGTCGCCGTTGGTGAGATACACGTCCAGCGCCAACACATTGTGGGAGGCGTCAAAGGAATGGGAAATGGTAAATACATTCTGACCCGTTACAACGTCCGTATAGAGATCGGAAAATTCCACGGTTCCCGGCGCGGCGTCCACAACGGAATAATACCACGATTTGGTCTCATACGCATAGCTGCTGTCGCCGGACCATGGATTGGCTGCAACCAAAGTGTCATCGATGACCGCATAGTAATCCAGCACATTTTCCCCGAATTTCTCCGCGATTTTATCGCAATAGGATTTCATCCACTGCTGCATTTCCTCGTTGGAGGCGCCGGCGGCGTTCATCTCCTGGAGGTACTGGCCGGCCAGCTCCACGGAAAAAACGTAGTCACTCAGCTGCGTATCAATTTTTTCCACATACGATTGGGCCAAAAACTGGCCCGTCTGGGCGGTTTTCTCCAGAAAAATACGCCGGGTTTCCAAAATGAAATACCCAAACAGAAATTCCACAATGAGAAACACCGATATATAACAGATCAACCCCACAGTTTTTTTCATTTTTGTGCGAAGTTCCCTCCGTAATACGACCCACGGCGGCTGGGTTTGTCCCCTCAGCATCGGTAAAAAACTGCTGTGCTCAATCCGATAGGGGCTCAGATGGGGCACAGCAGTCCTCTGCGATACACGGCGGAACACCCAGACCCTGGCGACCGCCGCGCCGTCTGCCGCTGTGTTCCGTCTGTCTTATTTTCCCTGCTGTGACAGCGTTTGTCAAGCAGAATTTTTTCAGGCCAAATCAGGTTTCGATGGTGATATGATCGGTGCCGTGGGCCTCAAATTCCGCGATATAGTCATCCATCCGGCTGATCAGCTCCTCGTAATTGTCGGAGGAAACCTCCACATAGCCCATATCCCGGCGGGCCAGTTCTTCCGCCAGAATCTCAAAAAACACCGTGTCCTCATAGTCCATGATGGCCTCGTGGATGCCGCCGTCGGCAAAGGCGCGGGACGGAATATCCTCTCCATTCCACCGCTTCACCAGGGAATCCATGCCGTTGGTCCGGCACAATCCAAACAGTTTGCTCTCCACCTGGTCGTAGTCTTCAAACCGGTCGTCTCCACGGGTGGAGTTGAGGATCCAGTTGCCGATGTACACCAGGTCCAGCAGCCGCCGGAACTCCTTCGTTGTCAGCTCGATGTTCATTGCACAGGCCCTCCCTTCGCGCTTTGGTCTTTCTCTCTCCATTATATACTTCCCTGTGGGGAATTTCCACTGTAAAAACAATTTCTTTTGTGAAAAATACCCTTGTCATTCGGCGCGTTTTAGAATATTATATACAAAGCATCGGTGCGTATGCAATGGGCATCGCCCGACCATCTCATCTGGAAAAGAGGATGAAACCTTGAAAAAACTCAGTGTTTGCGTACTGTTCGGCGGCGTCTCCCCGGAACATGAGGTGTCTCTCCGGTCTGCCGAGTCTGTGCTGCGGCATATGGACCCGGAGAAATACAACATCTTCCCCGTGGGTATCACCCGCGACGGCGACTGGGTCCTGTTCGGCGGCAAGGACTACTCCATGCTGCCCAAAAACACCTGGCTCGACTGCCCCGAAAACCGCCGGGCCGCCATTTCCCCCGTCCGGGGTCAGGGCCTTTTGAGCTTTGAGGGCGACTGCGTGGTGCGCGAGCGCATCGACGTGGTATTCCCCGTCCTCCACGGCGAAAACGGCGAGGACGGCTCCATTCAGGGCCTGATGCAGCTGGCCGGTATCCCCTGTGTGGGACCCCTGGTGGCCGCTTCCGCCACCGCCATGGACAAGACGCTGACCAAACTGGTGGCCGATCATGTGGGCGTCCGGCAGGCCGCCTGGCATCTGGTGACCCGCCGGGAGTTCCAGCGGGACACCGACAAGGTCCTGGACGCGGTAGAAGCAAAATTTTCCTATCCGGTCTTTGTCAAGCCCGCCGGTACCGGCTCCTCCGTGGGCGTCTCCAAGGCCAAAAACCGGGAAGCCCTCCGGGAGGCCCTGGACAAGGCTGCCGCCTTTGACAAGAAAATTCTCGTGGAAGCGTTCATCGACGGCCGGGAAGTGGAAGTGGCCGTCCTGGGCAACGAGACCCCTGCCGCTTCCACCTGCGGCGAAATCGACTCCGGCGTGGAATTTTATGATTACGAGGCCAAATATATC
This sequence comes from uncultured Oscillospiraceae bacterium, assembly GCA_944385415.1. Classification (GTDB taxonomy): domain Bacteria; phylum Bacillota; class Clostridia; order Oscillospirales; family Oscillospiraceae; genus Avoscillospira_A. The sequence goes on along the minus strand of CALWXC010000007.1, from coordinate 12,287 downwards.
ACCGATACGTCCACCCTGTATATCCCGGCCCGGATTTCCGAGGAAGCGTCCGAGACCGTCCGGGAAACGGCGGTGCGGATTTATGAGGCGTTGGGCTGCCGGGGCCTGTCCCGGGTCGATTTCTTTGTGACCCGCGACGGGGAGGAGGTTATTTTCAACGAGATCAACACCCTGCCGGGCTTTACCTCCATCTCCATGTATCCCAAGCTGTTCGAGGCCAGCGGCATCGCCTACAGCGACCTCATCGACCAGCTGTTGCAGCTGGCTATGGAAGAATAAGGAAAAGAGGAATTATGACAAAAGATGTACTCATTGCCATTCGGGGCACCCAGCACACCGACGGCGAGGAACCGCAGGTCATCGAACTGACCACCGACGGCACATTGACGGCGGAGGATGGGGTTTTGACCGTCTCCTACCGGGAATCGGAAATGACGGGCCTGGATGGCGTGATCACCACCTTCCGGGTGGAGAATGACCGGGTCATTCTCCAGCGGGACGGCGATTTAAACTCCACCATGACCTTTATCGAGGGGGAAAAAACGGAATCCCTCTATGATATGGGCTTTGGGGCCATGCTGCTGGGGGTGTCGTCCCGGCGGGTCCGCAGCGATCTGACTGAAAAGGGCGGCAGCCTGTTTGTGGACTACGCCGTGGAGATTGAACACGTCCCGGTGGGCACCAATACGTATGAGATCACCGTTTGGGAGCCGTAAGTTGTTTTGTAAAGATGGGAACTGGCCGTGGAATCCGTCGGATTCCACGGCCAGTTGTTTTTTATATGGGGATAACAGATTGGGATGAATGTGCGTCTCGACGGGCGGTACAATCCATCGTAGGGCGCGGCATCCTTGACGCGCCTGCACCGTAGCTCAGCCGGGGCCGTCAGGGATGCCGGCCCCTACGCTGCGGATGGATGGGGGTGCCGTGCGGCGGCGGGGGCAAGCCCCCGCCCTACGGGGTCGGAACGTATGGGGCCGTCCGGTGGTTTTCGGCGCGTACCGGCGGCGGGACACACAGGTCCCGCCCTACGAGACCATACGAATCCTCTACCGGCGGGGCTGAGGGGCCTTTGGCCCTCTTACCGCAACAATGCGAAGCATGGATTGAGAACTTTACCGCACTTCTTCCAACCCACCGCACCAAACCACTATAAACAACTCAAACTCCCCAAATTGAAAAGTTTTACTCGATTTTTTTCTTGTGAGGGCTGCCCACCACCCGTGTGTCTGCGGTGCTCGCCGGGCCTTTTCCGCCATGGCGGCGGTGCGGCTTCTTGCCATACATCCAGTATGGCGGCGAAGCCACACCTTGCCCTGACGAAAAATTCCTCGCCGACCACTCTTGCCAACGGGCGGCGGGCAACCCAAATCGTGGGGTCCAGGGGGCAGCGCCCCCGGTCGCGCCGCGCACGGCGCGAAATCCCCCCGGCCGTCGCAGTGGGCGAAACCCCCGGCCGGTTATTTCCGGTCAAAATAGGGGGATTTGCCGGAAACGCTCAGGGGGATGGCGATGGCCATGGAACAGTCGGGCAGCAGGCCCAGGGCCAGGGCGGCCCGTCCGGCGGAAAACATGACGCGGCCGTCCACCCGGTTGTCGGCTGCGATGGCCGAGGCGGAACCGACGGCAATGCCCAAATCCATGGACGTATACACACAGGCGGCACCGGCGGCGGCTGCGGCGGCGCAATCGGGGAAGCCGCAGTATTGACAGAGCCCATTGATGCCGTGGGGGACGTTTTTCGCCCCGAGGAGAACCACCGCGCCGCTGCTGCGGATGTTGCCCGCGTCCCGGCGCAAAAAGGCGGCGTTGTGGGCGTCGGACAGTTCTTCCATTTTGGCGGCCAGGGGTTCCAGATCGTCCCCGGTGACAATGCAGGTTTCCAAATAGTCCTGGCCTTTCGTTTTGGGGGCCGTCCGGGCGGCGGCACACATGGCCTGGGCCGTGGCAAACAGATGGGCCTGTTCAGCGTCATGGGATGAATACAGCATGATGGTCAAACCTCCTTGATCGTGTGTGGTTGGGTGGGGGAGTGGGGCGCAGTTGTACAAACTTGGTACCGCTGTGCGGTGTGGGGGGGGCCGATGACCACCATATTCCGGCGAATCCGTACCACACCCCATGAATCAACCCTCCGGCGGGGCTGAGGGGCCGCAGGCCCTCTCACCGCAACAATGCGAAGCATGGATTGAGAACCTTACCGCACAAATTCAGCGGCACCGCACCAAACCACTCAACAACTCAAAATCCCCAAATTGAAAAGTTTTACTCGATTTTTTTCAAAAAATCGCAGGGGTCCAGGGGGCGGCGCCCCCGGTCGCTGGCCGCAGCCAGCGAAATCCCCTTGCACCAGGCTTCCTTACATCTTCTCGGGTGCGCTGAAGCCCAGCAGGTCGATGGACTGTTCCAGGACGGCGCGGGTCAGATCGATGAGGGCGATGTAACCGGCCTGCTTCTGGGGGTCCTCTTCGGTGAGAATCTTCGTCTCGTGATAGAATTTGTTGGCGTAACCGGCCAGCTCGTAAATATAGGCACAGAGGATGTTGGGGGCGCTGTCGCGGCAGCAGAGAATCAGATTGTCGGCAAAGCGGGTCAGGGCCAGCATCAGATCCCGGGCGGCGTCGTTGGCGGCGGGCTGAATGGTCGCGGCGGACACGTCGCCCTGGTACTTGCTCAAGATGGACTTGATGCGCACGATGGTATAGAGAATATACGGGCCGGTGTTGCCCTCAAAGGCGGAGAAACGGTCCAGATCAAAAATATAATCCTTGGTGGCCAGATTGGACAGATCGCCGTATTTCAGCGCGGCCAGGGCGATTTTCCCGGCGGTCTCCATGGCCGCGTCGCCCTCGACAATGTTGTTCTCCTGAATCTTGGCATAGACGAACTCCGTCACCTCGCGGATCAGCCGCTCCAGACGCATGACGCCGCCCTCGCGGGTCTTGAAGGGTTTTCCATCCTTGCCGTTCATGGTGCCGAAGCCCAGGAACTGCAATTCCGTCTCCGGACGCACAATTCCGGCCTTGCGGGCGGCGCGGAACACCTGCTCAAAATGCAAACTCTGGCGCTTGTCCACCACATAGAGGACCTTGTCCGGGTGGAAGTCCCGTTCCCGCTGGACCAGGGTGGCCAAATCGGTGGTGGCGTACAGCGTCGCGCCGTCGGACTTCACCAGAATGCACGGCGGCACCTCCTTGGTGTCCGTCTCCTCCTGGACGTCCAGCACCAACGCGCCCTCGCTCTCGCGGCACAGGCCCTTTTCCTTGATATCGGCCAGCATGGGCTCGATAAAGGGTTGGGCGTCGCTCTCGCCCAGCCAGGCGTCAAACTCCACGTTCAGTTTGGCGTAGTTCTTCTTCAAATCCGCCACGGACACGGCCATAATGTGGTCCCACATGGCTTGATAGCCCCGCTTGCCCGTTTGCAGCAGGTAGGTGGCCGTATGGGCCTTTTCCGCAAAGGCTGCATCCACCTTGGACTTGGCGCTGGCAGCAGGGTAGATCTCCTCCAGCTCGGAGATGGTGAACGGGGGCTCCTTGGGGTACTCGCCCGTAAAGCTGTCGTCGAAGTAGGGCAGCTCCGGGTGACGCTCCTGGACCTCCGCGATAATCAGGCCCATCTGCAAGCCCCAGTCGCCCATGTGGATATCGCCCGTGACCTTATGGCCGAAATACCGGTAAATCCGCTTGATGCTCTCACCGATGATGGCCGAACGCAGATGGCCCACGTGCAGGGGCTTGGCCACGTTGGGGCCGCCGTAGTCGATGACGATGGTCTTTTCTTTCTCCGCCAGCGGCACGCCGAACCGGCTGTCCTGCTTCATCCGGCCCACGTAATCGGCCAGGGCCGTCTCCGACAGGTTCAGGTTGATGAAACCGGGGTTGACCGCCTCCACCTTGGAGAACATCTCGTCCGTTTGCAGCTGGGCCACCACCTCATTGGCGATGGCGATGGGCGCCTTCCGGTACTGCTTCGCCGCCGGCATGGCCCCGTTACACTGGAACTGGCACAGGTCCGGACGGTTCGACACCGTCACCCGGCCCAATGCCCCGTCATAGCCCGCCGCCGCAAATGCGCCCGACACCGTCGCCGAAATCAAATCCAATAACTTTTCCATAAAAAGAAATTCCTTTCTCTTTTGTAATCGTACTGTTTATCATACCAAAAAAGCGCGGTGGTGTAAAGAAGAACGGGGGAGTTTCGCGCCTTGCGAGGCGCGGGGATGTCGCCCATTGCGACGGGCGACCGGGGGCGCCGCCCCCTGGACTCCGCGATTTGGGTTGCCCGCCGCCCGTTGGCAAGAGTGGTCGGCGAGGAATTTTTCGTCAGGGCAAGGTGTGGCTTCGCCGCCATACTGGATGTATGGCAAGAAGCCGCACCGCCGCCATGGCGGAAAAGGCCCGGCGAGCACCGCAGACACACGGGTGGTGGGCAGCCCTCACAAGAAAAAAATCGAGTAAAACTTTTAACGTTGGGATTTTGAGATATTTATTTGATTTGGTGCGGTGGTTCTAAAGGGGTGCGGTAACGCGCTCAATCCATGCTTCGCATTGTTGCGGTGAGAGGGCCAAAGGCCCCTCAGCCCCGCCGGGGGTTGGTACATGGGGTGGTACGGGTTCGCCCTGGTGCGGTGGGGGACCATCCCGTGTCCCGCCGATGGTATGCACCGAAAACCACATGACGGGTTGATACGATCCGACCGTGTAGGACGGGGGCTTGCCCCCGATACAATACAAAAAGGGACGCCCTGCTTCCTTTCTGACAGGGCGCCCCACCGTATCCAGTCGGACGTGCTTGATGTACTTATTTCTTGGTGAACTCCACGGTGATGTCGCCCTGCTCCAGCAGCAGCTTATCACCATCAATGGTCATGGGGGTGGACTGGCCGTCCATATCGATGGTCACTGTGGTGCCATCCTGGGTCCAGGTGCCTTCGGCTTCCAAGCCGGCAGCCGCAGCAGTGACCGTGCCGCCCTCGTTAAAGGTATAGGTCATTTCGCCGCCGAACAGAGACTCCAGCGTGGCCTTGTCCACGGTGGTTTCGCCCTGGGAACCGCCGCTCAGGGCCCAGGTGGTGCCGGTCAGGTCGGTATCCTTGGAATCGCCGCCGCCGCAGGCCACCAGGCTCATCACGGTAATCAGGGTCAGCAGCAGAGCAAATACTTTGAACAACTTCTGTTTCATATGATGTTCCCTCCAATTTTTCTCCACAATCAAAATGGATATCCCGTCCGACGGGACTATCAGCTTATCGACCAATTTAAAGTTAAATTAAGGTTTCTGGAAAAATTTTTTTAAAAATTTTTTCCGACGTCTTTTTTTACCGCCAATACGTTGGATTTAAAACAACCATCGTGCGGAACACGACGCCATTAAAAATCCGGTACAATCGGCCAGCAACGCCGCCGGGATGGCATACCGGGTTTTGGAAATCCCCGCCGCGCCGCAATACACCGACACGGCGTAAAAGGTCGTCTCCGTACTGCCCAGCAAAATAGCCGCGGTCCGGCCCACGGTGGAATCGGGTCCATAGGCGGCGATGAGATCCGCTCCCAACGCCAGCGCGGCGCTGCCGCTGATGGGCCGCACCACCAACAACGGCGCCACCTCCGGCGGGATGCCCACATACCGCAGCGCCGGGCTTAGAAACGCGGCCAACGCGTCCATGGCCCCCGACGCCCGCAGCATGGAGGTAGCGGACAGCAGCATCACCAGCGCCGGGACAATGGACGCCAGCACCCGCAGACCGTCCCGGCCCCCCTCCACCAACAGCCCATAGACATCCTGTTTCCGGGCAAGCCCCACCAGGGCCACCACCACCATAATCAGGGGAATCAGCAAATCCAGCACCGTCAATCCCTCCCCAGCCGTTGGAACAGCCGCGCCGCCAGCAGCCCCACCGCCAGCGCACAGATGGACGTGAGCCAGACGGCGGGCAGAATATCAAAGGGCGTTTCACACCCCGCCGCCGCCCGGATGGCGGCCACCGTGGTGGGCAGCAGCTGGACCGAGGCCGTATTGAGCACCAGAAACCGGCACAGCTCATGGGACGCCGTGGACGAGCCGGACAGCTGCCGCATCCGTTTGGCGGCGGCCACACCGGCGGGGGTGGCGGCGTTGCCCAGGCCCAGAAGATTGGCCGACACGTTGGCGCTGATGTGGCCCAACGCCTCCGGGTCCTGGGACGATTGGGGAAACAGCCGCCCCAATACGGGCCGCAGCAGACGGGACAGCAGAGCCGTGATGCCGCTGCGCTCCATGACCTTCAAAAGACCGCTCCACAGGCACAGACTCCCCGCCAGAGACAGAGAGAGGGTAATGGCCGAAGCCGCTCCATCCAGGACAGCTGTCCCTAAGACTTTCGTACAATTACCAATTAGCGCGTAGACGATGGAGCACAGTGATAACAGCAACCAAATGACCGACATAGCCACGGGGAACCCCTCCATTTCTCATGAAATACCCTATGCGCAATCCAAAAGTCTTATGACAATCTTAAGAAAAAAATTTGTTATTCTTAGAAAAATATGAGATTTTGTCGGATTGACAAATATAGGAAGCCGGTGTACAATAGAGATGTCCTGTTGGACATAATTCACCCCGTGGAGGAAAAGAACATGAAATCTACCGGAATCGTCAGAAAGGTCGACGAGCTTGGCCGGATCGTGCTGCCCATCGAGCTGCGCCGTACCCTGGACATCGCAGAGAAGGATTCGCTGGAGATCTATGTGGACGGCTCGGCCATTGTGCTGCGCAAGTACGAGCCCTCCTGCATTTTCTGCAACGACGCCAGAGGCATCACCAACTACAAGGGCAAGAATGTCTGCGCCAGCTGCCTGAAAGAACTCAAGAAGATTTGACGGACTGAGGGTCTTAGCCCTCTTTTAGCGGAAAACAGGGGATGGTATCCAATCTGGATACCATCCCCTGTAGATGTTTTGGGAGAATATTTGGGGCGGGACAAATCCGACGCGGCCATGGCGCACCCGGTCCGGGGCCGTCAAGGATGCCGGCCCCTGCGTTGTTGGTGATCGATGGTGCATACCGGCGGCGGGACACACAGGTCCCGCCCTACAAGATGATACGGAACCAACTCCCGGCGGGGCTGAGGGGCCTTTGGCCCTCTCACCGCAACAATGCGGAGCATGGATTGAGAACCTTACCGCACAAATTCGGCGGCACCGCACCAAACCATTTAAAATAACCCCCAACATTTAAAAGTTTTACTCGATTTTTTTCAAAAAATCGTGGGGTCCAGGGGCAAAGCCCCGGTCGCCCGTCGCAACGGGCGAAACACCCGCGCCGCGCACGGCGCGAAACACTCCCCGCCCGTCGCAACGGGCGAAACACCCGCGCCGCGCACGGCGCGAAACACCCCCGTCCGTCGCAACGGGCGAAATCCCCGCTGGCCGCAGCCAGCGAAACTCCCCCAGCGGCGGGCTTTAGGCGGTTTCCTCGGGGGTATCCTCGCTTTTGGCGGCCAGGGCGGCTTCGCGGTTGGCGGTGGCTTCTTTCAGGAGGGTGTACAGGGCCGAAAAGGCGGGGACGCCCAGCAGCATACCGATGGGTCCGGCCAGTTCGCCGCCGATGGTGATGGCGGCCAGAACCCACAGGCCCGGCAGGTTCATTTTGGAACCGACCACCTTGGGGTAAATCAGATTGCCCTCCACCTGCTGGAGCACCAACAGGAAAATGGCAAAGATCAAAGCCTTGAGGGGGCTGACGGTGAGAATCATAAAGATACCCACGAACATGCCGATAAACGCGCCCACAATGGGAATCAATGCCGATACGCCCACCAACGCGCCGATCATGGCGGCGTAGGGGAGACCCAGCAGGAGCATTCCAATAAAACAGAGGAAGCCGAGAATAAAGGCTTCGGTGACCTGTCCGGCCACAAAGGACCGGAAAATCCGGCTGCATACGGTGGCCACATGGAGCAGCCCGCCGCCGGCCCGCTGGGGCAGCCAGGCATGAATCAGGCGGCTGCCCTGGCGTTTGAGAGTCTCTTTGTTGGCGAGAATATAGATGGCAAACACGAGACCAATAAAGGCGTCCACGGTGGTACCGGCAAAGGAACCGGCGGCGTTGATGGCGCCGTCCATCAGGTTGGAACCGGTGCTCAAGGCCCAGGTCTCCAGTTTGCTCTGCATGGCGACCCAGTCAATCTCAATGCGGGAAATGGTGTCGCCAAAGGGAATGGACGCCCAAAAGGCTTCCGATTCCAGCTGGGAAAGATGGTCGATGCTCTCCAATACCTGGGTGGACAGCAGTTTGATGGCCCCGGCCAGCTGGGGAATGACCAGGAACGCCACGCCGACAAAAATGCCAAACACCAGCAGAATGGACAGCAGAATGGCCAGGGGCCGCCGCAGCCGTTTCACCCGTTCGCGTTTGGCGTGGGGGAACAGGTGACGTTCGATGAACCCCATGGGCACATTGAACACCAGGGCGAAAAACGCTCCCAGGATCAACGGCAGCAGCAGGTTCACGACCCACAGGACACTTTTTCCCAGAATGTCCAGATTGCCCATGGCCAGATAGAACAGAATGCAGACGGCAACCACGCCGATGAGCCATTTGCCCAACAGGTCCCGTTTGTGTTTGTCTCGAAAGAACATGGCACTGCTCCTTTGTGTTGTGTAGTTGTATTAGTATACCATAGTTTTGCGGGCTTGTGTGAAAAATGTAAAAATTTTGGGACGGGGCGGATGAAAGGGGGGATGGAAAGCGGAACCATTCCGCGGCCCGTCCGGGGCCGTCAGGGATGCCGGCCTCTACGTCCATCATGATCGATGGCCCGTACCGGCGGCGGGGGCAAGCCCCCGTCCTACGGGTCGGAACATTTCGGTCCATCCGGTGGTTTTTGGTGCATACCAGCGGCGGGACACATAGGTCCCGCCCTACGAGAGCATACGGAACCCGGTTCCGGCGGGGCTGAGGGGCCGGAGGCCCTCTCACCGCAACAATGCGAAGCATGGATTGCGTGCATTCCCGCACCGATTCAGTGGCAGCGCACCAAATCATAAAAATCATCCCAACATATAAAAGTTTTACTCGATTTTTTTCAAAAAATCGTGGGGTCCAGGGGCAAAGCCCCGGTCGCCCGCCGCAACGGGCGAAACACCCGCGCCTCGCAAGGCGCGAAACCCCCGGCCGCTTCACAATTTCTTTACGGCGGCCGCGTTGACGGTGGACAAAAATGTGGATATACTATACTATAACTCTGTACGCCGGGAGGGGTTGTCCATGGATAAACAGCGATTCAAAGCCATTTTGCTTTTGATCGCCTTCGGGGTTCTGCTCTTTACGCTGGCGCAGAATTTCGCCCTGGCCTGGCGGGCGTTCTGGAAGATTTACAGCATTTTTTCGCCGGTGGTCACGGGATTCTGCATCGCGTTCGTCCTGAACGTCCTGCTGCGGGTGCTGGAACGGCGGGTCTTCGCGTTCCTGGGACGCAGCCGCCATGATGCCGTCCGGCGGCTATTGCGGCCGGTCAGTCTGGCGGCCACCATCGTTCTCATGCTGGGGGCCGTGGTGCTGCTGGTTTGGGTGGTTTTGCCGGGACTGCAGAAAACCATCCTCAGTCTGGTCCAGAATCTGGAGCTCTATCTCGATTCGGCCCAGAACCTCATGCACACCATCGACCGCAACGGACGGCAGCTGTTCAACATCCAACTGGACTGGGAACGGATTTTCGACAAGCTCAAGGAAGTGCTGACCCCGGATGACAATCTGGTGGAAACCGCCGCAGGCGTCACCACCTCCGTTATCCGCAGCGTCACCAATCTGGTGATCAGCTTTTGCCTGTCCATCTATATCCTGGCCCGCAAGGAGCGGGTGGGCCAACTGGCTACCCGGTTGTCCGACGCCATTTTTCCCCCAAAGGTTTCGCGGAAAATCCGCCATATCTGCAAGGTGGCCAACAATTCTTTTTCCAATTTCATCACCGGGCAGCTGACCGAGGCTGCCATTCTGGGGTTCCTCTGCTTCCTGGGTATGAAGATTTTCCAGTTCCCCAACGCCACCATCATATCCATCCTCATTGCCGTGACGGCTCTGGTGCCGGTCATCGGTCCCATCATCGGAGAGGTCATCGGCTGCCTGCTGATCCTCATTGAAAGCCCCATTCAGGCGCTGCTCTTTTTGGTCTTTGTCCTGACGCTCCAGCTCATCGAGGGAAACGTCATCTATCCAAAAGTGGTGGGGCGGTCCGTGGGCCTGCCGGGTTTGATCGTCCTGATGGCCGTCATCATCGGCGGCAACATGGGCGGCATGATGGGCGTTCTGCTGGGGGTGCCCATTTCCTCGGTCCTTTACACCCTGGTGCTGGACTGGCTCGACGGCCAACAGCCTACCAAAGAAGAAACGGAGACTTGATACCATGTTTGATACGATTTTTTTTGATCTGGACGGTACGCTGACCGACCCCGGCGAGGGCATCACCAATTCCGTCGCCTACGCCCTCCGCCAGACGGGCCGGGAAGTGCCGCCCCGTTCGGAACTGTACGCCTACATCGGCCCCCCGCTGCTGGAACAGTTTATAGACACCTACGGTATGTCCATGGACGAGGCGCGGGTGCTGGTGGACCATTTCCACGACTATTTCCAGCGGCAGGGCATTCTGGAAAATGAACTGTATCCGGGCATTCCCGAAGCCTTACAAGCCCTGAAGGATGCGGGCGCGAGACTGGTGGTAGCCACCAGCAAGCCGGAACCCTTCGCCCTGCGGGTGCTGGAACGGTTCGATCTGCGGAAGTATTTTTCCCTGGTGGCCGGCAGCACCCTGGACGAGCAGCGGACCCAAAAGGCCGCCGTCATCGCCTACGCATTGGAACAGCTTGGCCCGTCCGTGGGTAAATCGCTGATGGTGGGAGACCGGAAGCACGACGTTCTGGGGGCCAAGGCTCATGGGATTCCCACCGTGGGCGCCCTCTACGGCTACGGCAGCCGGGAGGAGCTGACCGAAGCCGGGGCCGTGGCCATCGCGGACACCGTGGCCGATCTGGTGCCGGTGATTCTGGGACTGTAATACATAGGGACGACAGGAACCGGCGCGGGGATTTCGCCCGCTGCGGCGGGCGACCGGGGGCGCTGCCCCCTGGACCCCTGCGATTTTTTGAAAAAAATCGAGTAAAACTTTTAATGTTGGGATTTTTGAGAGTTTTATTTGGTTTGGTGCGGTGGTTCTGAAAAAGTGCGGTAGGGTTCTCAATCCATGCTCCGCATTGTTGCGGTGAGAGGGCCTTCGGCCCCTCAGCCCCGCCGGAAGTTGGTACATAGGGTGATACGGCTTCGGCGCACCTTATCCGGGGCCGTCAGGGATGGTGGAACCTGTCGAAAAATCTTACAATTGTAAACTTTTTACGTCTTGACATCAAGGGCGAAACCCCTTGATAGCAGGGCGTTTTTTTATGGTTGGATGTTAACAATTGTAAACTTTTTTGGGAAAGTGTTGAAAATCATATGCTATACTATGGTCACACCGGCCGGTGAGAAAGGAGGTGAGCGCATGGCGGCCAAAGGAAAGACCCGATGGAGGGCGGTGGAGCTGGCCCAAATGATTGACGGCTATTTTGCGTCGTTGGAGGCGGACCCGGCCAAACGGGGCGGGCCCAGCGATTTGCTGGCCTGCATCGGGATGGATATGGAAACGGCCACCGCTCTGGCCGGGGAGACGGGGGGCTGCGGGCCGGTGCTGCGGCAGGCAGCCACCCGTTTACGGGCCCATCTGGAAACGTCCCCGGCCTGGTCCGGTACCAACGGTTCCAAGTCCGTGTTCCTCATCAAACAACAGCTCTGGGATGGTCAATCCTACACCGACAAGCGGGAAACCGCCGCCGCCGCGCCGGTGGTGCAGGTGGTGTTCGGCCCCACGCCCGGCGCCGATGACGCGTTCGGGTAGGGAAGTACCAACGGCGGGGGCAAGCCACCGCCCTACGCGGTCGGAACCAATCAAACGGTCATGTGGTTTTTAGTGCGTACCGGCGGCACGTGTTTCGATAGTGCGGTGTGCGGGCCATACCATATTTGATGGTGCAATGTAGGGGCCGATGTGGGCATCGGCCCCTACAGGGTGCATACGGTTCAATGGGCCATGCCGCACCCCATGCGGGGCCGTCAAGGATGCCGGCCCCTACGTCCATAATAACCGACGGTGCATACCAGCGGTGTACGATGATACGGTGTGCGGGTCGATGTGGACATCGACCCCTACAGGGTGCATACGGTTCAATGGGCCATGCCGCACCCCATGCGGGGCCGTCAAGGATGCCGGCCCCTACGTC
>CALWXC010000006.1 GCA_944385415.1 uncultured Oscillospiraceae bacterium | reverse complement strand
ATTTTTCTTTTATTGTATCGTTTTTAGCGCTTTTGTACAACTTAGCTACTGCGGAATAGTTTTCAGATACGCTCTAATTTTTTCCTTTTTCCTTAGTCTACTTCGAGATATCGTCCGTCGGCATAGCCCAGGAGGTCCCCTACCCGGATGACATACCAGCCATTATACTGGTTGAGAATCTCCACCGGCGTACCGTTGGGCACCCGCCGCAGCACCGGGAATTCCTTACCGGGGCCGCCCCGCAGATTCATAGGTGTACTTTCCGTCCGGACCACGCCGCTCTGGGACCCCTGGGGCTGCAAAAACGGCAGTCCGAAATACTGACACACAGCCCTGGACATGGCTGCCGCGATTTCATCCAGATTCTCCTTCAGCCAGGTGGCATCCTGGACATTATCATGGTACCCAATTTCAATGAGGGCCGCCGGGGCCTTGGTCCGCCGCAGTTCTCCAATAGCCGTGGAGGTCCGGGTCTGGACTTTATCAGGCAAGGGATAGATGGGTTTCAGATTATCCACCACCAGTTGGGCCATGGCCTGGCCGAATTTGGCCCCCGGATAATAATAGGCGTCGATACCCCGCAGCTGCCCCGCCAGATTCTCCGGGGCCGCATTGGAATGGAGCGCCAAATGGAAGTCGTATGTCCCCAGGTTGGATTGCCGTATGGACGTGGCCGCGCTGCCGTTGGGATTATTGCGGGTGACGTTGATGCCGCTGGCCTCCAGATAGGGCTCCATTCGGTCGGCCAGCCGGTTCATCCACAGCTGTTCGTTGCCCTCGGTTACATAGAGATTGAAGTCCTGGGTGGACGGACTGAGAAATAAAAATGGCATAAGTACTCCGCCTTTCCTTGTTTTGTGCCATCCTATGCCCTGGAAAAAAAAGTTGTGACACCCCCTTGACAACTGGCTGGATTTTTGTATACTTGTATTAAGTACTTAGTATAATAACACAGAAAGGAGTGGGGACTGTGAACTGGAATCTCAGCGATGGCCGACCCATCTGGCAGCAGCTCCACGAGCAGTTGACGCTGCGCATTGCCACCGGGTCCTATGTCCGCGGCAGTAAGATGCCCACGGTGCGGGAACTGGCCGCCGAAGCCGGGGTCAATCCCAACACCATGCAGCGGGCGTTGGCTCAGCTGGAAGCCGATGGGCTGGTGGTGACCAACCGGACGGCGGGCCGCACGGTCACCGATGATGAATCGGTACTGACGGCCACCCGGCGTCGGCTGGCCCATGGCACCATCAAAACATATCTGGATCAGATGGCCCTGTTGGGGTTCACCCGGGCCGAAGCAGCGGAACTGCTGCAAACGTGGGAGGAGGAAGACACATGAAAGAGGATTTGATTGTATGCCGGGATCTGGTCAAGGATTACGGCAAGTTGACCGCCCTGGATCAGGTCAATCTGACCATTGGCCGGGGACGCATTGTGGGACTGCTGGGCCCCAACGGTTCCGGCAAGACAACGCTCATCAAGCTGCTGTGCGGTCTGCTGCAGCCCTCCGGCGGCGAGCTGCTCATTGACGGCCAGAAGCCCGGCCCCTACACCAAGAGTCAGGTCAGTTATCTGCCGGACCGGATGTACTTTGCCGACTGGATGAAAGCCAAGGACCTGACGGACTTTTTCGCTGATTTCTACCCGGATTTCGACCGGACCAAGGCCGAGGACATGTGCCGCAGCCTGAAAATCGAGCCGGGCCACCGGATCAAATCCATGTCCAAGGGCACCAAGGAGAAATTGCAGCTGGCATTGGTCATGAGCCGCAAGGCCCAGCTGTATCTGCTGGATGAACCCATTGCCGGTGTGGACCCGGCGGCCCGGGATTTCATTATGAATACGATTTTGACCAACTACAACGAAAACGGCACCGTTTTGATCTCCACCCATCTGATTGGCGACGTGGAACGGGTGCTGGATGAGGCCATTTTTCTCCAGATGGGCCATGTGGTACGCCATGACAGCGTGGACGCCATCCGCGAGGAGGAAGGAAAGAGTGTGGACGCCCTGTTCCGGGAGATTTTCCGGGCGGAGGCCTATGGAGGGGAACACTATGACCGGTAAACTGCTGAAATACGATTTGAAATCCATGCTGCGGAACTTTGTTCCCCTGTGGGCAGCGCTGCTGGCCGTATCCATCATCAACTATTTCACCATCCATTCTCTGGACCAGGCCAAAGGTGCCGCCCAGCTTCCGGCCATGGTGGCCATGCTGGTGTATGGCAGTCTGGTGGTGGCCATCATGGTGATGACCGCGGTTCTGGTGATTCAGCGGTTCTATCAAGGGCTGTTGAAGGATGAGGGCTATCTGATGTTCACCCTGCCCGTGCAGCCATGGCAACTGCTGACCTCCAAGCTGGCCGCCGCCGTCATCGTCTGCCTGGGCAGCTGCATTGTGGGCGGTATTTCGGTGATGGTCATTGCCTTTGACTCCGAAACCTATCTCACCATGTTCGACGCCATCGGCATGGCCTTCCGGCTCTATCCCGGTCCCATCGTATCCCTTTGTCTGTTCGCCATTGCCTCCGGTCTCTGCTCCATTACGCAGATCTATGTCTCTCTGGCCCTGGGCCATCTGGCCAGCAAGCACCGCATCGGCTGGGCCGTAGGCATCTACATCGCCATCCATATGGTGTTCTCCTGGCTGGAGCTGGCCGTGGGTATCACCATGCCGGTTCCCCTGTTCCAGGATGCCACGTCTTTCCTGCTGATTCTGGCAGCCTATTATTTCCTGCGGGCGGCGGCGTTCTTTGTGGTGACGGAGCGCATTCTGTCCAAAAAGCTGAATCTGGAATAACCCCTTGGATGGGACCCACGGAGAGAAAGGTTGTGAATGTCCCGTGAAAAAAATGATATGCTGGCTCGTTTTGGTTGCATCCCTGGCATCGCTGGCGGCCTGCCGCGTCAAAACACCCCAGGAGCGGATTGCAAAGGAACTGGGTCTGGACGCCACCGACGGCACCGAAGTACTGCACTACGACTCCCACGGGGGCAATGGCGACGGGGCTTCCTGTTACGCCCTGCAATTCTCCGACGACACCATGGCGGAGTCCATCCGCGATCGGGCCGGTTGGGCATCGCTGCCCATGGACGAAACCACGACGCTGCTGGTCTACGGCCAATCGGACAGCGCCTGCTGCGTGGGGCCCTATCTGGCGGACAGCAGCGGCAGTCCCCTGCTGCCGGAGATTGAGCACGGCTACTACCGTTTTATTGACCGGCAGGCCAAGGACAAAACGTTGTCCGCCAAGCCCATTCTGGAACGGGGCTCCTACAACTTCACCGTGGCCGTCTACGACGAAGACCTGGATATCCTGTATTACTGCCATCTGGATACCTAAAAAATTGAGCCGGGATTCCCTGAGAATCCCGGCCTTTGTGTTGTTTACAGAATGATCTCCATGCCCACCTTTTGGGGCTTGAGACCGCAGGCTTCATAGAAGCCCATGGCGCTTTCGTTGCAGCTCCACACGTTGAGAGTCACATTGTAGCAGCCCTGCTCCTTGGCAAACTGAAGCACATGGTCATAAAGGCGGCGGCCCACATGTTTGCCGCGGCAATTCTCATCCACACACAGATCGTCGATGTACAGGGTCTTGATGTCGGTGAGGATGTTGTCGTTCACATGCTGCTGGAACACGCAGAAGGCATAGCCCCGGACAGTCCCCTCGTCATCAAAAACGAAAATGGGCTTCTGGTCGTTGTGAATCAGGTCCCGCAGCTCCTCGGTGGTGTATTTGGTGCCGATGTTGAACAGGTCCGGCCGCCCCTTGTGATGAACCAGATTTACCTGGGCCAGCAGTTCCATGATGGCGGGCATGTCCCGCTCCTCTGCTCTGCGAATTTCCATTGCAAACACTCCTTTGAACCATTCCATTAAAATCTTCGTGCGAACCCGCAGGTGCGGCAGAGGGGTTCCACGGCCTCCCGACGGGAAAATCCATCGTAGATAGCCCTTGCCCTCGGCGTTTCCAGAAGTTCCTCCAGCGGGGTTTCAAACAGGTTGCCCAAGGCCATCGCCCCCTCCCGGTCGAGACAGCAGGGTACCACCGTACCGTCACTGAGGACGGCCACCTGGTCCCGCAGACCGTAACAGAAGCACGTTTCTCCCCGGTCCGGCGCCTGTAAATCGGGCCAATCAAATTTCTCGCCCCACTCCAGAAAGACCCGGTCCGCCAACCGGTACCCTCTGGTATTCTGCACCCAGGGCCGGGGGAACGCTTGTTCCAATGCCGTCACGATCTGGCCGTTGTATTGGTGCTGTCCCACGGTGCCGGCTCCGTCCAGGTTCCACAGCCGCAGGGAGCACAGCAGCCGTTTTTCCGCTGCCGCCTGTAAAAAGTCCGTGCAGCCCTTCAGATACGGCGTAAACTCCGTGACGCCGTTGGCCTCCGGGGCGTGGAGGGACAGATTGACCTTGTGGAGGGCCGGAGCCGCCAGCAGCGTTTCCTGCTGCCGGGGCAGCAAGGTACCGTTGGTGGTGAGGATGACCCGGAATCCCAGGTCCCCGGCCTGTTGCAGCAGCTCCGACAGTTGGGGATGCAGCAGGGGTTCCCCCATGACATGGAAGTAGAGATATTGGCCGTGGGGCCGCAGGCGGCGGGCCAGAACGTTAAATTCCTCCACCGTCAGGAACTTTGCCGGGCGGGTGGTGCCGGGGCAGAAACTGCACGCCAGATTGCAGCGGCTGGTGATCTCCAGATACAGCTTGGCAAACATGGGGTACCCTCTCTTTCGGCGCGATTTTCTTTAGTATAACAAATTTTCACAGAAGATTGCAACTGTCCCGTCCCTGTGGTACACTGATAAAAATGTAAAAAAGGATGTGGCACCATGACCCTTTGGGAATACTATCTGCAATACACCTCCGGCGTTCTGGACGGCTCCAAGCCCTGTCCCACCGGTATCACCATTGAGGGCACCGACGAAATGGCCCGGGCCGCCTCCCTGCTGACCCAGGCGGAGAAGCTGGGCATGGACGGTTTTGTGAAAGCCTGCGCCGCCGCCGAGGGTGTGGAGATTCCCCAGGATGTATTCGACGACTACAAGCCCCAGGAGATCGAAGCGCTGCTGCAGCAGCTGCCCGGCGCACAGGAGCCCCAGCGGGACAACGCCTACGCCGCCCTGCTGGACTGCTGTGCGTTGGAAGACGGTCTGATGCAATATCTGATTGAGGTACTGCGGACCGGCGACGCGGAGGGCTTTTACCGGCTGGCCCGGGTCACCACCCGCACCGATGTGAAACCGGAAGCCTTTCTGGCCTGGCTGGGCTCCCTGGAGGACCGGGCGGAACCGGAGGAACGGGAGTGCGCCCAGATCATGGACGGCTGTCTCCGCCGTCTGGTCCAGGAGGGCCGGGGCGAGGTGGCGGCGGCGCTGATTTCCGGCGACGAACAGACCTTTACGGCCTTCCGCCGGGAAGCGCCGGAGCTGCGGAACCGGCCCGAGGCCACGGTGGAATGGTTCCTGACCCACTATGTGGACACCTATTACCCCATCCGGTTCCTGCTGGCGGCCAACGGCGTGGAATTTCCCAAATCCCACAAAATAAACTGAATTTTAACTTGATTTTTTGATTTCTCCTGTTATAATACACTGGCTGAAACATCGGAGGACAGGCGGCCGCAGCCTTCTGCTTGGAGAAGATGACGAGTGCGCTCGAAGACGGGCGCACTCGTTTTTTGACGAAGGAGGAAGAACCATATGGATTTATTAAATACCCGTGTGGGAACATTATTTCGGAAATATCTCATTGCCGCCTGCGGCAGCGCTTTGATCTTCAGCATCTACACCATGGTGGACATCATCTGTGTGGGCCAGTACGATGGCCCCGACGGCGCGGCGGCGTTAGCCTGTGTGACGCCCATCTTTTCCGTCTTTATGAGTCTGGGTATGCTGCTGGGCATCGGCGGTGCGGTCCATATGAGTTTGTGCCGCGGCGAGGGGCGGCACCAGGAGGGGGACCGCTACTTTGTCATCTCCCTGCTGGCGGGTCTGGTCCTGTCGGCGGTGCTGACGGTGGCGGGTATGATGTACTGTGAGGAGGTTCTCCGGCTGCTGGGCGCGGACGATCAGATCATCGGCCTGGCCATGGCCTATTCCAAATACGTTTTCCCCGCGTTCCCCTGCTTCCTGTTTGGACAGCTGTTTATCGCCTATATCCGCAATGACGGCGCCCCTCTGCTTTGTACGGCGGCGGTGATGACCGGCGGCATTCTCAACATCTTCCTGGACGTGTTTCTGGTCTTCACCATGGACATGGGCGCCGCCGGTGCGGGCCTTGCAACGGGCATCGGTCAAACGGTGGCGGTGCTGGTGCTGCTGTCGTACTTTCTGCGCAAAACCTGCCGCCTGCGGCTCATTCGGCCCGTCCAGGGCTGGCACATCCTGTGGCAGATTGTCCAGTCAGGCTTCGCCCCCTTTATTGTGGACCTGTCCTACGGCTTTGCCGTTGCGTTGTTCAACAACCAGATCATGCGGTACGGCACGGCCACGGAGCTGGCCGCCTACGGCACCATGTCCAATGTGGCCATCACGTTCCAGAGCTTCTTCTACGGCGTGGGACAGGCATTGCAGCCCATTGCCTCCACCAACTACGGCGCTGGCCGCCGGGACCGGGTGCGGCAGGTGCTGACCATGGCGTTGACCACCACGGCCATTATGAGTATCACCTTTTTCGCCATCGTCCAGCTGTTCCCCCGGCAGCTGTTGGGCATCTATATGGATGTGACGCCGGAAGTGCTGGCCGTGGGGCCGGGCATTATGCGGCGGTATGCCGTATCGCTGCTGCTCAGCGGTGTCAATATCGCCGTCAGCTATTATCTTCAGTCGGTGCTCCGCAGCGGACAGTCCGTGTTGGTGTCCCTTTGCCGGGGCTGCCTGTTCCTGGTGCCTTTCCTCTATGTGCTGCCCCTGCTGCCCTGGGGAATCACGGGACTGTGGTGGGCCATGCCCGTGACGGAGCTGTGTACGGTCCTGGTGGCTGTGTGGTTCCTGCGCCGGGGCCCCAAAAACTAAAAGTTTTACTCGATTTTTTCAAAAAATCGCAGGGGTCCAGGGGACAGCGTCCCCGGTCGCCCGCCGCAGCGGGCGAAATACCCGCTGGCCGCAGCCAGCGAAACACCCCAGCGTCCCAAAGCGCCATCCGCAGATGGCGCAGCCCCCGCGGCGTATGCCGCAAGACCGCCGTCCCCACCCCATCGCGGATGGTGGACGGCGGCCTTTTTTGTACCCCCCCACCGTAGAGCGCGTCATCCTTGACGCGCTCATATTGCATTACCATCCGGGGCCGTCAGGGATGCCGGCCCCTACGTCGGTGGTAACCGGAGGACATACCGGCGGCGGGACACACAGGTCCCGCCCTACGAACACCAACAAACTGCATCCAACCGGCATACCACCCAGTCCAAAATTTCTCTTGACAGATTCCGGTTTTGCATATATATTGGACATATGAACAGATGCTCATATGAAAGGATGTGGCTGGATGATCGATCAGTACGACAACGAGCGCTGTGACAGCAATTGTCCCCATGCCGACGCGGTGGAGCGGGTACTCCACCATATGCCGCCGGAGGATGAACTGTTGGATCTGGCAGAACTGTTCAAGGTGTTCGGCGATACCACCCGCATGAAAATCCTGTACGTCCTCTTTGCGTCGGAGCTGTGCGTCTGCGACATCGCGGAAATTCTGGGCATGAGCCAGTCGGCGGTGTCCCACCAGCTGCGCATCATCAAACAGGCCAAACTCATTAAAAACCGTCGGGACGGGAAAACAGTCTATTATTCCCTGGCCGACGACCATGTAAAGACCATCATCGGGATGGCAAAAGAACATTTGGAGGAGTAACAATATGAAAAAGGTTTACAAACTGGAAAATCTCGACTGCGCCCACTGTGCCGCCAAAATGGAGACAGCCATTGCTAAGCTGGAGGGCGTCACCAAGGTGCAGATCAGCTTTCTGACCCAGAAGCTGACGCTGGAGACGGACTGCGACGACCAGACGGCCATTGTGGAGGAAGCGAAGAAAATCTGCAAAAAAGTAGAGCCGGATTGCCGTCTGCTGGGGTGAAACCATGACACATTCTCAAAAAAAAGACCTGGCCCAAATTCTGGTGGCCGCCGTCCTGTTCGGGGCCGCCGTCCTGGCGCCGCTGGACGGCCTTTGGAAGCTGGCGGCCTATCTGGTCCCCTATCTGGTCATCGGCTGGAAGGTATTGTGGCGGGCCATCCGCAACATCCTACGGGGTCAGGTCTTCGATGAAAATTTCCTTATGGCGCTGGCCACGGTGGGCGCGTTCTGCATCGGGGAATATCCCGAGGGCGTTTTTGTCATGCTGTTCTATCAGGTGGGCGAGCTCTTTGAGCATGTGGCCGTGGGCAAGAGCCGCCGGTCCATTGCCGCTTTGATGGACATTCGTCCCGACTACGCCAACGTGGAACGGGACGGCGTTCTGGAGCAGGTGGACCCGGAGGAAGTGGAAATCGGCGACATCATTGTGGTGAAGCCCGGCGAAAAGATTCCCCTGGACGGCCAGATTGTGGAGGGCCGGTCCAGCCTGGACACCATGGCGCTGACCGGTGAATCGGTGCCGCGGGATGTGGACGTGGGCGACAACGTCATTTCCGGCTGCATCAGCCTGTCGGGCCTGCTGAAAATCCGCACAACGAAATCCTTCGGTGAGTCCACCGTGTCGAAAATCCTGGATTTGGTGGAAAACTCCGCCATGAACAAGGCCAAAAGTGAAGCGTTTATTACCCGGTTTGCCCGTTGGTACACCCCGGCGGTGGTCATTGCCGCCGTCCTGGTGGCGGTGCTCCCCTCTCTGTTCACCGGCAACTGGTCCCACTGGCTCCATCAGGCGTTGGTCTTTCTGGTGGTGTCCTGCCCCTGTGCCTTGGTAATCTCCGTCCCGCTGACGTTTTTCGGCGGCATCGGCGGTGCATCCCGCAAGGGTATTCTCGTCAAGGGCGCCAACTATCTGGAACAGCTGGCCCACACCGAAATCGTCGTGTTTGACAAAACCGGCACGTTGACGGAGGGCAGCTTCCGGGTAACGGCGGTGGAACCCCAGGGCATCAGCCGGGAAGCACTGCTGGAGACGGCGGCCCTGGCGGAATCCTACAGCGATCATCCCATTTCCCGCTCCATTCTGGAAGCCTGGGGCGGCAAAGCCGATCACAGCCGGGTGGGCCCGGTGGACGAACTGCCGGGCCACGGTGTCCGGGCCATGGTGGACGGGGAACCGGTGCTGGTGGGCAACGGGCGTCTGCTGGAGCAGCACGATATTCCCTGTGCCAAAACCGACGCAGTGGGCACTGTGGTCCATGTGGCGAAAAACGGTACTTATCTGGGCTATCTGGTCATTTCCGACCGGGTCAAAGACGACGCCGCCGAGACCATCCGGGCGCTGAAATCTCTGGGCGTCCGGAAAACGGTGCTGCTGACCGGTGACCGGCAAGCAGTAGGTGAAGCCGTGGCGAAGGAACTGGGGTTGGACGACGTCCACGCCGAACTGCTGCCCGGCGACAAAGTGGCCATGGTGGAAGCGCTGCTGAAGGAGACCAACGGCGGTAAGCTGGCCTTTGTGGGTGACGGCATCAACGACGCGCCGGTGCTGTCCCGTGCCGATGTAGGCGTGGCCATGGGAGCCATGGGTTCCGACGCGGCCATTGAAGCCGCCGACGTAGTGCTCATGGACGATAAACCCTCCAAGCTGGCCAAGGCCATCGCCATTTCCCGCCGGACCAATACCATCGTGTGGCAGAATATCATTTTCTCCCTGGGTGTGAAAATTCTGGTGATGATTCTGGGCGTCTTCGGCGTGGCTACCATGTGGGAAGCCGTCTTCGCCGATGTGGGCGTCATGGTCATTGCCATCTGTAACGCCACCCGCGCCCTCCGCATTAAATAAAAAGTTTTACTCGATTTTTTCTGACATGGCTGCCCACCGCCTCCATGGAGATGGACGGCGGGGGCCATATGCACCGTACCGGATACCGTTCACCGGTAGACTGGGGCAAATACGCACAAAAAGGCCGCCATCCGCCACCCGCTTTGGGGTGGGGACGGCGGCCTTACGGCTTTGCCGTGGGGATTGCGCCCGTTGCGACGGGCGCTTGGGAATGCTGGGGTGTTTCGCCCGCTGCGGCGGGCGAACAGGGGCGCTGCCCCCTGGACCCCTGCGATTTTTTGAAAAAAATCGAGTAAAACTTTTATCTTTTTCCAGTACCGCTTTTCCCTTTTACTGCAAATCAATACCCTTATCAGCAAAGGCTTTCAGCAGCAACTCCATATCGGACGGAATCGAAATCGGCTCGCCGCAAGCAGCGATAGCGTTGGCCACGTCTTTCAGGCCGTTGCCGGTGACGACGCTCACCACCGTGTCATTGGCGCCAATGGCTCCCTGTTCGCAGAGTTTTTTCACACCCGCCGTTCCCGTGACGCCGGCCGGTTCGCCGAAGACGCCGCAGGTACGGCCCAGGAGCTTCTGAGCGGCCATAATTTCCTCGTCGGTGACATTGACCACCAGACCATTGGACTCCCGAATGGCCATCAGCGCTTTCTCGGCATTGCGGGGCACACCGACGGCGATGGAGTCGGCCAGGGTGTTCTCCTCCATGGGCTCCCAGGGTTTATTCTCGGCAATGGCCCGGTTCAGGGGGCAGCATCCGGCGGCCTGAGCAGAAATCAGACGTGGCAGCCGGTCGATGAACCCGATGGCGTGGAGGTCTTTTAAGCCCTTCCACAGTCCGGCAATGGTGCAGCCGTCACCAACAGAAATGGCGATGTAGTCGGGTACCTGCCAGTTCAGCTGCTCCATGATCTCCAGGGCTACGGTTTTTTTGCCCTCGGAGAGATAGGGGTTGATGGCGGCGTTGCGGTTGTACCAGCCCCAACGGTCAATGGCGGCCTTGGACAGCTCAAAGGTGTCCTCATAGGTGCCCTGAACGGAAATCACCGTGGCGCCGAAGGTCATCAGCTGGGCAACCTTGCCCTTGGGGGCCCGGGACGGGACAAATATATACGTTTTCAGACCGGCGGCGGCGGCGTTGCCCGCCAGGGACGACGCAGCATTGCCGGTAGAGGAACAGGCGATGACCTCCGCTCCGGCCTCCCGTGCCTTGGCTACAGCCATAGCGGAAGCCCGGTCCTTGAGGGACGCCGTGGGGTTCAGACCGTCATCCTTGACCCACAGCTTTTTCAGGCCCAGCTGGGCTGCCAGACGGGGTTCCTCATAGAGAGGGCTGCCGCCCACCCGCAGGGGCGGGGCTTCGGTGCTCTCCTCCACGGGCAGCAGTTCCCGGTAACGCCACATGGTGGGGTCCTGCCGGTTTTTCAGCGTTTCCTTGGTGAAATTGGCCTGGATATAGTCGTAATCGTAAATAATATCGAGGATGCCGCCGCAGTCGCAGGTGGTCACATTGGGCGTCGCCTCATATTCCTTGCCGCAGCGGATGCAGCGGGCGCATTTGACATGTTTCATGGGCTTCAACCTCCATTTTGACAAAACCGGGCGGGGCGATGGCCCCGCCCGGTTGGCGTATGTACCGTTTTTTGAACTTACAGGGATTTGAGGACGCCGGTAGCTTCGTTGAACTCGTTGATCAGCTCATCCAGGTCCTTGGCCTGGGCATGGACGGCGTCCCAGGTGCCCTTGGTATCGTACCACAATGCATTGAGGTCCTCGACGCTGCGGGCCTGCTGCTCCACCCAGGTGTAATACTTGAGGTTGTGGACGCGCTTGCGCTCGGCATAGGTCAGCTCCATCATGCTGTCGGTCTTGAGGCCCAACATATGGAGATGGTGGTCCAAGGCGGCCTCGTGGAGATTATACGGGCCGTGCATCTCATTAAGCTCCTCAATACGGGACTGATACATGACGGCGGAGTCGGTGAGGACCGTACCCACCACGTCATGCTCCGTCAGCTCGTAATACTTGGCCATCTTGATGCAGCAGAGGATATTGGCGATGCCGGAAATGCCCAGCCAGGTCAGCTTCTCAATCAGCTCATCGTCCAGGCCCAGCTCCTCCTTGAGGTACTTCTGGCCGTCAGGGGTATTGAACAGCCGCAGCAGTCTCTGGGAATCCTCGTCGTCGATGGCAATGGCCATATCGGTGTTCTTGACGTTGTGAATCCAGGGGATATGCTTGTCGCCGATGCCCTCGATGCGGTGGCCGCCGAATCCGTTGTTGAGGATGGTGGGACACTGGAGGGCTTCGCCCACGGCCAGCTTCAGGTGGGGGTACTTGTCCTTCAGCAGATCACCGGCGCTCATGGTACCGGCGGAGCCGGAGGTAAAGGCGGCGGCGGCGAAGGTGTCGCCGGGGCGCTTGATGGCCTCGAACAGATCGGCCAGGGCATTGCCGGTAACATTGTAGTGCCACAGGGGGTTGCCCATCTCCTCAAACTGGTTGAAAATCATCATGGTGGGGTCCTGCTTCAGCTCCCACGTCTTGTCGAAAATCTCCTTGACGTTGGACTCACAGCCGGGGGTAGCGATGACCTGTCCGGCAATCTTGGACAGCCACTCAAAGCGCTCCTTGCTCATTTCAGCAGGCAGGATGGCCACAGAATCACAGGCCAGCAGCTTGGAGTTAAACGCGCCGCCGCGGCAATAGTTGCCGGTGGAGGGCCAGACGGCATGGTGATAGGTGGCGTCAAACTGGCCGGTCACAAGACGGGGGGCCAGACAGCCGAAGGAAGCGCCCACCTTATGGCAGCCCGTGGGGAACCACTTGCCGGCCATGGCGATGATACGGCAGGGCACGCCGGACAGGCTGGAGGGGATCTCCACATAGTTGGGGACCGCCTGGTACAGGCCGCCGAACTCCTTGGCCTCATTCTTCCAGGTGATGCGGAACAGATTCATGGGGTCCACATCCCACAGGCCGATGTTCTTCAAACGGGCCTGAATCTTCTCGGGAATGGTCTCCGGGTGCTGCATCTGGGCGATGGTGGGGATGATGACGTGGTTTTCCTTGGCCTTCTGGATGTTGTGGGCCAGGCCTTCCTTGTGGATGGACAGATCAATCATTTTTTGTCTCCTCCTGTTTTCACATCAAGATACGAGTACAGCGTATATTTGGAAATCCCAAAGTGCTTTGCGATCTTGTCGCCGGATTTGGTGATGAGCAGCGCCCCGTTTTTGTTGAGAAACTGGATAGCCTTCACTTTGTCATCCTTGTTCATCATGGCCACGGGCTTGCCCACCAGCTCCACCGACTGGCGGATGAGGTCATCCAGCAGGTCGGTGACGTTGAGGGTGATGCGCTCCGGCTCCTTCTGCTGGGTGTCCTTGGGAGAGATCAATTCCCCAAGGGCCCGGTCAAACATGGTCAGAGCCGAAATATCGAAGTTGATGCAGAAGATGGCGGCCACCTCGCCGTTATCATCCCGGATGTAGATGGAGGTGGATTTGAGAATTTTGCCGTCGGGGGTCCGGGTCAGGTAGCTGGGATGGTCCGACGGGTCCCGTTCGGCCTTGCCCAGCTGTTCCAGTACCACATGGGAGGGACCGTCCCCCAGCTTGCGGCCCGTCACATGGCCGTTATAGATGGCCACGATGGAGCTGTAGGCGCTTTTCTCCGTAATCTCGTGGATGACCACCTCGCAGTTGGAACCGAACTGCTCGGCCACTCCCTTGGCGATCTGCTTGAGCGTCTGCATTTCCTGTTCTTTCAACATGGATATCCCTCCATTGGCACTCGGCTTCGTCTCTACCTACATTGGCACTCGGCTTCGTCTCTACCTATTTCTATATGGCTCCATCATACCATAAAATACAAAAAAATCAATGGAGTTTCACAAAAATTTTCAGCATTACAAAAATTTAGTTTGACATCTGCCGGACTTGTGCTATGATGGAGACAGCAAGGGGGTCGCGGCAGCGGCCCGGCCCCGATTTTTCCGGTAAAAAGAAAGCGACTTGACCGTCAATTTTTTGAGGAGGATGTCACCTATGAACTTTGAAGCCATCAAGCAGGCAGCCAAGGGTTATGAAGCCAACATGAGCCAGTTCCTGCGGGATATGATCGCCATTCCCAGCGAGAGCTGCGAGGAAGAGGGCGTCGTCAAGCGCATCGCCGCCGAGATGGAGAAACTGGGCTACGACAAGGTAGAGTTCGACGGCCTGGGCAACGTCATCGGCTGGATGGGCCAGGGCGAGAAGATCATCGCCATCGACTCCCACATCGACACCGTGGGCATCGGCAACATCAACAACTGGGAAGCCGATCCCTACAAGGGCTTTGAGACCGACGATGTCATCTACGGCCGCGGCGGTTCCGACCAGGAGGGCGGCATGGCCTCCGCCGTCTACGGCACCAAGATCATGAAGGACATGGGCCTGATTCCCGCAGGCTACAAGATCATGGTTGTCGGCTCCGTCCAGGAAGAGGACTGCGACGGCATGTGCTGGCAGTACATCGTCAACAAGTATTTCCCCGCCAACGGCATCAAGAAGGAGCAGGTGGAATTCGTCATCTCCACCGAGCCCACCGACGGCGGCATCTACCGCGGTCACCGCGGCCGCATGGAGATCCGTGTGGATGTCAAGGGCATCTCCTGCCACGGCTCCGCTCCCGAGCGCGGCGACAACGCCATCTACAAGATGGCCGACATTCTCCAGGAGGTCCGGGCCCTCAATGAGAACCCCGCCGACGACTCCGTGGAGATCAAGGGTCTCGTGAAGATGCTGGACCCCAAGTACAACCCCGACCACTACGAGGACGCCCGGTTCCTGGGCCGCGGCACCTGCACCACCTCTCAGATCTTCTACACCAGCCCCAGCCGCTGCGCCGTGGCCGACTCCTGCTCCATCTCCATTGACCGCCGCATGACTGCCGGCGAGACCTGGGATTCCTGCCTGGAGGAGATCCGCCAGCTGCCCAGCGTCAAGAAGTACGGCGACGACGTAAAGGTCTCCATGTACATGTACGACCGTCCCGCCTGGACCGGCGAGGTCTACGAGACCGAGTGCTACTTCCCCACCTGGATCAACAAGGAGTCCGCTGCCCACGTGCAGGCTCTGGTGGACGCCCACCACGCCCTGTTTGGTGACAAGCGCATCGGCCATGCCGACAGCGAGGCCAAGTACGACGCCATGCATCTGCGTGAGGGCCGTCCCCTGACCGACAAGTGGACCTTCTCCACCAACGGCGTTGCCATCCAGGGCCGCTACGGCATCCCCTGCGTCGGCTTCGGCCCCGGTGCTGAGAGCCAGGCCCACGCCCCCAACGAGATCACCTGGAAGCAGGACCTGGTCACCTGCGCCGCCCTGTACGCCGCCGTTCCCGGCCTGTACAAGGAGGAGAACAAGACCGACGACGTGACCCAGTTCCGTGCCGGCAAGACCAACAACGACATCAAGTGAGCAATTTTCACAGACTGTTTGATACATACATATTAGGAGGATAACGATTATGAGCAAAGCGATGGAACTGGCCCAGCACCTGGAAAAGCTGAAGATCAACAACATGTACAAGGATGACTTCTACTGGACCTGGGACAAGACCGACGACGAGATCGACGCTGTCTTCACCGTGGCCGACGCCCTGCGCGACCTGCGTGAGCGCAACATCTCCACCAAGATTTTCGATTCCGGTCTGGGCATCTCCATTTTCCGCGACAACTCCACCCGTACCCGCTTCTCCTTCGCCTCCGCCTGCAACCTGCTGGGCCTGGCCGTCCAGGACCTGGACGAGAAGAAGTCCCAGATTGCCCACGGCGAGACCGTCCGTGAGACTGCCAACATGGTGTCCTTCATGGCCGACGTCATCGGCATCCGCGACGACATGTTCATCGGCGAGGGCCACAAGTACCAGAAGACCTTCATGGACGCCGTGAAAGAAGGCTACTATGACGGCATCCTGGAGCAGCAACCCACTCTGGTCAACCTGCAGTGCGATGTGGACCATCCCACCCAGGCCATGGCCGATATGCTGCACGTCATCCACTATTTCGGCGGCGTGGAGAACCTGAAGGGCAAGAAGGTTGCCATGAGCTGGGCCTACTCTCCCTCCTACGGCAAACCCCTGTCCGTGCCTCAGGGCATCGTTGGCCTGTTCACCCGCTTCGGTATGGACGTGGTTCTGGCCCATCCCGAGGGCTATGAGATCATGCCCGAGGTTGAGGAGATCGCCAAGAAGAACGCCGCTGCTTCCGGCGGCAGCTTCTCCAAGACCAACTCCATGGCCGAGGCCTTCAAGGACGCCGACATTGTCTACCCCAAGAGCTGGGCTCCCTTCGCCGCCATGGAGGAGCGCACCAAGCTGTATGCCGCCGGCGATCAGAAGGGCATTGATGAGCTGGAGAAGAAGCTGCTGGCGCAGAACGCCGAGCACAAGGATTGGGCTTGCACCGAAGAGATGATGAAGCTGACCAAGGACGGCAAGGCTCTGTACATGCACTGCCTGCCTGCCGACATCACTGGCCTGTCCTGCAAGGAGGGCGAGGTTGACAACTCCGTGTTCGACCGCTACCTGGTGCCCCTGTACAAGGAGGCTTCCTACAAGCCGTACATCATTGCCGCTATGATCTTCCTGGCCAAGGTCAAGGACCCCGTCAAGGCTCTGATGGACCTGGACGCCAAGGGCGAGGCCCGCAAGGAGTTCTGATTCACAAACCAACCAAATCCCGGCGGCTCAAGCCGCCGGGTTCTGAATTAATTGAGGTGTAAGAATAGTTATGGGAAAGCGCATTGTCATCGCCCTGGGCGGCAACGCTCTGGGCAACACCCTGCCGGAGCAGATGATTGCCGTCAAGGAGACGGCCCGGGCCATTGCCGACCTCATTGAGGACGGCAACGACGTGGTCATTGCCCACGGCAACGGCCCCCAGGTGGGTATGCTGCAAAAGGCCATGGCCGAGCTGACCCGCTCCGACCCCGAAAAGTACATCCCCTGTCCCCTGTCGGTCTGCGTGGCCATGAGCCAGGGCTACATCGGTTACGATCTGCAAAACGCCCTGCGGGAAGAGCTGCTGGACCGCGGCATTCAAAAAGGCGTGTCCACGGTGCTGACCCAGGTGGAAGTGGACCCCAAGGACCCGGCCTTTGCCCATCCCACCAAGCCCATCGGCGCGTTTATGACCAAGGAAGAAGCCGACAAGCTGGTGGCCGAGCGCGGCTATGAGGTCATGGAGGACGCCGGCCGCGGCTATCGCCGTGTGGTGGCCTCTCCCCTGCCCCAGTCCATCGTGGAGATCGAGTCCATCCGTGACATGGTGGAAGCCGGTCTGGTGGTCGTGGCCTGCGGCGGCGGCGGTATTCCCGTCTTCCGCACCGAGGGCCATCACCTCAAGGGCGCGGCTGCCGTCATTGACAAGGATTTCGCGTCCTGCGTCCTGGCTGAGCAGTTGAACGCCGATGCCCTGATTATCCTGACAGCGGTGGAAAAGGTCGCCATCCGTTTCGGCCAGCCCGATCAGGAATGGCTCAGCGAGCTGACCCCCGCCCAGGCCGAGCAGTACATTGCCGAAGGCCATTTCGCCCCCGGCTCCATGCTGCCCAAGGTCCAGGCCGCTGTCCGCTTCGCCAAGTCGGCCCCCGGCCGCACGGCTCTCATCACCCTGCTGGATAAGGCACGGGACGGCATCGCCGGTAAAACCGGTACGGCCATTCATCAATAATCTTTGTTATCCCCCCCACCGGGTGCACCGCGATGATTTGCGGCGTGCCCGGTTTTTTGCGCCGTAAAGCCCCCGATAGTCCAAAAGTAAAAAGTTTTACTCGTTTTTTTCTTGTGAGGGCTGCCCACCACCCGTGTGTCTGCGGTGCTCGCCGGGCCTTTTCCGCCATGCCTGCGGTGTGTCTTCTTGTCATACATCCAGTATGCCTGCGAAGCCACACCTTGGCCTGACGCAAAATTCCTCGCCGACCACTCTTGCCAACGAGCGGCGTGCAGCCCAAATCGCGGGGTCCAGGTGCAACGCCCCGGTCGCCCGTCGCAGCGGGCGAAACTCCCCCAGCGTCCCAAAGCGCCATCCGCAGATGGCGCAATCCCCGGCCAAGGGCCATGGTCCGCGCCGCCACCCTTGCGGGGTGGACGGCGTAGACCATCAACCAATGCAGCACCGAGTGCCACCCACCCACGCACCGGTGCCAATGCGCCCCGGCGGGCGGTGCAATCCCTCGTAGGGCGCGGCATCCCTGACGCGCCCACACCGCACCCCATCCGGGGCCGTCAAGGATGCCGGCCCCTACGCCGGTGGTGGTCGGCGGTGCAGCACGGCGGCGGGACACATCGGTCCCGCCCTACGTTCTCTGTGAGCAGTTTGTCCGTGTTGTCAGACGGCAAATCCGTACCGGCGTCTTTGCGTCAATGGTATTATGGAACTTTTTGGTGTTTTCCCTCGTCTCCGCCCGTAATTTGGCCGCCATCAAAAAAATATTTTAGTTTTTTCCCCGGCAGCACGCTTTTCCTCGTTCAACCTGCACAAATTCCACTTTTTTCTGGCTGCCATATTGTAACTTTGCCGTTTCTCCTGTAAAATAGAGTTGTTCACAGATAGGACACATGTCCCGTCTGACCGCCGGGCCTGCGGGCCCATCGTACAACAGGAGGAATGAAAATGAAGAAACTGCTCGCGCTTCTGCTGTCCCTGACCATGGTCTTCGGCATGGTCGCCTGCGGCAGCAAGACCGACGCCCCCAGCGGCGACACCGCCCAGGAACCCGGCACCACCGAAAACGCCGGCGACTCCACCGGAGAGACCACCGGCATGAGCCCCGAAGAAATCCAGGTGGGCGTGATTCTGCTCCACGATGAGAACTCCGCCTACGACATGGCCCACATTGAGGGCATCAAGACCGCCTGCACCGAGCTGGGCATTCCCGAAGAGAACGTCACCTACAAGATGAACATTCCCGAGGACGCCACCTGCTACGATATGGCCGCCGACCTGGCCGACGCCGGCTGCGATATCATCTTCTCCGATTCCTACGGCCATCAGACCCATATGATGCAGGCCGCCGCCGAGTTCCCCGACACCATCTTTGTGGCCTGCACCGGCGATCAGGCCGCCGTCTCCGGCATGTCCAACGTCAAGAACATTTTCCCCTATACGTATGAATCCCGCTATGTCTCCGGCGTTGTGGCCGGTATGAAGCTCAAGGAGCTGCTGGACAACGGCGAAGTCACCGAAGCCAAGGTGGGCTATGTGGGCGCGTTCCCCTACGCCGAAGTGGTTTCCGGCTACACCGCTTTCCTGCTGGGCATCCAGTCCATCGTCCCTGAGGCCACCATGGAGGTACAGTACACCAACACCTGGTTTGGTCTGACTGAGGAGGCCGAGGCCGCCAACGTCCTCATGGACCGCGGCGCGGTCATCATCAGCCAGCACGCCGACTCCACCGGCGCTCCCTCCGCCGTCCAGGCCGCCTGGGAAGCCGGTAAGCCCGTCTACAGCGTGGGCTACAACATCGACATGCAGGCTGCCGCGCCCGACGCCGCTTTGACCTCCGCTCAGAACGTCTGGTCCGTTCTCTACAAGCACACCCTGGAAACCTTCCTGGCCGGTGAGGAAATCCCCGCCGACTTCGCCTGCGGCTACGCCGACGGCGCCCAGTCCATCTCCGCCCTGGGCAAGAACTGCGCTGAGGGTACCCAGGAAGCCGTGGACGCCGCCTGGGCCGGTCTGAAAGACGGCTCCCTGCACGTCTTCGATACCAGCAAGTTCACCGTGGGCGGCGAGACCGTCACCACCTCCACTTTCGACCTGTCCATTGTGGACTTTGTCACCGGCAACGTCATCTATGAAGGCGACACCGTGGAGTGCATCAAGGACGGTCACTTTGAGGAATCCGTCCACCGTGCGGCCCCGTATTTCTCCCTGCGCATCGACGGCATCACCGAACTGAATGCACAATAATTGACATCAGCCGCAAAGGGGGGCATCTGCCCCCCTTTGCAGTATCCGCAGAAAGGGTGATTTGTTTGGCTACGGAATACGCCGTGGAACTGCGCGGCGTCACCAAAACCTTTGGCCCCGTAGTGGCCAACGACCGGGTGGATTTGCAGATTCACCGGGGCGAAATTCTGTCCCTGCTGGGCGAGAACGGCAGCGGTAAAACAACGCTGATGAACATGCTTTCCGGCATCTACTACCCCGACGCCGGTGAGATTCTGGTAAACGGCAAGGCGGTGACCATCCATTCCCCCAAGGACGCCTTTGATCTGGGCATCGGTATGATTCACCAGCACTTCAAGCTGGTGGATGTGCTGACGGCCACGGAAAACATCGTCCTGGGCCTCAAGGAGCCGGGACGCCTGGACCTGAAAGCCGCCGCCCGGCGCATCCGGGAAATCTGCGACAAGTACGGCTTTGCCGTGGACCCGGAAAAGAAAATCTACGACATGTCCGTGTCGGAAAAGCAGACGGTGGAAATCGTCAAGGTGCTGTACCGCGGCGCCAATATTCTGATTCTCGACGAACCCACTGCCGTTCTGACCCCGCAGGAGACGGCCCGGCTCTTTGCCGTGCTGCGCAACATGAAAGCCGACGGCAAGTCCATTGTCATCATCACCCACAAGCTCCATGAGGTCATGGAGATTTCCGACCGGGTGGCGGTGCTCCGCAAGGGCGCCTATGTGGGCGATGTGGCCACCTGCGACACGGACCCCCAAAAGCTCACCGACATGATGGTGGGCCACGCCGTGACGCTGAACATTGACCGGCCCGAACCGAAAGAACGGACCAAGCGGCTGGAGGTCCGGGGCCTGACAGTCCGCAATCAATACGGCGTCAAGGCGCTGGACGATGTGACCTTCGACGTCTACGGCGGTGAAATCCTGGGCATTGCCGGTATTTCCGGCTGCGGTCAGAAGGAGCTGCTGGAATCCATTGCGGGACTCCAGCGCATTGAGACCGGCTCCATCCGCTACTTCCCCGCCGATGACGGCGGCCAGACGGAAAAGGAACTGGTGGGCATGAGCCCTCTGGCCATCAAAAAAGCAGGTGTGGCCCTGTCCTTTGTCCCCGAGGACCGGCTGGGCATGGGTCTGGTGGGCTCCATGGGCATGACCGACAATATGATGCTCCGCAGCTACCGCAAGGGCCTGCCCATTTTCACCAACCGCCGGGACCCCAAGAAGCTGGCCGAGCAGGTCCGAGAGCAGTTGGAAGTGGTAACTCCCGGCGTCAATACGCCGGTACGCCGTCTGTCCGGCGGCAACGTCCAAAAGGTGCTGGTGGGCCGTGAAATCGCCGCTGCCCCCAAGGTGCTCATGACGGCTTATGCCGTCCGGGGCCTGGATATCAACACATCCTATACCATTTATAATCTGCTGACAGCGCAGAAAATAGAGGGCGTGGCCGTGGTCTATGTGGGCGAAGACCTGGACGTGCTGCTGGAGCTGTGCGACCGGATTTTGGTCCTGTGCTCCGGCAAGGTCAACGGCATTCTGGACGGCCGCACCACCACCAAGGAAGAAGTAGGTCTCCGTATGACCAATTTACAGGAAAAGGAGGGTGCTGCACAATGAGTTCTCCCGCCATCCATACAGCGCCCCTGGTGCGCATTGCCAAGCGGGACGGCATCGCCCTTTGGAAGAGCTGTCTCATCCGGCTGGCCGCCGTGTTTCTGGCCCTGGTGCTCAGCGGCCTGTTTATCTACTCCCTGACGAAGCTGAACCCCGTGGATGTCTACAAGGCCATGTATGACGGCGCCTTCGGCACCTCCCGCCGGACCTGGATTACAGTCCGGGAGGTCATGACGCTGCTATGTATTGCCATCGGTCTGGCCCCCGCCTTTAAAATGCGGTTCTGGAACATCGGCGCAGAGGGTCAAGTCCTGATTGGCGGCATCGTCACCGCCGGTATGATGATTCACCTGGGCAACACCATGTCCACGCCTCTACTGCTTCTGGTTATGGGTGTGGCCAGTCTGGCCGCCGGCGCCGTGTGGGGTCTGATTCCCGCCCTGTTCAAGGCCCGCTGGAACACCAACGAGACGTTGTTTACCCTGATGCTCAACTATGTGGCCATTCAGCTGACCAGCTATTGTGTCTCCCTGTGGGAAAACCCCTATGGCTCCAACGTGGTGGGCCAGATCAATCAGCAGACCCGCTCCGGCTGGTTCCCGGAACTGTTCGGCATCAGCTGCGGCCTCAATGTGCTGCTGGTGCTGGTGCTGACCGTGGGCATGTACATCTATCTGCGCTACTCCAAGCAGGGCTATGAAATCGCCGTTCTGGGCGAAAGCGTCAACACCGCCCGGTACGCCGGTATCAAACCCTCCAAGGTCATCATCCGCACCATGATCCTCTCCGGCGCCATCTGCGGTCTGGCCGGATTTATCGCTGTGGCCGGTGCGGACCACACCATCTCCGTGGACACCGCCGGCGGACGGGGTTTTACGGCCATTATTGTGGCCTGGATTGCCAAGTTCAACACCTTTGTCATGCTGTTGATCTCTCTGCTGCTGGTGTTTTTGCAGCAGGGCGCCATTGAGATTGCCACCCAGTTCGGTCTCAACGACTTCGCCGCCAACGTCATCACCGGCATCATTCTGTTCTGCATCATCGGCAGTGAATTCTTTATCAATTACCGTCTGATTCCCCGCAGCGGAAAGGAGGCCAAGGGCGCATGACGATTTTCAGCAGTCAGCTTTTCATGTCCGCCATCATCTTCGGCACCGTCATTCTCTACGGCGCATTGGGCGAAATTCTGGCGGAAAAGTCCGGCAACCTGAACCTGGGCGTCCCCGGCATCATGTATTTGGGCGCCATCGCCGGTCTGGCCGGTGCATTCTTCTATGAGATGTCCACCCCGGACCCCAACGGCTTCCTCTGTCTGGTGATCTCCCTGGTCTGTTCCTTCGCCGCTTCCTGCCTGGGCGGTCTCCTCTACAGCTTTCTGACCATCACCCTGCGGGTCAACCAGAACGTCACCGGCCTGACGCTGACCATCTTCGGCGGCGGCATTGCCAATTTCTTCGGCGGCGCATTGAATACCCTGGCCGGTGGTGTGGGCCAGATTTCCGTGGCCTCCACCTCCGCCGTCTACCGGGCCAGCCTGCCCTTTGCCAATGACCTGGGTTCCTTCGGCAAGGTGATTTTCGGCCATGGCTTTCTGGTGTATGTGGCCCTGGTCCTGGCTGTCTGTATGGCCTGGTTCCTCAACCGCACCCGCACGGGCCTGAACCTGCGGGCCGTGGGCGAAAACCCCGCCACCGCCGACGCCGCCGGTATCAACGTCACCCGCTACAAGTATGTAGCCACCTGTCTGGGCGCTGGCATTTCCGGCCTGGGCGGCCTGTACTATACCATGGACTACGTCAAAGGCACCTGGGCCAGTGACGGCACCATCGAGTCCCTGGGCTGGCTGGCCGTGGCCCTGGTGATCTTCGCCACCTGGAAACCCATCAATGTGATCTGGGGCGCGTACCTGTTCGGTTACCTCCGCTGGCTCTACAATTACATTGAGGGTCTGGGCCGCAGCTCCCAGGAGATTTTCAAGATGATTCCCTATATTGTCACCATCGTTGTACTGATTCTCGTCAGCATCCGCAAAAAGCGGGAAAATCAGCCTCCGGCCTCCCTGGGCCTCAGCTATTTCCGAGAAGAACGATGAAAAAAGGCCCGTTGCAGAATCAAAGGTTCTGCAGCGGGTCTTTTCCTTGTAGGTGGCTGTTTTTTGTTGTGTGCTGGGCTGATAAGATGGTAGCCAGAATATTAAATTGTTGAATATCTTTTCATCTTTTTATAAAAATATTCACAGGCTTCTTCTTCAGTTTCAAAAAATTTATGCCCTACTTTTTTGCCGCGTTCACTATAATATACTTGCCACATTTTCTCGTTTACGATACACAATCTCTCATTTGGTAGTCCCCCAGTCATGATAGAATATAAATTCTGAGGAACACCTATTTCATCTAATTTATTTTTAAGTTCATTTACTCGCATTTTGTCCACTTTCTCAAAATAAATATAAAAATGGTTTGATTATCTCACCGTCAATAAATCCATCAAAATTGTTTTTACTGCATTGTGTAGTTCATTTTGGTAGCTTCTGTATCTTCAAGTAAACTATAGTACAAGATTATGAACAACTCTAATCATTATCGCCTGTCGGCGGTATTACCTGTCCCGACAATCTTCGTAAAAAGGGGCTCGTTGCAGAACTGTTTGATTCTGCAACGGGTCCCTTTTTGATTCACTTTGCCGGTTTACAGCGGCCCAGCAGGATGCCGGTGCCGTCGGCCAGTACCCAGCCGATGGGGATCGCCCACCAGATGGCAGCCACACCGAATTGGGGAGCCAGAGCATAAGCCAGAACCACCCGGGTACCCAGGGAAACCACTGTGAGCACCAGGGAGATTTTAGGCTGCTCCACCGCCCGGAAGTACCCGTACAACAGAAACAGTACGCCGATACCGCAATACCAGGCGCCCTCGATACGCAGATACGACACACCAACAGCCAACGCCTCCGTCTCCTCGGAGCTCAGAAAAATGCCCATAAGCTGGGGGGCCAGCAGCCAGACAGCCAGAGAGATCAGGGCACAGAATACCAGCACCAGTGTCACAGCGCTGCGGGTGCCAGAGCGGATACGCTCCCGCTTCCCCGCTCCGTAGTTCTGGGATGTGAAGATGGAATAGGCGTTGCCGAACTCCTGGGCGGGCATATACGCCAGGGTGTCGATTTTCACACCGGCGGCAAAGGCCGCCATGACGGCGGTACCGAAGCTGTTGACCAAGCCCTGAATCATCAGGATACCGAAATTCATCACCGACTGCTGTGCGCCGGTGGCCGCCG
Source organism: uncultured Oscillospiraceae bacterium (assembly GCA_944385415.1). Taxonomy (GTDB): domain Bacteria; phylum Bacillota; class Clostridia; order Oscillospirales; family Oscillospiraceae; genus Avoscillospira_A. The sequence goes on along the minus strand of CALWXC010000006.1, from coordinate 97,674 downwards.
CATAGGAGAGAATCTCCCCCATCCGGCTCCGTCGGATGGCCACGCCCTGCCCCGGCCGGGGCAGCAGCGGTTCCCGCAGCAGCGTATACCCGGCGATGCCCAGCCCCGCCGCTGCCTGGGCGATGACCGTAGCCTCGGCGGCTCCGGCCACGCCCCGGTGCAGCACCGCCACAAAGACGTAATCCAGGCCAATGTTCAAAACGGTACTAATGCCCAAAAACACCAGCGGCACCACAGAATTTCCCGTGGCCCGGAGCACATAGGCAAAATAGTTATAGAGATAGACAAAAATCAGTCCCGCCAGAATGACGCGCATATAGTCGCCCATGGCGTCGAAGACCTCCTGCGGCGTCTGCATCAACCGCAGAATGGGGTTTAAAAACGCATACGCCAACGCCGTCAGCACCGCCGTCATGCCCAAAATCAGCACAAAGGAAGCAGCCATATACTCCCGCATGGGCTCCAGCTCCCGGCGTCCGTACCGAATGGAAAACAATGCCCCCGCGCCCATACACATGCCGATGAGCAGCGACGTGAGAAATGTCATCAGCGTATAGGCGCTGCCCACGGCCCCCAGGGCGTCGGCGCCGATATAGTGGCCCACCATCCAGGTGTCGGCCAGATTATAGCATTGCTGCAAAATGTTGCCCAGAATCATGGGCAGGGCGAAGGTCACCATGGTGGCCGTCACCGGTCCGGTGGTCAAATCCCGTTTCATCCTCTGTTCCGTGCCTCCGTTGGATGGAAACCGTCTCCATCCGCAAATTCCTTTCGTATTCTATCACAGAACCCCCGTCGGGAACAACCGTTCCCGGTCAAAACTGTGTCCGCTCCTATCCATTACTTTTAGGCATAATAAGATATTCTATATAGGTATTTGTTATTCTCTCGGTTGAATGATACAATTAGATTGAAAAAATCATTGGAACAGGAGCGCAAGATGGAATTAGAAGCATTTTTGAATCATCTGAACAGCGGCGCACCCGTGTCTGGCGGCAGCGAAGCCCATCTGTTCATGCACACCGCCAGCCAGGAGGCTCTGCGCATCACGGCGGAGATCAATGGCCGGTATCACGAACCGAAAGAGCTGCGGGCCCTGTTCTCTCAGCTCATCGGACAGCCGGTAGATGAGACTTTTGGACTGTTCCCGCCCTTTTACACCGACTGCGGCAAAAACATCCACATCGGAAAACGGGTTTTTATCAACATGGGCTGTAAATTCCAGGACCAGGGCGGCATTTACATCGGGGACGATACCCTGATTGGTCATAATGTGGTGCTGGCCACCCTCAATCACGCCCTGTTGCCCCGGAAGCGGGCCGACATGATTCCCGCCCCCATTCACATCGGCAGCAAGGTCTGGATTGGCGCGGGGGCCATTGTCCTGCCCGGCGTGACCATCGGAGACGGGGCCATTGTGGCCGCCGGGGCCGTGGTCACCAAGGACGTCCCGGAAAACACCATTGTCGGCGGCGTGCCCGCCAAACCCATGCGCACCATCAGCGAGGAGGAACTGCTATGAGTAAAACGGTTTTGGTTCTTTCCACCAGCCCCCGGAAGGGCGGCAACTCCGACGCCTTGGCCGACGCCTTTGTTCGCGGCGTCCAGGAAGCCGGAAACCAGGTGGAAAAAATCACACTGTATGATAAAACCATTGGATTCTGCAAAGGGTGTCTCTCCTGCCAGAACACCCAGCGCTGCATCATCCGGGACGACGCCGACGCCATCACCCAAAAGATGCTGGCCGCCGACGTCCTGGCCTTTGCCACGCCCATTTATTATTATGGTATGTGCGGCCAGATGAAAACCCTGCTGGACCGGGCCAATCCCCTGTTCCCCGCCGATTATCAATTTCGGGACATCTATCTTCTGGCTGCGGCGGCAGAAGCGGACGAACACACGGTGGACGGCGCGGTAACCGGTCTCCAGGGCTGGATTGACTGCTTTGAAAAATCCCGGCTGGCCGGGACGGTCTTTGCCGGCGGCGTCACCGCCGTGGGCGAGATTCAGGGCCACCCGGCGTTGCAGCGGGCTTTTGATCTCGGTAAAACTGTCTGAGGAGGAGGATACAGATGAAGTCCAGATACAACGGATATTCGTTCCCCCTGCGGGAGACCGTCACCCGTGAGAAAGTGCGCTTTCACAACCGGTACGGCATCGAGCTGGCCGGGGACCTGTATTTGCCCCAGGGAAGCATCGGAACGCTGGCCGCCGTGGCGTTGGCCGGACCGTTCGGCGCGGTAAAAGAGCAGTGCGCCGGACTGTACGCCGAGGAATTGGCCTCCCGCGGCTTTGCCGCCCTGGCCTTTGACCCCTCCTTTATCGGAGAGAGCGGCGGCGAGGCCCGGAACGTGGCCTCCCCCGACATCAACACCGAGGATTTCTGTGCCGCCGTGGATTTTCTGTCCACCCGGGACTTTGTGGACCCGGAGAAAATCGGCATTCTGGGTATCTGCGGCTGGGGCGGCATGGCCCTCAACGCTGCCGCCATGGACACCCGCATCAAGGCCACCGTCACCGCCACCATGTACGACATGACCCGCGTCAATGCCAAGGGCTATTTTGACGCCGCCGACAGCGCCGACGCCCGGTTTGAGACAAAACAGGCCCTCAACGCCCAGCGGACGGCAGACTATCGCTCCGGCAGCTGCGCCCGGGCGGGCGGCGTGGTGGACCCGCTGCCCGAGGATGCGCCGTTCTTTGTCAAGGATTATTACGACTACTACAAGACGGAGCGGGGTTACACCGAGCGGTCCCTGAATTCCAATGACGGTTGGAATGTCACCTCTTCCCTGTCGTTCCTCAACATGCCCATTCTGCGGTACAGCAACGAAATCCGCAGCGCCGTGCTGATGATTCACGGCGAAAAGGCCCATTCCTGCTACTTCAGCCGGGACGCCTACGCCGACATGATAAACGGCAACCCCCACACGGAGAACAAGGAACTGCTGCTGATTCCCGGTGCGGTCCATACAGACCTTTACGACCGGAAAGATATCATTCCCTTTGACCGGATTACGCAGTTTTTCCAGACGTATTTACACTAAACCGCTGACAGGAGGGAGACCATGACAAAGCTGCTTTGCGTACTTCTGGCCGCCCTGGGCCTTTCCGCCTGCGGAACAGCCAATGAAACCCCGACTGACCCCGTCACGCTCCCGCCCCAGGTATCTGTTGAGGAACAGGAGCCTGCCGACACCGGCACGCCCGAGACGTCGGAACCCACTGACACCACCGGTGCAGCCGAGGAAACCGAACCCAGCGAGGAGGAATCTGCCTTGAAACTCACCGTAGGCGACTACGAATTCACAGCCACCTTTGCCGATAACCCCTCCGCCGAGGAATTCCGGGAGCTGCTGGCCCAGGGGCCCGTGACCGTAACCATGGAGGATTACGGCGGGTTTGAAAAAGTCGGCCCCCTGGGCACAACGCTGACCCGCAGCGACGAGCAAATTACCACAGAACCCGGCGACGTGATTCTTTACCAGGGCAATCAAATTACCATCTATTACGGCACCAACTCCTGGAACTTTACCCGGCTGGCCCGCATCGACGATCCCACGGACTTACAGGAAAAGTTGGGAGCAGGCACCGTACAAGTTACATTCTCGCTTTCCTAGGAGGGATTTTTCATATGGCAGTCAAACAAACAGCGGGGCGAGATGCCTTGGGCCAGTTCGCGCCCAAGTTTGCCCAGCTCAATGACGATGTATTATTCGGGGAGGTCTGGAGCCGGGAAGAGGCTCTTTCCCTGCGGGACCGTTCCCTGGTCACAGTGGTGTCCCTGATGGCCCAGGGGCTGGTAGACAGCTCCTTCCAGTACCATCTGACCACCGCCAAGCAGAACGGCATCACCCGGCAGGAAATCGCGGAAATCCTCACCCACGCGGCCTTTTACGCCGGTTGGCCCAAGGCTTGGGCGGCGTTCCGTATGGCCACGGCGGTTTGGACGGAAGACGGCGAGAGCGACGAAAAGGCCCGTCACCAACAGTCTATGGTCTTCCCCATCGGTGCGCCCAACGATGGATTTGCCCAGTATTTTGTGGGTCAAAGCTATTTGCAGCCCTTGGCCGCCGGTCCGGTGGGGGTGTACAATGTGACCTTTGAGCCGGGCTGCCGGAACAATTGGCACATCCATCAAGCCCAGCAGGGCGGCGGTCAGATGCTGCTCTGCGTGGCCGGACGCGGCTATTATCAGGAGTGGGGCCAACCGGCTCGGGAACTGCATCCCGGCGATGTGGTCAACATTCCCACCGGCGTCAAGCACTGGCACGGCGCGGCTCCCGACAGCTGGTTCTCCCATCTGGCCCTGGAGGTCCCCGGGGTGAACTGTTCCAATGAATGGTTGGAGCCCGTCTCCGATGAGGAATACGGCAAGCTGAAGTAAAAATTCTCTGCTATTCTCAACAACCCCGCCCACGGAAGCTGTTCCGTGGGCGGGGTTGTCTGCGGCCACGCCGGGCGGCGCGGCCGTTTCCGAATATGATGTTTTTGGTTCCCTCTATACCGTATCCGGCGTCCGGCCGCTCCAACACGGCCGGACTTCCCTTGTGATTGTCTGTTATCCGTAGATCTTCTGGACCTCGTCAAACATGGCCTTGATATTGGCCGGAGGCACGTCGCACTGGATGGCCTCATGGCTGGGAGAGATAATCAGGCCCGTTGGGAACAGCTCCCGCAGATGGCGGACCGCTGCCTGCACCTGCTCCGGCGTACCGTTGGGCAGCAGGTCCTGGGTGTCCACGCCGCCGCAGAACGAGATTTTCCCCTCGAATTTCTCTTTCAGGTTTTCCGGCTGCATGCCCTTGGCCAAGGCCTGAATGGGATGGATGATATCCACACCGGCGTCGATCAGCAGCGGAATGGCCTTGACGATGGAGCCGCAGGAGTGATAGATCACCTTAACGCCGTAGCTGTGGGCCAGATCAATGAGCTGTTTGGCGCCGGGGATGACAAACTCCTCCACCAGCTTGGGGCTGATCATCAAATCCAACTGGCTGCCCAGATCGTCGCCAATGAGGATGGCGTGGACCTTGCCCTTGGTGGCCTCCAGGAAGATGGTCAGCGCCTTGAGATAGAATTCCATGATCTTATCGTTGACATAGTGGACCAGCTCCGGACAGCTGACCATATTCATCAACGCCGTCTGCATGCCGAACGCGGCACAGAAGTCCTGGAAATGGCAGGCCCAGACCATGCCCAGCACAGCCTTGTCCTTGGGGGCCTCGTCCACCAGACGGCGGCACTCGTCGGGGTCAATGTACAGGGCCGGGTCCGGCCACGGGAAATTGGCGGCGATGGCGTCGTCCAAATCCTCACAGTTGGCAAAAAAGCCGTCGGCGGTCAGCGTCCGGTGCTCCGTGTCCACGTTGGAGCCGTTCATATACCAGTCGAACGCCGCATACAGGGCCGAACAGGTGGGCGAATGGTACGGTACCTCCACGGCGTAGAAGTCGTCGCCGCAGTTGGCCTTCAGCTCTTCAAAGGTTTTGACGCCGAAGTGCTCGCATAGGCCCGGAATGGCCGACGGTGTAGGCATACCCAACCAGCAAGCGGGACGGTCCACGCTGCGGCGTTCGGCGGTGGCGTAAAAGCGTTCAATACTGTTCATGGTCATTGCTCCTTTTCGCGTTCCATAAAGTCAAACGAGCTGCAATACAGATTGGAAAAATGGGCGGGGGTTCCCCCGCCCATTCTGTGTTATAAATTTACCACTGGCAGGGATAGAAGCTATCCACGTTCTCGGCGTTGATCATGACGGGAGCCATGTAAGCCATGGGAGGCACTTCCTCGCCGTTGAACCACTTGGCAACGGTCAGCACCGCGGCAGCGGCGTCGCCCTCGGCGGACTGATAGTTGATGCACTCCACGTCGCCGGCTTTGACGTAGTCCTGGCCGGTCTTGGAGTTACCGGCAGCGTAGACCAGAATGTCCTCGCGGCCTGCTTCCTTGATGGCGTCGATGGTACCGATGAGCTGAGCAGAGTCGTCGGCGCAGAAAATGGCGTTAAGCTCATCGCCATACTTGGTGATCCAGTCGGAGACAACCTGCTTACAGGCAGCGGCGTCGAAGCCGGGGCTCTGGAAGTCCAGGGTCTTGATATTGGGGGCGTACTCGGCCAGCTCCGTACGGGGACCGTACATCCGGGCAAAATAGGCGCTGCCGCCGGGGTTGTGGGTCAGGTAGCAGACGCCGCCTTCCTTGTTCATGGCGTCGGCCATCTCGCGGGCCAGTTCGCGCATCTGGCCCCAGTCGTCGGGACCGGTCCAGGCGATCATGTACTCCATGGCGGCGGAGGTGGTCAGCAGATTGGAGCCGAAGGCGGGAATACCGGCCTCGGTGATCTTACGGAACTGCTGGACAGCGGACTCGGCGTTGACGGGAATCAGAATAATGGCATCGGGCTGGGCGTTGATGGCCTGGTCAATCTGCTGGTTTTGCAGGTTCACGTCCCAGTTGGGAGACAGAACGGTGACATCGATGCCGAAGGTCTCACAGGCCTTGTTGATACCGTTGGTATAGGCGGTGGTCCAGGGGTGGTCGCCGTGGACAATCACATAGATCTCCTTGCCCTCGGGGCCGTCACCGGGAGAGGTGGGCAGATTGGAGGACTTGACGGCATCCCAGCCGGCATGCTCCATGTCATACCAGTGACCGGCCTCGTCCTCGCCCAGTGCCTCCGGGTCCTCGGGACGCTCGGGGAAATCCTTGATGACCATTTCCGGGAACAGGGGCTGATTGTCGGTGGACATGACGGTGGAATAGTCGGGCAGTTCGCCGGCCGGCGTGGTCTCGCCGCCCTCCTCCGTGGCGCCGCCCTCGGTGGAAGTCTCTCCACCCGCATTGGTGGAGCCGCCCTCCTGGGTGTTGGAACCGTTCTCGCTGGTGGTCTCCTGACCGCCGCAGGCAGCCATGGACAGGAGCATCATCAGGGCCAGAAGCAATGCTACGATTCGTTTCATAGATCTTTTCCTCCTTTTCATATATCTCACCCGGTTTCCCGGACGAAATCACAGTGGGTTCTTATTGGGCGCTCTCCAATTCCTTCTGCCGCTGTTCCAGCAGAGGCTGACGGATGCCGATTTTCTTGTTGTTGTAGTAGGCGGTGATGGTTTCATAGAACACGCAGATGGCCAGGATCAGACCGTTGGCCAAAATCTGCACCTCGAATTTGCCGAAGATGTTGGACAGGACGAAAGACATGACCATCAGGCCCAGGACCGCCACAAAGGTGTTCCAGACGCTGCCGCGTCCGCCGTTGGTGTCGGTGCCGCCGATGATGGTTGCCGCCAGGGCCACCAGCAGCGGGGAAATGCCCTTCTCACCCATGTTGGGCAGTGCCGAAGACTGGGCAATGGCAAACAGTGCGCCGCCCAGAGCGCAGCAGGCGCCGGAGAAGGCGAAGATCAGAATGGTGTAGCGGCTGCTCTTGATACCGGCCAGCCAGGCGGTCTCGGCGTTGCCGCCGATCATGTAGATATTGCGGCCGAAGCGGGTATTGCGCATGAGCACCGCCACCACAATGACGATGACCAGCATAATGAGGATCTTTGGCGTGATGGGCAGGGGCTTTAACCACTTGTTGAGGATATCGGCAAAGCCGAAATCGCCCTTGTCGCTGATCTCCGCGCCCTTACTATAGATGTACATGACGCCCTTGAGGACGAACTGCATACCGAGGGTGGCGATAAACGAGTGGATTTTTGCCTTGGAGATCATCACGCCGTTGATGACACCGGCCAGGGTGGCGGCCAGAATGGCCAGAATCATGGCCGGGCCCCAGCTCATGCCGCTGAAGGTGTGGAACCCCATGGTGAGCACCGCGCCCAGGTTGGCCATGGCCGCCACGGACAGGTCCATGTGACCGGCCACCATGCAGAGAGTGAAGCCCACACCCAGGAAGGCATACAGCAAGGTGGAATCGAGAATGGCCTTGATGTTATAGGCGGTATAGAAGTTCTTGCCAAAGACGCCGCAGGCGAACATGACCACCACCAGCACATAGGCCCGGTATTGATTGAGGGATTTTAACAATTTCGTTTTCATCAGCTCTTACCCAGCTTTCTCGCAGAGTTGGTGTTAATCCAGACGATAAACAGGAACACAACACCCTGAACCAGATACTGATTGAAGGTGGGGATACCCAGCAGGTTCATCACGTTGGTCAGCAGGCCCACGGTCAGCACACCGCCGAAGACGCCCACCATATTGCCCTTGCCGCCGGCCAGCGTCATACCGCCCAGCAGCACGGCGGTGACGCATTCAAAGTCGTAGCCCTCGCCGTTGTAGTACGCGCCCACCTTGGAAAGGGAGGCCAGGAAGATGCCGCAGATGGCAGCGCACAGGGCGTTGATCATATAGGCGATAAAGACGACCCGGGCACAGTTGATACCGGAGAGACGGCCCACATCGTAGTTGGAACCGATGATCTTCAGCTGATTGCCGAAGCTGGTATAGGTGAGAATCACATGGCCGATGACGAACATCACCAGCATGACCACCACCATCAGGGGAATCTGCAATCCGATGCTTTTGCCCAGGTAGGTACGGGCCAGGGCGTAGAACTGCTCCGCCGTGGCGGCGTTTTCCGTGATGGTGTCGGGGTAGATCTGGTTACCGGCCCAGGCCCAGCGGACGATGCCGCTCATAACAAAGTTAAAGGCCATGGACCAGATGATGGGGTGGGCCCGGAGCTTGCCGATGACAAAGCCGTTGACCGCGCCCATGAGCAGGCCCGCTGCGATACCGCCCAGGATGCTCAGAACGAAATTGTACTGTAACAGCTGCACCGACACCATGCCGGAAAAGGCGATGGTCATGGGCAAGCTCATGTCGTTGAAGTTGGCCGAATAGACGATAAACGCCAGACCCACGGCGCAAATGCCGGTGAGCGAAACGGCCTGCAAAACGCTGTTGATATTGCTGAATGTAAAGAACTTATCCGGTCTGATACACTGGCCCGCGATCAGCAGCAGGGCTACCACCACATAGATGCCCAGGCGGTTGACGATCACCATGAATTTGTTCATTTCCTGGGTTCTGGTATCCTTCCGCACCGTGGTGTTGGTTGAATTAGGCATGGACGTGTTCCCCCTCTCCATTGGCTGCCAGCAGCAGATTTTGTTCACTCATATCCTCTCTGTCCACTTCACCGATGATGTAGCCGTTGCGGAGGACCACGGCCCGGTCGGCCAGACCTACCATTTCCGGCAGGTCACTGGAAATGAGGATGACGGCGCTGCCTGCGGCAGCCAGCGAACGGATGGCGTTATGGATGACCTCTTTGGCGCCCACATCGACGCCGCGGGTGGGTTCGTCGAGAATCAGCACCGACGGTTCCATGGCCAGCCACTTGGTCAGCAGCACCTTTTGCTGGTTGCCGCCGCTGAGGTTGTTGACGGGCCGTTCCGGCTGGGCTGGGTAGACCACCAGCCGCTGGATCAGCTCCTTGACCAGATTGCGGTTGGCCGGAGACTTGGCGTTGTAGAAGCCGAATTTGGACCGGCGATAGATGATGGCGGACATGGCGTTGTCGGCAATGGACTGGGTCAACGCCAGACCGTCGGTTTTGCGGCTTTCGGTCAGGTAGCCGATACCGGCGTCAATGGCCTCGTGCATGTTGCGGAAGCGGACCTCCTGGCCCCGGAGATACATCTTGCCGTCGTCGATCTGGTCCACACCCACGATGGCCCGGGCCAGCTCGCTGCGCCCGGCGCCGGCCAGACCGGTGATGCCCATGATCTCACCGGCGCGGACGGTGAAGTTCACATGGTGGAAGAAGCCCCAGCGGGACAGGTCTTCCACCCGGAACAGCTCGTCGCCCACGGTGCTCTCCCGGTCCTTGTAGAACTCGGACACGGACCGGCCCACCATCATTTCGATGAGCTGTTGGGGATTGGTGTCCCCGATGTCGCAGGTGGTGATCTTCATGCCGTCGCGCATGACGGTGACCCGGTCGGCCACGGTGAAAATCTCCGCCAGATGGTGGGATATGTAGACAATGGCCAATCCCCGCGCCTTTAACTGCTCCACAATGCGGAACAGCCGCCCCACTTCCTCACTGGACAGGGCCGAGGTGGGCTCATCCATGACGATGATCTTGGGGTCGTTGCCCAGGACCTTGGCGATTTCCACCAGCTGGGCTTCACACTGGCTGATTTCAGAAATGGGCATTTCCGGGTCGATGTGCTCCAGACCCACCTGGGCCAGCAGTTCTTTTGCCTGGGCCACGGCCTGTTTCCGGTTGACGAAGGGCAATCCCTTGTGTACCGGCAGGCGGCCCACCAGCAGATTCTCATAGATGGAAATGGGCCGCGCCAGACTCAGCTCCTGATAGATCATGCCGATACCCGCGGCCTTGGCAGTGGCCGGAGAATGGAGCTGCACCTTTTCTCCCAGAACGTAGATGTCGCCGGTGTAATCGGTGAAGGAACCGGCCAGCATTTTCATCAGGGTGGACTTGCCCGCGCCGTTTTCACCCAGCAGGGCGTGTACCTCTCCTTTTTTCACCTGGAAGTCAACCTTGTTGACGGCCAGCGTACCGGGAAACTGCTTGGAAACTGCTTTCATTTCCAGCGCGTATTCTTGCGTATCCTTGCTGATTGCCATCGCTATCCCCCATACTCCTTTCCGTTTTGCCCGTGGAGCACCGCTCCGTTCCGGTGCTGTTCCTGTTTCATTTTGTTAACATTGCATCAGTTCACTGGAATTTTCCCCTCTTTTTTGTGGCTATTATATAATCCCCTTCCCAATAGCGGCAAGTTAAATTTAAAATTAAATTTAATCGTTTCACTTAACTTAGCATTCTATACAAACACCTGTTTTCCTTTTTGTTGGTATTGCTTTATGTTGGATGTTCCATTGACAACGGTCCCCAGCCTGTGCCACAATGGAGGAAACAACGTTGCAGAAAGTGAGGTGGAGACCATGGCAACCATGAAAGATATCGCCCGTATGGCGGGGGTCTCCGTGGCCACGGTGTCCTATTGCATCAACGGCACAAAGCACGTCAAGCAGGCCACCCGGGACCGCATTATGCAGGCCGTGGAGGCCCTCAACTATGTGCCCAATGACTCGGCCCGGACGCTGCGGTGCGAGAGCACGCGGGAATTTGGCGTGGTGTTCCCCGACATCGAAGATCTGAGCCGTTCGGAGATTCTCAAGGGCATCATTTCCGCCGCCGAAGAGGCCGACTACTCCCTGCAAATCGCCTTTTCCTACAACTCCCCCAAGCTGGAGCGGAAGATCATTGACCGCTACATCAGCAAGCAGGTGTCCGGACTTATTATAATTACATGCCAGCCGGAAAATGTGTCGTATTTCCGCAACACCATCGTCATCAGCAATATTCCTGTGGTGTTTCTGGACCGGGCCCCGGACCGCATCGACGCCAACCTGCTGGCCTTCGACAATTATCAGGCGTGTCTCTATCTGACACGGCGGCTGCTGGACGCCGGATACCGGCGCATTGCCCTCATGAGCGGCCATCACAAATTGTTTTCAGAGATGGAGTGCATTCGCGGCTTCACCGACGCCGTAGAGGAACGGGGCCTTTCCATGGACCCCCACCGGGTGCTGGAAACGGAGATGAGCAAGGAAGCAGCCTTCCGCTCCACCATGTTCCATCTGCTCAGCGACCCGCCCCAGGCCATTCTGGCCTCGTCGGAACAGCTGACTTTGGGCATCATCGAGGCATTGCAGCTGGCCGGTGTATCGGTGCCGGAGCAGACCTGCGTCATCACCCTGGGCACCGACTGCTGGAACCGCAGCAACTACCTGCCCACGGTGATTCACACCTCCCGGGCCGCCTACGCCATGGGCGTCAGCAGCATTCAGCTGCTGCAAAAAAATCTCAAAGCACCCCAGTTTTTTGAAAAGGAATTTATGTTGTTCCACGACAATATTGTGGACCAGCCGGTGGTCCTGCCGCCCGCTCCGGCGCTGTATCAGCCCAAGCCGCCCCGCCGGACGCTGCGGATTCTCTCCCCTAACCTGCCCACCACGGCGGCGCTGGAGTCAGCGGCCCGGCAGTTTGAGCAGCAATATCAGATTCGTGTGGAAGTGGATTATGTCTCCTACTCCGAGCTGTTCCACGCCATCGACCAGTGCGGCAACGATCCGGCTCCGCCCTACGATCTCTACTACTTCGACGTGTCCTGGCTGGAATATGTGGCCCGTAAAGAGATCTTTTGGGATCTGACGCCCTTTTTCCAGTCGCGGGAATCCATCCGCCACAGCCTTGTTCCCAAAAACCTCCACAACTGTTGGTTTGGGGACCGGTACCATGGATTTCCCATTGTGGGCGGCGCTCACATTCTGTTCTACCGGCGGGACCTCTTTGATGACCCCTTCATCCGCCGCCAGTTTGAAGCCATGTACAACGCACCGTTGCGGGTCCCCAAGACGTGGACCGAGTTCAACGCCGTGGCCCGGTTCTTCACCCGGGAATACAACCCCTACTCCCCCACGGCCTTCGGCACCGCCGTCATCGGCAGCATCCACGAGGAGTGCGCCCTGGAAATCCTGGTGCGGCTGTGGAGCTACGGCGGCGACCTCTTTGACCGCAACGGCAATCCCATTTTCAACACGCCCCAGAACCTCAAGGGGCTGCGGAGTCTGGTGGAAAGCTGCCGGTGTGCCAAACAGCCCACCGGCGAGATGACCATTCAGGAGAGCTTCCGGCTTTTTGGTACCGGTCAGGTGGCCATGCTGCTGTCGTTCACCGAATACGCCACCATGATCAACAACAACATCGAGGGCGATATCATCAGCTCCATTGACTGCGCCATGCTGCCGGGCAAATCTCCGGCCAACGTGGGTTGGAACATGGGCGTGGCCAAGCACTCCCCCAACAAGGAGCACTGTCTGGCCCTGATGGAATGGCTGTGTCAGAAGCAGACCAGCTACTATATGACCATCCTCAACGGTCAATCGGTGGTGGCCGATCCCCACCAGAACCATGAGCTTCGAAAACTGTTTCCGTGGCTGTCCCTGGTGGCTGAGGGTCAGAGCTGTGCCCAGGACCGGCGCTATCCCATTGTGGGACGGGACCGGCTCATTGCCCCGGCGGAGACGGAACGGATTCTCTACCGGCTGCTCCACAAGATTCTAAACGAAGAGCTGACCATTCCGGAGGCGCTGGAGCACGGACAGGCGGCCTTTATGCAGTTGGTCAAGGGCTGACAAAAACCTGCTGCGAGATCGGACGGTCCGCAGCAGGTCTTTTCAACAGGGGGCATCAGCCGAACAGACCGTCGATGGTCTCCCGGGCCAAACGGGCCCAGCGCCAGAGCTTTTCGGGCTTATAGTCCACGGTACTGATATCCTTGAGAATGATCTCAATGGAGCAGCCTTCGGTCTCCCGGATGATCTGCTCGATCTCCTTGCGTGCGGCTTCCTCGTTGAATTCGCCCACGGAGAACTTGGCAGGGCTGGGCTTGCAGCTCATGACATACTTTCCCTTGCAGTGCTGGGCCGCCACATCCCATTTGTTCCAGGGGCTCATGGAAACCTTTTTCAAATTGGGGATTTTGTCCATCAGCTCCATCTTGTGGTGCAGGGGTTCGCAGCAGCCGTAGTAGTTGGCGCCGAACTGCTTGAGCCACTCCATCTCGTACTGGAGGGAGAACTGCCAGTGCATGGCGGGGCTGACCTCGGAGAAAATCTGCGCGTTGCCGCAGCCCCACATCTGCATGGTATCGCAGTGGGTGGGCGCCTTGTCCGGGTCATCCAGGCAGCTGATATGGCCGTAACCGCCGCTGCCCACGCGGCAGGAGGTGTTGTTGGACGCCCAGATGCCCAGCTCCCGGTACTTCTGCATCCGCACCATGGCGCAGTCCACATACCGTTTCACCGCCGCTTCCACAAACTCCGGCTCATCCACCAGGTTGTACATGGTGGTCTGCACGCCCATGACGCGGATCAGGTAGTCCCAGGGTGTAAACCACAGGCCGCGGGCGCCTACCTGGCGAATCTCAATGACATCTTTAAAAATGTCCTCCATGAGCTCCGTATACTGGGCCGTGCGCTCCAGATCGAGATAGATTTCCGGCGCGTGGATTTTCTCGATGTCATCCATATTGGCAATGAGGATATGGAACCGGCGGGACACCACTTCGGCGTTGCGGTCTGTGTGGATGGTGTCCACTTCCTCGTCGATGCCGAAGCCGCTGTCATAGACCACCAGGGGGCTCTCAATGTAATCCTCGAGAATCTGATTGCCGAAGCCGTGCTCATGGCAGTACAGCTCCTGGCGCAGGAACTCTTCCAGTTCTCGGGCAAAGGGATGGGTGCAGCGCAGCTGCAAATCCGGGTCGGCGGCCAGTTCCGGCCAGCAGATTTCGTTGATGTACACCGGGGGCTTGATCATGTTCAGATCGTTGGTGGCCCGCCACAGCTTGCGGTTGGTCTCCATCTCGGGAAGATTGGCATATTCATGCTTTTTCCGGGCCAGCTCCCGCAGAATCGTCCGGTCGGCCTCGTCAATGACCAGCTGATCCGCCGGCAGACGGCCCAGGTCTTCCAGCGAGCGCAGGGTGGAACCGAACCGGTCATTCAGGTTTAAATATCTGCTCATATCGTTCCCTCCATCAGGCGGCGCGCCCTGGGGCGCGTTCCGTTTGTTTCATACTACAAGGAAACCACACGCGGCCCCTTTTTACAACTGCCCGATATGACTTGTTGGTTGCAGTTTGTGACTTATCCCATGGACAGCAGGAGTGTATGACACATGGACCAGAACTTTGAACTCCTTTGGAATGGCTATACCGTTTGCCCGCCCGCCTGGGGCATGCGCAACGCCAACGAGAGTTTTCACCGGATTTATTACGTCTACGGCGGCGAAGCGTTTTACCAGGACAGCGGCGGTACCCGGCCCCTGGAAGCCGGACACCTGTACATCCTGCCCATTCTGCACCCCTATACCATGTACCACAATCCCCACTGTCCCCTGGACGTGCTGTGGTTCCATGTGGAAACGCCGGTACTGCTCTGCACGCAGCTGCATGATTTGACCATCGAACCTGGGGCGCTGCCCTTTCATCTGTTGGAATCCATGCGGTTTCTGGCCAATGATCTGGACCAGCTTTCTCTGCTGCGGCAGCTGTTCGGCGCATTCCTGACGCTGCTGTTGCAGCTGACCCAAACGGCCCCGTACCCTGGTGCAGCCCTCCAGGCCGTTCTGGACTACATCGACGGGCATTTGGCGGAGGACCTGCGGGTGGAGCGGCTGGCGGCCTTTGCCGGGATGGAACGCTCCTATTTTTCGAGAAAATTCAAATCAGTTCTGCAAATTTCCCCCAATCAATATATTTTAAGCCGGAAAATGCGGGTGGCTGCCCGGGCTCTCACCGACGGTGTCTCTATTTATGAAGCCGCCAAAAGCTGCGGCTATCGGGATGAAAAGGCCTTTTCGAGAGCCTTTAAAAAGTATATGGAGGTGTCGCCCGCCTATTACCGGGACCGGCGTACTTTGCAGCCGTGACAGGATAGCGGACTTCTGTTTTTCCATTACCACCATACAGCGCCAGAACGGGGCCGCTGCCTGCTGCAGCGGCCACGTTCCTGTATGTATGCTCAATATGCGCCCAACTCGTAGCAGGTATCATACATGGCCAGCACATTCTCCACCGGCGTCATCTCCAGCAGATAGTCATGGCTGGGCGACAGGATATAGCCGCCACCAGGTTTCATGATGGACAGCACTTCCTTGGTCGTCTCCACGCAGTCCTCCACCGTACCGTAGATCAGCTTATTGATGGAATCAATACAGCCGTTCATCAACATGATATCGTTGTAATTCTTTTTCAAATTGGCAGGCTGCATGCCCTCATTGACAGGCTGGAGGCTCTGGACGCAGTCAATCCCGCACTTGTGCATACTGGGAATCAGCTGATAGAAGCCGCCGCAGCAGTGCATTTGCGTCTTGATGCCGTAGCTGTGGGCCAGATCGCACAGGCGCTTGAACTGGGGCGCAAAGAACTCCTCAAACAGCGGCACACTGACCAGGGGACCATTCTGAGAGCCCATATCGTTGCCCATAAAGGCGATATCGATGACGTCGCCGGCGGCCTCAAAGATGCGCTTGTTGCACTCATAGTAGTAATCCACCAGATGGTTCAGCACTGCGTGGACCACCTCCGGCTCCTCGTACATCATGACCAGGGCATCCTCCATACCCAGCAGGTCCAGCAGGTCATGGAAGAAGGGGCACCACTCGCCGCCCATGATGGCGTACTCGCCGCCGTATTGCAGCGCGTCTTCCCGGATATGGGACACATCGATCCAGTCGGGGGACGGCCAGGGATAATTCTCCACGTCCTCCAGGGTGGCGTCCTTCAAAGGGGTGTTGGCGGGCACGCCGTAGCCCTCGCCGATGCGCTCCACGCCGAAGACATTGCGGCGGGTACCGTTGGCAGCGTTGATGACGGGGTCAAACTTCTCCGGACCGGCATAGCGGGAGTAGACGCGGCGGAAATCGTCGCGGAACCGCTGGTAGACGGCTTCATCATCGCTGACGCCCAGGTGCTTCCGGGCCTTCTCCATAAATTCCGGGGAAGCGCCGCACCACACAGGCACACGGTCGGGAATCTGACGGTTGAATACGGCAAGAACGCGCTCTCTGGAGGTCATAAAACATTACTTCCTTTCTCAAATCGATGTGAAATCGTGATATTTACATACGGATGGCCTCGTCCACCATGGCCTTGACGTTTTCCGGCGGCACATCGTCCAGAATAACGCCCTGGCTGGGAGAGATGACGAGACCCGTGGGGAACAGCGCCCGCAGCTCACGGACCTTTTCCCGTACCTGCTCCGGCGTACCGCAGGGCAACAGATGCTGAATATCCACGCCGCCGCAGAAAGCCACCTGGTCACCGTAGGCAGCTTTCAGCCGTTCCGGCTCCATGCCGACGGCAGCCGCCTGGATGGGATGGACCAGATCGGCCCCCACCTCGATCAGTTCGGGAATGGCGTCGAAGACGGCGCCGCAGGAGTGGTAAATGACTTTGACGCCGTAGCTGTGGGCCTGGTCAATGATTTTTTTAGCACCAGGCATCACGAAATCATGGATCATCTGCCGGGACAGCAGCAGCCCCCGCTGGGTCCCAAAATCGTTGGCGATGATGATGGCATCCAGCTTGCCCTTGGTGGCTTCGTAGATGACCTCGTTGGCCCGCAGATAGAATTCCACGATTTTTTCGTCCACGGCCCGGTAGAGTTCCGGGTTGGCAATCATGTTCATCAGCGCCGTCTCCATGCCGAAGGCGGCACAGGCGTCCTGGAAGTGGGCGCTCCACACCTGGGCCAGGGTGGCCCGGTCCTTGGGGGCCGCGTCAATGCGGCGGCGGACCTCCTCCACGTCGATATAGTCTCTGGGGTCCGGCCAGGGGAAAAAGTCCAGGTCCTCCAGCTCCTCGGCGTCCTTAAAGCAGCCATCGGCTGTCAGTGTCCGGTGCTCCGGGTCCACGTTGGAACCGTTCATGTACCAGTCAAAGGCCGCGGCGATGCTGGTGGCGTAGCCGGAATCATAGGGCACGTCGAAAGCATAGACATCATCACCAGCCAGGACCTGCAATTCATGCCAGTCCTTTGCGCCGTAGAGGCGGCACATGGCGTCCAGCTCCGCCCCCACCGGGGCACTCATCCAGACGGCAGGACGGTCGACAGCTGCCCGTTCCGCAGTGGCAAGGAACCGTTCTTTGCTGTTCATAAGACATACGCCTCCTGTTGAAAATTCATAATTTTTTGGTCCGTTTGCCTGTCTTTATGGGTATAATAACAAATCCGCCCATGGCGTTCAATAGATGAAACGCGCTTAAAATTGTACAAAAATAAACTCTCATACCCGACAGCCGGATTTGGGCCGCATCGTCTTTCCATGCAACCGGATACGGAGTAATCCAATATATGGATATTTTTCACAAAGATAACATTCTGCCGGATGGTTTCGCTGCCCTTCCGGCAGCCCGGTACAAAAAAGAACTTGCAAAAACCAAACAGCGGTGCTATACTCTGTCTCATAGCCAAAGATCCTCTGTAATTTGCACTATTTTAACGATATTTTTTAATTATTTTTATATAATTTATACAACTCTTTTTCTGGTTGCCATTGCTGCCGCGCTGTGCGGCTATGGAATAAATTGGCTTATTTTGAGAGAAAACCGATTGTATGTCCACCAAACTTGATAAAATTGAAAAAAGGAGCGATTGACTATGATGCGGGTTGGTCAGGTAATCAAAGTACGTCCCGAGCAGGAAGAAAAGTACAAAGAATTGCATGCGGCAGTTTGGCCCGATGTTGCCAAGATGATCACCGAGTGCAATATCCGCAACTATTCCATCTTTCTGCGGGATCACTATCTCTTTTCCTACTTTGAGTACATCGGCGACGACTATGAGACAGACATGGCCAAAATGGCGGCAGACCCGGTGACCCAGGACTGGTGGGCCGTCTGCAAGCCCTGCCAGCAGCCGGTGGATTCCCACACCGAGGCCGAATGGTGGGCCGACATGGAAGAGGTCTTCCACCAGGATTGAACGGACAAATTCTCGTCCCCCGGCAACGCCGGCGGATGGTCCTGCGGACAACGTCCCGGAAGGGGCCGCCAACGGGCCGGCAGCTGTATCGCCGGTCCATCTCCGGCCTGTTCCGGGACTTGATTTCTGTCTGCGGCTTTTTCGCTGCCCTTTGACTGCCCTCCCATCCTGTCCGGCGTTTTGCTTTTGGACCAAATTCACCCCTAGGATCACCCATTTTATTGGAAAATACACCCACCTGTCCACCTGCCGCAGTGCCGGTATCCGTTGGATGGATTCCATACAATATTATTGTGGAAACATACATTTGTTGACTTGCAAACGCTATGTGCATATGGTAGAATTAGCATACAATTATTGTTACTACATCTGTCCCATGGAGCTGGCCGGAGACAGGGGCTGTCCGTGCCGCGTTGGCGAAATCGGGCAGGCCGGGCTGTCTGCATGCGCAGCTTCTCGATGGACACCCTGGCAAAATGAGTAAACATACAGTGATTTTCCAAAAGGAGAGAGGAAAGCATGGAAAAAACGCAGTCGGGTATTTCGGTCAAAAAAAGCATTCGCAGACGGATTCTGGATGGATACTTCAAGGTACTTCTCCCGTCCGTTCTGCTGGGTGTCATTACAATCATATGCCTGAGCGTACTGTTTAAGTTTTATGGAAATACCACCTCAACCGATGCCGACCGGGCTGAGATCTCCAACACCATCTCCGCCCATTATCAATGGCGTTCCGACCTGATCAACAGTCTGGAAACCGGCTCCGCCTTTACCGGCAGCCTCAATTCCAAAACCTGTTCCTTTGGCCAATGGCTGAGTGACTATCAGTCCAGTGGGGAATCCGGCCAGATCGGCGCGGCAGCACAGAGCATCACCAAAACCCACGATGAAATTCACAGTCTGGCCGAGGAGCTGCTCAATCTGCGGAGCACCGACCCGGATCTGGCGGTGGAACGGTTCTTCTCGGAACTGGACCCCAAAACCGCCGATGTGATCGACGGACTGTATCAAATTGACAGCATGTACTCTGCAAAGATTGCGGACAATATCCATAACTCTGAATCGCTGATGACCACAATTATTGTGATCATCGTGGTCACCATCATCGCCGTTATCATTTTCTCCTATTGGTACGGCAGAAGACTGGCCCAGCAAATTGCGGCTCCGGTCATGATGATTGCCGACTGGTCCAAGGACCTGTCCATGGGCTCTGTCGATCTGGAGATTGCCAGCGACAAGCTCACCCAGATGGAGAAGGAAAACGCGGGCAACGAAGTGGGCCTGATGATTTCCGCCTTTCACATTATGGCGGACAACATCCGGGAAAATGTATCGGTGGTGCAGCGCATTGCCGACGGCGATATGACCGCCTTCGTCAAGATCCGTTCCCGCCGCGACAGCCTGGGCAGAAGCCTGTACCGCCTGGTCCAGTCCAACGACATCATGTTCAACGAGATTGTGGACTCCGCCCACTCTGTGGCCGCCGGCGCCGATGAAATCGCCACCGCCAGCCATATGCTGGCCGAGAGCAGCACCGTGCAGGCGGCTGCGGCCCAGACTCTGTCCGATGAGATGAAGCACGTCAGCGAGCTGATCCACTTCAACGATGAACAGGCACAGTCCGCCTATGAAATCACCAAGGCCATTGAGGCCGATTTGAAGACCAGCGATGAGCATATGAAGGTGCTGTATGATTCGGTCATTCAGATGCGCGACGCTTCCAAGAAGATTTCTTCCGTCATGAAGGCCATCGACGATATCACCTTTGAGACCAACATTCTGGCCCTGAACGCCGCCATTGAGGCTGCCCGCGCAGGCGCCGCCGGCAAGGGCTTTGCCGTGGTTGCTGATGAGGTCCGCGCCCTGGCCATGAAGAGCGCTGAGGCCGCCCAGGAAAGCCACCGTCTGATTGAAAACAGCATTCAGCAGACAGAGCACGGCTCCAATCTGGCAACAGAATCCGCCGCCATCTTTGAAGGCATCCATAAGAAGATTGCACAGATCGTTGAAATTGTCGAAAAGGTTTCCGGCCTGTCCACGGACCAGATGCAGAGCATCCAGCAGGTTGCAAACTCCGTGTCCCAGATCACCGAGGCGGCCACCAGAAACGCCGCCATCAGCGAGGAATCGGACGCCTCCAGCCAGGAGATGCGCAACCAGGCAGCATTCCTGCGGGACAAGATGAAGCACTTCAATCTGCGTAAGCGTGAAAAGGGCAAGGCCTATATTCCCGACGAGAAGCAGTACGATTCGGAGTTCATTGAATACGCCAACAAGGCATATCACCTCAAGGAAACCACCGGCCACTATGGCAACGAGTACATCGACCCCAGCGGACGCGACGCGGACGCACAGTAAGAATCCAACCAGACCGAACACAGAAAACAGGCGCGTTGCAATGGGAATTGCAACGCGCCTGCTGTTATTGTATAGCAGTTTTGAACGCCGCATACAAAAAAGGTTACTCAGTTTCTATGCAAGGCAGCCCACTTATCGCATATCTGCACCGCTTACGGTGTCCTTTCCACCACCCCTCGTCTGCCCCCTTTTACCGTGCACTCTTGTCACTGGACGTACGACTGCTCCATTGTCTTGAAACAGCATCCCGACTATGCCCCACAAAGCACCCCGCCCTGTACATGGAGCAAACTCCCTATTCCTCCCCAGATGGCGCACATTTGACAGCAATACAGCAAAGCCACCATCTCCTCAAAGCGTAGGATGGATGACTGCCTTTTTGCACACCACTTCTGGCGAGGGGCACACCTCCTCCCTGCTGGCTGGAACCCATGCATAGTTTGAGCCCCGCCTGACAGTTGTCAAGCGGGGCTCAATCCCCACGGCTCCAATGCGGAGCACTCCTATGGTGCCAAAGGACTTGCCGGTTGTCAAAGGGTCTTGCTGGTTTAGAGTATCTAGTTTATGCAACAGCATCCGTGGGCGGTTGTTCCTCTTCTTCTCTCGTTTCCGAATCAATACTGTACCAGGCAGTCCCATTTGGCTGCAAATTATTGGGTGATCTCCGATACGGCCACTTTGCGGTTCTCCTTGAGCGACAGCGTACAGGCGTCAGCCGTCGCAATAGAGGCTCTGGCTGCGCTGCCGTTCAGCAGCGGCTTGAATTCCTCTGTCACCTCAGCACCATGCATGATGCTATTGAGGTACGCCATTTCCATTTCCATAATACCATGGAGCCACAGGGGCGGCTTTTTGCCGGGCTTGCCATACAGCACAGCGCCATCCATTTCCATTTTAGTATTATAGGTCAGAGTGCGGTCGTCGTCTTCTTCCTTGGTCCGGTGGAGCAGGAAGTGTTCCTCCCCTTCTTCCGTCCGCAGAGTGACGCCTGTGTCCTTCATATCCAGCCGGATGGCGCCCTTGGTGCCCTGAATCAACAGATAGTGCTCACTCCACCGGAAGGCCGAGCCATACTCCAGCACAGCGTAAGTACCGTTTCCAAATTCCAGCGTAATAAACAGCATATCGTCCTCGTCGCCAAAGTGCTCGCCCTTGTGGGCCACATTGCCGCCCACCATGGTGGCCTCTGTGGCTGGTCCCATGATAAACTGGATGCAGTCCAGCTCATGAATGTGGTGGTACAGATGGCCGCCGGATTTGGCGCGGATTTTCTTCCAGCTGACAGACTCCTGTTGCTGTTCCCAGCCGTTACGGGCAGAATGGCAATAGAGCACCTTGCCAATTCGGCCCTCATTGATCATTTGCTTGGCCAGACGAACGCCGTTGAAGAAGTTCATCACATGGCCGGCCATGAAGGTCACGCCGTTTTCCACCGTGGCCTTGACCATCTCGTCGCAATCGTGGTAGGAAAGGGCGATGGGCTTTTCGCAGAACACATTTTTATGATGCTTGGCCGCACAAATCACCGGTTCCTTATGGAGATAGTTGGGCGTTGCCACAATCACCACATCCACGTCCTCCCGGCCGCAAAGCGTATCCAGATCGGTCTCCACATCACATCCCAGCTCCTGGGCAACCGTCTGGGCATTTTCCGGGTCCAGTATGGCAATCAGTTTTGCACCGTCCATCTTCTGAATAATGCGTCCCAGCTCCGCTCCAAAATATCCTGTACCTACGATTGCATATCCTATGGTTTTCATGATCGTATCTCCTTTTTTCACTCATTTTACCGCGCCGGCTGCCAATCCACCGGCAATTTTCTTCTGAATCAGCATGAAAAAGATCACGGAGGGAATCACAACCACCGCCGAAGCCGCCATCATGACGCCCCAGTCCAAAACCTCCTGGCCCTCCAGGGATTTCAGTGCCACCGCCACGGTGGCTTTTTCGCTGCTGTTGATCAAAATCAGAGAATAGAGGAACTCATTCCATGCATTGATAAAGGTGTAAATGGCTACCGCCACGATACCGGGCGCCACAATCGGCAGTACCACCTGATAAAACACCTGGAGCTTGTTGGCGCCGTCAATTCTTGCCGCCTCTTCGATACCGATGGGTACTGTCTGGAAAAATCCCACCAACAGCCAGATGGCATAGGGCACGGAGAAAGACATATAGACGATCACCAATCCAATGCGGTTATTCATCAAACCGAATTTGCCCATAATGATGGAATAGGGCACCGCCAGCAGAATCGGCGGGAACATATAGGTCGTGATCAGCACCCGTGTCAGCTTCCGCCCGAATTTGGGGAAGAATCGCACGATGCCGTAAGCGCCCAGTGCTGAAATGGCAATGGCCACCAGTGTGGTGCTGAGCGCCACCAGCACGCTGTTGCCCACATTTCTGCCGAAGTTCAGCTGTTCAAAGACAATTCTGAAATTCTCAAAGGTGATATGTTTGGGGAAAAACACCGTCGGATCGCCTGCCAGCTCCGCCTTGCTCTTGACGGATGACAGGAGAATCCACACCAGCGGGAACGCCGCGATAATGGCCAACAGCGTAAGATAGATATAACTGATGGTGGTACCAAACCAGCCTCTTCGCAAAAGCTTCTTTTTGCCCATTCTTACGCCTCCTTTTCCCACTTATTGAGGATGCGGAAATACAACATGCAGACCATCAGCAGGAAAATCAGCAGCAGCACTGTAACCGCCGAAGATCTTCCCAGCATCTTCAGGCCCCAGCCGACATTGTAGGCGTAGATTGGGACCGTCTGAGTCAGTCCGGCCGGACCGCCGCCGGTGATCAGATAGATCATGTCAAAGCTGTTGAAAATCCAGATGGTACGCAGAACAATCAGCAGTCCCATGACGATTCGGATATGGGGCAGCGTGATATGGAGGAAGGATTGGAGCGGCGAAGCGCCGTCCACCTGCGCCGCTTCGTATTGGTCTCTGGGTACGGTTTGCAGGGCGGAGAGCACATTGACCATAATCAGCGGCGCACCAAACCAGACGTTGATCATCACCAGGACGGGAAACGCCAGGTTGGCACTGCTCAAAAACTGCGGAACCGTATCTACAATTCCCATTTTCACCAAGATATTGGGAAGAAAACCGGACACTCCATTTAAAATCCATTTCCAGGACAGCGCGATGACAATGGAGGGAAATGCCCAGGGAATAATCAAAATGGTTCGGAAAAAGGACTTGCCTTTCCGGATACGATCCACAGCCAGGGCCGCCAGAAATCCCACCACAATTTGGAAAAACAGAGACGTGATGGTCCATTTGATATTGGTCAGGAAGGAAGTCCAGAAATCCGGGTCTGTCAGAACTGCGATATAGTTTTTAAAGAATACAAACTCATAATCCGCTTTGATCAAATGCTTCGAGGTAAAGCTGTAAAAAACACTGGTTACAACCGGGTAAAGCAGAAGTAGCGCCAGCACAGTCAAGGCAGGCAAAATAAAGCAAAAGCTTGTAATTTGCGCCTTGATATGTCTACTCTTCATCCGCTGCGCCTCCTTTCTTGAAGTACGGCGGAACAACCGTTCCGCCGTACTTACAAATGCCGAAATATTAGCCCAAGGTGCTGAACAGATCGTTCAGTTTGTCCTCTGCCGCCTTGGCAGCCTCTTCAACAGGCGTATCATTCATAACGATATCCTGGAACATCTCCTCAATGACTCTCTGAGAAGTCAGCAGACCAGCCTCTGCACGGGGGCCGTACTCCATGCCGATGGAGGTGCTGCCCTCCAGCATCTGGTTCAGCACTTCGTCAGCATGCTGGAAGTTCTGGACCGTCTCGTTGGACTGATAGATCTCACTCTCCGTGACGCCCTTGATACCGGACATCATGCCCACAGGAACCGACAGAAGGAAGTCCACATAGCGGTCCTCTTCATACATAAACTTGATGAACTCTTTGCAGATTTCGGGGTGTTCGGAGTTCTTCCAGATGACCAGCGGGGTGGTGTTGGTTTCCACGCCGACAACGGGATCGTCCTCATTCACACGGGGAATGGGAGCGCAGTCGATGTACTCCATCAGGTCGGGGCGGTTGGTTTCCACACCGCTGATATGGAAGCCGGTGTTGAAGTCAAAGGCCAGCTTGCCCTGATAGTACAGGGTTGCTTCATCCAGCGTATTGTAGTTGATGGCATCGGCCGGAGAGCACTCCTTGAAGATCTTGACCCAGTAGTTGATACCATCGATGGCCGTGGGGCTGGTCAGATTGGCCTTGCCGTCCTCGGTGATCAGCGTCTCACCGGCACTGCGGACATAGAGGTGCAGCCAGCGGGTCGCCAGCATGTCGTTGGTGCCCATGGGCATGGCAGCTCCGTAAACGGTGCCGTTTTCGCCCTCGGTGATGATCTTTGCAGCTTCATACATCTGTTCCCAGGTCTGAGGAACTTCCAGATTATACTTCTCCAGCAGATCCTTCCGATACCACATGGCCTCGGTGTTCAGATACAGGGGGACGCCGTAGCAGTTGCCGTCTTCGGCGGTCATTTCCCGCAGCGCGTTCTCATAGAACTTGTCGCGGCCCACCTCATCAATCAGATCGTCCACAGGAATCACAGCATCGGCGTCAATCATTTCCACCAGCTGTGTCGCAACCGTACTGCTGATGTCCGGCACATTGCCGGAGGCCAGACCCGTGGTCCACTTGGTATAGAAGTCGGCCCAGGAGAAGGTCTCAATGGTGATATTCACCCCGGGATGGAGTTCCATAAACTCATCGGCCGCCGCCTGGATCTTTTCCATACGAGGACCCTGGGTAAACGAGTGCCAGAAGACGATATCCCCTTTCAGCTCGTCGGTCGTCTCCGTGCTGCCGCCCGTCTGACCCGTCTGGCTTCCCTGATTCCCCTGATCAGCGGTGGTCTCTTTGCCGCCGCAGCCTGTGAACAGGCTGAAGGCGCAGGCACACGCGAGGACTGCCGAAACGATTCTCTTCATTTTTTTCATTTCATGTCTCCCCTTCTTTAATAATTTGATATTGGTAGCAAGACCGACTGTTGTCAGATCCCATCTACTTCTGCATTAATTCGTCCAGCGTGAAGATGTCATAACGCATGATGTTTTTCAGATGCAGTTCATCCCGCGACCAGGAATCATACTTCTCATAGAGTAGGCCAATGCTTCCATCCGGCAGCTCCGTCATGCAGGAATAGGAGAAGCCATATGCCGGCAAATCCACATCATAGGCGTAATCCCAGGATACCGCATACTTGTCATATCCCGTTCCGCCGGTATCTGTTACCATGCCCACCAGAATCTTTCCGCCCCGGCGGCCATCGGAAGCTGTGGGTGTGGAAAGCAAAATCACCGATTTGCCATCTACCATCTGGGAATAGCGAATGACCGACAGCTGCGTACCATAAGACGCCACCTCGATATCCGGCAGATAGGCGCTGGGGCTCCAGGTCATACCGCCATCCACACTGGTAATATATGCGATCTTTCCGACACCTGTGCGCATATATGTCTGGAGGGTTCCATCGGGGAACTCAATGATCTGTGCCTCTGCAAAGGTGCCGCTTCCGCCCAGATCGGTGTTGACAAAACTCCAGGTTTCTCCATGGTCGTCGCTATACAGGTAACCATAGTCGCCGGACACACTATTGTAAGAGGAAATGATCAATCTTCCCGCGTAGGGACCGTTTTGAATTTGCGTACCGACGCCGGGCCCAAACAAGACCATTCTACTGTTGACATCGCGGAAATCTCCCAAAATCTTCATATCAGACCAGGTCAATCCCTCGTCATCACTGTACTTGCACACAAGATAGTTGGTGGGCAACAGCTGGAAGAGCGAGTCTTTGTAGAATACACACTGTTTCACATCCACATCCGTCTGCTCTTCTTTCAGAATCAAACCTTCAAAATGTACGTTATATTGTTTCTGCGTCAGGTACTGGCCATTTTCCATGATTCTGTAATCGCCGTCCACCGAGTATTGGGTGGGCTGCCCGGTCGTATCATCATAGATGACGCCGTTTTCGCGGATGCTATAGTTGTATGCGGTGGGCAGGTCGCCGCTCTTATGCAGCTTCAGATACTTTACGCCATCGATTTCCTTAAAACCGGTGCCGCCGACCACATTGTTGAATCCCTTGCCGGAGGTGAACGCATCAGAAAACAGGAACAAGCGTCCCGTCTCGCGATCCTCCAACAGAACTGTGTCAATAAACGATGCGCTGCCGGAAATCTGGATGTTCTTTCCAATCAAATCGCGGGGCCACTCCACGGCCTGCGGCGCATAGTCATCAAAGACGAGGGGCAGCGTGGGAGCAGACCAGGTCTTGCCGCCATCGGTGCTGCGCGAGAATCCAATGTCAATGTTGCTTCTTGCGTCATGGGTGCCGCCGTAGCGGGTATCAATACTGGAAACCACCACGCCGCTTTCCAGCGTCAGCAACGTGGGAATTCTATAATAATTGGACCCTGTACCGTCACCAGCATAGAAAATCTTCGTGCCATGGGCCGTAGCGCCGGTCATCTCCAGCAGCGCTTCATCACTCAGCGGCTCGGTATAAACGGCAAAATCTTGAATGGTACCGCCGTAGGGATACGCTGCTGCTCCATTTCTGATCGTTGCACCCAGCGCGATATTATCTACGCCCGCAATATCAGAAATAAACTTCCAATCGTCTTCCTCCAGTGTGGCAATCAAATCGCCGTTGGCAAACAGCTTATATGTATGGGTGTCCGCGTCCGCCTTAAACGCGACGGTATTGACCGCAGGCGCTCCGTGGTCCAGTCCGTCCAACACTGCCGGACGGCTCATGGTGTATTTGAAACTCAAATCCGTGTTTCTCAGTTCCATGCCCAGAGCGCCGGTATCCGTAAGATAGAGGTGGAAATGACGGTCTTTATTGCCGGAGGTACTGTTACCCACGCTGAACAGGGATTGAACGCCGGCGGTGGAGGTGGTTGTAAACGAAATTACAATTGTTCCTTCCCGCAGGTGTTTCACAACCTCTGCATTGGCTTCGTTGGACAGATCAACATAGGAACCCGGTGTAATCTCCACATCCGATTTTTCCATCACCGGCAAGCTGGTGTCCACATAGGTTTTCTCGATCAGTTCCGCATCGCTCAGCGCTGAAGAATACACCTGAATATTCGACACGGTACCGGCAAATGGGTAATCCACTTCGCCATTGCGGATGGTGCCACCAATGGATGCGTTGGAAAGCCCCAGGATATCCGCGAAAAACCGGTAGTCGTCCTTTGTCAGCTCCCCGACCATCTGGCCATTTGCAAACAGTTTATATGTCTTACTCTGGGAGTCGGCCTTGAAGGCAATTCGGTTCTGCGCACCATGTGTCACTGCTCCGGCAGCACTCATGGTATATTTAAAATCCGAATCTGTATTCCGCAGCTCCATCCCCAGTGTGCCGGTGGGCGTCACATAGAGATGGAAGTGCCGATACATATCATCTTTCGCCGTTCCCGGATTGGAAACGCTGAATAAAGATTGATACTCCTCACTGCTTGTGGACTGGTATTCGACATAAATGGTTGCATCCCGCAGGCTGTACAGGTCGCCGGCTCCCGGTTCTGCCGACAGATCATACACCGTTCCGGATGCAATCGCAAGATCCGACTTCTCGATGAGCGGTGCGGCCCCCTCCGTCGCCCCCACCACTCCGAGATTGGACAGAACGATTACAACAGACAATAGTACAGAAAATATGCGCCCTAGTTTCTTTCCCATTCTTTTACTCCTTTCCAAATGATGTCTTTTGCTTTCTTACCGGGATTTTTCCATAAATTTGGACAAAATTATATATATTGCACATATTTTAAGGTTGATAATTGTTTATTTTTATTTATATTGTCTATCTCAATTATAAAGCTTATTTAAGAGATTACCAGATAATAATCAGACTATTATTAGCACAAAACGTGCATAGGTTGATTTTTTTCTAAATCCAGAACGTGTCATAAACAGCAAACAGCCCGTCCCAGAGCTGGTACACTCTGGAACAGGCTGTACAATTTTATGGAGGTCGGCCCGCACTTTCCACGGATGCGCACGGCGGCCAACCGCTATTTTCTGGCCTCTTTCCGGTAGCGGTCCGGGGAGATGCCAAAGACGGATTTAAAGACTCTTGCAAAATAATTTTGGTCGTTGTAGCCCAGTTCATACGCAATGGTGGACACCCGTTTATTGGTGACCAGCAGCCGTCTGGCCGCGGTCACCATGCGCAGCTCCTTCATAAAATCAAAGGGTGTTTTTCCCGTATGCGCCTTGAATAACCGTCTTAAAGAGCTGTCACTGAGCCCCGTCATCTCACAAAAATACTTTGTGTCAAACGGTCGGGAGGGATTGGCGATCAAGTAGTCCACCACCATCTCTATCCGGAAATCCCGTTTGATTCTATTAGACTTTTGGCTCTCTCGCAAGATGCCTCCAGGGAGGGGTCCCAGGTCCATTCCGGTGTACGCTCCGGCAGCGCCTCGGTTGCACCGGTTTCGGCATCGCCGTCCCGTACCGAATGCGTGTGGGCATGCTCCACAACCCATGCAATCAGAAGCTCCAGATTTCCCCTGATGTGAAATAGTCTTGCGATACTGTCCCCCTTGGCATAGCTATAGATTTCCTGGAATCTCTGCTGAATGACTCGATCGGTATCCTCCAGCACCGGCTGCAAATGGTAAAAATCCGTCAGCAGGTCTTTGTCATTGATACGAACCGTCGTTGTAAACCGAATGCTGAAAAATACCAGCTCATTTCCTGTCGCGTAGCAGGAAAGCCTGCATCCTTCCGGAATATAACAGACCTGATTTTCCGTTACCTCGTACTCCTGGCCATCGATGACAAAAATGCCGCTGCCGCGGACCACATACCGCAGCATGGAGTACGGAATATACGACTCCGGATAAACCCACGTCTTTTTAAACTCATAATAATCCACATACAAAAAATTAAAGCGCAGCGCAGTAAAGAAGGTCTGCTCAATGTTCATCCTGTCGCCTCCAAAATGCAGGCTCTATGGCGGTTCCTCCGGAAAAACCTGACGGAACACAGGCTTGCCGTCTATACGATTTCTGTTTTTACGGTTCATCAAACAGGGTCATTTGAATTTTAATAACGCATTTTCTGCTGGTGGCCGGGGCGTCTCCCAGCATCAGGGCCGGACGGTGGGCATCCCAGGGGAAAAACACCGCAAAATCGCCTTCCTTGGCAATCAGGAAACTCTCATCTACCGCCGATTCCAAAAAGGCAATATCATTTTCCCATTTGGCTTCACAGATGGTCTCCTTACCGGTATAGGCCGAGACGCCAATTTTCTCTCCGCCCTCGGGCCAGTAGAACAAGTCGGCATACTTCTCATGAATCTCCGGGTGGGACCCCTCAAATCCGTGGGTTGTCATGTCCATGACATTGAGGAACAGCCGGTCGCCGTCAATCTCATAGCGTCCGGGAGCCAGCGCCATCACATCCGTCTCCCGCAGATAGGCAAGGGCTTTGCGGATGGCAGTGGGGTAAACTCTGTCGTTTTTACTGGGGTTTAATTTACCAAAAATCATACATATCCACCTTTCCAGCCACCACAGATTTTTTTGCGGGGCGGCTATATAATTGCATTATACCAAATGCGGTTTCCCACCGCAAGAAAGATTCCGCCGCCGCGTCGCGCCGCCGGATAGAAAAAACACCGGCAAATCTCACGATTTGCTGGTGTTTCGTGGCGGAGATGGAGAGATTCGAACTCTCGCGCCGGTTTTGAGCCGACCTACCGCATTTCGAGTGCGGACCCTTCAACCACTTGGGTACATCTCCAACATTCGCCGTCACTTGCAGTATACAGCGTATGTGTTACCCGAATATTATGCCACATCTACCGGAAATTTTCAAGTAGAAAATGTGGGATTTCCCCTTGGAAATTGACATTCGTCCCGTGGACCGGTATACTGAAAGAAACACATTCAGGAGGAATTGCCATGAGCAAGCTGCGGGAAGTCAATTTGGAACAGGGTATGCCCTATGTGGCCGATGCCGTGAAACGGCTCACTTTTGAGGTCCATCACAGCAAATCCATGGGCTGTACCGTCCTCAAAATCATCCACGGCTACGGCTCCTCCGGCAAGGGCGGCAAAATCCGCATTGCCGCCCGGGAGCGGTTGGACTTCCTGCAAAAGAAGAATGAAATCCGCGGCTATATCACCGGGGAGAAGTTCTCCATCTTTGATGCCACCACCCTCAAAGCCTTTCAGGCCTGCCCGGAACTGCGCAAGGACCGGGACCTGGAACGCAGCAACAACGGCGTCACCTTTATTCTGCTGTAAGGTCATACCACCGGGACAGGGTTTCCGACCTTGTGAAGCCCAGCCGCTGATACAGCGCCAGGGCCCGCTGATTGGCCGACGAGACCTGCAATTCCACTGTCTCCGTTGTCATCCGGTGCAGCACCGTCAGCGCCAAACGATACCCCAGACCGCGGAATTCCGGCTCCACGCCAATGGCCTCCAGGCGGCCGTCAGTCCACTGGGCCAGGCCTGCAACCTGTCCATCCACCACTGCCAGGGCCGCCCGTTCCTCCCGCTGAATGCGCTCCACTTCCTGTGGCGTACAGGTGGCGGCATTGGGAATTTGGGCAAACAGACGGTTGTAGATCGTCCGGAATGTCTCCCGGTTACCGTCATCCAGCGGCGTCAGCTCCACCGGCTCTGCCAGCGGCGGCAAATCCGCCCGGCGGCAGGTCCATCGCTCCATGGCATGGACAAAGGGCAGGTTGCTCAAATCCTCCTGGCCCATCACATAGACGCTTTCCGCACCGGCCATCCGGCAGAAGTCCCAGCACTCGGCCAGAAAGGGCTGTAACCGCCAGACGGTCCGCAGCATCACATAGGCCCGCTGCTGGTGGGGAATCTCCCGCAGAATCAACGTGGCCACACCGTTTTCCCCTGTAAAAATGGGAATATCTTTCATTCAGGCACCTCACACTCCCCTGCCCGCACGGCAGAGAAAGGATTTTTTTCGTTATGGACTATGCAAAAGTTTGTCTCCACCGGGGCGAAGAACGGGATATCCGCGGCGGCGGCTGGTGGGTTTACGACAACGAAATCGACTGGATTGACGACATCTGCACCGACGGCGGCATTGTGGATGTGCTGGACAGCCGAATGCAGTTTGTGGCGCGGGGCTATTTCAACCGCCGCTCCAAAATCGCCGTCCGCGTACTGACCCGCGACGAATCAGAGGTCATCGACCGGGATTTTTTCCGCCGCCGGGTGGAAACCGCCTGGAAGTTCCGCCAAAGTCTCGGCTTTTCCAACGCCTGCCGGGTGGTCTTCGGAGAATCCGACGGCCTTCCCGGTCTGACCGTGGACAAGTTCGGGGACTATCTCAGCTTCCAGACCGTCAGCCTGGGCATGGAACAATGGAAGCCGGACATCATTGAAATTCTGGTGGAGCTGTTCCAGCCCAAGGGCATCTATGAGCGCAACGACGTACCCGTCCGGGCCAAGGAAGGATTGGAGCAGATCACCGGCTGTGTCTATGGCGAAGTGCCGCCGCTGACCACCATTCGCGAACACGACGCCGCTATGCTGGTGGACATTGCCCACGGCCAGAAGACGGGCCATTTTCTCGATCAGCAGGAAAACCGTGGCCGCATTGCCCCCTACTGCCCCGGCCGCACGGTGCTGGATTTGTGCTGCCACACCGGCGGATTTTCCATCCATGCCGCCCTCTACGGCGCAGCGTCGGTGGAATCGGTGGACGTGTCGGAAGAAGCCCTCCAGATGGTTCTGGACAATGCCAAAGCCAACGGCGTGGCTGACAAGATCACCACCACCTGCGGCAATGTGTTTGATATCGTGCGAAACTACGCCGATGACGGCAAGCAGTACGGCCTGGTCATCTGCGATCCCCCCGCCTTTGCCAAAAGCCGCAAGGCGTTGGACGGCGCTTACCGGGGGTACAAGGAGCTGAATCTCCGTTCCATGAAGCTAGTGGAGCCGGGTGGGTTTCTCGTCTCCTGCTCCTGTAGTCAGTTTATGACGCCGGAACTGTTCCTCAAGATGCTGCGGGAAGCTGCCGCCGACTGCGGCCGTCAGGCGCGGCTGCTGGAGGTTCTCATGCAGTCCCGGGACCATCCGGCCACCCTGAACGCCGAGCAATCCCACTATCTCAAGGGATATATTCTCCAAATCATATAAATTTTAACATCAAAAAGGACGAGGCGCAAGACAGCTTGTTGAAAATGCATTTTCAACGAGCTGTGGCGGGGATTCAACTCTGGAAAAGTTGAATCCCCGGTCCATTGAAATTGGTGCAGAGGACCCTTTGTCCCTTCCCCCACACACCCTGCTGCTCTGTAGCGGAACAAAAAAGACGAGGCTTTCGCCTCGTCTTTTTTGTATGGGATTAGCTGAACACAGCCAGCAGGAAACCAGCAGCGATGGCGGAGCCGATGACGCCGGCCACGTTGGGGCCCATGGCATGCATCAGCAGGAAGTTGGCGGGGTTGGCCTTCTGGCCTTCCACCTGGGACACGCGGGCCGCCATGGGAACAGCGGACACGCCGGCAGAGCCGATCAGCGGGTTGATCTTGCCGCCGGTGACCTTGTACATGATCTTGCCCAGAATCAGACCTCCGGCCGTGGAGAAGCAGAAGGCCAGCAGGCCCAGAACCACGATCTTCAGGGTGTCGGGGGTCAGGAAGCGGTCAGCCACGGTGGTGGCGCCCACAGAGACGGACAGGAAGATGGTAACAATGTTCATCAGGGCGTTCTGCACGGTGTCGGACAGACGATCCACCACGCCGCACTCACGCATCAGGTTACCCAGCATCAGGCAGCCGATCAGAGGAGCGGTGGAGGGCAGCAGCAGGATAACGAAGACGGCCACCACGATGGGGAACACGATCTTCTCGGTCTTGGTGACGGTACGCAGCTGCTCCATCTTGGCCTCCCGCTCTTCCTTGGTGGTCAGAGCGCGCATAATGGGGGGCTGAATCAGCGGAATCAAAGCCATGTAGGAATAGGCCGCGATGGCAATGGCGCCCAGCAGTTCGGGGGCCAGCTTGGTGGTCAGGAAGATGGCCGTGGGGCCGTCCGCGCCGCCGATGATGCCGATGGAAGCGGCCTGGGGACCGGTGAAGCCCAGAACCACAGCCAGAATAAAGGCCATGTACACGCCCAGCTGGGCAGCAGCGCCCAGCAGCAGGGACTTGGGGTTGGCCAGCAGCGGACCGAAGTCCGTCATGGCGCCGACGCCCATAAAGATCAGGGACGGATACACACCAGCCTTGACGCCGATGTAGAGGATATCCAGCAGACCGCCCTCCATCAGGACGTCGTTATAGCTTTTGGTGTGTGCAATCACGCCATCCCACAGCTCCGGATGGTACAGACCGCCGCCGGGCAGGTTGGTCAGCAGGGTACCGAAGGCGATACCCACCAGCAGCAGGGGCTCGAACTTCTTGACGATGCCCAGATACAGCAGCAGGCAGCCCACCAGGATCATGACGATCTGCCGCCAGTCGGAGGCGGCCAGGTAGAAACCTGAGGTTTCCCACAGGTTTTGCAGTGTTCCAAGGAGATCCATAGCAATACCTCCTTAGGACAGGACGATCAGAGGCGTACCGGTCTCCACCACAGCGCCCTTGGAGGTGACGATCTGTGCAATGGTACCATCACGGGGAGCGACGATCTCATTTTCCATCTTCATGGCTTCCAGGATCAGCAGCAGCTGGCCCTTCTTGACGGCGGCGCCCTGGGTCACTTCAATGCGCAGGACGTTGCCGGGCATGGGGGAAGCGATGGTCTCACCGGCCGCGGTGACGGCGGGAGCGGCGGGGGCAGCCGGAGCGGCGGCGGGAGCAGGCGCGGCGGCGGGGGCAGGTGCAGCGGCAGGAGCGGCGGGAGCCGGGGCATAGGCCTCGTACTCGTCCACCAGCATGGCTTCGCCGGCTTCCACCTCGACCTCATACGTTCTGCCGTTGAGCGTCACTTTATATTTCATCTTATTTGACCTCCTTAATGGACTTGAAGCGCAGCTCGTTCAAGGGCCGGTTCATCTTGTGGGCCACAATGGCCATGATCATGGCAGCGTCGCGGTCGGAAACCGTGTGCAGCTTGATCTCACCGGCGGTGCCGGGGGCCTTGACCTTGGGTGCGGGCGCCGCTGCGGGAGCCGGTGCAGCAGCAGGGGCGGGCGCCGGGGCGGCAGCCTTGTTCTGACCGGCTTTCATCACGCGGGCCATGATGCCGATGACAATCATCAGGAGGATCAGGCCGAGAAACACAACAGCAAAGCCCAGAACCGAATAGGCCAGCGCCACACCTACAGAAATGTTTGTCAGATCGATAGCCATAACGCGCCTCCTTATGCCTCTTCGATGGTATAGGTGGCCTTGTTCTCCTCGGCAGCCTTGCGCTTTTCGAAATACTTCTCCGCCAGCTGCGGGAAGGCGATATAGCTCAGAACGTCCTCGTCATTTCTGGCGGTGTCGCCCAGCTCAGCCTTGGTCTTCTCGAACATGGGCTCCAGAGTATCGGCGTAGCGGCCCTGCAGGGGCTTCTCGTCGCCCAGGACCTTCTTCATGACCTCGGGATCGATGGGAGCCGGGGTCTTGCCGTACTCGCCGCGGCAATAGGCCACGATTTCCTTGGAGACGTTCTTGTAGCGCTCGCCGGCCAGGACGTTCTGCACGGCCTGGACGCCGACCATCTGGGACGTGGGGGTAACCAGCGGAGGATAGCCCAGGTCTTTGCGGACCTTGGGGGTCTCCACCAGGGCCTCGTCGAAGCGGTCCAGGGCGTTCATCATCTTCAGCTGGCTCAGCAGGTTGGACAGCATGCCGCCGGGGACCTGATAGGTCAGGCACTGGGTGTCGGTGGTCAGAGACTTGGGCATCAGGGTGCCGTCGGCGATGTAACCGTCACGGATGGGCTTGAAGAAGTCGGCAATCTCCTTGAGGATCTTGTCATCGGTGGTAACCTCATAGCCCAGCTGCTTGAGGGCATAGGCCATGGTCTCGGTGGCGGGCTGAGAGGTGCCGCCGGAGAAGGGAGAAATGGCGGTATCGATGACATCGACACCGGCTTCCACAGCCTTGAGGTAGGTCATAAAGGCAAGGCCCGTGGTGGAGTGGGTGTGCAGGTCGATGGGCAGGTCCACAGCGTCCTTGATGGCGGAAACCAGGTCGTAGGCTTCCTGGGGACCCATAATACCGGCCATATCCTTGATGCAGATGGAGCCGACGCCCATTTCCTTGAGCTCCTTGACCATCTTCACATAGTTCTCCAGGGTGTGGACGGGAGAGGTGGTATAGGAGATGGTGCCGGAGGCCAAAGCGCCGTGCTTGATGGTCTCCTCAATGGCCACCTTCATATTGGTAATGTCGTTGAGGGCGTCGAAAATACGGATGATATCGATGCCGTCCTTGACACTGTATTCGACAAATTTACGGACCACATCATCGGGATAGTGCTTGTAGCCCAGGATGTTCTGGCCGCGCAGGAGCATTTGCAGCTTGGAGTTGGGCAGCTTCTTGCGGAGCTTCTTCAGCCGCTCCCAGGGGTCCTCGTTGAGGTAGCGGAGACAGACGTCAAAGGTGGCGCCGCCCCAGCACTCGACGGAGTAGTAGCCGGCCTGGTCGATCTTGTCCAGGATGGGCTCGTAGACGTCAAAGGGCAGACGGGTGGCGATCAGCGACTGGTTGGCGTCGCGCAGCACCGTCTCCATAAACTGTACTTTTCTCTTACTCATGGATACACCTCCACAATATTCACAGCGGCGGCCGGGCCGCTGCGGCAGGCTACAAAAGGGTCCGTGGGGAAAACACGGGAAAACAGGCATGCCGGGAATGGAATCCGCAGCATGCCTGTCGGTTGCCGGTTATGGGATCGGCATGCTCAACGACGGTGCATTAAGCCTTGGGGCCGGCGGCGACCAGGGCCTTGCCCGCGTCATTGCCGGTGTACTTGACAAAGTTCTTCTCGAAGCGGCCGGCCAGATCCTTGGCCTTGGTGTCCCACTCCTCGGGGTTGGAGTAGGTGTTGCGGGGATCGAGGATGTTGGTATCCACGCCGGGCAGCTCGGTGGGAACAGCCAGATTGAAGTAGGGGATGGTCTTGGTCTCGGCCTTCAGGATGGAGCCGTCCAGGATGGCGTCGATGATGCCGCGGGTGTCCTTGATAGAGATGCGCTTGCCGGTGCCGTTCCAGCCGGTGTTGACCAGATAGGCCTTGGCGCCGCTCTTCTGCATCTTCTTGACCAGCTCCTCGCCGTACTTGGTGGGATGCAGCTCCAGGAAGGCCTGGCCGAAGCAGGCGGAGAAGGTGGGAGTGGGTTCGGTGATGCCGCGCTCGGTGCCGGCCAGCTTGGAGGTGAAGCCGGACAGGAAGTAGTACTGGGTCTGCTCGGGGGTCAGGATGGACACGGGAGGCAGAACGCCGAAGGCGTCGGCGGACAGGAAGATGACGTTCTTGGCGTCGGGGCCGGCGGACACGGGGCGCACGATCTTCTCGATGTGGTCAATGGGATAGGACACACGGGTGTTCTCGGTGACGGAGCCGTCAGCGAAGTCGCACTCGCCGTTCTCCTTGACGGTGACGTTCTCCAGCAGAGCGTTGCGCTTGATGGCGTTGTAGATATCGGGCTCGGACTCCTTGTCCAGGTTGATGACCTTGGCGTAGCAGCCGCCCTCGAAGTTGAAGATACCGTTGTCGTCCCAGCCGTGCTCGTCATCGCCGATGAGCAGACGCTTGGGATCGGTGGACAGGGTGGTCTTGCCGGTGCCGGACAGGCCGAAGAACAGAGCGGTGTTCTCGCCGTTCATATCGGTGTTGGCGGAGCAGTGCATGGAGGCCATGCCCTTCAGGGGCAGGTAGTAGTTCATCATGGAGAACATGCCCTTCTTCATCTCGCCGCCGTACCAGGTGTTCAGGATGACCTGCTCACGGGTGGTCAGGTTGAAGACAACAGCGGTCTCGGAGTTGAGGCCCAGCTCCTTGTAGTTCTCCACCTTGGCCTTGGAAGCGTTGTAGCACACGAAGTCGGGCTGGAAGTTCTTCAGCTCTTCCTCAGTGGGCTCGATGAACATGTTCTTGACGAAGTGGGCCTGCCATGCCACTTCCATGATGAACCGGATGGCCATGCGGGAATCGTGGTTGGCGCCGCAGAACACATCCATGATGTACAGCTTCTTGTTGGACAGCTCCTTCAGAGCCAGCTCCTTGCAGGCCTTCCAGGCCTCCTGGGAAGCGGGCTTGTTGTCGTTCTTGAACTCGTCGGAGGTCCACCACACGGTGTCCTTGGTGTTCTCGTCCATGACAATAAACTTGTCCTTGGGGGAGCGGCCGGTGTAAATGCCGGTCATAACGTTGACGGCGCCCAGCTCCGTCAGCTGACCCTTCTCAAATCCCTCCAGAGTGGGGTCCATTTCCGCCTCGAACAGCTGCTCGTAGGTGGGGTTGTACACAACTTCCGTTGTGCCGGTGATACCGTACTTTTCCAGACCATAGGTTTCCATGTTGAAGTCCTCCTTGTTTATTGCTAGTCCCGCCTCCAAAAACGGGACGTTGACTGGCTCAGAATCCGCGAATGCAATTCTCACCGCTTATCAGTATAACATAACCGATTTCCCATTTCCACGCTTTTCTCCGCTAAAAGACACCCGTCTTCACAATTCAGCAAAATACCCAAGTTTATTTATTTGGATAAAGCAGTATTGCGATATTATTTATGCAGTTTTACCAAGGGCTATGACAAACCCCGGCCGCTGGCTGTCCGACAGCGGCGGACAGTCCGTGACCGGGGTCCCACGGGCTTTTTCCCGTTTTTTTCAAGGGTTTTATAAAAATCAGCAGAGTGCCCCATTTCCCTTTGAGGATTTTGTGAGCCTTTGCAGAAGTTTATCAGTTATCCACAACCTAACAGCTTTGTCCACAGGCTCTTCTATTCATAACGCCGATTTTACTCATTCTTTGATTTTTCGACTTGACAGAGTCAGCAGGAAAAGCCCCGCAGACGGGAATAGGCGTCGGCAAACCGGGGCAGCAGGGCGGCGTACTGGTCCGCGTGGTCCGGGCAGGGCTCCGTGACCTGCTCCACCCGCAGGAACCGGTCGATGGCCGCCGGTCCCGGCAGCACGCCCGCGCCGATGCCCGCCGCCAGAACGGCGCCCAGGGAGCAGCCCTCCTCCAACAGATTCAGCTGTTCAATGCGGGCGTTCAGCACGTCGGCCAGAACTTGCCGCCACACCGGTTCCCGGGCCGCCGCGCCGATAATGCGCAGCGTGTCGAAGGGGTACTTCTCCCGGAACACCTGCAAAATCAGGGCCAGATTCATGGCCACGCCCTCCATGACGGCCCGCAGGAGATCGGCGTGGGCCGTCTCCTGCTTCAAGCCCAGGAACGCGCCCCGGGCGTTGGCATCCCACCAGGGGCTCCGCTCGCCCATGAGGTAGGGCAGGAACAGAACGCCGTTGGCGCCCACCGGCGTTTCCGCAATCTGCCGGTTGATCTCGTCGTAAATGCTGCCGCCCTGCGCCTGGGCCTTGCAGCGCTCCGCGCCGCAGAGCTGATCGCGCATCCAGCTGTAGGAGGAACCGGCAGCCTGCATGGTGCCCAGGGGGTAGACGCTGCCCTTTTCCATGCCCGCCAGGTTGAAGGTCCGCTGCTTTGGGTCCAGCAGGGGCTTTTCATCCCGATAGGAAATCCAGGCCGACGTGCCCAAGCTGATGTACCCCTGGCCCACGGCGCTGACGCCGGTGCCCACCGAAGCCGCCGTACCGTCGCCGCAGCCGCAATAGACCGGCGTCCCCTCCAGCAGGCCCGTCTCGGCGACAGCCTTGGCCGTCACCCGGCCCGCCAGATCGGTGGAGGCGTGAAGCTCCGGCATCACCGACGCCGGGACCCCGGCGGCCTCCAGAATCTCCGCCGACCAGGTAAAGGTGTTCAAATCAAACGCGCCGGTGCCGGAGGCGTCGGAGTAATCGGTGCCGATATTCCCCGTGAGCCGGTACACAATCAGGTCCTTGCAGTTGATCACCTTGTGGAGCTGCCCGCCCAGGCCGTCATGGTCCAGAGACCACAGGATCTTGCAGATGGAGTTGGTGGGGTTGTTGCGGTTGCCGGTTATGGCGTAAAACCGCTCGTCCCCTACCCGCTCCATCAGGCGCTGCTGCTCCGCCGTGGCCCGCTGGTCGGCCCAAATGATGGCGCTGCGCAGGACCTCTCCCCTGCCGTTGAGAAACACCGCGCCCATCATATGGCCGCTGAAGCTGACGCCCACAATATCCGCCGGAGAAACCTGGGCCGTCAGGGCCTTGGTGGCCCGGCAGACGGCAGCATACCAGTCGTCGGGGTTCTGCTCCGCCCAGTTGCCGTTGTAGTACCGGCACGGATACGACTCCACGACGGCGGCCACCAGAGCGCCGTCGGTGGAGAACAGCGTGGCCTTGTCGCCGGATGTGCCCAGATCGTGGGCCAGGATGTATTGCATAGGGATTCCTCCTCGTTCCATCACACGGAAAACCGCTGAATTTCCGGGTGATTGGATAAAAATGTGTTCATGGTTTGAAAGTCCAGGGGGTGGCGGCTGCGGACCGTCAGCCGGTAGGTGGCTGGTCCATCCTCCCGCCGCTCAATATCGCTCTCGAGAATCTGCGCCTCCATGTGGTCCAGCAGCGTCTCCAGCGCCCGGTGTACGCCCTCGGAATCGTAGAAGACCACCACCAGCCGTTGGGTACAGTAGGCATCGCCGCCCACGGCACGGCGGTGGAGAATCAGCTGCATAGCCACAATGATCAGTACGGTGAACAAACCGATGAAATAAAGCCCTGCGCCCACGGCCATTCCCACAGCCGCCGTGGCCCAGACGCCCGCCGCCGTGGTCAGTCCCTTGACCGTCAGGCCGTTGCGGAAAATCAGTCCCGCCCCCAGAAAGCCGATGCCGGAGACAATCTGGGCGGCGATTCTCGACGGGTCCGCGCCGCGGCTGCCCATGAAGTCCGTCTGGCCGTTCAACGCCATATCGGCAAAGCCGTACTTGGACACAATCATCAACAGGGCGGCGGCGCAGGCCACCACACAGTGGGTCCGGATACCGGCTTCCTTCAGCCGTTGGGTCCGTTCAAAGCCCACGGCCACGCCGCACAGGGTGGCCACTACGACGCGGGCCAGCAACTCCAGTTGCTGGCCCACGGTAAAGGATTCGTTCATCATCGAAAAAAATGTCATGGGAACTCTCCTCCTCTCACGGTTGCAGAGACGCCAACAGGGCGTCCACGGTGGTTTCACGGTCCACGCCGATGCGCAGCATGGCGCAGAGACTCTGGGGCAGGCCCCGGACCACGGTGTTGATTCCCGGATTGGTGGACAGCGTCACCTCCACCCCCAGGTCCCGCAGCACCGCCGATGTCAGTGTGGTATAGAGCCCCGTGGGGAACGCCAGTGCCGTGACCGGTTCCCCCGTGGCCGCTTCCAGCAGGTCCCGGCTGGTGGTGAAGTCCTCGGTTAGAGCCGCCACATAGTCGGTCTCCGACTCCCCTGCCAGGGGCAGAATGTTCTCCCGGACCTGGTCTCCGCTTTCATAGGGGGCCCACTGGTGCATGTCATAGGTGTGACTCTGGATGGAAATCAGGCCCGATGCCGCCATTTCCGCCGCCTGTTCATAGGAAAAATGGGGCGTCATGGTGTAGTCTGTATCCTTATAGGTGTCCTTGCCGACGGACACACCGATGACAAAAATCGTCGCCTTCATATTCCGCTCCCGCAGAATGGGATAGGCCAGCTCATAGTTGCTGGCATAGCCGTCGTCAAAGGTGATGGCCACGGGCTTTTCCGGCAGGTCGCCGCCGCGGTTCACATAGTCCGCCAATTCCTGAAGGGAAACGGTGGTGTACCCGGCGTCCAACAGGGCATCCATCTGGGCCCGGAACTGGTCCACCGTCACGGAGCCGGAACCGTCGTCCTCCTCCACAATATGATGGTACATGAGAATGGGTACCTGGGCGCTGTTCTCCGCCGCGTCCATGGGCTGGGCCGTCAAACTCCCGGCCAGATGGTCCGAAACATTGTCCGCCGTAACATAGACGCCGAAGTCGTCGGGCATCCACACAGAATCATCCCCGGCCATGCGGGCCACCATCATTTCCCCCACGCAGTTGCGGAAGTGGGTGGCGTCGTAGAAATACCGGGGTTCCCAGCTGAGGGACGAGCAGGAAAAGTCCCAATAGGGCGTCACCTGAGCCAGCTGGGTATAGAAGTTCTCCACCGAACCGGGCTGATACTTGTTGAAGTAGGCCCCGTAGATGGGCGCCGTCACCACCACGAAGTTGACGCCCTTTGCCGCACAGGCGTCCCGGATGGCGGCCACGCTTTTCATACAGTTTTCCGTCTGGTACAGGCCCACGGTCCCCGACTGGTCCAACGTGGTGAAATCGGAATAGGCGGCCAGATACGTCTCCAGGTTTCCGATGGGCTCCACGTCCCGGACCCGCTTATCATAGGTGCCCGTCTCCTCGTCGAAGACGTCGAAGGACTGGGGCAGAATGGTGTCGGTCTCCAAACTTTGGAGCTTGGCGTAGCCATACCGGGGGTTGGCCAGCAGATACCGGGTGTAGTAGGTGAACGCCGACAGGTCCGGGTCCTCCAGGTAGTGCAGGCCGTAGGTCAGCGGGTCGCTTTCCGTATTGTAGGCAGCGCCGTCGCTGATTTCGATGTTGAGGACCAGATTGTCCACCTGGTAGTTGTCCAACAGATAGTTGGCGATTTTCTCACAGTCGGCCATATCCGCGCCGTACATGATCATGTTGTAAAAGCTGGCATCATACAGCTCGTTGAGGGCCTCCGTGGGCAGGGAGCTGCTGGAAGAACAGCCGATGACGTAGGAATCGTACTGGTCATGGTGCTGCTGCAAATAGGACACCTTGGCCACTCGCGGGTTGTTAGTCTCGTCGTAGGAAAACCACTGGAAAAAGCGGTCCCCAAAGGCCCCGAAGGGGTCGGTCACATAGTTGAATGCCATGAGGGCCAGCACCAGGGCCGCCGCCGTGGCACAGAACATCAAAAACCATCGTTTCGGTTGCAAGGGATCACCGCCTTAATACTGTCCGTAGATAAAGGACGAGGAAATATAACCGGCCCGGAACACGCCCAGCAGCAGAATGACAATCAGGGGCACAGCAATGGCCAGCCACTGGACAAACCCATTCTGCCGTTCCAGCGTCTCCCGCACCTTGCCGCCCCGCTCCTGGAAGGTCTCCACCGCCAGGACCACCGCCGTACCCAGGCCGATGATAGCCCAATCGGTACCGGTGATACCCAACTGCAACAGGGTGCCGTCCCACAGCTGGGAGGGTACCGGGTGCAGAATGGTGGTCGCCATCAGACTTAACGCCACCAGCAGCCGGGGGGACGAGCCGATATACCGGCCAAAGAGCACAATGAGCCACGTCCGGGTTATGGTGAAGAAGTGATAGCCCCGAGACTTGTCGTTGATATGCAGCGCCTGTTTCCAGGCCAGGAACCGGTGCTCCATCAGCATGGAAATGGTAATGAGAGAACCGTTCCAGATGCCGTAGACAAAGTACCGGAAGTTGACGCCGTGCCAAATGCCGATGACCAGATAGACCACAAAGGTGGCCGCCGAGGTGGCCAGAATCTTGCCGGGCAGGCCGCCCAGGTGGCGGCGGCCCCATTTACCCAGCTTGGCAAAGGGTTTTGAGAGGGACAGGGGGTAGAAGAGATAGTCCCGCATCCAGTGGCCCAGGCTCACATGCCAGCGCCGCCAGTAGTCGGCCAGCGACGTGGCGAAAATGGGCCGCAGGAAGTTTTCGGCCATATCGATGCCGAAAATCTGCGCCACACCACGGGTGATATCGATGCCGCCGGAGAAGTCGCAGTACAGCTGGACGCTGTAGGCCAGAATGCCCACGAAAATCACCGCGCCGCCGTAGGGGCAGTTCTCCCCGATGACGGTGTTGACCACCACCGCCGCCCGGTCGGCAATGACCATCTTTTTGAAATAGCCCCACATGGCCAGCTGGATACCCCGGTCCACCATGCGCCAGTCCACGGAACGTTGGGCCAGCAGCTGCGGAGCCAAGGCGTCATAGCGCCCAATGGGGCCCTGGACCATCTGGGGGAAAAACGACACAAACAGCAGGTATTTGGCCGGATTCCGCTGGGCCGCATACTTGCTGCGATAGACGTCGATGACGTAGCCCACCGACTGGAAGGTGAAGAAGGACAGGCCCAGGGGCATGAGAAAATCCCACCGGGGCAGAACCCGCTCCACCGCCGCCGGAAAGAGGGCCACGGTTGTATTCCAATATTTCATCACATAGACCAGGCCGAAGCACAGCACAGCGGTGACGGCCACCACGGCTTTTT
This sequence comes from uncultured Oscillospiraceae bacterium, assembly GCA_944385415.1. GTDB lineage: Bacteria > Bacillota > Clostridia > Oscillospirales > Oscillospiraceae > Avoscillospira_A. The sequence goes on along the minus strand of CALWXC010000006.1, from coordinate 53,407 downwards.
TCCGCCGTTTGATCCGTTGCTGTCCGGCCTTGTCGCCTTTGGGGAGGGCCTTGCGGGCGTCGTTCATCCGTTGCAGCACCAGACCACCCCCCCAGGTGACGGCGGCGATGGCAAAGAGCCAAACCATGGCCCCCAGGCCGCCGGCGGCGTAAAAAATCAGGCTGGCCGCCAGCAGCACCGGCCACTGGGTATGGCGGTGGAGCAGGTAATACACCACCGCCGCGCCGGCCGTCAGCAGGAGAAACTCCCAGGAAGTAAACGCCATGACTTACTCCTGCAATTGCTCAATGAGCTGGGCGATGGCATCCACGGAGTTGAAGTTCTCCGGCAGCAGGTCCTCCACATTGATCTCCACATCGAAGACGTCCATCAGCTCGGTGACGATGTTGACAATGTCCAGGGAATCCACCAGGCCGTCGTCAATGAGGGCCGTCTCCGTGGCGAAGTCCACGCCGGGGCAGATTTCGGACATGATCTGAATGATTTTCTCTTTCATGGTATAGAACTTCCTTTCCTCCGGCCGGGCCGGACTGCTTTGGTAGGGGTCACTGACCCAAAAACCGGGCTTTCAGCTGTACCCGATCGATTTTGCCGTTGCCGTTGTAGGGCATCTGCCCCAACCGCTCATAGAGGTTGGGCATCATATATTTGGGCACCGCCCGCCGCATGGCCTTGGCCAGCTCCATGGGCTCCACGCTGCCGGTATAGACGCAGAGAATCCGGTCCCGGCCCTCGTCAAAGAGGCACGCCGCCGCTTCCACACCGTCCTGGCCGTGGAGGGCCACTTCGATCTCGCCCAGTTCGATGCGGTAACCCATGTGCTTGATCTGGCCGTCCCGGCGGGACAGAAAATAGAACAGGCCGTCCCGCTCCACGGCCATGTCGCCGGTGCGGTAGATGCGCCGGGGATAGTGGGGACAGCGGGGGTCGCGGATAAACGCCGCCGCCGTCTTCTCCGGGTCCCGATAGTAGCCGTGGGCCAGACCGGTGCCGCGGATGCACAGTTCCCCCGGCTCGCCGGGGGCCACGGGCCGTAATGCCTCGTCCAGCAAAAACAGTTCCTTGTTGGCGCAGGCCCGTCCGATGGGAATGGACTCGTCCTCGTCGAAGTCCCGCTCCACCCGGTACCATGCCGCATCCACGGTGGTTTCCGTGGGACCGTAGAGGTTGATATACGCGGCATCTGGCATGGCCCGCCGCCACGCCCGCAAATCCGGAGCCCGCAGGGCTTCGCCGCCCACCAGCACCTTTTGCAGGGTGGGAATGGACCGGTCCGTCAGGACGCCGGAGGCCGCCACCAGATGGAACGCCGACGTGGCCCACTGGAGGGCCGTCACGCCCTTTTCATTGAGGAACTCCACCAGCAGCTTGGGGAACATAAACAGCTTTTTGGGGATGATCTCACAGGTGGCGCCGCATTTGATGGTCATATAGAGGTCTTTGACCGAACCGTCAAAGTAGAACGGGGCCTGATTGCCCAAGGTGTCCCCCTCCGTGAACTGTCCGGCCTCCGACAGCCACTGGGCCAAATCCATGACGCCCCGGTGGTGGCAGACGATACCCTTGGGCACGCCGGTGGAACCGGAGGTGAAGATGATATACACCGGGTCCGTATCCACTACCAGCGCCCGCCGGGCCGCCAATAAGGCGTCGTCCATCAGGTCCGCCGTGTGGGCGGAGATGGACTCCAGCGGGTACCGGTCCCGCAGCTCGGCGGCCAGCTTTTCCTGGCCGTCATCATAGAGAACCACCGGCGATTCCAGCTGATCGAGGATGGATTCCAGCCGCTGCCGGGGCATCTGCGGGTCCAGGGGCACATAGCAGCAGCCGCATTGGAGGGCCGCCATAAAGGCCACGGGGCTGTTGACGCACCGGTCGGCCAGCACGGCGATGGGCATCCCGTTGTCCGGGACTTTCCGGGCCAGCCAGGAGCCCAGCCGCCGGGACCGGTCCTCCAGTTCTCCAAAGGTCACCGCGCCGTGCTCGTCGGCAAAGGCCGTCTTGTCCTCCAGACGCGCCGCCGTGGCCTCCAGATATTCCAGCACACTTCTCTGCATGGGCGTTCCATCTCCTGTCGCGGCAATTCCGCCGTATTTCTCCCCGCCGCACCGGGGATTCCGGCAAAAATCGGGGCAAATACACACAATATTCCGCCATATGGCGTTCCGATACAGTATACCATATTTCCCGGACGGAGTAAAGCCGCAATCTCCCGCGGTTTGCCTTGCGGCCAGAGACGAAAAATTTCCATTTTCTATAGCCGGAACGCGAAAAAAATGGTATACTGTCAACGTATGGCAGAGCCATGTTTCCTAAAAGTTTGTTAGGTCAGCAAACTTTCTGTAAAAGTCAAACTGCACAAGGTTTTTCGCCGCAAATCGCCGTTTTTTCTACGGCATTTTGTCAAGTTTACCCATTCCCCGCCTTGACAGGACCCGCCGGATTATTGTATGATGCAACCAGTGGTTTTTGTGACTGACGGAATTGAAGTGGAGTACCACAAGGGAGCAAAAACCGGGACATTCATGCCGACCGTCTGGGCAGTCCTACCTACGGGGTAGGACTGCCCAGTTTTGTTTTTTCGGACACAGGAGGTACGATTCATGAAGAAAGTAGCCATTGTCATGGGCAGCGACAGCGACCGCCCCATTGTGGACAAAGCCGCCCAGACTTTGCGCCAGTACGGTGTACCCTTTGAGGTACACGTCTACTCCGCCCACCGCACGCCGGAGGTGGCCGGGACATTCGCCCGGGAAGCCGCCGACAACGGTATCGGCGTCATCATTGCGGCCGCCGGCAAGGCCGCCCATCTTGCAGGCGCCATGGCAGCCAATACGGTGCTGCCCGTCATCGGCCTGCCCATCAAAAGCAGCAATTTAGACGGCATGGACGCGCTCCTTTCCACGGTCCAGATGCCCTCGGGCATCCCGGTGGCCACGGTGGCCATTGACGGCGCGGTCAATGCCGCTTTGCTTTCCATTCAGATGCTGGCCCTCAGCGAGCCGGAGCTGATGGAAAAGCTGAAAACCGCCCGGCAGGAGGCCGCCGCCGCCGTTCTGGAAAAGAACCGCGCCATTGAGGCCGAATACGCCCAGTAAATCCCCAGAGTTCCGTTCCATATAAAAGAACAATCGTTTCGGAGGTATTTGTATCATGGAAAAGACCACGCAGCTGTATGAAGGCAAGGCCAAGAAGGTATTCGCCACCAACGATCCCCAGTACGTCATTGTGTCCTACAAGGACGACGCCACGGCCTTCAACGGCGAGAAGAAGGGTACCATCGTCGGCAAGGGCGCCATCAACAATCAGATGTCCAACATGCTTATGCAGATGCTGGAAAAGCACGGCGTCCCCACCCACTTCGTCGAGCAGCTCAGCGAGCGGGAAACCGTGGTCAAGAAAGTCACCATCGTGCCCCTGGAAGTCATCGTCCGCAACATCTCCGCCGGTTCCTTTGCCAAGCGCTACGGTGTCAAGGAAGGCATTGTGTTCGATCAGCCCACCTTTGAGTTCTCCTACAAGAACGACGACCTGGGCGATCCCCTGCTGAACACCAGCCACGCCCTGGCCCTGAAGCTGGCCACCGCCGAGGAAATCGACACCATCCGCACCATGGCCCTCAAGGTCAACGACCTGCTGAAGGACTACTTCGCCAAGCTCAACGTGACCCTGGTGGACTTCAAACTGGAGTTTGGCCGTCTGGCCGACGGCACCATTGTCCTGGCCGACGAGATCAGCCCCGACACCTGCCGGTTCTGGGACAGCACCACCGGTGAGAAGCTGGACAAGGACCGCTTCCGCCGGGATATGGGCGGCGTTGAGGAGGCCTATCAGGAGATGATGCGCCGTCTGACCGGTGAGGGCAAGTAATGGGAAGCCTGCGTGAAGAATGCGGCGTATTCGGCATCTTTTCCCCGGAGAAGCAGGATCTCGCCGCCAAGGCTTACTATGGCCTGTTCGCCTTGCAGCACCGGGGACAGGAGAGCTGCGGCATCGTCGTCGGAGACGACGGCCTGTTCCGGGCCTATAAGGACACGGGTCTGGTGGGCGAGGTGTTCACCCCCACAGTCCTCAGCAGCCTGGGACAGGGCAACATGGTGGTGGGCCACGTCCGCTACGGCACCACCGGCGGCAACGACCGGGCCAACGCCCAGCCCATTGTGGTCAACCACATCAAGGGCCGCATGGCCCTGGCCCACAACGGCAACATCACCAATTCTGCGGAACTGAGAAAAGAGCTGGAGCTGTGCGGCTCCATCTTCCACACCACCTCCGATACAGAGGTCATCTCCTACATCATCACCAAGGAGCGGCTGACGGCCCCCTCCATCGAACAGGCCGTCAACAAGGCCATGGAGCGGATTCACGGCGCGTACTCTCTCGTCATCATGTCCCCCTCCAAGCTCATCGCCGCCCGGGACCGTCACGGCTTCCGTCCTCTGTGCTACGGTCAGATGGACGACGGCAGCTATGTGGTGGCCTCCGAAAGCTGTGCCTTGGACGCCATCGGCGCCCACTTCATCCGGGACATTCAGCCCGGTGAAATCGTAGTTTTCACCAAAGACGGCATCCGCACCATCGAGGACCACTGCGGCAAGTCCCAGCAGTCCATGTGCGTCTTTGAATACATCTACTTTGCCCGGCCCGACTCCGTCATTGAGGGCTGCTCCGTCCACTCCGCCCGCGTTCGGGCGGGCGCGTATCTGGCATTGGAGCACCCGGTCCAGGCCGACGTGGTGGTGGGCGTCCCCGACTCCGGCATCGACGCCGCCGTGGGTTTCGCCCGCCAGTCCGGCATTCCCTACGGCGTGGGCCTCATCAAAAACCGGTACATTGCCCGAACCTTTATCGCCCCCGGCCAGAGCAACCGGGAGGACAAGGTCCGCATGAAGCTGAACCCCGTCCGCTCCACCCTGGAGGGCAAACGGGTGGTGCTCATCGACGATTCCATTGTCCGCGGTACCACCTCGGCTCGTCTGGTGAAACTGGTACGGGACGCGGGCGCTAAGGAAATCCACATGCGGATTTCCGCGCCCCCCTTCCTGAATCCCTGCTACTTCGGCACCGACATCGACTCCCGGGACATGCTCATTGCCTGCCATCACACCATCGACGAAATTCGCGACATCATCGGCGTGGACTCCCTGGGCTATCTGAGCATTGACAGCGTCACCAAGCTGGCCGCTGAGGGCCATTGCAAGGGCTACTGCACCGGCTGCTTCAGCGGTGAATATCCCGCCCCCATCCCCGAAAACACCGAAAAGAACAAGTTTGAGCGCAAGCTCTCGGAAAGTGAGGACGCAGAATGAACAATTCCCGTTCGGAAAGCTACGCCGCCGCCGGCGTCGATATCACCGCCGGTTACAAGGCGGTGGAGCTGATGAAGGCCCACATTGCCCGGACCATGACCTCCGGCGTCGTCTCCGACGTGGGCGGCTTCGGCGGTCTGTTTGAACTGGATGTGAAGGGCATGGAGCGGCCCGTCCTGGTCAGCGGCACCGACGGCGTCGGCACCAAGCTGAAACTGGCATTTTTGATGGACAAGCATGACACCGTGGGCATCGACTGTGTGGCCATGTGCGTCAACGATGTGCTGTGCTGCGGCGCCAAGCCCCTGTTTTTCCTGGATTACATCGCCTGCGGCAAGAACATTCCCGAGCGCATTGCGCAAATCGTCTCCGGTGTGGCCGAGGGCTGCGTCCAGTCCGGCTCCGCCCTCATTGGCGGCGAGACCGCCGAAATGCCCGGCTTCTATCCCGTGGACGAATACGATCTGGCAGGCTTCTCCGTGGGCGTTGTCGATAAGGCCAAGATTCTCGACAAAAACACCATGGCCCCCGGTGACGTGATTCTGGCCCTGCCCTCCAGCGGCGTCCACTCCAACGGTTTCTCTCTGGTCCGCAAGGTCTTTGACGTGGAGCGCGCCGACCTGAAAACCCCCATGGCCGAACTGGACGGCCGCAGCCTGGGCGAAGCCCTCCTCTGCCCCACGAAAATCTATGTCAAGCCCATGCTGGCCCTGATGGAGCAGGTCACGGTCAAGGCCGTGTCCCACATCACCGGCGGCGGCTTCTTTGAGAACATCCCCCGCAGTCTGAAAACCGGCTGCGCTGCCCGCATCGACCATGTGGACGTGCTGCCCATCTTCAACCTGATTGCCAAGGCCGGAACCGTGCCGGAGCGCGACATGTTCAACACCTTTAACATGGGCGTGGGTATGACCGCCGTGGTCTCCGCCGCCGACGCGGACCGGGCTTTGGAAATTCTCCACGCCAACGGCGAACAGGCTTACCGTCTGGGCGAAATCGTCGAAGGCGAAGGAGTGCTCCTGTGAGCCGCGCCCGCATTGCCGTCCTGGTCAGCGGCGGCGGCACCAATTTACAGGCCCTTCTGGACGCCCAGCAAAGCGGCATCCTGTACAGCGGTGAGATTGTTCTGGTTGTTTCCAACCATGAGAACGCCTACGCGCTGGAGCGGGCCGCCAAAGCCGGTGTAGACACTTCCATCGTCACCAAAAAGGGCTGCGGCTCCCAGGCGGCCTTTGAAGACGAACTGGCCCGGCAGCTGGAGCATGCTCACATCGATTTGGTCATTCTAGCCGGTTTTATGAGCATTCTCACCAAGTCGTTTACGGACCGGTTCCCCAATCGGATTATCAACGTCCATCCGTCGCTGATTCCCTCCTTTTGCGGCGAGGGCTTCTATGGGCTGCGGGTCCATCAGGCGGCGCTGGACTACGGCGTAAAGGTCACCGGCGCGACGGTCCATTATGTCAACGAAATTCCCGACGGCGGCAAGATTCTGGCCCAAAAGGCCGTGGACATTCTGCCCGAGGACACGGCGGAAACCTTGCAGCGCCGGGTTATGGAGCAGGCCGAATGGATTCTTCTGCCCCAGGTGGCGGAGGAACTGTGTGCCGCTATGAGTAAGTGAGGAGGTTTTTCCAATGAATCAGAATCTCTTTGAGCTGCTGCGGGCCAACCCCTATCCTGGCCGCGGCATCGTCCTGGGCATGAAATCTTTGCCCGGCGCTTCCGCCGCCGTCATGGCCTATTGGATCATGGGCCGCAGCGCCAACTCCCGCAACCGCATTTTCTCTCTGACGGACGACGGCATCCGCACCGAAGCCTATGACCCGTCCAAGGTGGAGGACCCCTCCCTGATCATCTACCATCCGGTGCGCATGGTGGGCAGCCGTACCATCGTCACCAACGGCGACCAGACCGACACCATCCGGGACTATCTGCTGGAGGGCAAGACCTTTGCCGACGCCCTGCGGACCCGGGAATTTGAGCCGGATGAACCCAATTTTACCCCCAGAATCTCCGGTCTGGTGGAACGGGACGGCCGCTATGCCCTGTCCATTCTGAAAGCCAGCCCCAACCGCTGCCCCATGCGCCAGTTCTTTGAATATGTGGCCGAGGGTGACGCGGGCCACTTTATCAGCACCTATCAGGGTGACGGCAATCCCCTGCCCTCCTTTGCCGGGGAGCCCATCCGGGTCGCCATCGACGCCCCCGACGCCGACACCTTCGCCAAGGAGCTGTGGGACGCCCTCAACGAGGAAAACCGCATTTCCCTCTTTGTCCGCTATACCGATCTGCGCAACGGTTTTGCCCAGACCCGCATTATCAACAAGTTTGGAGAGTCCTTCTCCGTGGACACCAAGGAACCCATCTGGAAGTGAGGAAGCAGAACTATGAAGGAATTGGAACTGAAATACGGCTGTAACCCCAATCAGAAGCCCTCGAAGATCTTCGTCCGTGACGGCGAACTGCCCATCACCGTGCTCAACGGCAAGCCCGGCTATATCAACTTTATGGACGCGTTCAACTCCTGGCAGCTGGTTATGGAACTGAAACAGGCCACGGGTCTGCCCGCCGCCGCCAGCTTCAAGCACGTCTCCCCCGCCGGCGCCGCCGTGGGTCTGCCCCTGAGCGACGTGGACCGGAAGATTTACTTTGTGGAGCCCGACGCGGAGCTTTCTCCCATTGCCTGCGCCTACATCCGCGCCAGAGGCGCGGACCGTCTCTGCTCCTACGGCGACTGGGCCGCCCTGTCCGACGTCTGCGACGCCGCGACAGCCCGGTATCTCAAGGAGGAGGTCTCCGACGGCGTGATTGCCCCCGGCTACACCGACGAGGCGTTGGAAATCCTCAAGACGAAGAAAAAGGGCAATTACAACGTGATTCAGATGGATGTCCACTATGTTCCCGCTCCCCAGGAGTACAAGGACGTATTCGGCATCACCTTTGAGCAGGGCCGCAACAACTTCAAGATTGACGAAGCGCTGCTGCACAACATCGTCACCGAGAACAAGGACCTGCCCGAAGCTGCGAAAATCGACCTGATTGTGGCCCTGATTACGCTGAAATACACCCAGTCCAATTCCGTCTGCTACGTCAAAAACGGACAGGCCATCGGCGTGGGCGCAGGCCAGCAGAGCCGCATTCACTGCACCCGTCTGGCCGGTTCCAAGGCCGACAACTGGTATCTGCGCCAGTGTCCCAAGGTGCTGAACCTGCCCTTTAAGGCCGACGTGCGCCGCCCCGAGCGGGACAACGCCATTGACGTTTACATTTCCGACGAATACGAGGATGTTCTGGCCGACGGCGTCTGGCAGACGCTGTTCACCGAAAAGCCGGACGTTCTGACCCGGGAAGAAAAGAAAGCCTGGATTGCCACCCAGAGCGGCGTTTCCATCGGCTCCGACGCCTTCTTCCCCTTCGGCGACAACATCGAGCGGGCCCGCAAGAGCGGCGTCCAGTATGTGGCCGAGCCCGGCGGTTCCATCCGCGATGACAACGTCATCGAAACCGCCAACAAGTACGGCATGACCATGTGCTTCACCGGTATGCGCCTGTTCCATCATTAAAAAAATGTACAACGACCCGACAGGAATTTCCATGCCGGGTCGTTGTGGCACCCTATGGACCCCCATTCTATCACCATTCGGAGGTAACGATCTATGAAGGTATTGGTCGTTGGCGGCGGCGGCCGCGAACACGCCATCATCAAGAAACTGCGGGAAAACCCCGAAATCACCCAACTGTTTGCATTGCCCGGCAACGGCGGCATGACCGATGACGCCGTCTGTGTGCCCATCGGGGCCACGGATGTGGCCGCCATCACGGAATTTGCCAAAAAAGAGTCCATCGACTTCGCCGTGGTGACCCCTGACGATCCCCTTGCCCTGGGCTGTGTGGACGCGTTGGAAGACGCGGGGATTCCGTCCTTCGGCCCCCGGAAAAACGCCGCCATCATCGAGAGCAGCAAGGCATTCTCCAAAGAGCTGATGGCCAAGTACCACATTCCCACCGCCGCCTATGAAATTTTCACCGATTTGGACAAGGCCCTGGACTATGTATCGTCCTGCCCCATTCCCACGGTGGTCAAGGCCGACGGCCTGGCCTTGGGCAAGGGCGTGGTCATCGCCCAGACGCGGGAGGAAGCCGCCGCCGCCGTCCGCTCCATGATGGAGGACAAGGTCTTTGGTGACAGCGGCAGCCGGGTGGTCATTGAGGAATTTCTCGAGGGCCCCGAGGTCAGCGTCCTCAGCTTCACCGACGGTGAGACCGTCATTCCCATGGTGTCCTCCATGGACCACAAGCGTGCCGGTGACAATGACACGGGCTTGAACACCGGCGGCATGGGCACCGTGGCCCCCAACCCCTACTATACCCCCGCCGTGGCGGAGCGGTGCATGAAGGAAATTTTCCTGCCCACCATCCGGGCCATGAAGGATGAGGGCCGGACCTTCCGCGGCTGCCTGTACTTTGGCCTGATGATCACCAAGGACGGCCCCAAGGTCATCGAATACAACTGCCGGTTTGGCGACCCAGAAACCCAGGTGGTGCTGCCCCTGCTGAAAAGCGATCTGCTGACCATCTTCCGGGCCGTCCGGGACGGCAAGCTGGCCGAAACGCCGGTGGAGTTCTCCGACGGCGCCGCCTGCTGCGTGGTCCTGGCTTCCAAAGGCTACCCCGGCAAGTACGAAAAGGGTTACCCCATCACGCTGCCGGAGACGGTTGCGCACGAGGCCATCTATATCGCCGGTGCATCCCGCGACGATTCCGGCGTCCTCCGCACCAACGGCGGCCGCGTCCTGGGAGCCGTAGCCACCGCCGGCGATCTGCAAAGCGCCGTCACCGCCGCCTATGCGCTGGCCGACCGCATTCATTTTGAAAACGCCTACTGCCGCCGCGACATCGGTCGCCGCGCCTTGCAGGCTTTATAATAAGGAGAATCAACTGTGGTTTACAGAATCTATTCCGAAAAGAAGCCCGGCCTCAGTCCGGAGGCCGCCTCCGTTCTTTCCGATCTCCGGTCGTTCCTGGGTATCGACGCCCTCACCGGCGTCCGCGTCCTCAACCGCTACGATGTGGATCACATCGAACTGGACGTGTTCGAGCAGGCCCGGGGCGTGGTGTTTTCCGAGCCTCCTGTGGACGTAACCTATGACGAGACGTTCCCCCTGCCGGAGGGTCCCCACCGGATTCTGGCCGTGGAGGCATTGCCCGGTCAGTTCGACCAGCGGGCCGACTCCTGCGCCCAGTGCGTCCAGCTGCTGTCCGGTGCGGCCCGGCCCCTGGTGGCCTATGCCCGGGTCTATGTGCTGGAGGGCGAGCTGTCCGACGAGGATGTGGAGAAAATCTCCAAGTATCTGGTGAACCCGGTGGAAAGCCGCGTGGCCTCCATGGACAAGCCCGAGACGCTGGAGCGCACCTACGAGACCCCCAGCGAAGTGGTCACGGTCACCGGCTTTACGGCCATGGACGAAGCGGCCCTGACAGAGCTGCTCAATTCCCTGGGGCTGGCCATGGATCTGGACGACCTCAAGTTCCTGCAAGCGTATTTCCGGGACGAGGAACGCCGGGACCCCACCATCACCGAAATCCGCGTGGTGGACACCTATTGGTCCGACCACTGCCGCCACACCACCTTCTCCACCCATCTCGATACCATCGACCTTTCTGATGAGGCCGTCAAGGCCGCCTATGAGCGCTATCTGGCCGCCCGGGTGGAGGTCTACGGCGAAGAAAAAGCTGCCGCCCGTCCCCAAACCCTGATGGACATGGCCACCATCGGCACCAAGACCCTGAAAAAGCGGGGTCTGCTGCCGGAGCTGGACGAGAGCGAGGAGATCAACGCCTGTTCCATCCACGTTCCCGCCATGGTCAACGGCCAGGAGCAGGACTGGCTCCTGATGTTCAAGAACGAAACCCACAACCACCCCACGGAGATCGAGCCCTTCGGCGGCGCGGCCACCTGCATCGGCGGCTGCATCCGCGATCCCCTGTCAGGCCGCGCCTATGTCCATCAGGCCATGCGCGTCACCGGCGGCGGCGACCCCCGCGTCTCTTTCCGTGAAACCACCCCCGGCAAGCTGCCCCAGAGAAAGATTGCCCAGACGGCAGCCGCCGGTTATTCCTCCTACGGCAACCAGATCGGCCTGGCTACGGGCCATGTGGCCGAGGTCTACCACCCCGGCTATATCGCCAAGCGTCTCGAATGCGGCGCGGTGGTCGGCGCGGCTCCCGCCAGCCATGTCCGCCGGGAAGTCCCCGCTCCCGGCGATGTGGTCATTCTCCTGGGCGGCCGCACGGGCCGCGACGGCATCGGCGGCGCGACGGGTTCCTCCAAGAGCCACAACATGCAGTCGTTGACCACCATGGCCAGCGAGGTCCAGAAGGGCAACGCCCCCGAGGAGCGGAAGCTCCAGCGGCTGTTCCGCAACGGCAATGTCACCCGTCTGATCAAGCGGTGCAACGACTTCGGTGCCGGCGGCGTATCGGTTGCCATCGGCGAGCTGGCCGACGGTCTGACCATCGACCTGGACGCCGTCCGCAAGAAATATGACGGACTGGACGGCACCGAACTGGCCATTTCTGAGAGCCAGGAGCGTATGGCCGTTGTCGTGGCTCCCGAGGACGCCGACGCCCTGATGGCCGCCGCCCGCATGGAAAATCTGGAGGCCTATCCCGTTGCCATCGTCACAGAAAGCCCCCGTATGGTCATGACCTGGAAGGGCAAGACCATCGCCAATCTGAGCCGGGCGTTCCTCAACACCAACGGCGCGGTGAAGCATGCCGCCATTGCCGTTGAAAAGCTGGAGCATAAAGCCCCGGCCCTGCCCTTCTCCACCCTGCGGGATATGGCCGCCGACCTCCGCTGTGCCTCCCGCCGCGGTCTCACCGAGCGGTTTGACGGCTCCATCGGCGCGGGCAGCGTCCTGATGCCCTTCGGCGGCAAAGCCCAGCGGTCCCCCGCCCAGGCCATGGCCGCCCTGTTCCCCGTGGAGCCGGGCCAGCATACGACCCAGTCCAGCGTCATGGCCTGGGGCTTTGACCCGGACCACATGAGCGCCGACCCCTACGGCGGCGCCAAGGCCAGCGTCTATACCTCCGTGGCGAAAATCGTCGCGGCGGGCGCCGACTATCAAAAAGCCTATCTGACTTTGCAGGAGTTCTTCGAGCGGCTGCGCACGGAGCCCCACCGCTGGGGCAAGCCCTTTGCCGCGCTGCTTGGCGCCTTGGACGCCCAGCTGGAGCTGGGCTGCGCCGCCATCGGCGGCAAGGATTCCATGTCCGGCTCCTTCCTGGACCTGGATGTGCCCCCCACACTGATTTCCTTTGCCATCGCCCCCATCCAGTCCGGGGACGTGCTGACCACGGAGTTCAAGGAGGCCGGTCACCCGGTGTATCTGTTCGGGGCCAAGGACCCCAAGGCCGGATGGGAGCAGTTCCACGAGCTGTGCCGAACCGGTAAGGTGAAAGCCGCCTGGGCTGTGGAGCACGGTCTGGCCGAAGCCGTCACCAAAATGACCTTCGGCAACGGCATCGGCTTCACCGGCGAGGGCGTCCACGACTGGTATGTGTCCCTGCCCGGCGCCATTGTGGCCGAGCTGATGGAGGATGTGGACGCGACGCTGCTGGGCCACACCACCGACGACGGCCATGTGACCATCGGCTTTGAACGGGTACCTGTGTCCGAACTGCTGGCCCTCAACGACAACGTGTTGGAGAAGGTCTATCCCACCGTGGCCGGTGACGGCGGCAGCGTGGAGCCCATCACCTATACCGCCGCCGCTCCCATGGTAGCCAAAACCAAGGTGGCCCAGCCCAAAGTGGTCATCCCTGTGTTCCCCGGCACCAACTGTGAGTATGACTCTGCCCGTGCCTGCGTGGACGCCGGTCTGGACCCGGAAATCTTCGTGGTCCGCAATCTGACCCAGGAGGACCTTCTGGCCTCTGCCGAGGCTTTGGAGCAGGCCATCCGTGCCGCCCAGATTGTGTTCATCCCCGGCGGCTTCTCCGGCGGCGACGAGCCGGAGGGCTCCGCCAAGTTTATCGCGTCCTTCCTCAGAAGTCCCCGGCTCCAGGACGCCATCACCGATCTGCTGGACAACCGCGACGGCCTGATGCTGGGTATCTGCAACGGCTTCCAGGCCCTCATTAAGCTGGGTCTGGTGCCCTACGGCAAAATCATCCCCATGGACGGCGGCTGCCCCACTCTGACCTATAACACCATCGGCCGCCACCAGTCGTCCATTGTCCGGACCCGCGTCTGCACCAACAACTCTCCCTGGCTGCTGGAGGCCCCGGTGGGCGAGATTTACAGCGTGCCCATCTCCCACGGTGAGGGCCGCTTCCTGGCCTCCGACGCGGTTTTGGAGCAGCTGAAACAGGATGGCCAGATTGCCACCCAGTATGTGGATTTGAACGGCAATCCCACCCTGGATACAGCGTTCAACCCCAACGGCTCCTTGTGGGCCATTGAAGGCATCACCAGCCCCGACGGCCGCGTCCTGGGCAAGATGGGCCACAGCGAGCGCGTGGGCGCGGAGCTGTATAAAAACGTTCCCGGCAACTACGATATGGGCCTGTTCCGCAGCGCCGCCCGGTATTTCCGTTGATTTCATAAGGAGGAGTTTCCCATGGCTTATTACTATCCCGAACCGTCCCGCACCTTCAGCGAGTACCTGCTGATTCCCGGCTACACCGGTCCCGACTGCATCCCCGCTAACGTCAGCCTGCAAACCCCTCTGGTCAAATACCGCAAGGGCCAGGAGGAGTGCCCCATCTGCCTGAACATCCCTCTGGTCTCCGCCATCATGCAGTCTGTCTCCAATGATACCCTGGCTGTGGCTCTGGCCAAGGAGGGCGGCATGTCCTTTATCTTCGGCTCCCAGTCCATTGAGAGCGAGGCCGCCATGGTGGAAAAGGTCAAGGCCCACAAGGCCGGTTTTGTGGTCAGCGACTCCAATGTGACCCCCGACAACACCCTGGGCGACGTGCTGGCCATGACCCGCCGCAGTGGTCACTCCACGCTGGCCGTCACCGCCGACGGCACCCCCAACGGCAAGCTGCTGGGCGTGGTCACGGGCCGCGATTACCGCGTGTCCCGCATGACCGAGGATATCCCGGTCCGGGACTTCATGACCCCCATTGAGCGGCTCATCACCGCCCCCGCCTCCACCAACCTCAAGGAGGCCAACGACATCATCTGGGAGCACAAGCTCAACTCCCTGCCCATCATCGACGACAACGGCCATCTGATGTACTTCGTCTTCCGCAAGGACTACGCCGACCACAAGGACCATCCCCTGAGCCTTCAGGACGGCAGCAAACGCTATATGGTGGGCGCGGGCATCAACACCCGGGACTTTGCCGAGCGGGTCCCCGCCCTGGTCAAGGCCGGTGCCGACGTTCTCTGCATCGATTCCTCCGAGGGCCATTCCATCTGGCAGAAGCGGACCATTGACTATATCCGTGAACACTATGGCGATTCCGTCAAGGTGGGCGCTGGTAATGTCGTGGACCGGGAGGGCTTCTTCTACCTGGCCGAGGCGGGAGCCGATTTCGTGAAAGTGGGTATCGGCGGCGGTTCCATCTGCATCACCCGCGAGCAAAAAGGTATCGGCCGCGGCCAGGCCACGGCGCTGATTGAAGTGGCCGCCGCCCGGGACGAGTATTTCGAGAAGACCGGCATCTATGTGCCCATCTGCTCCGACGGCGGCATTGTCCACGACTACCATATGACCATGGCCCTGGCCATGGGCGCGGACTTCCTGATGCTGGGCCGCTACTTCGCCCGCTTCGACGAAAGCCCCACCAACAAGGTTCTGGTGGACGGCGTCTACCGGAAGGAATACTGGGGCGAAGGCTCCAACCGCGCCCGCAACTGGCAGCGCTACGACCTGGGCGGCGCAGCCGGTCTCAGCTTCGAGGAGGGCGTCGATTCCTACGTCACCTACGCCGGCTCCCTCCATGACGGCGTGGAAAAGAGCATGTACAAGGTCAAGTCCACCATGTGCAACTGCGGCGCGGTCACCATTCCCCAACTCCAACGGGACGCCCGCATCACCCTGGTGTCCGCCACCTCCATCGTCGAGGGCGGCTATCACGACGTGATTCTCAAGAAGTAAGATGGTTTTTTCGGGGGCTCTGCCCCCGAAACCCCCGCGATTTCTGAAAAATCGAGTAAAACTTTCAATAGCCCTGGATTTTCCGGAAATCCAGGGCTAAAATTACACAAAAGGGTGTACACGTATGAAACCGTTAAAGCAAAAGGTCAGTCTGACTCTGGATGAAGATTTGATTGCCAAGCTGCGGGTCCTGGCCGAGGACTGTGACCGTTCTCTGTCCCAATACATCAATCTAACGCTCAAGCAGCATATTGCTAAGCTGGAACAGCAAAAAAGTATATAAAAGCCTAATCAACCATATGCAACCGTAACCCCATTGCCATATCCCGTTCCAGATGAGAACCCGCATCACTCTTGTGTTTACCTACCTCTCTATCATAGAGAGCTGTTGCCTTAACGTGATTCTAAAAAGTAAATTATATGTGGTATCTGTGCCGTTATACTTTGCTTTACTTGCTAAATGGCGTTACCTTTGTTACAATAGCTTGCATAGAATTATAAAAAATTCTTTAGTTGTTGATGATATTTAGGTAAAAGAAATATATGAGGTGAACTTATGAAAAAGAAAACAAGTCTCCTTATTATTATGACTTTATTTCTCTATTTTACAGGTTGTGGTACACAAATAGATCTTACTGAATATAATTCACTGATAACCGTGGCTCAAGAGAAAACTACCGAGCTAGATTCTTCTATTTTAGAATCCGAGCAACTTTTAGAAAGTCACGAAACTCCCTTAGATTCTAACTTGATCGCTGAATTAGAAACAGCTATTTCAAATGCAAAAACTGCACGGATTGACTTGCCTACTACTCCAAAGACAGAAGCAGAGTTGCTTCAATCAGTCGAATTACTACAAAATTTGAACTATGATAGCACACTCGAGACATTGGAGAACGCAAAAACTACTCTTGAAAAAAGTATTTATCAATATTCCTTGGTTGATGCACCTACAGAATCTTATATAATTGACTGTCTTAGTAAAGTTCACGGAATCATGGGTATATCCGCAGTCACTGAAGAAAATGATCCAAATGGACAGCTCAATAAAGCTGGAGGATATATTTCTCAAGTTTATTTTCTTAGCAATTTAGTAGATCAAACAAAAATTCCCGGAAACTCTGTTATAGAGAAAGGTACCAGTGGCGGAGGCTCAATCGAAGTATATTCAACCTTGGAAGATGCTCAAAAACGGAATGATTATCTCTCAACTTTTGACGGCTCTCCTTTAGCATCTGGTTCGCATACTGTGATTGGTACTGTAATAATTCGTACTTCCCATGAACTTACGGCTACTCAGCAGAAGGATTTAGAGCAAAAAATAGTTGATTCATTGCTTAATGAAACAACGGAAGATAGTGGGCGTACAATAAGTGGATATAATCTTTCTTCAAATCAGACAATTACAATAGGCGGTCTTTCTATTGCTATTCCAGCATATTTTGATGTAAAAGATGAACTCTCAACCGCCCAATATATGCACTTTTATCCATCAATAGAAGAATATTATTGCAGTTTAATTGTGACAGCCGAAAGTCTTGAAATTGATAACCCCACATTTGAAACAGTGAAAAATGACCTTGTAACTGCTCTCATTGAATCCTGTGGCGAAAATATCATTGATACTAAGTTAGCCGAAATCAATATAAGCAACCTGAATGGTGTACGCTTTTCTTGTATTGACGCAGCTGAAATTCCTTCTCTTTTAAATGGTTGTATAATATTTAACCCTGATACTAAAGCAGTAATCACTATTATTCAGTCTTTTGATGGAAATGATGTATCTAATTATGATTACGTGGGAGATTTTGAAAAGCTGCTTAATTCAATACAGCCTATTTAGAATTTAGAAATTTATTGCTTATCTCAATACATCAATCTAACGCTCAAGCAGCATGTTGCCAAGCTGGAACAAGAAAAATCATCATAAGCGCACATGCATAAGGACTGTTTTACATTGTATCTTCCCGGCAGACCGACACCCCCGGATGTGGTTCATCCGGGGGTGCTGCTTATGCCCACATAAATGTTTTTACAGTCCAAAGGGTTACTATCACATTCCATACAAGAACAGCAAGACAATATCCTATCTTTGCAGTTTTTCTCTCAAAGGTTTTGGCAATGACAATACTCCATAGGAACAAACCGATTGTCAAAACAGAAAACACAGTCAATCGCAAGTCATTGGCATTGTAGGGAATCTGAAACACATTGGTTTGTGCAGAAGGCACGCAGCCGCACCCAAATAAATCAACCAGAATCAGGCCATCGAAAAAGCTGTAAATTGGTATAAAAATCGGTATTATGACAAACGGCATCACGCTTGCTATGTACTTTTTCATATGGAGCTACCTCTCTTTTCAAAGTCTGGCTGGTCTTTGTATCTATCAACGAAAAATTCTTCCAAGGGTTCCACTTTGCAAAAAAACAGGCACATTGCAACGGTCCATTGCAATGTGCCTGTTTTCATTTACCAGTCAATCTGCGGTGTCTCCCGCAGGGGCAGGGCATCGATAGCCAGACGGGACAACTCCCGGAACTCCCTGGGATTCGAGGACTTGCGCAGCTGTTTCGCCAGTTTTTTATGGTCGTCCAGCAGCAAAATGAAATACCGCCAGTGAGCTTTCATGCGCAGCATGGCGTTGCCGGGTCCGCCGAAGGACACCTCATAGCCGTTGAACAGTTCCTCATTGAACCGCCGCAGCTCCTCCCGCGTGATGGGTCCGCCGCCCCGCAGTCTCCGGCCCATGGCCGGGTCCGCCAGAAATCCCCGGCCCGCCATATATCCAGCGGCGGTGGGATACCGTTCCATGGCGGCGCGGCAATCGTCCACCGTTTTCAAATCACCGTTGCAGATCACCGGACAGGTACAGCGCTCCAGCGCCATTGTAAATCCCTCGGGCCGCACCGGATGGCGGTACATGTCGGTCGTAATACGCGGGTGGACCGTCAATTCCGCCATAGGATACCGGGTCAGAAGGTCCAGAACGGTGCCGAATTCCTCCGGCGATTTGACGCCCATACGGGTCTTGATGGAGATTTTAATGGGGCACTGTGCAAAAATCGTGTCCAGGAACACTTCCAATTCCGGCAGTCGGCCCAGGAAGCCCGAGCCCTTGCCCTTGGCCGTCACGGTGCCGGAGGGACAGCCCAGATTCAGATTGACCTCCGAATAGCCGTGGTCGGCCAGAACACCGGCGGCAAAGAGAAAATCCATCGCCGATTTGGTCAGAATTTGGGGTACCACCGGCGTATCGCCGTTGTACTCCGGCAGAATGTCCCGCCGGACCCGGGGCGTGATGGTATGCTCCTGGGTGGGCGACCAGAAGGGCATCCAATAGCGGTCCACGCCGCCGAAGATTTTATGGTGCAGATTGCGGTACGCCGCGTCGGTGACGCCTTCCATGGGGGCGAAGTCAAAGCGTTTCATCAATAGCGGCTGATCTCCATGGAGTCGTCGTCCCGGCCCTTTTCAATGGCCCGGATTTCCACATAGTAGCTGTAATCGGCGTTGACCTCCACCTTGACCCGGTCACCGATTTTATGGCCCAGCACCGCCTTGCCCACCGGCGATTCCTTACTAATCAGGCCCTTGAGGGGGTTCTGACGCAGGGTGGTCACCAGCTGGATGACCTCTTCCTCGTCGTCCTCCTCCATATAAATGGTGACTTTGTCGAACAGGCCCACGGTGCCCTCATCGGTCACGGTGCCGTCGATAACATGGGCCGTCTTGATCATCCGCTCCAGATACCGGATGCGGCTGTCATTGCGGCGCTTTTCCTGTTTGGCCGCCTTGTACTCAAAATTTTCGCTGAGGTCGCCGAAGGCACGGGCCGTCTGGACGTCCTCAATGATCTTCCGGCGCAAAACATTGGTGCGGTATTCCAGCTCCTCCTTCATCTTTTGAATATCCACCGCCGTCAATTCGTCGTGCATGGTTCAATCCTCCTTGATGGTGCCGCCGCAAAAGCGGACAGCCGCCTGGGTCTCACTGCGTATTGCATCATTGTAGCACGGTTTTTCCCCCCTGTCCACCGGGGGAAGTACACCGAATTTTCTTTCACAGCGACACCAACACCCCTCATTTACTACAAAAGGACACAGCCTATACGCATGCCAAATTATGCGGTGTTGCCCTTGACATTCTCCGCCCCAGGGGGTACTCTATTACCGTAAAGTTTGTTCCGGCAAACTGCCGGGATTTGAGAGATAACAGAGGTGATACTATGACATTGGATCAACTGCCCGTAGGGCAGAGCGGAACCATAACGGCCGTGGGCGGCGAAGGCCCCCTGCGCTGCCGCTTATTGGATATGGGACTGATTCCCGGCACCGCCGTGACGGTGCGGAAGGTGGCCCCCATGGGGGACCCCATGGAGCTGCGGCTCCGGGGCTATGAGCTGACGCTCCGCAAGGCCGACGCTGCCAATATCACGGTGGAGCAGAAGGAGGCAGCCCAATGATTTTCGCACTGGTCGGCAATCAGAATTGCGGCAAGACCACACTGTTCAACCAGCTCACCGGCTCCAATCAGCATGTGGGCAACTTCCCCGGCGTCACCGTGGACCAGAAGGCTGGCGCCGTCCGGGGCCAGAAGGATGTGGAGGTGGTAGACCTGCCGGGCATCTACTCCCTGCGGCCTTACACCGCCGAGGAAATCGTGACCCGGGACTTCATCCTCAACCAGAAGCCCGACGGCATCATCAACATTGTGGACGGCACCAATCTGGAACGAAACCTGTATCTTTCGTTGCAGCTTTTGGAAATGCGCATTCCCACGGTGCTGGCCCTGAACATGATGGACGAGGTCCGCAGCAACGGCGGCACCATCCACACCAAGGAGCTGGCCGAACGGCTGGGCATCCCTGTGGTCCCCATCAGCGCCGCCAAAAATGAGGGCATCGACGAACTCATTGTACAAGCCCTGTCCGTGGCCAGAAAGCGGATTCCCCCGGCGGTGGGCGACTTCTGCGACCCCGGCCCCGTCCACCGCTGTATTCACGCCGTCAGTCACGTCATCGAGGACCATGCTCAGCTGGCGGGCATCTGTCCCCGATTCGCAGCCACCAAGCTCATTGAGGGTGACGAGGACATTCTGCGGCGGCTGGACATCAACACCAACGAGCAGGAGTTGATTGAGCACAGCATCAGTGAGATGGAGCATGAGCGTGGCCTGGACCGCAATGCGGCGTTGGCGGATATGCGCTATGCTTTCATTGAAAAGGTCTGCCGGGACACGGTGGTGAAATGTCAGGAAAGCCGGGAGCACAAGCGCAGCGAGCGCATCGACAGCGTTTTGACCCACCGGATTTTCGCCATTCCCATTTTCCTTGGGATTATGTTCTTCATCTTTTACATCACCTTTGGCCCCGTGGGCACGTTCCTGTCCGACGGACTGGCGGCGGGCATCGACTGGCTCATTGCCCAAGCCGACAAGGGCTTGACGGCCTACGGCATCAACCCGGTGGTCCATTCCCTGCTGATTGACGGCGTGTTTGCCGGTGTGGGCAGCGTGCTCAGCTTCCTGCCCCTGATTGTGGTGCTGTTCTTCTTCCTGTCCATTCTGGAAGACACGGGCTATATGGCCCGTGTGGCCTTCGTCATGGACAAGCTGCTGCGAAAAATCGGCCTGTCGGGCCGCAGCATTGTCCCCATGCTCATCGGCTTCGGCTGCTCGGTCCCGGCCATTCTGGCCACCCGGACACTGTCCTCGGAACGGGACCGGAAAATGACCGTGTTCCTGACGCCCTTTATGAGCTGTTCGGCCAAAATTCCCATCTATGCGGTGTTTGTGGCAGCCTTTTTCCAGCACTATCAGGCGTTGGTGATGATCTGCCTCTATGTGGGCGGCATGGCCGTGGGCGTGCTGGTGGCCCTGCTGTACAACCATACGGCATTCCGGGGCAACAGCGTTCCCTTTGTCATGGAGCTGCCCAACTACCGGTTCCCCTCGGCCAAGAGCGTGGCGCTGCTGCTATGGGAAAAGGCCAGAGATTTCCTCCAGAAAGCCTTTACGGTCATCTTTGTAGCAACCATTGTCATCTGGTTTTTGCAGACCTTTGATACCCGGCTCAATGTGGTGGAGGATAGCAGCACCAGTCTGATGGCCGGTCTGGGCCGTCTGCTCTCCCCCATTCTGGCGCCCCTGGGCTTCGGTGACTGGCGGGTGGCTTCGGCGCTGGTGGTGGGCCTGACGGCCAAGGAGGCCGTGGTCAGCACCCTCAGCGTCCTGACCGGCACCACAGTCGCCACCCTGGCGGCCAATCTGGGTGCGCTGTTCACGACCAAGACAGCCATCAGCTTTCTGGCCTTTACGCTGCTGTATACGCCCTGTGTGGCCGCCATTGGCGCGGTCCGTAAAGAGCTGAGCCGCCTGGATGCGCTGCTGTTTGTGGTAGTGCAATGTGTCATTGCCTGGATTGCGGCCTTTGTGGTCTATCAGATTGTGGGGTTGGTCCTGTGACGTGGCTGGACTGGCTCCTGGTGGCCCTGGTGGTGGGCTGGCTGCTCTTTGTACTGATCCGCCGCCCCGGTCGGGGCTGCTGCGGCAGTTGTAAAGGCTGTTCCCATACGTGCCATTGTGAGAAAAAGGAAAAACGTTAAAAGTTTTACTCGATTTTTTTCTGACAGGGCTACCCGCCACCCGTGTGTCTGCGGTGCTCGCCGGGCCTTTTCCGCCATAGCTGCGGTGCGGTTTCTTGCCATACATCCAGTATGGCTGCGAACCCACAGCTTGCTCTGACGAAAAATTCCTCGCCGACCACTCTTGCCAACGGGCGGCGGGCAGCCCAAAATCGCGGAGTCCAGGGGCAGCGCCCCCGGTCACCCGTCGCAACGGGCGAAATACCCGCTGGCCGAAGCCAGCGAAACACCCGCGCCGCGCACGGCGCGAAATTCCCCATCGTCCCAAAGCGCCATCCGCAGATGGCGCAAGCCCCACGGCAAAGCCGTAAGGCCGCCGTCCCCACCCCATCCGGGGTGGCGGACGGCGGCCTTCTTGCGTATCTCCTATTGATGACAAGCAAATTGCAGCCCACAGGACGGTTACAGTTAACATACAATTCCCTTGCCGGAAGTATCCCATCCTTCCCCGCTGCTTCGTGAATCTTCCCAATAAGTTAGCCGTAACTAATCATTAAATTCATGACATGTTCCAATTCTCATTTTTTCATTAAAAAGGTCCTTGTGTTTTTCCCATTGGTATGCTATGCTTTCCACCGGAAGTTAGTTAAAACAAACCACCTTTTCAGGAGGAATCGACCGTGAAAGAGCGTACCATCACCCTGGTCCTGGCCTGCTGTCTGGCCGTGGCCTCCGTGCTGTCCCTGTTTGTGGGCGTCATTGATTTGGACCTGCACGCCCTGCTGGGCGGCGATCTGCACCAGCTGGAGATTTTTCTGATCTCCCGGCTGCCCCGGCTGCTGGCCATTCTCTGTACCGGCGTGGGCATGAGTGTGGCGGGCCTGATTATGCAGCAGCTATGTCAGAACAAATTCGTCTCTCCCACCACCGGCGCCACCATCTCCTCGGCTCAGTTGGGCATCCTGATTGCCTTGCTGTTCCTGCCCGCTTCCACCTTGTGGAGCCGCGCCGTTTTCGCCTTTGTCTTTGCCATCCTGGGTACCTGGGTGTTCGTCTGGTTTATCCAGCGCATTCAATTCAAGGACGCCGTCATGGTCCCGCTGGTGGGCATCATGTTCGGCAACGTCATCGGCGGCATCACCAGTTACCTGTCCTATCAGTTTGAAATGACCCAGGCCCTTTCCTCCTGGCTGGTGGGCCACTTCTCCCTGGTCCTCAAGGGCCGCTATGAGATCGTGTGGCTGGCGGTTCCCCTGGTGATTCTGGCCTTTGTCTTTGCCAACCATTTTAATATTGTGGGCATGGGCAAGGACTTTTCCCGCAACCTGGGCGTCCCCTACAACGTGATTCTGTTCCTGGGGCTGTCCATCGCCGCCATGATCACCGCCTCCATTGTGGTGGTGGTGGGTTCCATCTCCTATGTGGGTCTGATCGTCCCCAATGTGGTCACCATGTTCAAGGGCGACAAGCTGCGGGGCACCCTGACGGATACGGCCCTGTTCGGCGCGCTGTTCGTCCTGATCTGCGATATGATCGGCCGCGTCGTCATCTTCCCCTATGAGCTGCCCATCGAACTGATCGTCGGCATTTTGGGCAGTCTGATTTTCGTGGGGCTGCTGTTCTACCGGCTCCGGGGCAAAAAACCGGTGCGTCTCGCTGTACAGAAAGGAGGCTGCTGCTCTTGAATGGCATTGCTGTCCGCTCCAACCACCGCAAGCTGATAATTATGGCGGTTCTGACGACCCTCTGCGCCGTGGGCTATCTTGTGGTGGAGGTCAACTTCTCCAATCCCAATCTGGTGCGCTACGCCATGAAGCTGCGGGCCCCAAAGCTGCTGGCCATGCTGATTACGGCCTTTGCCATCGGCGGCGCGTCCCTGGTGTTCCAATCCATCATCAACAACACCATTGTCACCCCGTGTCTGCTGGGCATGAACTCCCTTTATACGCTGATTCATACGGCGGTGGTGTTCTTCATCGGCTCCGGCAGCGCCCTGGCCGTTAACGCCAATCTGGCCTTTGCCGTGGATGTGGTCCTTATGGGCATTGTTGCCACACTTCTCTATAGCTATCTGTTCCGAAAGACCAACCACAACGTCCTCTATGTGCTGCTGGTGGGCACGGTGCTGACCTCCTTTTTCGGCAGCATCCAAACCACCCTGACACGGGTCATGGACCCCAACGAGTACGACACACTGTTGACGTCACTGGTGGCCGGTTTCAACAACATCAACAATGAGATCATCGTCTTTTCGGTGATTCTGCTGGGCGCCATCGTCTTTTTCCTGCGGAAAGAGCTGGCCCTGCTGGATGTGCTGACGCTGGGCAAAGCCCAGGCCATCAATCTGGGTGTCGATTATGACCGGTGCATCCGCCGTCTCCTGTTGGGCGTGACGCTGGCCATTGCCGTAGCCACGGCCCTGGTGGGACCCATCTCCTTCCTGGGGCTGATCATTGCCAACCTGTCCCGGCAGCTGCTGCGGACGTACCGCCACAGCCAGTTGGTTTTGGGCTCCGTGCTCTTCGGCACCATTGTCCTGCTGGGCGGTCAACTGATTGTCGAACACCTCTACACCTATACGGTCCCCGTCAGCGTCTTTATCACCGTGGGCGGCGGCCTGTACTTCCTCTATCTGCTGCTCTCGAGAAAGAAGGTCTGATATGCTGCAAATCAAAAATCTCTCCAAGCAGTACGACGGAAAAACCGTCGTACACGATGTGAGCTTTCACATTCCCAAGGGCAAGGTCATCTCCATGATCGGCCCCAACGGCGCGGGCAAATCCACCGTCATGGGCATTCTCTCCCGGCTCATCGCCCGGGACAGCGGTCTGGTGGAATTTGCCGGAAAGGACATCAGCCATTGGAAAAGCAAGGAACTGTCGAAACGGCTGGCCATTCTGACCCAAAGCAACAACATTCAGATGAAGCTGACGGTGCGGGAGCTGGTGACCTTCGGCCGGTTCCCCTACTCCGGGGGCCGCACCACGCCGGAGGATCAGGAGATCATTGACCGGGCCATTGCCTATATGGAGCTGGAGGATTTTCAGGACCGGTTCATCGATGAACTGTCCGGCGGCCAGCGTCAGCGGGCCATGATCGCCATGGTCATCGCCCAGGACACAGAGTATGTGCTGCTGGACGAGCCCACCAACAACCTGGATATCTATCACGCCACCAATATGATGAAGATTGTCCGCCGTCTCTGCGACGAGCTGGGCAAAACGGTCATTCTGGTTCTCCATGAGATCAACTATGCGGCCTTTTACTCCGATTATATCTGCGCGTTCAAGGACGGCCGCATTGCCAAATTCGGCACCGTGGAAGAAGTGATGACCAAGGAGACCCTTTCGGAGATTTACAACGTGGATTTTGAGATTATGACCATCCAGAATCGCCCGTTGTCTATCTATTATTAACCCATTTTTCAGTACTTTTTGTAAAAAGGAGAATAACCCATGAAAAAACTGCTTGCACTGACCGCTGCTTTGATGCTGGCCCTGGGCCTGACGGCCTGCGGTTCCGCCGCTGCCGCCAACGAGACCGCCGCGGAGACGACGGACGCCGAACCGGAGACCGTCTCTGTGTCGTCCCTCAACGCTGGCAAGGAAACCGTCACCGTGGAGGTGCCCTATGACGCCCAGCGCATTGCCGTCCTGGACATGGCTTCCCTGGACATTCTCGACGCCCTGGGCGTGGGGGACCGGGTGGTGGGCTCTGCCAAAACCACGCTGTCCTATCTCCAGGACTATATGACCGAGGATGTGGCCCAGCTGGGCACCATCAAGGAGGCCGATCTGGAAGCCGTCATGGCCTGCGAACCCGATGTAATTTTTATCGGCGGCCGTCTGGCCGAGTCCTATGACGCCCTCAGTGAGATTGCACCGGTGGTCTATCTGTCCGTGGACACGGAGTTGGGCGTGGTGGAAAGCGTGCGGCAGAACGCCGCCAACGTGGCTACCATTTTCGGTCTGGAATCCAAGGTGGAAGACCTGATGGCGGGCTTTGACAGCCGCATTGCGGCTCTGGCCGACGCCGCCGAGGGCAAGACAGCCATTGTGGGTCTGGTGACCAGCGGCGGTTTCAACATTCTGGGCAACGATGGCCGGTGCTCCATGGTGGGCCGGGAAATCGGTTTTGAAAACATCGGCATCGACGCCGCAGCCGCCACCTCCACCCACGGCAACGAGTCCTCCTTTGAGTTTGTCGTGGAGAAGGACCCGGACTACATGGTGGTTCTGGACCGGGACGCCGCCATTGCCACCGAGGGCGCCAAGCTGGCCCAGGAAGTGGTGGAGAATGAACTGGTGAAGAGTACCCGCGTCTATAACGACGGTCATATTATCTATCTGGCCAATCCCGCCGTGTGGTATACCGCCGAGGGCGGCATCACCGCGCTGGATATCATGCTCCAGGATTTGGAGACGCCCCTGCTGGCCCAGTAAAAAGTTTTACTCGATTTTTTTCAAAAAATCGCGGAGTCCAGAGGCAGCGCCTCTGGTCGCTGGCCGCAGCCAGCGAAATTCCCGCCCGCCGCAGCGGGCAAAACACCCGCGCCGCGCACGGCGCGAACTCCCCCATCGTTCCAAAGCGCCATCCGCAGATGGCGCAATCCCCACGGCAAAGCCGTAAGGCCGCCGTCCCCACCCCATCGCGGGTGGCGGACGGCGGCCTTTTTGCGCCCCTTAAACAGCTTCCCCTATTTAGCAAAGCGGAAGCATCTGCTATGAAAAACTCCCACTTTTTCAAATTGTCTTTCTGGTCTGTCCTGCTTACAATGTACTCACAAGCATACCGTACCGTTCATCAGGAGGAATCCATATGTATACCATTGAGCAGCTTTCCCTAATCACCGGTCTTACCACCCGCACCCTGCGGAACTACATAAAATCGGATATTCTCCACGGCAGCAAAGAGACAGGAACCTGGAAGTTTACAGAACAGCAGGTTTCGGCGTTTGTTCTCCACCCGGCGGTCCGTCCCAGCATCCAGACAAAGCACCATGCTATTGTCTATGATTTTCTGGCAGGACAGGACAATCGTGAAAATGAACTGTGCATTCTTCTGGAGCTTCTTTTGGATGAACGCGAAGCAAAGGAAGTGGCCGACTTCTTCTGTAATGCCGCAAGCCGCCGGTCTCACATCCGCTTTGCATTTTCCTATGAATCCGGTAAAGCGCACTACATTTTAAAAGGCGCGGAAGCTGATATCAGCCAGATTATGAAGGAATATTACGGTAGATAAACTGTATCCAACACCCGCTCCTACAACGATGGCGTTTGCTCCATGGCCGTCAAAACCGACGAGGCCAGCAGCGCGGCTCCCAGGGGCAGGGCGTCGTCGTCGGTGCGGAATCGGGCGTTATGCCACGCCGCGTTGGTCTGGTTTGGGTAACCGGTGCCAATCCAGTAGAAGAACGCCGGGACCGTCTGGCCCAGAACGGCGAAGTCCTCCGAACCCATATCGCCCCTGGGGCTGACAATGTGTTCCGGCCCCGCCACAGCCTCCGCCGCTGTCCGGGCCAGAGCCGTCATCTCCGGGTCGTTGTACGTCACCGGCACCTGGGGCGCGAACCGCAGTTCCCACTGACAGCCGTAGGTTTCCGCAATGCCCTGGACCACCTGCTGTAGCCGCTTCTCTGTCGCTTCCATAACAGCGTCGGAGTGGGCGCGGATATCGCCGCTCATGGACAGGGTTTCCGGTACGAAATTTTCCGGCGTTCCGGCATGGATGGAAAACACGGCGCAGACCAGGGGCTCCAGGGGGTCCGTATTGCGGCTGACCACCGTTTGAATGGCGTTGACAATGGCCGCGCCGCAGGTGATCACATCCACGCACTTATGGGGGGAACCGCAATGGCCGGTGACGCCGGTCAAGTCGATGAAAAAGTGGGTCTTACCGGCCATGATGCCGCCGGGAACAATCGCCACATCACCGCAGGCAATCTCCGGCCGGGTATGGAGCCCGAAGAGGAAGCGGGGCGTTTCCGGCAGCTTTTCCCACAGGCCGTGTTCGATCATGGCCTTGGCCCCCTTGGTGACCTCCTCCGCCGGTTGGAACAAAAAGACCACATTCCCCGCCAGTTCCTCCCGCCGCTCCGACAGGAGCCGGGCGGCCCCCAACAGACAGGTGGTGTGGAAATCGTGGCCGCAGGCGTGCATGACGCCGGGGGTCTCCGACACCACGCCGTTGTCCGCCGGTTCCTGCTGGGCGATGGCGTCCATATCGGCCCGCAGGGCCACCGTGGGGCCGGGACGGCCACCCTGTAAATAGCCCACCACACCGGTTTCCATGCCCAGGTCCAGGATGGAGATGGACAGGGCTTCCAGCCGCCGCCGGATCAGTTCCGTGGTCCGCCGCTCCTGAAAGGACAACTCCGGGTGGCGGTGGAGATCGTCCTTGATGGCTTTCAGCATGGGGGCCAGCTCCATGGCCCGGCTGCGCAGTTCGTTCATAGTCATCGCCGTCTTTCGTTTCAATTTGTTATTACCATACCGCCGCCGCTTCCATTTTGCAAGGGGCAGCGCAAAAAATACGGATGCCCCGGCGGGACATCCGTGTTTTGACCGTTACCGGCGCTTGTGATCGGTCAGCAGCTTATAGAATTGGATTACCACCGTGGGGGCCAGGGCCAGCAGCACCACCTTGCCCAGCTGAGCCGCGCCGAATTCAGGCGCCACCATAAAGAGGCTGGTCAGTCCGGGCACAAAGAGCACCAGGGCCAGCAGCACCACACCGGCAAAGAAGGCCAGAACAGACGCGGGATTGGTGGTGAGCTTCAGCCGGAACAGGGATTCCGCGCCGCGGCAGTTGAAGCCGTGGAACAGGCGGGCCAACGTCAGGGTGGCGAAGGCCATGGTGGAAGCCATGGCGGCGTCCTTGGTGGGACCATAGCCCAGGTAGAAAGCTGCCATGGTAGCAATGGCAATGAGCAGACCCTGCACGCCGATGCGGCTCAGGAGGGACCGGTTGAGGATGGGCTCCTTGGGGTCTCTGGGCTTCTGGCTCAGCAGACCCCGGCGGGCAGGCTCCATGCCGATGGCGATGGCAGGCAGGGAGTCGGTCAGCAGGTTGATGAACAGCAGGTGTACCGGCTCAAAGGGCACCGGCAGGGCCATAATGGAAGCGTACAGAACGCAGAAGATACCGGCGGTGTTGCCGGACAGCAGAAACAGAATGGCGTTTCTAATGTTGGCGTAGACGCTGCGGCCATTGACCACGGCTTTGACGATGGTGGCGAAATTGTCGTCGGCCAGAATCATGGAAGCGGCGTCCTTGGAAACCTCCGTGCCGGTGATGCCCATGGCCACGCCGATATCGGCTTTTTTCAGGGCGGGGGCATCGTTGACGCCGTCGCCGGTCATGGAGACAATGTTGCCCTTGCGCTGCCAGGCGTTGACAATGCGGATTTTATGCTCCGGCGACACCCGGGCATAGACGGAAACTTTCTCCAGCCGCTGGTCCAGTTCCGCGTCAGTCATATTGTCCAGCTCCACACCGGCCAACGCCTCGTCGCCGTCGCGGAAGATGCCCAGCTGGCGGGCGATGGCCGTGGCTGTCACCTTGTGGTCTCCGGTGATCATAATAGTGCGGATGCCGCCCTGCTTGGCGTCGGCCACAGCCTGGATGGCCTCGGGCCGGGGCGGGTCGATCATGGAGATCAGGCCGATAAACGTAAAGTCGTTTTCATCCTCCAGCGTCAGGGGCCGGACGCTGTCCAGTTCCCGATAAGCAAAGGCCAGGACCCGCAGGCCCTCTGTGGACAGCTCCATATTGACCTTGGCAATCTCTTCCTTGCGCTTCGGAGTCAGTTCCACCTTGCCCTGGCTGGTCAGCAGCCACTGGGAACGGTTCAGCAGTACATCCATGGCGCCCTTGGTGAACAGGGTGGGCGTCCCGTCGATATCGTGGAGGGTGCTCATGAGCTTTCGGTCTGAATCGAAGGCCAGCTCGCCCAGTCTCGGATGCTGGGCCCGGTACTCCTCCTCCACCACACCGAACTGCTCGCCCAGCATGACCAAGGCCACCTCGGTGGGGTCGCCGATGGACGTGCCGTTCTCCTCGTCGTTGGTGGCGTCGCTGGCCAGCAGCGCCGCTTTCAGCAGCAATCTCTGAACATCGTTGGCCAATTTCAGATCGTTGCCCTCCAGCAAAGCACCGTCGGCGTAGACCTTTTGAGGAGTCATTTTGTTCTGGGTCAGGGTGCCGGTCTTGTCGGAACAGATGACGGACACGCTGCCCAGGCTTTCCACGGCCTTCAAATCCTTAATGATGGCGTTCTGACGGGCCATTTTCTGGGTGCCCATGGCGAGAACGATGGTGACGATGGAGGAAAGGGCCTCGGGAATGGCGGCTACGGCCAGGGCCACAGCGAACATCAGGGAATCGAGAATACTCATGCCCGTGCGGAACACCGACAGAGCGAACACCAGGACGGAAATAGCCATAATCACAATGGCCAGCTTGGCGCTGAAACTGTCCAGACTCTGCTGCAAGGGGGTTTTGCGCTGCTGGGTCTGGTTCATGAGGGCGGCGATTTTGCCCAGCTCCGTGTGCATACCGGTGCCGGTGACCAGCACCGTGGCACGGCCATAGGTGACCAAGGAGCCGGAAAACACCATGTTTTTCTGGTCTCCCAACGCCACCTGATCGGCGTCAATGGCGTCGGCGGTTTTGTCCACGCCCTCGCTTTCACCGGTCAGGGAGCTTTCATTGACCTTGAGGGAAAAGTTCTCGAGAATGCGGCCGTCGGCCACCACCATGTCACCGGCCTCCAGCAATACAATGTCGCCGGGGACCACCTCCGCCGAGGGGATTTCCATGCGTTTGCCGCCTCGCAGAACCTTGGCGGTGGGAGACGACATGGCCTTGAGGCTTTCCAGAGACTTTTCCGCCTTCAGATACTGGACGGTGCCCAGGACGGCGTTGAGAATCAGGACCGCGAAGATGACAATGGTGCTCTCCATGTTGCCGGAGGCAGCGGAGATGCAGACGGCCACAATGAGAATGAGCACCAGCAGGTCCTTGAACTGCTCCAGGAACACACGGAGCATGCTCTTTTTCTCGCCTTCGGACAGCTTGTTGGGCCCGTACTGCCGGGCACGTTGGGCCACCTCCTGTTCGGTGAGCCCGTTGGCGCTGGACTGCTGGCTGCTGAGGGCCTGCTGCGTCGTTTGTCTGTAATAGGGTTCGGCCATAGGGATGCTTCCTTTCTTGTTTATTTTGTGTTGAACCGGATGGGCAGATAAAAGAAAAAGACTCTTCGACAACCATTTTCCTGCAAACATAGGACAACGGTTGTCGAAAAGTCTTGTTACCACTTCGGGCACATGCCACCAAGCCCAAGGGGCTGAGATGTTGACAGCATGTCTTTCAAACTACTCCCTTTTCAACTACGGCGATTATAGCACGGCCTTCCTCCGTTGTCAATGCGGTTTCGTACCCCTGCTTTCAGCATTTCCCGCCCGCCGGGAATTATGCGCCGCGTTGACAGAAACACCGCCGCCCGGTATACTAAATTCACCATAACTTTATTGTAACAAAGCAGGAGGACGCGACCAATGGAACAACATACCCCTCTCAATCAGCTTCGTGTCAACGATGAGGTGCAGGGCTTCTACCTTTTGAAGTCCGCCTACGCCAAGACCAACAAAAACGGTAAACCCTTCCTCAGCGCCGTGCTGGAGGATGCCAGCGGCTCCATGGATGCCAAGCTGTGGGAATACGACAACAGCACCGTCGGCGAGCAGGACGCCGGGCGCATTGTCTACGTCACCGGCACCATCACCGAGTTTATGGGCGCACTCCAGCTACGCATCAACGCCCTGCGGCTGCGCCGTCCCGAGGAGACCGTGGACCTGACGGCTCTGACGCCGTCGGCGCCCATCGACGCCGATGCCGTGCTGGCCCGGGTGTGGCAGCTGGTGGAATCCATGGAGGACGACGATTACCGCGCCATTGCCACCATGATGCTCCAGCGGCGGGAGCAGGATTTCCGCAGCATTCCCGCGGCCAAGAGCGTCCACCATGGCTTTGTGGGCGGCCTGCTGATGCACACGGCCAATATGCTGGAACAGGCCGAGTTTCTCTCCCGTCTCTACGGTCCCACCATCAACCGCAGCCTGCTGCTGGCCGGTACCCTGCTCCACGACTTCGGCAAGATGAAGGAGTTCTCCTTCTCCGAGCTGGGCCTGGTGACGGAGTATTCCACCGAGGGCCAGCTCCTGGGCCATCTGGTCATCGGCGCCGAATGGGTGGCGGCGGCGGCCCGGAAGCTGGGCATTCCCGAAGAGAAGTCCCTGCTGCTGCGCCACCTGATCCTCTCCCACCACGGCGAACCGGAATTCGGCGCGGCGGTGGTGCCGGTTTGTATGGAAAGTGAATTGCTGCACCTCATCGATAAAATCGACAGCCGGGTGGAAATCTACCGCAAAGCCTTTGAGGAAGTACCGGTAGGCGCCTTCAGCAGCCGGATTTTCGCATTGGAGCACCGCGTTTACCACCATCCGTAACCTCTGGAGCAGCTGTATAAAAACCTTTGTATCGATATGTAAATATTTATATATTTTATACAAAACCGCTTGTTTCTATCCTCAGAATTTGCTATAATATTTTCCAGGACACGGTCTATTTTGGAGGCCGGGGTCTTATAGATTCCTGGAGTGCCAATGAAGTTTGGACACCGCAAGAATGGAGGAGACATCGACTATGCTGGATCAGTCGTACTACCGCAAAGCGGATGAAATCATCGCCCACTACGGCCGCAAGGCCAGTTCCCTGATTCCCATCATGCAGGATATTCAAGGGGAGTACCGCTATCTGCCCGGTGAGCTTCTGACCTACGTTGCCGCGGAAATCGGCATCAGCGAGGCCAAGGCTTACAGCGTCGCGACCTTCTATGAGAACTTTTCCTTTGAAGCCAAGGGCAAGTACATCATCAAAGTCTGCGACGGCACCGCCTGTCATGTGAAAAAGTCCGGCCCCATTTTGGAGGCTCTGCACAAAACCCTGGGGCTCAGTAAGAAGAAGCATACCACCGACGATATGCTCTTCACCGTGGAGACCGTCTCCTGCCTCGGCGCCTGTGGTCTGGCTCCCACCGTCATGGTCAATGAGGACGTCTATCCGCGTATGACCCCCGAGTCCGTGGTCGAACTGGTCGAGAAGCTGAGAGGTGAGGGAAATTGAAAATTCAGACTAGAGAAGCCCTGCAGCAGCTGCGCGCTGCCGCCCAGGCCACCATTGATAATTATTCCTGCCGCATTCTGGTCTGCGCCGGTACCGGCTGTATTGCCACCGGTTCCCAGAAGATCTACGACAAAATGGTGGATATCGCCCGGGATTATCCCAATGTAACCGTGGAATTCAAGCCCCACGACGCCGACGCCCATCCCATCGGTATCAAGCGCACCGGCTGTCAGGGCATCTGTGAGCTGGGCCCCCTGGTCCGTATCCAGAAAGGCGACAAGGTCATCCAGCTGGTCCGTGTCAAGGAAGAGGACTGCCAGGAGGTCTTTGAGCGCTGCGTCCTGGGCGACGAGGTCCTGGATCACCATACATACTGCCAGAACGGCAAATTCTACCCCAAGCCCGAAGAGATTCCCTTCATGGCCAAGCAAACCCGCATTGCCCTGGAGAACTGCGGCAAGCTGGACGCTGAATCCCTGGAGGAATACATTGCTGCCGGCGGCTTCTCCGCCTTGGAGAAAGCCCTCTTTGAGATGCAGCCCTCCGATGTGGTGGACACCGTGGACGCCGCCGAGCTGCGCGGCCGCGGCGGCGGCGGCTATCCCGCCGGCCGCAAGTGGAAGCAGGTCATGCGCCAGAAGGAGACCACCCGTTATGTGGTATGTAACGGCGACGAAGGCGACCCCGGCGCCTTCATGGACGGCTCTGTTATGGAAGGCGATCCCTTCCGCCTCATTGAAGGCATGATGCTGGCCGCCTACGCCGTCAGCTCCAAGGATGGTTATATCTATGTCCGCGCCGAGTACCCCAACTCTGTGGCCCGGCTCAGCCATGCCATTGCCCGGCTGGAGGAAGTGGGCCTGCTGGGTGACAATATCCTGGGTACCGATTTCTCCTTCCGTCTGCATATCAACCGCGGCGCCGGCGCGTTCGTCTGCGGCGAAGGCTCGGCCCTGACGGCCTCCATCGAAGGCAACCGCGGCATGCCCCGCGTCAAGCCGCCCCGTACCGTTGAGAAGGGCCTGTGGGAGAAACCCACGGTTCTCAACAACGTGGAAACCTTTGCCAACGTGCCCATGATCATTCTCCGCGGCGCCGACTGGTACCGCTCCATCGGCACCACCGGCAGCCCCGGCACCAAGACGTTCTCCCTCACCGGCTCCATTGAGAACACCGGCCTCATCGAGGTCCCCATGGGCACCACCCTGCGGGAAATCATCTTCGACATCGGCGGCGGCCTCAAGGACGGCGCCACCTTCAAGGCCGTGCAGATCGGCGGCCCCTCCGGCGGCTGTCTCACCGAGGAGCACCTGGACGTGCCCCTGGACTTCGACTCCGTCAAGAAGTACGGCGCCATCGTCGGTTCCGGCGGCCTGGTGGTCATGGACGAGCACACCTGCATGGTGGAAGTGGCCCGCTTCTTTATGAGCTTCACCCAGCGCGAGTCCTGCGGCAAGTGTGTCCCCTGCCGTGAGGGCACCAAGCGGATGCTGGAGATTCTGGAGAAGATCGTTGCCGGTGAAGGCGAGCTGGAGGATCTGGACCGCCTGGAGGAGCTGGCCGAGATGGTCAAGAGCATGGCCCTCTGCGGCCTGGGCAAGAGCGCTCCCCTGCCGGTTCTCAGCACCCTCAGAACCTTCCGCGACGAGTATGTGGAGCACATCGTGGACCACAAGTGCCGGGCCAAGGTCTGTACGGCCATGCGCCATTACCGCATCAACCCCGAATTCTGTAAGGGCTGCGGCAAATGTGCCAAGAACTGCCCCGTCGGCGCCATCACCGGCCAGCGGAAGGAGTGCTATCACATCGACACCAACCTGTGCATCAAGTGCGACGCCTGCCGTGACAACTGCGCCTTTGATGCCATTTATGTGGACGCGTAGGAGGATCAGACATGGGAACTATGACCATTGACGGACGGAAAGTCCAATTTACAGATGAAAAAAATGTGCTGAGCGTCATTCGGAACGCCGGTATCGATATCCCCACCCTGTGCTATCACTCCGAGGTCTCCACGTTCGGCGCCTGCCGTCTGTGTACCGTGGAGGATGACCGCGGCCGGACGTTTGCCTCCTGCTCCGAGGAGCCCCGGGACGGCATGGTGATTTTCACCAACACCGGCCGCATCAAGCGCCACCGCAAGCTGATTCTGGAGCTGCTGCTGGCCGCCCACTGCCGCGACTGCACCACCTGCGTCAAGAGCGGCGAATGTAATTTGCAGATGCTGGCCCACCGCCTGGGCGTCACCCAGGTCCGGTTCGCCAACACCAGAGAGATCCACGAGGTGGACACCAGCTCCCCCTCCATCGTCCGTGACCCCAACAAGTGCATCCTCTGCGGCGACTGTATCCGCGCCTGTGACGAGCTTCAGGGCATCGGCGCACTGGGCTTCGCTTTCCGCGGCACCGACGCCATGGTAATGCCCGCCTTCAACAAGAAGATCGCACAGACCCTCTGCGTCAACTGCGGCCAGTGCCGTGTCTACTGCCCCACCGGCGCCATCAGCATCCACACCAACACCGACGAGGTTTGGGAAGCCCTGGGCGATCCCGATATCCGTGTGGTGGCCCAGGTGGCTCCCGCCGTCCGTGTGGCCGTGGGCGACGCCTTCGGCATTGAGCGCGGCAAGAGCGTCATGGGTAAGATCGTCAACGTCCTGCATCGTCTGGGCTTCGACGAGGTCTACGACACGGCGTTCTCCGCCGACCTGACGGTTATGGAGGAGTCCGCCGAGTTCCTCAACCGGGTGGAAGCCGGTATCAAGCTGCCCCTGCTGACCTCCTGCTGCCC
Source organism: uncultured Oscillospiraceae bacterium (assembly GCA_944385415.1). GTDB lineage: Bacteria > Bacillota > Clostridia > Oscillospirales > Oscillospiraceae > Avoscillospira_A. Next base: position 17,424 of record CALWXC010000006.1, on the reverse strand, counting down.
CTCCTGGGTCAAGTTCGTCACCGATCAGTACCCGGAGTTCAAGGAAAATCTGTCCACCTGCCGTTCTCCCCAGGGCATGATGTCCGCTCTGGTCAAGGAGTGGTACCGCGATCCCAAGAACGCCAAGGGCAAGCGCACGGTGATGGTCTCCATCATGCCCTGTACCGCCAAGAAGATGGAGGCCAAGCGGCCCAACAGCTTCACCAAGGGCGAGCAGGACACGGATATTGTCATCACCACCACAGAGCTTATCCGCATGATCCGCAACTCCGGCATTGATTTCGCTGGTCTGACGCCGGAAGCCAGCGACGTGCCCTTCGGCTTCGGTTCCGGCGGCGGCGTCATCTTCGGCGTCACCGGCGGCGTCACTGAGGCGGTGCTGCGCCGTCTGATCCCTGAGCACGACAAGGTGGCTCTGGATGCCATCGCCGAATGCGGCGTCCGCGGCGATGACGCCATCAAGTCCTTCCAGTTCGAGTACAACGGCCGGACCCTGAAGATCTGTGTTGTCAGCGGCCTGATTCACGCCCGTCAGGTCATGGAGCAGGTCAAGGCCGGCGAAGTCCAGTACGACCTCATCGAGGTCATGGCCTGCCGCCGCGGCTGCATCATGGGTGGCGGCCAGCCGCCCAGAGCCGGCAACCGCACCAAGGCCGCCCGTGCCAAGGGCATCTATAATGCCGATAATGTGGCCATTATCAAGAAGCCCGATGAGAACCCCATGGTCATGTCCCTCTACGAAGGACTGCTCAAGGGCAAGGCGCACGAGCTGCTGCACAACAAGGAATATTGATTCTATTTTCCACGGAGCGCCGCAAAATGCGGCGCTCCGCTTGTTGTTTTTTGTAAAAACTTGACATTTTATGCAGAGCATGCTATACTGCTATAGCACAGTACCGTGTCACGGAAAAGAGGGCGTGCAGGCCGGTATCAGGGGCTTCCTCCACGGGAAGAGCCGCTTCCTGCTGCCAAAAAAATCGTCATTCTCCCGGTGGGGTTCACCGTGGGAATGACGATTTTTTTAGTCTTCCGTGAAGCAGTACCGAATGCGCTTCACACCTTCGCCCACGGCGACCACCAGCTCACCGTTGCTCTTCTGCTCCACATCCAGCTCCATACCCGGATGCAGGCCGCGGACATACTCCACCGGGTCCGCCGTCTCCACCGACTGGAACTCCAGCACACGGGGGTCCTTACCGCCGCAATCGGGCTGCTGCTTCTCCACAATCAATTCATAGGATGCCATGTTGATTCCTCCTTCTTAAATCATATTAATCATATATGAATAGTATATCATAGAATGGAAAGATTTGCAATATGCTTGACAAAATTATTTTTGCATTATATAATCTAATACAAATAATACAACTATAACAAAAGGAGGCGATTCCATGCTGCTGCAACTGCGATTTGACAGTGACGTACCCATCTACCAGCAAATCCGCGATCAGATTGTCGTGGGCATTGCCGACGGGCATCTACAGTCGGGCCAGCAGCTGCCCACCATCCGGGCCCTGGCGGCGGAAACCGGCGTCAATATGATGACGGTCAGCAAAGCCTATCAGCTGCTGAAGCAGGAGGGCTATCTGCAAACGGACCGACGCAACGGCACCGTGGTCAGCGGACGGCGGCCGCCGGGCCAGCCGGAGGAAGCTACACTGCGGGCCCTGCGGGTCAGCCTGTCGGAGCTGCGTTTGGCAGGATTGTCCAAAGACGATGTGATACGGCTGGTGGAACGGCTGTACATGGAAGGAGGAGACTGAATATGGAATGGTGGGTCAATCTGATCTTATGGGGAACCGTTATCTGGATTCCCATTCTCATGTACGTTCAGACGGTCAACGATGCCAAATTCAAGAAAAATATTGCCGTGGGCGTCACCATTCCCCCGGAATCTCAACAGGACCCGGAGCTGCTGGCGGTCATCGGCCAGTTCCGGAAAGTGGAAAAACGCCTGTTGTGGGTGCTGCTGCTGTCCGGCGTGGTCTGTGCCCTGTTGCCCCTGTCCCTGGGCGTCCTGCTGACCCTCTACCTGATCTGGCTGGACGTGGTCATTGTGCTCCCCATGGTGCCCTATGTCCGCTGCAATCAAACTCTCAAGGCCATGAAGCAGCGCCGGGGCTGGCGGCGGCCCGATCAAACCGCTGCCGCCACCGTGGCCGATCTGTCCACCGTGGACCTGTGGAAGGAAAAACCCCGGACCGTCCTCTATTTCCTGCTGCCCTTTGTCCTGAGCATGCTGCCCACGGCGGCGGTCTTTCTGGAGGGCGACGCCGTGATGGGTTGGGTCATGATGGCGGTAGGGCCCCTGTGGGTGGCTCTGTCCTGGGTCTTTTACCGGTATGCCATCCGGCGCAAAGCCGAGGTGGTGGACGATAACGACACGCTGACGGAAACATTGACGCGGCTGCGGCGGCAGGCCTGGCGGCGGGTATGGCTCTGGATGGCCTGGCTCATGGGGCTGCTGCCCTGGTGCATGGTCTTCTATACCACCCAGCCGGTGGTGTGCATCCTGGGCACCGCGGCCCTGACCATCGTGTTCACGGCGGCGGCCGTCTGGCAGGAGTTCCGGCTGCGGGCCATCCAGTCCCGACTCACCGCCGGCAGCGGCCAGACGTTCTATGTAGACGAAGATGACAAATGGATTTGGGGCATGTTTTATTACAATCCCAACGACACCAATCTGATGGTCAATGCCCGAGTGGGCATCAATACCACCGTCAATATGGCCCGGAAGCCCGGCAAACTCATCATGGGCTTTTCGGCCTTGGTGCTGCTGCTGATGCCCCTGTTCGGCGTGTGGATGCTGGTGGAGGAGCGGATGCCCGTGGAGCTGTCCATCCAGGGAGCGGTGCTGGAAGCCCGCCACAGCGGCACACACTACGAGATTCCCCTGGCGGAAATTGCATCGGTGGACGTACTGGAGGAACTGCCCTCCATGATCAAAGTGGCCGGAACAGGTCTGGAAGGTGTGCGCAAAGGCCAATACACCGCCGGATCGTATGGCCGCGTCACCGCCTGCATCGATCCCCGCACGGGTCCCTGGCTGCTGGTCACCGATGACGATGGAGCGCAGTATCTGCTGGGTGACAGCAACGGCGCCACCGCACAGGTGGCCGCCAAACTTCCCCAATCATAGAGCGCAACAAGGCACGCCCGTGGGCGTGCCTTGCTTGTTGTTCAGGATTCCGGTTTCACCGGGGCCGCCGTTTTTTTCCGGCGGCGATGACGGCGGCGGGGCCGAGCCGACGCGGCGGCCTTCTCGTAGGCTTTGGCCGCTTCCGAGGTCCTCTCATACAGCAGTTTGCTGACACGGATGCCGTCGCCGTCCTGCTGGAGCCGGATTCGGACCAGGAAATTGCCGTGGTCATCGCAGGTGGACAGGTTCATGTACCGCCGTCCCGGCTGGGAAATCCACTCCCCGGCCTTCATGGGCTTTTCACAGTGGGGGCAGAGGTTTTCCGCCCCGGCCATGGCTCCCATGGCCGCCCGTTTGTCGGCATAGCCCCGGTAGACCCGCCGGGCAATGCAGCCGGGCAGCTCCGCACCGTGGAACCCGTTTTCGTGGGCTTCCATGGCCCAGCGGTACTCGGCCACGCCCCGCTCCAGGTCCAGCCGGGCGCAGATCAGCGCCGTGTGGTAGGCATCGCCCAGGGCGTCATGGGCCGGACGGGTGGGAACGATGCGCAGCAGTTCCAGGGCCGTCTTTAAGGCCCGCTGATTGGTAGCGCCATCGGTCTGGGCATTGAAAATCATCTGGGCGTTATACCAGGGCAATGCCCAGTCGGCGGGCAGATCGTGGAGGGCCAGATTTTCCCGCAGCACCGTCACATCGTCAAAGCCCCAGGTGAGGAACGTGCAGTCCTCCCCGCACCAGCTGCGGAACCGCTCCACCGCTTCGGGAAAGGAGACGCCCTCGGCCTTGAGCTGGGACTCCTGGATACCGGTCAGCTTGCTGACCCGCTTGTTGAGCTTGCGGATGAATTTGGGCCGGATCAGAATCTGAAATTCATCGGCCACCGTCCGGTCGGCCAGCAGCCGCACGGCGCCGATCTGAATGATCTCCCCATGGGGCGCAATGCCCTGCCGGGCCGCCGACGACCCGGGCCACGCCTGGTTCCATTCCATGTCCAAAATGATATACTGCATCGTTTAACTCCTTACACACAATGGAACCATCATATCACAAATTCCATGTTGGGGCAACAAAATGCGGAAAATACAGGGTCGGGGTGATCTCTGCACTCCCGACCTCAGCAGCGCGCCCGCTGCAAACCTGTCCGATTGCAGCAACCGGAGGGCAATGCGCCGCGATGCAGCCACATTGGAAACCTCCCTGGTAACCATTGCGTGTCCGTTTCTCTTTTCTCTGTAAAATAGTTTGCAGAAAATTCGTCATTATTCCTGCAAAATATTGTACCACGTTTCCCTGAAACCGTCAATTTATTTTCGATATTATACGTTAAACTCCCGTCTTTCTCTCAATATTTTGACAAAATCTACAGATATTCTCCATCGCATCTGTTTACATATCATAAAGATTCCATGTAAAAAAAGTGCAAGCAAATCCATCCGGTTATGCAAGGATGCAATCCAAAAAAGACGAGGTATCCAAAATCTTCCCTGTGGAATACTTGTAAAAAAGTTAGAGGGATGGTATACTTCTAACGCATCCACCCATCTGTAAAAGCATCAACCGTCAAGGCGACGGCAAAGAAAGGACACATTCTATGGAACCGATTTATGTAACCGGCCACCGCAACCCCGATACCGACTCCATCGTCTCGGCCATGGCCTACGCCGCCCTGCGCAACGCCATTGGCGACCGTGAATATGTGGCCGCCCGACTGGGCCACATCAGCGATGAAACCCGCCGCATTTTGGACCGCTTCGGCATGGAGCCGCCGGTCCATATCCATACTGTCCGCACACAGATCCGCGATCTGGATTACGATACGCCGCCGGTCATGCACCAGGCGGTGCCCATCCGCAGTGCCTGGGAGGCGCTGCAGGAGCAGACGGCCCCGGCCATTCCCATCTCCCGGGAGGACGGCACCCTCTATGGAATGCTGTCGCCCACGGACGTAGCCAAGCACGACATGAATTTTGCCTCAGAGCCCTATCTGGAAAACGTCCCCGTCTTCAATCTCCTCAGCGTTCTGGAGGGCCATCTGGTGGGCGAGGGCAGTAACCTCATCGACACCGTCACCGGTGAAGTGGTGGCGGCCCTGCCTGGCGTCACCACCATGGAGCTGAAAAAAGAGACCATTTTCCTCTGCGGCCAGCAGCCGGAAATGGTCCGCGCCGCGCTGGAAGCCGGTGTCAGCTGTATCATTCTCTGTCAGGCCCAACTGCCGGAGGACCTGGACGTGGACCGCTACGAAAGCACCTGCATCCTCAACACGCCCCTGGACGCCTGCCGCGTGTCCCATCTGCTGTTCCAGGCCATGCCCGTGGAACGCATCTGCCGCAGCCACGATCTGGAGCACGTCCATCTGGACGATTTTCTCGACGATGTGCGGGAGATCGTGCTGCGCAGCCGTTACCGCAGCTACCCCATTCTGGACGAGGCCGATAAGGTCGTCGGCACCCTGTCCCGTTACCATATGATTCGCCCCCGGCGCAAGCGTGTGGTGCTGGTGGACCACAACGAGTTCGCCCAATCGGTGCCCGGCCTCGATCAGGCCGAGATTCTGGAGATCATCGACCACCACCGGCTGGCCGATATCCAGACCGGCGGCCCCATCCATTTCCGCAATGAACCCGTGGGCAGCACCGCCACCATTGTGGCCAGCATGTACCAGGAGCGCGGCCTGATGCCATCCAAGAGTTTGGCCGGTCTCATGGCCGCCGCCATCATCTCCGATACGGTTCTCTTTAAATCCCCCACCGCCACGGACCGGGACCGCCGCATGGCCCAGCGTATGGCTCGCATCGCCGGTGTGACGTTGGAAGATCTGGGTCAGGTGGTGTTCTCCGCCGGCAACGTGGGCGACCGCTCCGCCGAGGAGCTGCTGCTGTCCGATTTCAAGGAATTCCACATCGCCGGTCACTATCTGGCCGTGGGTCAGATCACCTGTGTGGATTCCCACCTGCTGATCAGCCGCCGGGAGGAGTTCCTGCAAGCCATGGCGGAGCAGCAGAAACAGCACGGCTACGGTCTGGTGATTCTGATGCTCACCGACGTGCTGCTGGCCGGTTCCCATCTCCTGTACCTGGGTGACGAAGAAGCCGTGCGCCACGCCTTCAATGTGGACCCCCGCAACGAGGAGTGCTTCCTGCCCAAGATCATCTCCCGGAAAAAGCAGATTGTTCCCATGCTGTCGGCCCTGTGGGGCTAATCCCCTTTCCTGTATTGAAAAATACGCCCTGCGGAATGGTCCGCAGGGCGTATTTTTTGTTGGGGCTGCAATCCCCCTTGACTGTACTCTTCCCGTTTGATAGCATACAGAAAAAAGAGCCGTTGCGGCCCTGGAAAGCGAGGAAATGACTGTGGAAAAAAACATTCTCTGTTTCGGCGATTCCAATACCTACGGCGAGAGCCCCGAGGGCCTGGGCCGGTACCCCCGGCAGGAGCGCTGGACCGGCATTCTGGCCCAGCGGCTGGGTCCTGGCTATCACATTATTGAGGAAGGACTGTGCGGCCGTACCACCGTATGGGAGGACCCCGTCGAAGGCGACAAGTGCGGCATCCGCCATCTGCCCAGCTGCATCGCCTCCCATACCCCGCTGGATTTGGTGATTCTCATGCTGGGTACCAACGATTTCAAGCAGCGATTCCATGTGACCGCTTCCGAAGTGGCCATCAGCCTGGACCGGCTGGTCCGAACCGCCCAGTCCATAACCAACGGCGTCTCTCCGAAGCCCTTTGAAATTCTGTTGGCCTGCCCTGCCCCGCTGCGTCCCCGGACCTGCCTGGGAGAGATTATCGGAGACCGCAGCGCCGAATCCGCTTCCCTGGCGCCGCTGGTTCAGGATGTGGCCAACCGCTGCGGCGTCCATTTTATCAACGTGGGCGCCTTCGCGGAGGCCTCGCCCCTGGACGGACTCCATTACGACCGAGAAAACCACGCCCGCATTGCCGAGGCTATGGAGGCCAAAATCCGCGAAATTCTGGACTGAGCTCCCCACAATTTTTTACAAACGCCGCTGCACCCCCAAAGATGCAGCGGCGTTTCCTGCTGTATTTTTCAGGCAGCCGCATTTTGTTACGGACTTGCCGGTAATAAGCGTTGAGCAATATCAATCCAGAAGTCCCGTAGCGGAAACTGATCGGAGCAGTACTCCTCCATCTGTATACTGTACTCCCTTGTCACCGCCTTTTCCCATGACCAGCTTGGAAACTGTCTGAGATACCGCATTTCCGCAGTGGAAAACGTGTGGTCCGGCAGCACAATGGCTCCGATACCCAGCAGTACAATTAAAATTACGGGAAATAAAATTGGGATCAAGTGTTTCCAAGCTTTCATAAACGCCCCCCTCAAAATCGGAAATACAGAAACGGCTGATAGGTGGCCCCCACCATACAGGCAATGGACAGCGCCGTTACGCCGCTGTAGACCACGGCGGACAGCGGCAACAACAGGCGGGGAAACCGCTTTACAACCGTTGCAACCACCTTAGCCGGAGCCGGTGTCGCCGCAAGGACTCCCACCGCCAGAATTGCCATCATCTGTGTTGAAAAAGCAATCCCATCCTGTCCCCCAGGGACAAACAGAGACCGCAGGAAGCTTTCAATCTCTGTCCAGTTCCCGCAGGCAAACAGCACCCAGCCAACGCCCACTGCCAGCAGGGTGTAACCATGCCGGACTATACCGGGCAGGCGTGCCAGAACTGGGCCCAGCCACAGCTTTTCCAGAGTCAGCAGACAACCATAATAAAGGCCCCACAGGGCGAAATTCCAGGCAGCGCCATGCCACAGCCCGGTGCACACCCAGACGATCAGGAGATTCCGGACCAGCCGCAGCCGCCCCGCCCGGCTCCCGCCCAGAGGAATGTAAAGATAATTCCGGAACCACTGCCCCAATGTCATGTGCCACCGCCGCCAGAACGCGGAGATGCTGTCGGCCAGATAGGGGTATTATACCGCATTTTCTTTGGCCGTGGAAGAGAGGTGGGACGGGAACTTTTCCCAATCACATGGTCTGTTCCATCGTTGCCACCCGGAAATAACCATGAGAATATGCGGGGGCCAGATCAATTTCGCCATCTGGGCAATAGACCCGGACTCCTGCTGCGGTCAACTTTTCTCCAATCGCCGCCAAACCTTCGGCGTCACGAGCCAGACGGTCGCCGTTCATCACCAGCACACGGTCATAGACTCCATGTCGTGCATCACGGATCAGCGTTCGAATGCTCTGTCGGTTTGCGTCCAAGCCGCTCTCATATTGGAGCATCTCTGCGGAAATCGAAAAGCCAAGCTGGCCGGCGAGGCTTCGGAGTGCGGTAAGCTGCTGGTTCATGGCGAGACGGTTGCTTTCCGTGGACGCTCCATCCACCCGGCAGTAAAGGCAGCACTAAGGCATCTGATTTGACCTCCTTGAACGAATTTAGGAAGAAGCTACCGCTCAGCCCTGACATTCATCCCGGATGAAATCATACAGGGCTTCCGGTTCCTTCAGGCACCACTTAGTTTTTTCATCATCGGTCCAGACTTCATAGTCCGGGGCGGCATCGTAAAGCCACCAGCTGATATAGTCGTACTGGTCGTTGACCGCTTCCTTCAGTACATCCAGCAAGGCGGCAAGAAGCGGCGCTCCGCCCTCAAATACGAAATGTCCGTCTCGCATCAGGGTGAGTGCCTTACTGAACTGTTCATCTCGATCCTTTTGCGCTTGAATCTTTCGCAGGGCTTCACAGAAGGTTTCCTTGGACAGCATTAAAGTCCCCCTCCCAGATTCTCCCCCTCCGCTTCCTGTTCGGCTTTCCATTTCAGAAGCAAGGTGATGGCCAACTCCTGAGTAGCGGGATCGACGCAGAACTCGAAGAACTTCACAGCCAACATTTCTGGCGTCAGCCCCATCGGGGCGATTACCGCTTCCAGCTGCTCCAGAAGTTCCGCATCTACTTGGATTTCCACGAGCTCATATTGCTTTTCATCCATGGTGCGTTTCCTCGCCTTCCGAAGCTTCCTTCCGTAACTCGTCCAGCCGCTGCCGGAACAGCTCCTGGAGCTCCTTCCAGACCTGCGGTTGTTTGAGGGGCGCCATCGGCTGGTTCAGTTCCCGCTCCAGATCGGCGACGGCCACCGACAGCGTCTTGTCATCGAACAGCTGGTAGTGGCGGCGGGCGTACTGAATGACCGCCGCACTCTCCTCATCTTCGGTACGCATGGCATAACGGAGGGCGCTGTTGATGACGCAGGAAAAATCGTCCACATAGTCAAGATTGAACCAGGAGGCAGGGCAGAGAACCAAGTCGTCTTTGCCTTCGTCGGTGATCACCAGCCCAATGTCCTCGCGGCTTATCCTTTCCAGCACGGTGTCCAGGTCATCTGCCAGTGCTTGGCGTGAGATGCGTTCCATGCTTTCCAGAGGTTGTAAAATCGGCATCCTTTCCTTCCTCCTATCGTCTTCTTTGATTTTGCCAGATGTGAGCACCCGACTCAGGCTGTGCCACAATCGAGGATATGGCTCCTGTTCTCCATATCGGTTTAAATGTGCGCGAATCTCTGCCACAGCGGTGGAACGGGTAGCTTCGTCCAGACGGCGCAGGTTCCGGCAGGTGAATTCCGCAACTATGCTGAGCATATAGGTGCTCCGCCCCAGACTGTACTGGATCGCTGCCAGAACGATATGCCGCAGCCCTCCATCTAAAATGGGAGCGAGGATTCTCACGGAGAACAGCAGCCCGGTGCTTCCTTTTTGGGACTGGAGAGAGAGGCCGTTTCGCTCGGCTCGTTCCATCGTGTGCGTCCAGTCCTGCCGTGCGATGAAACCGGCTACAGGAGCCACCTCATAAAAGCCTTTTTTATGTCTCACGGCTGCACCTCAAGCCCGGCTTTTGACTGACCTTTATACAGAAGATTGTTGGCCTCCATCTCCTCAAAGGTGACCGGCTCGAAGTGATTGACATCCACTCCAGCATTCAGCATTCTCTCGTTCGCTTGGATAAGCGGCCAGTAATCCGCATCGGTATTACCATGGATGTGACCAAAGATCATGTAGCACCGCATGATGTGAGGCCAAGACATCATGGGGTAGTGGCAGAGTGTGTACTGCCGCTTCCCGTCTGCGACATACAGCAGGTTATTGACGCTTTCAAAGAATCGTTCCGTCTGACAACTCCTGATCCATCCCCTGTCATGATTTCCAAGGATGAGGTGTTTCTTTCCCCGCAGCCGCCGCAGGTATTCCTCCGGCGGCTTTTGGCTGCGGTAGATCAGGTCGCCAAGGATATAGACGGTATCCCTCCCTGTGACCTTGCGGTTCCAGTTTTCGATGAGGGTTTCGTCCATCTCCTCGATACTGGAAAAGGGCCGGTTGCAAAGTCGGATGCAATTTTCGTGACCGAGATGCAGGTCAGAGGTAAAGAAGATCATGGGATTTCACCTTCCTTCTTCAGCCTGGGAAGCGGGATCGGCTGCCATCGGCAGTATTTTGCAAGTTCATCCCGATGCTCCAAAGGCAGATTCATGAAATCGACGATACCCTCTCCCGGAAATCTGTCGTGGCAGTAGGCGGGAAAGACTCCCTCCGGCACGATGCCGATGTTTTCTTCTCCGGTCAAGCGGGCTTTCAGTTTCTCTGCGCTTTGGATGCATACTGGAATGTCCGCCCGATGAAGCGCCAGGAAGAAGCGGACCGCCTCAATCGTCCGGGTCTCCGCAAGACCGGCCACCACCAGATAGTAGCCATGCGCATCTTGGTGTACGATGCAGTCGATGTGGGTGCTGTTGCCGCCCCGGCATACCTCCCAGGGGTGACCGGTGCGGGGACGTTCCTTCAGCCACCGGGCAAAGGCTTCAGGGGAATCTCCGTCCAGCTTGGACAGTCCCTCGTCCCGCCCATCGGCGTGGAGAGCGTACTGCTCTTTTTCCGATTTCTCCGTTCCGGTGTAACCCATGGCCCGATAGCCCAGAGCACAGAAGCGATAGAAGTCGTTTGCGGTCATGGAGGGGAGCCGCTTGTTCTTCTCCAAAGGATATCCTGCCGCTGCGGCGAGAAATTCCTCCATCTCCTGCTGGGAGAAGTCCTGGAAGAACTCCTCTTTCCACTGAGGGAATATCCTCCACAGATCCCGGCGCAGGACGGTCCCGGTTCGGTGCCATAGGGGCAGTTCCCGCTCCACCAGTTCCGGATAATCGCCGGTCTCCACCATCTGAACGGCGTCCCGCACCGCCTCCTCCAGCCAAGCAGTGAATTTAGAGATGTCGTTGGGGAAGGAACGTTCTCTGCGATCATCCACTTCCAGCACATGGCGATGACCCACGAACACCGCCCGGTACCCAATCTCCTGATTCTCGCAGGCGGTGAAGTGGAACCACTCCACCTCCTCGGGGAACTCGGAATGCCACCACGTTTCAAACTCCTCAAAGCTCTCCACCTGGCCGTCCTCCCGCAGCTCCTCAAAGCTGCCGAAGTCCTCGATGGTACCTCGCGCCGCACGGAGCCATAGTTCCCAGCTGGTGTTCTCCGGGTCTGGCTCCAGCCGGTGGAGAAGTCGAAAAATCCGGTCGATGGCCGCATAGGATGCTTCGTCATAGGTGAAGGAGCAGTTGATATTTCGGTATTCCACCCGGCCCAGCCAGTTGATGTAGTGCTTGATCTCCGGGGCCTTCATGGCGCTCACCTCCTCAGTTTCAGCGTTGTTTCCTCCCAAACTCCGGCCTTTCTTCCTCTGTTATCATGCGTTCTCCCATCAAGAGCTGCGGCGCAGCCTCCACGCTATGGAAGAGGAAGTGTATCCGGTCGATATGCTTATCAATATGCCAGTGCCCACAGAACCAGTGGCCATACTTGAGTTTCCGCTCGATCTCCTCCAGCCATTTCTCGGTAGAGTCGTCCACGGTACTTTGGTCGATCATTGGAAGGAATGCCTCACGCGGCTCATACTGATAAGGGCAGGTGTGGGAGAGGACGGTATCGATCTGCCACCCGCAGGCATCCAGCGTCTGGACAACCTTGTCCTTGACCTGTTGGGAAGGCTGCTCATCCGGCCACCATCCGTATCCTCTGGCCAGCCGGTAGAACTTATCTACACTGTAAGCTCCGCCGATGACCAAGTGTCGGAGTCCCTCCAGATCAAAGATCTCACCATCCATAGCAAACAGCAGACGGGGGAAGGATTCTTCTACCCAGACTGTCCCACCATTCCATACCTTCGTTTGGTAGGTTGGTATGTTGGCCGGGCGTACTTCATGATTTCCATGGATGCAGAGGATCGTCGGTTTCAAAGTATCGAGACACTTCTTCAGTTCCGTGTCTCGACGGCTCAGAAAATAATTTGCCCCCACATCCCCAAGCAGAACGAGCGTGTCCTGTTCCGTCAATTCCTTGCGGCAGCAAAATTCCACGATCTCACGGGGGGCTCCGTGGATATCGCCCGTGTAATAGATCATTGGTCATTCCACCTTTCTTTTTCTCATTATACCAACTTGGGCGGTATATATCTTGGACTTTTCGAAAACATATTCACTGCTTCAAAAACATATACACTTTTACAGGCAAAAATCGACCGGCAGTCAAAATGAATGACTTCCGGTCGATTTGTTTTCTCAGTTTGTAGCTGTAAAATCAAGGGGGCCCGGTCTGCCTCATTGACGCCGGTGTTCTTTCAGGGATGTTTTCAGAGACTTTAAGACATCCAACAGAATCAGAATTTCATTGGGGGTGCAATCCGAAAGGAGACGGGTCATCTCTTCGCTGGCACACCGCTTTGTGCTGGTGACTTGTTCCATCAACAACCGGTCTGGCGATGCATCGAGCGCATTGGAGATGAGAACAAATGTATCAAGGCTCATGCTTTTGATTCCACTCTCTATGTAGCTGATGTAAGACGGCGTTTTGTCCACTTGTTCGGCAAGTGTCGCCTGAGAAAGGCCGTTTCTCTTGCGGACTTCTCTGATGCGTTTTCCAAGTACTTTGTAATTTAGACTCATAATAAGACCTCCAAAAAAATTTGCAGTCTTATTATATTGTCAGGCTTATATCATAAACTGTGCCTTATATCAATTTCACCCCAAGTTGATATACTCTTAGAAATAGATAATCTGGAGAATATATTCAAAAAGGGGGGGAGCTGATGGCGGAACATGATTTGAGCGAAAACCAGCTGATCGGCTCCCGCATCCGAGAAGCCCGGCTCAGCCGCCGGATGAGCCAAGCTGACCTTGCGGCAAAGGCCAATATTTCATTGCCGCACATTAGCAATATTGAAAATGGCAAGGCGAGTATGAAGCTGGAATCCTTCATCCGCATCATAGAAGCCCTGCAGGTATCCGCGGATTCCTTGCTTCGTCCGGATGTGCCGGAAGTGAGAAGCCTCTACCAAAGTGAGTTTGACGAGTTGTTGGCTGATTGCTCCCCCAAGGAACTGGATTCCATCCTGAAGATTGTTCGGGAACTGAAATCTACGATGGCAAAACGGGATAATACGATCTGAGAAGTTGCGGGCTGGCGTTGCCGGCTCGCTTCTTTTTTCTCGTTTATCGACCAGAAGTCACAGAGTTGACTTCTGGTCGATTTTATTATTAGTCTGCTGATTATATAATGGCCTGGAAGAGAAATTATACAGGGGGATCAAATATGTCTGAGCTGGCCATTCCGCATCAAGAAGCAGAACAGGAGGTTATGCCCTCGTTCCATTTTCTGCTGGAGGATGAGGCGGAAAGAACCGCCCTTGTGGCAGAGCATCGCAACTGGTTGAGAAGCATCCGGCGCGAGCGTCCGCTTCCGAAAAACCACTATAAGGTGGCTGTGTATATTCGCTATTTCAACCAGACGCAGTATGAAGATTATCTCTCTGCCCATAAAGCGCGATTTTTAAATGACCTGGCTCTCTGTCCAAACTGGGAATTTGTTGGTTTCTATGTGGATGAGGGAAGCACCGCACCTAATATGGAAAGCGCTCCAGAATGGTCAAGGCTTCTTCAGGACTGCTTTGAGGAACGAGTCGATCTGATTATCACCCAGAAGGCAAGCAACATTTCCAAAAAGCTGTCGGAACTCTCCTTTTGCGCCCGGCTTCTTGCGGCGCTGCGCAAACCGGTGGGTATTTACTTTGTTTCTGAGGATATGAAGTGTTTATGGCAAATGTGGAAGCCGGGAATCAGGAGCAGCTTATGATCAAAGATCTGGTAGAGTCTTATTCTCTTTCCATTGGCCAGGTCAGAAACTATGGCGTTGTCTGTGCTGTCTCCACGCTCGAAAATATATATGAGCGGTTTGGTTACCACGTACTTGATCGAACACTTAGACTCTGCGTAGGCACCTGGGAGGGCGATATGAATTCGCTGTCCGCCAATATGCTCAACGGAATCGCCAGATTGGTCTACACATTCGGCGATGCCCTGAAAGATGAGACCTTCAAGGAAAAAGTAGGGGAAATGTCGGTCAAGCTGCTTTCGAGAACAGCCAAGGAACGACGCCCCGGTTCTATGGGCTATGCTGAGGCGATGCTTCTGGCCTATAACCGCAAATGCAAATATCCGCTCAAATGGACCAAGCTCTACGAGAAGAATGTGGGGAACAATGAAGGACTGGACATTGATACGGATATGGACGAGGATGAGGGCGGGGACTCTTTTGAGGGAGCCGCCAAAGAATAAGCAAACGGACGGTTCCACCAGGAATCGTCCGTTTGTGATCTTATCATGGAAGGGAAAAGGCGGGGCGCATATACTCTATCGCTCCCCGGCTGAGACCATACTGTCCGGCCAGCCGTTCCCAGTGTCCGGATACTGTTTTGCAGACCTCCTCTGCAGCCTGTTCCGCTTCCTGCGGGGCAAGGCCGAAATAATCGGCTACTTCCAGAGCCAGTTCCAAGTCAATGGTGTTATCATACTCACTCACATTGAGGGAAAGCCGGTCCCCCGAGGGGACTGGGTTCACATCATAGAGAGGGGCCAGCCGCCAGCCGGTGGGTGTCAGAAGGAAACCATGGTTGCGCAGGTGGTCGTCAGTATTGGATACCGCCATGCTGAACACGATCCGCTTCCACAGCTCGGCCAGATCCTGCCGGGGTGATGCCCCGTTGGCCCGGATGAACGCCGCCAGATCCAGATAGCTGCTTCCGTCCGCTGCAGAGGCTCCATCGGTCTTGCCCAGCAGGGTCATGGCTGAGGCGAAGTGGATGCGACGGCTGCCGTTTCGGTCAAATCGCTTGACGAGAAAGGTGCTGCCGGTCTTGGAGAACGTCTCCAATTTGGATTCCGGAACATCCAGTCCGCAGAGCCGTGCCAGGTCATGGACGACCTTCTCCCATGCGCCGCTGTTATATTCATCATGCTTGGAAGGGAACTTGGCGATCCACAAGGCGCCATCTGTGGCCTGCACCGTAGCTTTGGGTCTTGCGCCTCCCAAGGAGGAGCCGGGGGCCAGAAGCTCACGCAGCCATTTTTCATTCAGGCCGCTCTCATCGTTCTCGAAAGCGATAGAGGCGTTTTCCAGCGTCCGAAGATTCACCCAGGGGGGTGTCGCGAACGCCTTATCATTGGAGAGAAACGCTCCCCCTTCTTCCAGACTGAACCGCAGCGCCCCCATGCGGGATTCATCATAGACCCCCAACAGGAAATCGCTTTCGGCAAGCTTACGGGGCTTGCGGTCCTCTTTGCGAGCGTCGATGGCCTCCTTGCGCTTCATCAGCAGACGCCCCCAGCGATCCGGACAGGAGTCGGAAAACAGGCCAAAGAGCTGCTTGTTCAGCGGCACATACTGCCGCCCGCGGTAAAGAGCCAGATCCGGGTCCAGAGAGAAGGAACTCTCGGCGGATGACAGCCAGGCTGGATCATACTCAAAGGAAAAGGTTTCCTGTCCGCGGACGAAGCCGCAGCGCAGCCGCCCCAGCAGAGTGGGTGCCTCTCCACGCCAATTTTCATATACATAGATGGTCTTTTCGTCCTGCGCCATGGGCTACTCTCCTTTCTTGGGTGCCCGCCGTCTGGTGGGCAGCGCCAGATCTTGTAGCTTCCTGCCGAATTCATCATCTTTTGCAATAAGCAGCAGGTCGCTGTCCATATTGTTTAATGCGTGCAGCACAGCGGCATAGGAGCCGATGGATACCGTAGGGGTGCCTTTCTCAATGGATATCAGAGTGGCTCGGCTGATCCCGGCACGCTCTGCTACCAATTCCAGGCTCAACTTCCTGCGCAGGCGGGCCAGGCGGATCTGCTCACCCATCTGTGCCAGGATCTCCCGTGTTTGCGGCATGATGACCGCAGCTTTTTTTGCCATGCACAATCGCCTCCTAACATAAATTATACTATATTATTTTAGCGATTATGTCAATTATATTTGAAGTTATCAACTTTCTTTTTCCAGGCGTTCTTCGATGAGATACCCTCCTCCGAAGATAATGTCCAGTCTCCCGTCGGGATACACCTTCACACACTCAATCATTTGGTGCACGATGGTATCGTCGTACTCCATCTTTTTGGATGCTCGGTCGGCGATGATCTGCTGTAGTTGAAGGATTCGGCTGTCATTCACCTGATCGGAAGCAAGTGCTTCTTCGAGTTTCTGAATCCGTCCTTGCAGGAGCTCAATGGTATCGGAAAGTTCCTTGAATTCAGCTTCGTGACTCTCGATACCCTCCCCGCTTTCTACACTCTCATTGATAAGAGATACCATTTTCCGATTCAGCCCATCTATTTTCCGCCGGAGCAGGTCGATCTCATCTGTGCCTCCGGTTAGACCGATTGCTTCACCAATGGTTGCCCGCATGAGTGCCATATAAGTGGACTCGTCTTCCTCGTTGAATCGGTTGATTGCCCGAACAATAGCGGCGTGGAGGGCGGTCTCATCTACCGTGAGCGAGGTTTTGCAGTAAGGTCATGTACTCTCGCACCATGCCAGCCAAATGCGTAGCTCGTCCAAGGGCCTGTTCTCGATCTGGCGCTGCTACATTCTCCTGCCAGTAGCGAATTCCTCCTGCATCTGTGACTCTGCAAAGCGGAAGGTTGTTCCAGTTCACTGGGAGAAGGCCGTCCTGCTCCGACTGCAGGGTGAATCCTTCTCGCGCAAGTGCGATGCAAAGTTCCTTAAAATACGGTTCTCGATCCATGAATGTTCCCTCCAATGAGCGGTAACCTGTTGGTACATAGTTTATATGCCGGAAAACAAAAAAGGCCGCCACTCCAAAAAGAGTGACGGCCATGATGTGCCAGGGAAGTGGTTTGTACCACATTTTAGAGCGTATCTGAAAACTATTCCGCAGTAGCTAAGTTGTACAAAAGCGCTAAAAACGATACAATAAAAGAAAAATGGG
>CALWXC010000005.1 GCA_944385415.1 uncultured Oscillospiraceae bacterium | reverse complement strand
AATGATGAGACAATCCCAGCTCTGAGAATCATTTCGGAGCTGGGATTGTCTATGCGCCGTTACGTTTGACGCTTACGGAACAACTGCCGGAATTTAGTTCAAGTCCTCACCAATGGGGGGATGCCTGAAAAGATATCTTTTTTTCGTGCAGTCAAAAATGGACGCGAAAAAACCCCGAAACCGTTGCGGCTTCGGGGTTTTCCGGTGCGATATCTTTTTTGGTCACACAATGTGGTTGCGGAGGCCGGATTTGAACCGACGACCTCCGGGTTATGAGCCCGACGAGCTACCAGGCTGCTCTACTCCGCGATATTTCGTTGCACTCTCTAGTGCTCCATTATTCTACCACGACAAACGTAGTCTGTCAACTCTTTTTTTAAATTTTTTTGGCGGCTGCTTTCGACAAACTTTACAGTCACAAAAGCACGACCGAGAACAGCCCCTCCTGGGTCGGCTGGGCTGATCTCGGTCGGTGCTACAGCAGAGCACGCGGCGCGTCTCCGCATTCGTTCCAAAGTTGATCGGCTCAGAAATACTTCTTTACGCCCTCGGGCATTTTCTCGGGTTCGTCGGAAATGACGACGGTGAACTTCATGTTGTTGATCTTACCGAACTCGTTGCACCAGTTCAGAAACTCCTCCGTCTCGGCCACATCGTCGCTGCCGGTGATCTTGTAGAGGCTGTCAATAAACACGTGGGTGATATCAAAGTTGCCGGCATGCAAGCCGCTGATGAAGCCCTTGAGGAAGGTGACACTGCCCATCTGATACTCGCCGGCCTCAATCAGGCGCACGCGGTAATCGATATCAAACGTCAGCTTATTGCCCTTTTCAATGCAGACCATGCTGCCGGATTCCGTGGCAATGGCTTCGTTAATGGCATTGATGAGATTCTTCGTCTTGCCGGAGCCCTTGAGACCCACAATCACTTTAACCATAGGAATACCTCCTTTTGCTCGGACCGTATCTCGTTGTCCGTGGCATTATTTTAACAGTTTTACACAGAATATGCAACTGTCACATTGGCCAAAACTGTGCATACTTTTCTGGAATGCAGTATGATAGTGCGCCGTCTTCCAGATTATTCCTCCGGTCGTCCCAGGAGCCGCGCCATCTGTTCGGACCACCGAGAAGGACCTTCGCTGGCGTAGACGTCCCGGCCCACCATACCGGCGCAGAGGCAGGACGTCAGTTCAAAGAAGTACAGCAGCTGTCCCACATCGCCCGGTTCTATGCGGCCGCAGTCCACCTGGAAAATGGGCACGCCGCTGTCGGCTCCCACGGCAACGACCGCCGCCATGGCCTGCTCCTGGACATAGTCCAAGGTGAACCCCTCCAGATAATTATACCCGTCCTGATTCTGCCAATCCATTTCCACGGCCACCTTTTGATCCGGCGGGTCAAACCGCAGCACCGTCTGGACCAGTGGCTGGGTACCGTCGCTGAACATCCCGTGCATGGTGTGCAGATCGCCGGGAATCTCCGCCAGAGCGGGCAGCAATCCTTCCCCGTTGGCACAGGCCCGGCTGCCGAAGAGCTGCTTCCACCAGCGGCCCAGCGCCCCGGCGTCCGGCTCCAGCGTGGTCAGATATTCCGTCACCTTGCCCCGGCTGGCCAGAATGGTCCGGCCGGCAGCGTAGAGCCAGGCGGGATTTTCAAAGGAGCGGATTTCCATGGCCAGCCGGGCCGTCAAGGCACCGTCCAGCAGCTTCCGGAGATCGATGCCTGCCACCGCTGCCGCCAGCAGGGCGCCGGGGTCCAGAACGCTGGCATGGTCTCCCACTGTGGGCAGCAAATCGAATGTCTGATACCCTTCGGCGGCGGCAATCTCCCGCAGGGGACCGATGACCGGGTCCGTGCTGACATATACCCGCTCCCGGGACTTTTCCGTGCCGTAGCGCCGCTCCAGCATCCAGCGCAGCGCCCGTGTGGTCACCGCCGACTGTACATCAGCGCCGTCCCGGCCCAGCAGGTGTACGCAGAAATCCCGCTTTTCCAGCAGCTCGGCCAAATGCTGCCAGGACCGGGTGGACAGGTCACTGCCGGCAAATACAATCTGTGTGCCGGGGCGCAGATTGTGGTCCCGGCCCCGCAGGAGCTCCACCACGGCCCGGACGCCTGCCACCGCGCTGTCGCTGCCCACCACCACCAGGACCCCCGCCTGGGCGCGGATGGCTTTGGCGGCCTCTTCCACCTGTTCCAGAACGGCGCTGTTGTCGCCGTCCAGCCAGGGCAGAAACGCGGCAGCTTCGCCATCCATCAGGGCGGCATGGGCGGCGGAAATCTGCTGTTCGCTCTCCAACAGCATGGGCAGCGTCACACTGCACCAGATATTTGAAATGTCAACATTGACCATGGAAACACCTTTCTTTCAGCCGAAGGTCATAGATACCAAATTAGATTTAGTATACTACAGTTCGACAGGAAAAACAATATTTCTCAGAAGGTGACCCACATGCCCCGCAGGATTTCCACGGTCATCTGCCACCAGGTCAGACGCTCCACCCGTTCCGGCGCCACAATGGGCACTGTGGCCACCACCTGGCCTCCGGCGGTCACCGTCAGCGTTCCCAGTTTTTGACCCTGTTCCACCGGAGCCTCCACCGATTCCGCCAGCTCCACGGTGGTCTCCACCTGGCTTTGCAGTCCCTTGTCCAGGAGAATCGGCTGGGGCGTTTCCAGCACCGGCGTGATGGTGTCCACAGTCCCCAGCACCACCGGCACCGTACCCAAATCCTCCGGCACCTGGGGCGTCACCAGGGCGTAGTTGGCAAAGCCGTAATCCAGCAGCGCCTTGGCCGACTCGAACCGCTCGGTGGAGCTTTTGCAGTTGAGCACCACAGCGATGAGTTCCAGGCCGTCCCGCTCCGCCGACGCCGACAGACAGTGGCCCGCCGACGAGGTATAGCCCGTTTTCAGACCCGTGGCCCCCTGGTAAAACCGGATCAACTTGTTGGTGTTGGACAGACCGAACTGTCCATCCCGCACCGTGTCCATCCAGATGGTGGTATACTCCTTGATTTTCTCATGCTGCAGCAGCTCCCGGGACATGACGGCGATATCGTAGGCCGATGTCAGATGGGTCTCGGCCTCCGGCTCGTCGTCCAGCCCGGTGCAGTTGACAAAGTGGGTGTCCTCCATGCCCAGCTCCACGGCCCGTTCGTTCATCAATTCCACAAAAGCTGCCTCACTGCCGGCCACGGCTTCGGCCAGGGCCGTGGCGCAGTCGTTGGCTGAGGAAACCACCACGGATTTGAGCATCTCGTCCATGGTCATCTGTTCGCCCTCTTCCAAGTAGACCTGGCTGCCGCCCTTGGCCGCGGCTGCGGCGCTGGCCGTCACCGTCTGATCCCAGGATAGCCGTCCCTCGTCCAGCGCCTCCATGACCAGCAGCAGTGTCATAACCTTGGTGACACTGGCAGGCCGCAACCGCTCGTGGCTGTTCTTTTCATAGAGGACCTGCCCCGTGGCCGCGTCCATCAGAATGGCCGACGGCGCCGCCACCTCCGGCCCGGCAGCCCGGACCGCAGGCAGCAGGGAGACCGTCAGGCAAAGGCAGACCAGCGCCCCGCACAGTCGTTTCCACATATCCATCCATCCTTCCTTTTTACGTCGGTGGTACAACCTATGCGTGTCCCCTGGCAGGTATGACCTCTGTACAAGATGCGCTTTGTTGGATATAATGGAGGCAACTTCTATAGAAATACGGAGAATCCCTATGAAATTTGCCTTTTACACCCTGGGCTGTAAGGTCAACCAGTACGAGACCCAGGCCATGGAGCAGCGTCTGACGGCCCTGGGCCATACCTTGGGCGACTGGACTGAGCCCTGTGACGGCTTCATCGTCAACACCTGCACCGTCACCGCCGTCAGCGACAAGAAGTGCCGGAACATCATCCGCCGGGTGCGGAAAAACAATCCCGACGCCGTAGTGGGCGTCTGCGGTTGCTACGCCCAGACGAAACCCGAGGAGGTCCAGGCATTGGAGGTGGACGTTCTGGCCGGTACCGCCGACCGCATGGCGTTCCTGGACGCTGTGGTGGAGGAAGCCACTCAGCGCATCCGCCAATCCCGGCAGTTTTGGGAAAAGGCCACAGCCCACCGGGAATTTGAACGGCTGCCCGCCGGTGGTCTGGCCGCCCGGACCAGGGCCATGCTGAAGGTCCAGGATGGGTGCTGCAACTACTGTTCCTACTGTATTATTCCCTACGCCCGCGGTCCCATCCGTTCCCTGCCCCTGTCGGAAGCTGTGGAGCAGGCTAAAGCGCTGGCCGCCGAGGGCTATCGGGAACTGGTGGTCACCGGCATTGAGATTTCCTCCTGGGGCGTGGATTTCAAGGACGGCATCAGCTTGAAGGACCTGCTTGCGGCCCTCTGTGCCGCCGTCCCGTCCATGCGGGTGCGGCTGGGCTCCCTGGAGCCCAGGACCATTACGGAGGACTTCTGCAAAACCTTGGCCCCCTATCAAAATCTCTGTCCGCAATTCCATCTGAGTTTGCAAAGTGGCTGCGATACGGTTTTAAAGCGCATGAACCGCAAATACGATACGGCTCGGTATTTGGAGAGTGTGAATCTGCTGCGGCAGTATTTTCCCCATTGTGCCATCACCACCGATTTGATTGTGGCTTTCCCCGGCGAGACAGAAGCGGAGTTCCAATCGTCTCTGGACTTCCTGAAAACGTGTGCCTTTGCCCAGGTCCATGTGTTCCCCTATTCCCGACGGGAGGGCACCCCAGCAGCAAAGATGGACGGCCAGCACTCCAACGATGAGAAAGCCCGCCGGTCCAACGAGGCGGGAGCCGTGGCCGACGCCCTGGCCCAGCAATACCGGCAGGCCATGGTGGGCCGGACCTGTGCCGTACTCTTTGAGCAGCCCGAGGGCCGCGACTTCACCGGCCACGCCGAAAACTATGTGAAAGTCTATGTGGAAGCCGAGGCGCTTCACAACCAGGTGTTGCCCGTGGAAATCGTGTCGGTGGAAGCCGACGGAGTCCGCGGACGGCTGGTGTAAAAAAATTTTTCATTTTTTGAAAAAAACCGTTGACAAAACGGCCCCTTGCCGCTATAATTATTCTTGCCCTGTTGATGACGGGCACATGGCGGCATAGCTCAGTTGGTAGAGTATCCGGTTCATACCCGGCTTGTCACTGGTTCAAGTCCAGTTGCCGCTACCAAACGGCCCGTTGGTCAAGTGGTTAAGACACCGCCCTTTCACGGCGGTAACATGGGTTCGAGTCCCGTACGGGTCACCATAAAAAGCACATCTCTGCAAAGAGATGTGCTTTTTGTTTTCCCCTTTTGCTCCAGTAACTATGGAGCCGGATTGTATTGTGTGGTACAATGAAAAAATAGAAAGTTAATTGGGGGTTCCCATTTTGATTCTATACCTGCAAATGCTGGAAACTCCAGAGCAGCAGTCAAAGTTTGAGCAGCTCTATCTGGCATACCGCGGTCTTATGTTCTATATTGCCAATGGGATTTTACATGACCAGCAGGATTCAGAAGATGTAGTACATGAGGCATTTTTAAAAATTATTAAAATCATCGGTCGAATTGACGACCCCAAGTGTCCCAAAACAAAAAACTTAACCGTTCTTATTGTTGAGAGAACAGCGATTGATCTTTGGCGCCGGCGAAAAAGGCTACCGGTAACGTTCATGGATGAAGCGGAGCTTGATTTATTTTCTGTCAAAAACATTCAGCATGCTGAAAAACAATCGGCACTTGCTCAGGCCATGGCATCACTCCCGGCGAGGTACCGTGAATTGATACTGCTTCGATATGACAATGGTTTTTCTGAGGCGGAAGTCGCGCAAATTCTGTCCATGTCACCCGCCAATGTGCATAAGACCATTCAGCGGGCAAAGAAAAAGCTGGAACAGATTTTGGAGGAACTGGATGGATAAGGGCATGAAAATCACAGATGAACTGTTATGTCACTATGCAGCCGAAGCAAGAGATATTTATCTTGGTACGCTGCCCACTTCCGAAGAACTCCCCACGGTTGAATACTCAAAATCTTTTCACCGCAAAATGCAAAGGCTTATCAAGGAACAACGCCGTACGCCAAGGTTGAACAAAATTCTTCGATCTATGAAGCAGGCTGTAGCAGCAGTATTGGCCATTGCGATTTTAACCTTTGGCGGGCTAATGACGGTGGATGCTTATCGTGCAAAGGTGATTGACTTTGTTGTACATGTCTTTAACGAATTGACACAATATCGCTTTTCTTCCGATCTGCCTGCTTCGGATGACATTGTATTGCCGGAAATCAGCTTTGGGTATGTACCGGACGGGATGCAGGAGGTGGAGAATCGGATCACATCCACAGGACTGCGTTATATTCTATATGAAAACAGTGCCGGCCGATTCTTTGAGTTGACGCAAAAAGCGGTAACCCGTGATGATGAATACGGCACAATTTTCGACACAGAAGAATCGGCTTATGAAGTTGGAACGATTCAGGGATTTGAAGCATTTTTTAATACCAAGGATGATGATAGTAGTATTATATGGATTAATCGAAACGTTATTTATAGCCTATATAGTAACATTGATTTAAGCGAACTCAAAATATTGGCAGACAGAATAAAAATAATTTCTAACTGAGTGTCCCCATTTGCACCTCTTCCTTCGTAATCATATATGAGATCGGAGAAAGGAGGTGCTATTATGTTCACCAAGAGAAAAACATTTATTGTGATTCTGTGCTTACTCATTTGCTTGACTGTAATTCCTATCCCACAGGCTATGGCTGTTGATGTCGCTGTATTTAACGAGAACTCTGAAATATTGCCACTGATGGAATATATATACAGTGCAAGTCACGATTTCTCTATATCTGACGGGAATGCTTCGATGTATGCCGCAGTTAATGGCCATTCTTCTAAAGCAACAAAGTGTGAAATCACGATTGAACTTCAGGAGAAAGGCATTCTGTTCTGGGATACCGTCGAAACATGGAACGCAGTTGAGTATGGACGTCGTGCAGATCTAGAGGTCTCAAAAGAAGTTACTTCTGGAAAGTTATACCGTATGGTTACAACAGTCACTGTATGGAGCGGATCAGATTCTGAAACTAAGACAATGACATCTAACTCAACTAAGGCATAAATTATCCATGTTGCAACACCTACAGGAGGCCAATATATGAAGAAGATTAGTTTATTTTTAGCTATTTTAGCACTACTGATGGCAATTCTACCTTCTGCATCCGCAATTGAGTTTATAAACTATAGTGCCCAGCAGCGTATATATGCCCAGCAATATGTGATAGAAACAGATGTAAATGGTATCATGCAAGATACTAAAGGAAACTAACTTAATTGGATATCCACGCTATATGCTTGCTAAATTAAAGAACAGATGGTGGATTGCAGTTTCTATTCTGGTGGTCATCCTGTTCTGCTCCGTATTTTTTCGAGAGCAGCCGGTGTGTCGAGCGGAGGAGCATCCCGATATCATCACCATCAGTCTGGCATTCGGAAAGGACGGAGAAGCTTATAATTATGATCTATCCAAAAGCGATATACCCGATGATCTGAATGATGCACTGATTTCCCTGTTCTTAAATGCCAAAATGAGAAATAGCCTGCTGCCGCCTCCGACAAACTACACGATTACAGATAACTCCGTATATATTACCATTAAAGTATCGCTGGATCATCCGAAGAGGTCCAATATACGTATCAATCTATGCACAGTTCGCGAGTACAATTGTGCACAATCCGGAGATACTTACTATCATATTTCCAATTATAAGGAGTTGTATCAGGACGTGTACAAGCTCATATCCGATGCAATCCCAATGTATGCTGTGGAGACATAAAGACTTTGCACGCATTCAGAATACCTCTGTATGCAGCTTATGGATTCGCATTGCTTCAACCGCGCGCTGTATCCGCAGCGCGCGGTTTTTTATATGGTATTCCTATTCTTAAAGAAAATTTAATGGTTTCCCTTCTTTTTTCTAAAAGGTGTTTTTGGGTACAATAAAGTCACAGAAAGAAATTGGAATGAAACGAAAGTTTTGGAGGGATCGCCATGAATACCACAATTACTGTTTTGCGGCCGCTGCGGGTCATCGTTCTGACCGGCCGGTTCGGCATGGGCCATTGTGCCGCCGCCGAGGCCATCCGTCAGGAGATCCTGGCCGGCGACCCCCAGGCCCAGGTCCGGGTGGTGGATGTCATCGACGAGCTGTTCCCCAACGCCTCCCGTCAGATTTACCGCGGTTTCGGCTTCCTGGTCCGCCGCTGCTCCTGGGTCTATAATCTGCTCAACCGCACCGCCGGCGCCAAAACCTCCATGCCCCTGCAGCGGACGGTCCTCAAACGTCTGGACGACCTGCTGCGGGATGTGGACCTGATTGTTGCCACCATGCCCGTCTGTTCCCAGTACATCGCCGCCTATAAGCGGCAGCGGGACTGCCACATTCCCCTCTACACCTATATCACCGATGTCAGCGTTCACGATGAATGGATTGCCCCCGGTACCGACCGGTATTTTGTCGCCTGTGAAGAGACGCGGCAGACGCTGCTCTCCAAGGGCGTGGAGGACGCTCACATCGTTGTCAGCGGTATTCCAGTCCGCCAGGGCTTCCATCAGACGGCCCAGGACCGTCCTGTAGGACGCCGGGTACTGCTGATGGGCGGCGGCCTGGGTCTGATTCCCCAAGGCATTCTCGACGCCCTGTGCAGCCGCGACGACATCCATGTGACGGTCATCACCGGCCGGAATGAATCCCTTCTGGCCACCCTGCGCCGCCGCTACCCCTCTGTGGAATCCATCGGCTTCACCGATCGGGTGGACGAGTATCTGCGCCGCGCCGATCTGGTGGTCAGCAAGTCCGGCGGCCTCACCACCTTCGAGGCCATCCACACCCGGACCCCCCTCTTCGTCCTGCGCCCCTTCCTGACCCAGGAGGTGGGCAATGCCCGGTACATTGAAAATCACGGACTGGGCTATGTGGACTGGCAGAAAGACGAATCCGTCACGGCAGAGGCATTGCTGGCTCTGCTGGACAACCCCGACGCCCTCGCCGCCATGGGCCGGAACATGGCGCGGCTGCGGGAGAGCTGGCGCTCCTCCTCTCCCCTGGCGTACTTTGATCCCATGGTGCAGTCGGCATGAAAAAGGCATTGCGCGACGGCGCCATTTTCCTGGGCATCACCGCCCTGGTCTGGTTTGTGGTACTGCGGCAGGTCTCTCCGGCTGAGATCCGCGCCGCAGCCGCCGGGGCCGACGGCCGTTGGCTGGCCGTGGCCGTCGGGGCCATGGCCCTCTACTTTTTCTGCGAAGCCTGGAACACCCGCCGGGGCCTCCGCCATCTGGGCTACCAGCCCCGGTTTGTCCACTGTCTCCAGTACTCCGCCACAGGCTTTTTCTTCAGCTCTGTGACCCCCTCCTGCACCGGCGGCCAGCCCATGCAGCTGTGTGCCATGCACCGCCACGGCGTCTCCCCGGCCCACGGCGGCCTGGTGCTGCTGCTGGAGCTTTGCTGCTGGCAGGCCGTTGGTGCAGGGCTGGGCGTCTTCGGTCTGGTGTATCTCCGCCACCATCTGGCCAATGTGACGCCCGGTGTCAAGCTGCTGGCCCTTATCGGTATTATTCTCAATCTCCTGGCCCTTTCCGTCATTACCGCCGCCGTGGTGCGGCCCGGCTGGGCCATGGCCCTGGGCGCGAAAGTGGCCAAAAAGCTGGAACACCGTCCCCGTGCCGCCAAGGTTTGGGGCGCCACCCAGCACCAGCTGGAGCAATACGCCCTCAGCGCCCCCATGCTTCGGCGGGAGCCGAAGCTGGTAGCCCTGACCTTTTTCACCACCGCGTTGCAGCTGTTGGCCCTGTACAGCGTCCCCTATTGGGTCTTCCGCGCCATGGGGTTGACAGGTGTAGCCCTGGCCAGCGCCATCGCCGCCCAGGCCGCCGTCAATTTCTCCGTGGGGGCCATGCCCCTGCCCGGCTCCATGGGCGTGGGCGAAGGCGGATTTCTGGCCATGTTCCGGCTGCTGCTGCCGGCCCAGCTGCTTGGCGGCGCCATGGTTCTCAGCCGGGGCGTCAGTCTCTATCTCTGTGTCATCGTCACCGGCTTGATTCTGCTGGTGCTCCAGCTGATCCGCCGCTGCCGCACCGCCGCGTGAAAGCCTTGTTTTTTGACGGCACATCTGTCATAATAAAAGGTACTTCACACGGAAGGTAGGGATTCACTATGAAATCGTGCAAACAGACCCTTGGCCGCCTGTTTCTGCTGCTGGCGGTCACGGTGCTGCTGACCCTCGGTGTCTCCGCCGCCCAGCGGCAGGCCGCCGACGCCGACGAGTTTTATGCCGCCATGGAGGCGGAAATCCGCGCCCAGTCCACAGAATTCTCCATTGACTACACCGGGGACCGCAGCGACCTCAACAGCACCAACGGCGCCCTGTTGGCGGAGCTTCTGCGCTACCTGATGGCCCGGTCCGACGACGGTCCTCAAAACGGCGACTATCCGGCGCTGAACATTGAAGAGGGCGTGGTCCACTGGAACGATAATGTCTGTTCCTTCCAGCTCTCCTATCTGGACACCCAGGATGAGCTGGACTATGTGGACCAACAGGCTCAGGCCATTGTGGACAGTCTGGATCTGGACGGCGAGGACGATTACACCAAAATCAAGTTGATCTATGAGTACATCTGCACCCACTTTGTCTACGACCATTCACTGACCAAATATTCCGCCTATGACGGCTTGACCACCGGCTCCATGGTGTGCCAGGGCTATGCCCTGCTGACCTACCGGACCATGTGGGACGCCGGTATCCCCTGCCGTATCGTCACCGGCCGCAGCGAAAACCAGAACCATGCCTGGAATATTGTTCTGCTGGACGGCCAGTGGTACAACCTGGACACCACCTGGGATTCCGCCGTGGAGCAGGGCGGCCCCATGTCCTGGAATTTCTTCCTCAAGGGCGAAGAGGATTTTGACGGCCATATCCGGTTCCAGGCCTTTACCACCGATGAATATGATTCCGCCCATCCCATGGCCGCCGTCAGCGCCCCCCTGCCCCGCATTCAGGTATTTATAAACGGCGGAAGCGTTGCCAATCTGGCGGTCCGCGTCGGCGTGGAGATTCAGCTGGAGGCCGTTCTGGCCGACGGAAGCCAAGCCGATATCGTCTGGACCAGCTCGGACCCGTCTCTGGTCACCGTTACCCCGGACGGACAGCTGTTGGCCCACGGCACCGGTGAGCTGGAGCTGACGGCTGCTGTGGTTGGCGACCGGGGCGTGATCTCTGCCGTGGTCCCCACCACTTCTGTGGATCTGACCACCGCCGCGCCCTGGGCCCAGTCCGCGGTCAATGACTACTACCTGGCTCAGCTGCTGCCCCTGTCCCTGTGCAGCGGCTTTGAAAACGATCTGACCCGGGCGGAGCTGTCCCGGCTGTGCTGGCAGCTGGTGCAGCAGGCCGGCCTGTGGAAGGCCCAGGAACTGGTGAACCCGTTTGGCGACATTCTGGACAGCCCCGATGCCGTCGCCATTCTCGCCTGCAACTCCCTGGGCCTGATGCAGGGCACCTCCGCTGACACCTTCCAGCCCGACGCCCCCGTCACCCGGGAACAGGCCGCCGTGGTGCTGTTCCGTCTGATGATCCTGCTGGACGGCAAGGCCCCGGCCACCGGCCCCTTGTCCTATCTTGACGCTGCCTCCATCAGCGATTGGGCAGCCGGTCCCGCCAGCGGCGTCACCGGCGCCAAGGTGTTCTACGGCAGCGATGGTTTCTTCCGTCCCGCCGACAATGTGACGCTTCAGGAGATGATTGTGGCTCTGTGGCGCATTGCCCAGCCCCATGTGGAAACCGCCGCAGCCGCAGCCTGATTCATACCGTAATCCGTCAAAAGCCGAGGCAGTTTTGCCCCGGCTTTTGGCAATGGTATCCAATAGACGCACCCTTTTCCCTATGATATCATAGGAGTAACAATTATCATAGAAACAAGGTGGGATTTCCTATGACGCTGGACGAATTGAAACAAAAACTGGACGAAGCCAACTATATTTATGACGACACCCTGGCCACGGTGCTGGCCGTTTCCCTGCAGCTGGGCCGCCCGCTGCTCATTGAGGGCGCGGCCGGTGTGGGCAAGACAGAGATTGCCAAGGTCATGGCCTCGGCCCTGGGCCGGGACCTGGTGCGGCTCCAGTGCTATGAGGGTCTGGACGAAAGCAAGGCCCTGTATGAGTGGAACTATCAGAAACAGCTGTTGTCCATCCAGGTCAATATGAACAGTGATGACAAGGACGCCTTGACCCGCAGCCTGTTCAGCGACGAGTACCTGCTGGAGCGGCCCCTGCTCCACTCCATCCGGTCGGAAAAGCCCGTGGTGCTGCTCATCGACGAAATCGACAAGGCCGACGAGGAATTTGAGGCGTTTCTGTTGGAGCTGCTGTCGGACATGCAGGTGTCCATTCCCGAAATCGGCACCATTCCGGCCAAGACCGTTCCCTTTGTGGTGCTGACTTCCAACCGGGCCCGGCCCCTGTCGGAAGCCCTGCGCCGCCGCTGCGCCTATCTGTACATTCCCTATCCTGATCTGGACAAGGAGCTGGCCATTCTTCGGGCCAAGATGCCCCATCTGGACGATCAGCTGCGACTGCAAGTGGCCAAAGCCGTCCAGAGTCTTCGCAACAACGAAGCCATTTTGAAAAAGCCCTCCATTGCCGAAACGCTGGACTGGGCCGCCGCCCTGGACGCATTGGGCGTTCGGGAACTGACTCCCGACGCCATCCGCAACACCGCCGGATTCCTGCTGAAGAACACCGAAGATATCGAGTGCATGCACGACACCGGCGATGCCGATTGTGGCTGCGGCTGCGGTGGGCACGACCACCACAACTGCGGCTGCGGAGGCCATCACCATGGTTGAGCCCGGCGTCTACCTGGAAAAGCTGTCGTGGTTTTCGCGGCTGCTCCGGGAAGAAGGGCTGACCGTCGGCACCCAGGAAACCATCGACGCCGGTAAAATTCTGGTATCGTTGGGTTTTGAAGACCGGGAACAGGTCAAAACGGCCCTGCGGACCGTCTACGCCAAATCCAGAGAGGAACAAAACCTCTTTGACCGGGTTTTTGACGGCTTTTTCCTCTCGGAGGAGCGGATGCGCCAGCTGGCCAAGGAACATCTGGAACAGCAACAGCGGGAACAGCAGATTCAGGAGCAGGCCCAGGAGGATTTGGAAGTCAACGGCAAGCCCATGGAGCTGACGGAGGAACAGCGCAGTATCTATATGACCATGCCGGAGGAGGCACGGGAAAAACTGCGCAGGTTCCGGGAGACCTTCCAGGACACAGCGGAGCGGAGCCCCAAGCTGTACGACAATTTCATTAAGTCGGTGTTTGTCAAAACCATTCTGGAAGAGCAGATGCGCATGGAGGACGCCGGGTTGGGCTGCATGGCCGCCGACCCGGAAATTGGCATCCTGTATCGGGATATCTCCCGGTTCCGGGATACAGAAATTCCCAAGGCCATCACCATCATCCAGTCCATTTCCCAGCAGATCAACGGTGAGCTGTCGGCCAGCCGCAAACACCGGGGCCACAGCGGCAAGCTGGATTTCCGCCGCACCATCCGCAAGGGCTTGGAGACCGGCGGCAGCTTTTACCGTCTCCATTACAAGAAAAAGCGCCACAGAAAGAAGCACCTGGTGCTGCTCTGTGACGTGTCCGGTTCTATGATGCAGTTTTCGGAGTTTGCCCTGCGGTTTATCCAGTCGTTGAACCATGTTTCGGAGAGTTCCAGAGCCTTTGTGTTCTCTGAGGAGCTCCATGAGGCCGACGCGTTCAGTTTACAGAATATGGACCTGTTCCGCTCCTCCATCCGGGAATCGGGCCTGTACGGCAAGGGTACGGACCTGGGCAGCGCACTGGAAGACCTGCTGAGCCGCCAGCCCGCCGTTCTCAACCGCTCCACCACCCTCATCATCCTGTCAGACACCAAAACCGTAGACCAGCCCCGGGCCATCCGGGCGCTGTTGGAAGCCAAACGGCAGGCGGGCCGGGTGTTGATTCTCAATCCCATCCCCGAGAGCAAATGGCCCTACCTCAAGAGCGCCCAGGCGTTCGGCGCTGTGTGCTCCATGGTGTCCTGCTCCACGCTCAATGCTCTGGCCGCCGCTTGCCGCCGTCTTTCTGATGTGTAAGCAGCTGTCCAGGGATTTCGCGCCTTGCGAGGCGCGACCAGAGGCTCTGCCCCTGGACCCCGCGATTTTTGAAAAAATCGAGTAAACTTTTATGGCTTTGTGCTGTGAAACCATAAGGTCTTATGCCGCAGAATGACAATATGCCCCCGTCGTGCCACATGGTACGGCGGGGGCGGTCTTTATTCTGCCCGTTCTTTACTGTAGGGCAGAATCTGCATCCGGTATTTATCTTTGCACACCAGCAGCGTCCGGTCAGCTTCCGGCATAATATCCGGCAGCTTATCCGGCGGCGTACAGATGATAGCCTGCAAGTGCATTTTCCGCAGCAAGCGAATGCTCTCCACAATGCGCTCACTGTCCATTTTGTTAAACGCTTCGTCAAAGATCACCAGCCGCACCGTATTGCCCAGGCCCGACGGGTCATTGACCCGGTACAGCTGGGCAAAGGAAGCCAGCACGGCGATATAAAACGGCGTCTGGGTCTCACCGCCGGACTTGGTATTCAGCGTCTTGGACAACAGCTGACGGTTGCCGTTGCCGTCGGTGGTCTCCAGGTCAAACCGGAGGTACGTCCGGAAATCCGTATACCGTTCAATATTCTGCTGGAGCTCGCTCTGCTGTCGGGCGTTGTGCTCCGTATCGTCGGACCCGGCAATCCGGGAGAACAAGTCCTCAATCAGCGGCCCGTATTTCTGTTGGAACGGCAGGGCAAACAGTCCCCCCTCCCCTTCCATCAGCTCCGGCGACAGTATCATATCATAATAGTCTCCGTAATCGGGATTGCGCTCCACAAGAAACCGGTAACGGTCTGTTCCGAACTGAGCCCGCTCCAAAGCCCGGTTCAGATTGCGCACCTGTTCCTGGACCTGATCGATGCTGGATTTCAGTTTAGCGAGAAAATCGTTCTGGAACTGTTCCAGAGCGCTTTCCCGCGCCTTGCGGATTTTCTCCCGGTACTGGGGCAAGGCGCTGTCGGCCAACAGCTGCCGTTCGGCTTCAAATTCGTCGTTGTGGGCCGCGTCCACGGCAAAGGGACAGGGCCGGTACTGCTGGACGTACTCCCGCCGCAGCCGCAGCAGCTGTTCCCACTGCTGGGCGGCGTGGGCTTCCGTCTCCGGAGCTTGGTCCCGCAGCTGCCGCAGAATGGCGGCGGGCTTTTTCAGCCGCTGCAACGCCTCCCGATACCGGGGCAGCCCCACGGCTTCCCGGTCCTCCGCCGGATAGCGGCCCTCGATGGTCCGTTCTGTCTCCGCCAACAGCTGCCGCGTCTGAGGCAGCTTTTCCTCCGTCAGCTGCTGGAGCCGGTTGGTCAGCAATCCGCCGTTGCGGTCCTCTTCCCGGAGGGTTTTCCGCAGCTGCACAATTTCACCATCCAGCTGTGCCATCTCCCGGTCCAGGTCCTCCAGCCACAGCAAATCCAGCCCCTCCAACTGGGCGTCGATTTGCTGTAATTGGCCGTCCAACTCGTCCCGGCGGGCGGCGTCGGCCTGCCGCTGGGCCATCTCCTGGCAGAATCGGGCGGTGAACAGGACCTCCCGCTTCCGCTGGTCCTCCAACAGCTGTTCCACCGGCCGCAGGCGCTCCACGGCCTCCTCCTGGCGGCGCAGTTCCGCCCGCAGCTTTTCCATCCGCAGCGCCACAGCCTTGCGGCCCAGGAAGGCGTCCTCCATCCGCTGCCGCGGGATGGGGCGGGCCACATAGCCCTGATACACCATGCCGTCGGCGGTGATGGCCGCCCGGTGCTCCCGCAGCTCCGACACCGTCTCACAGCAGATGACGCGGCCCAGCAGGTAATTGATATAGCTTCTGGCCAGGTCGCTGTCGGTCTCCACCTTCCGGGCCAGACTCCCCTCCTGGGCGTCGGTCTGCTCCCGCTGGCGGATTTGGCCCACATCCACCAGACCGTAGGTCTGACGGCCGTTGCCCTTGATACCGTCATACAGGGCTAATGCGTCGTCGTACACTTCCGGTTCCACCAGCAGGTAGAACTTCTGGGTATTGAGAAAGCCCTCCACAGCGCCGCGCCACGCTTCCTCCCCGTCGGCAATTTCCAGCACATCGGCCAGAATTTCCACCGTCGCGCCGGGGTGGCTGCCTTGCAGCCCGTCGGTCATCTGCTGTTTCAATTGCAGCAGCCCCGCCGGATAGTCCTTGACGTTCTTTTGCAGCAGGGCCAATGTCTGTTCCGTCTCCCGCCGGGTGGTCTGGCTCTGCCGGGCCGACGCCGACAGACTGTAGGCCGCCTGCTGCAACCGGTGGGAAAATTCGGCACAGGCCGCCTGGGCCTGCTCCAGCGGTTCCAAAGAACCGGTCAGCAGAGACGCCGCGTTTTCCAGCAGCGGGGCGCAGGCCCGCTCCACTTCCTCCGCCTGCTGCCGCAGGGCGGAGACGGCCTCCAGGTCCGGCCACTGGTTCATCCGGCGGCACAGGTCTGTCAGCTGGGCCGCTTCCTTTTGAATCTCCTCCAGCGCCGCATCAATGTCCCGGCTCAGACGGCGGCGCTCCTGCTGGAGCCGCCGCTGCTCGGCCTGGAGCCGGTGCTGCTCCCGGTAGATGTCGCTTTTCTCCCGCTGGGCCTGCAAGGTGCTTTTCCGCTGCTCCCGGTCTGCAATGGACGCTTCCAGCTCCCGGCACCGCTGGGCCGATTCCTCCAGGTCCCGGCGGCAGGACGCCTCTTCCTGGCGCAGCTGCTCCAGCTGCTGGTCCTGCTGCTCCCGCTCGGCCCACAGACTCAGAAACCGCACCTGCCGCAGTTCCTCAGAGGCTTCCAGCCACCGCTGGTACTGCCGTCCGATGCCGTCCAGGGCTTCCAGCTTTTTCTCCTGCTGCTCGGCCAGCCGTTCGTGGTGCTGATAGTCCCGAATGGTCTGCTGCATGGCTTCAATGTCGGGCTTTTCGGGGATATCACAGATATTTTCCGTGATAAACTGCCGGATATCCACGATGGGCCGGAAGGATACGGCCTTTTTCAGCATCCGGCACACCTGATCGGTGTGGACGTTCCACTTGCTCAGCAATTCCTCCCGATACCGCCAGTTGGTGTCAAACAACTGGCCGTGGCTGTCGGGCATGCTCTTGAGCCACGCCCGCAGGGCCGGAATGCTCATGGTCTGGCGGTTCTCTACATAACAGTGGTCGGGAATGACACCGTCATAGAGGAAATACTGCTGACGGACCGTGCCGTCGTGGCGGCAGTCGAAGACGATGCCCGCCACAAAATCCGCGTCTGCCTGATCGTCGTGAAATTCACAGGCAATATAGGACGAAAAATCCTTGCCCCGGCGGGATTTGGGGCTGCTGTCGTCCATATCCGCCCGGAGATAGCCCTCCAGTGTCCGCTGGGAACTGTCGTTGGCGGCCTTGTTGAAGTTCCGGGGGCTGGTCTCGCCCAGCAGCACAATTTGCAGGGCGTCGATGACGGTGGACTTGCCCGCGCCGTTTTTGCCGGTGAGAAAGTTTACATCATCGACTTCAATCAGCTGTTTCCCGAAGTACAGCCAGTTCATCAGCAGAATCCGTTTCAGCTTCTTCATCCCGGTCCTCCTCTCTGCCGTTTTGCAGCTGCTCCACGGCAGCCTCCACCCGCTCCGGCGACACCACCGTTAAAATGGTGGGCAGGATGGTGAATTTACAGTCGTTGCGGCTGAAAGTACCCTCCACCCGCTGAATGACACAGTGGTGCTCAAACAGATTCATGGCCCGGCGCACCAGCCGGACGCTGGGCCGTACCGGCAGCACCGCGTATTCGGTCACTACCAGGTCCAGCAGCTCCCGGACCGTACACAGAACATCCTGTTCCAGTCCGGCCTGCTCCCGGTGCTCCTCATAATAGAGCCGCAATGCCAGCAGCAGGGCCGTCTCCTCCTGCGTCAGGACACAGCGGTTGATCTCGTCGGGGTGCTCCACATAGAAGTAGCCGTAGACCTCCTCCTGGTGGAGCCGCCAGCCCATGACGCCCAGATAATCGGCCACCAGCTGATGGTGGATGGTCAAAAAGGTATAGTCCGGGTCCTGGAACCGGCCCCGATCGGGCAGCGTCCGGGTCCGGGCCACATAGGTGCTGCTGAGCAGCCGGTTGCACACGGTCTGAAATTGCTCCAGTTCCCGGGCCGACAGGGATTGTATGGCTTGCAGGTCCATGGCTTACTCCTTTCTCACAAACCGCAGCTGCGGCAGGGTATATCCGTTCTTGGCGAATTGGCCATCCAACCGCTCCACCTCATAGGCGCTGTCCCGGTCGCTGCCATGGAGAGCTGCCAGCAGGCTCAGCACATACTCCCGGTCGTTTTGGAGGGGTAAATCATCGCTGGTGCAGCCGGTTGCTCCATCCATCCGCGCCAATATGTACGATTCCACAGCTTCCCGGCTGTAGGCCGATTGGAGCAGCTCCGCCGCCTGGGCCTTGGCCTCATCGCTGACGTGCTCCTCCTCCATCTCCACCGGATGGGTCCGGGGCCGGACCGGCACCCGTTTCCGTTTCCACAGGCTTTTCTCCGTCAAGCTCTCCTGGCAGTAGAGGGCAAACCCCAGATCCGACGGTCCTTTTCCAGCGGCCAGACCGTCCAGCAAAAGACGCAGATTGCCGCCCAGGTTCCGGTCCAGATTGCTGAGGGCCTCCAGCTTTTGGGTAGTGGCGCGGGTGTAGCGGCGCACCTGCCGGTCGATTTCCGCCAGATAGTCGCTCTCCATGCGCTCATACTGCTCCTGAATCCAGTACAGTTTTTCCAGCAGATCTCCCCGGCACGCTTCCAGCGTGTCGCCCCGCCGGTCCTGGAACGCCGCCTGGGCCATGGCTTCCAATACGGCGTCGTCCTCCAGCCACTGGCCGAGCATCTGCCGGATGGGCACCCGGTATTTGGGGACGGAATCGCGGATTTTCAAAGGACGGATGTACGCTTCCATAACCCGCTGGCCGAAGTCGTCAAAGTGGGCTGCCAGCACATCATTGACGTCCTGCATTTCCATCTGCATGCGGAAAAAGCCCTTGATGTTGTGGTAGACGGACTTCAATGCCTTAATCAGGGCCATGGTGTTGTCGTAGGCGCTGTAGAGGGCCAGCATTTTCTCATAGGCGCTGTCCCCCTCCCGGGCCACCTTCAGGGCCGAATAGGTGCTAAACACATAGGAATAGCCCCGCTGGGGCGCGTCCTCCCGCAGCTGGTGGAGCAGTTCCAGCAGACGGCTGCTGTAGCCGGGAACAATCAGATATTCCTCGAAGCTCCGCTCCGTCTTGCCCCGTTCCTTTTCAAACCACCCGCGGCTGCACAGCTTTCGGATGAGAAACCGGGCCTTGCCGGAGATGTCCCGCAGCTCCTCCTCGTCGATGTCCTCGCCGTCAAAGGTGGCGTCAGCCAGCTGCCGTTCCATCCGATTGCGCAGAATGGAATAATAGAGCTGTTCCGGAATTTTCAAATGATCCCGGTACGTCTCATACAGCACCTCCAACGCCTCGGCATACAGTGCCCGGTTGGGCGACGCCAGAACGGAAAACAGGTCCTCCGGCACGGCTTCAAACAGCTGCAACGACTCCACCTCCCAAATGGTCAAACATGGAAAAACCGGCTGTAGCAGCCGGTTTTTCTGCGAACTTCTGACATTATACCCGATTTTATCGAATGTTTCAACCCTGCTTCTACTGGGCCCGCTGTTGTTATGATAACCTTTTTCCTATGAAATTGATAAGATACTGCCATTTTACACCGCTCCGGTTTTTGCATATAATAGGTGCCAGATTGAATGGGGGGCACGCTTATGAATCAACGATTGCGGCTGCTGCGGAAACTGTTCCTGTCCACACTGTATCTCAGCGCCTTTACCTTTGGCGGCGGCTATGTCATCATCACCCTCATGAAACAAAAATTTGTAGACCACTACCATTGGATTGAGGAGGAGGAAATGCTGGATCTGGTGGCCATCGCCCAGTCCACCCCCGGCGCCATTGCCGTCAACGGCGCCATTGTCATCGGCTACAAGCTGGCGGGTCCCTTGGGGGCATTGGTGGCCATTGTGGGCACGGTGCTGCCGCCTTTTGTCATCATTTCCCTGCTGTCCCTGTGTTATGAGACGTTCCAGGGGCTTTATGCGGTCCAGAAGATTCTGGAGGGCATGCAGGCCGGTGTGGGTGCGGTCATTGCCTCCGTGGCCTGGGACATGGGCCGGGGCGTGGTGGAGGAACGGGACACTGTTTCCACGGTGATTCTGATTGCTTCCTTTGTAGCCTCCTGTTTTCTGGAGATCAACGTGGTCTATATCATTTTGATCTGCGGAGTGCTGGGCGTGGTCCGCACGCTTTTGGAGAAACGGAGGGCAGCCAAATGATCTACTGGCAGCTGTTTCTCAGCTTTATTCAGATCGGACTGTTCAGCTTCGGCGGCGGATACGCGGCTATGCCGCTGATACAGGGCCAGGTGGTGACGTTGCACCAGTGGCTGAATATGGAAGAATTCACCAATCTCATCACTATTTCCCAGATGACGCCAGGACCCATCGCCATTAACTCCGCCACCTTTGTGGGCATGAAAATCGCCGGTGTGCCCGGTGCGTTGGTGGCAACACTGGGGTGTATTCTGCCAGCCTGCATCCTGGTGACGGTGCTGGCCAAGCTGTATCTGCGCTATCGGAATCTGTCAGTGCTGCAAAGTGTGCTGCACAGTCTGCGGCCCGCCGTGGTGGCTCTGATTGCCGCCGCCGGTGTGTCCATTTTGCTGACAGCCTTTTGGGGCACCGGCGCCGCTGTCACCCTGGCCGGTACCAACTGGGTTCTGGTGGTCCTCTTTGCCCTATGCGTGGTGCTGCTGAAGCGGTTCCGCTGGAATCCCATTCTCGTCATGGTCCTGGCCGGTGTGCTGAATCTGGCCGCCGGGCTCCTGAGATTTTGATTTTGAATTGATATGTTATGTTGCGATAGCTGGTAGAATGACGTTCCTTCTTTTGTTGCGGTATCTGTTAAATTGTCCAAAATTTCCCCTGCATATCTGTGCAAGCCGCTGGCAATGCTATGACTGTCCGATGGACAAAAGGACAAAAGAAATGAAGGAGGAACTTTGTTATGAAGAGCAACAACAACGCTGTTATTCCTGAAGCCCGTGAGGCCCTGGACAAGTTCAAGATGGAGGCCGCCTCTGAGGTCGGCGTCGACCTGAAGCAGGGCTACAACGGTCATCTGACCTCCCGCGAGGCCGGCTCTGTCGGCGGCCAGATGGTCAAGAAGATGATCGAGGAATACGAGCGCAACATGAAGTAATTCCTCCCCAACCGCACAAAACACCCGGCAGTCTGAGACTGCCGGGTGTTTTGCGTTATGGCAGCAGGGAGGCCAAGGCCGGAAACGGCGCCAGAGACCGTTTCAGAATCCCGTGGACCTGGGCAATGGCCGTGCCGTAATTGGTGAAAGGTACACCGGCATCGGCGGCACATTTTCTCCGGTAGTCCAGTTCCCGACCGTTGAGCATACAGCCGCCGCAATGGACCACCACCCGATAGGGCGACAGGTCTTCTGGAAACTCCCGGCCGGAACAGGTCTCGAATTGCAGGTCCGCGCCGCTGTACTCCCGCAGCCAGCGGGGCAGTTTGACGGTGCCGATATCCTCGCACTGGCGGTGATGGGTACAGCCCTCGGCAATCAAAATCCGGTCGCCGTCGTGCAGATCGTTCAGCGCGGCAGCGCCGCGGACCGCATCCTCCAGAAAGCCCTTATAGCGGGCCATGAGAATGGA
Source organism: uncultured Oscillospiraceae bacterium (assembly GCA_944385415.1). Classification (GTDB taxonomy): domain Bacteria; phylum Bacillota; class Clostridia; order Oscillospirales; family Oscillospiraceae; genus Avoscillospira_A. The sequence continues at coordinate 126,869 of CALWXC010000005.1, read as the reverse complement.
AAAGGACGTCAAAAGCAGTTCCGGCGGCGTGGCCTTGGACACCACGCCAAACACCTGAGAGTCCGTTACCACCAGGGCGGGCCGCTGTCCCAGCCGTTCCAATGCCGTGGGGTATTCCGTTTCCCGGACCACCAGCGGCATAGCTCCCGCCTCCAGTGCGTCCCGGATCACCTGCTGTTGGGGCAGAATCAGCCGTCCCTTAGGGGCCGATTTATCGATGGGGACCACCAGAACCAGAAATTCTCCCGGCTGCACCAAATCGCCCACCAGTTTTCCGGTCCGTTCTCCGGTGGGAATCAATCGGGCAATCCGCTCTTTCAGCTCCCACACGCCGTCGCCGGTCAGGGCGCTGACAGCCAAACCGTCATCCTCCGGCGTGGCTCCCAAATCTGCCTTGTTATAGGCTACGACATAGGGAATTTTTTTCTCCACAAGCAGTGCAACAATCTGTTGATCGATTGCCGTTTTTCCCACTGTACCATCCACCACCAGGACGGCGCAGTCCACCCGGTTCAGCGTCCGTTTTGTCTGCTGGACCCGCAGTTCTCCCAGCTGGCCCTCGTCGTCAAAGCCCGGCGTGTCGATGATAACCACCGGTCCCATGGGCAGCAGCTCCATGGCCTTCTGGACCGGGTCGGTGGTGGTGCCCTTGACCTCGGACACCACCGACAGCTGCTGACCGGTCACGGCGTTGACCAGACTGGATTTTCCGGCGTTTCTCCGTCCGAAAAATCCAATGTGGACCCGCTCCGCGGCGGGCGTATCGTTCATACTCATATGTCACCTCAGAATCGGAAGTCCCGGATGCCCTGCTCGATTTTTTGCAAATGATCGGCGCAAATCTCCCGGACCTTATCCTTGGGGATATTCTGGAGTTCCGCCTGAATCAGCGCCTCGCCGATGGCCTTTGTCTCCGGGGCGGCGTAGTCCATAAGGTATTCCTTCAACGTCATCAGCGCATTGGGATGGCAGCAGTTTTGAATCTGTCCGGCCTTGCAAAGGCTCATAAACCGGTCGCCGGTGCGGCCCTCCCGATAGCAGGCCGTACAGAAGGACGGAATATACCCCAGCTCCATGAGCCAGCGGACCACTTCGTCCAGTGTTCTCTGGTCGGACACATCGAACTGCTCCGTATCGGTGGGACGCTCCTCCTCCTCGTAGCCGCCGACAGAGGTGCGGGAACCGCCGCTGATCTGGGACACGCCCAGGGGCAGAACCCGCTCTCTTACGGCCTGGCTCTCCCGGGTGGAAATGATCATACCCGTATAGGGCACGGCAATGCGAATCAGGGCACACAGCTTGGCAAAGGTATCGTCGCTGATGCCGTTGTCAAAGGCGCTGGGGTCGATATCGTCGGCGTGCTTGATCCGGGGCACGCTGATGGTGTGGGGGCCGACGCCGTGGACGGCTTCCAGGTGTTCGGCGTGCATCAGCAGGCCCGCAAACTCATAGCGGTACCGCTCCAATCCAAACAGCACGCCCAGGCCCACATCGTCAATGCCGCCCTCCATAGCCCGGTCCATGGCTTCCGTGTGGTAGTCATAATCGTGCTTGGGGCCGGTGGGGTGCAGCTGCTCATAGCTCTCCTTGTGGTACGTCTCCTGGAAGAGAATATAGGTGCCGATTCCGGCCTCTTTCAGCATCCGGTACTCCTCCACAGTGGTGGCGGCGATGTTAACATTGACGCGGCGGATGTCTCCGTTTTTGTGGTGGATGGAATAGATGGTTTTGATGCACTCGAGAATGTATTCAATGGGGTTGTTTTTCGGGTCCTCACCGGCTTCGATGGCCAGCCGCTTGTGGCCCATGTCCTGCAAGGCGATGACCTCCCGGGCCACCTCCTCCTGGGTCAGCTTCTTACGGCCGATGTGCTTGTTTTTGGCGTGGTAGGGGCAATAGACACAGCCGTTGATGCAGTAATTGGACAGATACAGGGGCGCAAACAGCACAATCCGGTTGCCGTAGAATTTCAGCTTGATCTCCTTGGCCAGATCATACATCCGCTGGAGCCGCGTCTCGTCCTCACAGGCCAGCAGTACCGAGGCTTCCCGGTGGCTCAGGCCCTTACATTGGGCCGCCTTGTCGAGAATGGTATCCACCAATTCCAGGTCGTCCTTGTGGGCGTCGGCATAGGCCAGGGTATCGAGGATTTCCTGGTGGTCGATGAATTCCGTGGCTTTCAGGGAATGGGGGTTGTACATGATACATTCCTTCTTTCTTGCGGGTCAGAGGTTCTTTCCCGTCAGAGTGTCGGGGCGTCGCCCCGGGCTACAACGGCTTCATAGCCGATGGCTTGTAAATTGGTTCGCAGCTGGTTCAGACCGTTGGCCGATTCGGCCCCGGTGGCCAGCTTATCATGGTACAAAAGATATTTGCTCCGCACGTCGGCGGGAGACAGATTGGGCATAACCACGTTGGCCCCATGGAGAATGCCCCGCTCCCGGCCCCCTTCCAGGGCCGTGCCCAGCGCCGTGGTGGCGGGCAACAGGACTTTTGGCAGCAGCAGCCGCACCATGGACAGCAGGTATAATGTCAAATCCGCCGAGCCGTCCGGTTCGTTGGCAAAGGGCGTATCCCGATGGCGCAAAAAGGGGCCCATGCCCACCATATGGGGCTGCAATTCCTGCAAGAACCGCAAATCCTCCACCAGATTGGAAAGCGTCTGGCCGGGAGACCCCACCATCATGCCCGCGCCCACCTGATACCCCAGCTCCTTGAGGTCATACAGGCAGCGGATACGGTGTTCCAGCCGCAGCTCCGGCGGGTGCAGATGGGCATAATGGGCATCATTGGCCGTCTCATGGCGCAGCAAGTACCGGTCGGCCCCGGCCTGTTTCAGGGCGGCGTAGCTTTCCCGGCTCCGCTCCCCGATGGACAGGGTCACGGCACAGTCGGGGTGGGTTTTCTTGATGGCGGTAAGGAGATTGCATAACTTGTCGTCGGTCCACCAGCCATCCTCCCCGCCCTGTAGGACAAAGGTCCGAAACCCCAGGTCATAGCCCGCGTCGCAGCAGGCCAGAATGACCTCCGGAGACAGGCGGTACCGTTCCGCCTTGCGGTTGCTGCGGCGGATGCCGCAGTAATAGCAGTCGTTTTTGCAGTAGTTGGTAAATTCGATGAGGCCCCGAAGATACACCCGATTTCCAAAGGTTTTCCGGGCCGTCTCCACGGCGGCAGCCCGCAGAATCTCCGCCGATTCCACCGTCCGCTGCTCCAGCAGCGTCAGCAATTCCCCGTCGGTGAGGGCCTCCCCCGCCGCCAGACGGCGGGCCAGGGCCGCGGCCTTATCCACGGCTGCCTCCGGCATAGGCCGTCTTGGAGCTGACGCCGGGGAGCTTGCCGATCTTACCCGACAGGGCCGAAATCACGTCCTGGGGAGCATCCACGGCAATGCTCATGATACTGACCTGCTTTTCTCGGTAGGGAATGCCCATGCGGCCGATGATATATTGGCGGTACTGGTGCAGAATGTCGTTGAGGGCTTCCACCGACGATTCATTTTCCACCAGAATGGCCAGCAGTGCAATGCGTGTTTCCATGGTTCGTCCTCCTTGTGGATCGAGACAAACAAAAAAGCCGCACCCGGAGGGTACGGCAAACAGCGCCCACCCGCTGCCGGGTGTGCGTCGAAAACACCGAACCTTCCATCGCAAAGGACTTTTTGATGTCAGGATCTTGTTACACAATTTCATGATATACGATACCATATTTTTTGTCCATTGGCAATCCCCTTGTCTTTTCCATGGGTTTGCGGTACCATAATACAAAAATACAAAACTAACCATATAGAAATGGGGATTTTTGATGCAACACCCTTGGATACAGAAACGATGCCTGCATATGACGGACCTGGACACGGACCGCACCGACGACGTCCAGCGCTGTCTCGACGCCCTTTCGGCCCTGGGCCTGGACGCCCGCCTGCCGCTGGAGCTGGTGCAGTCGTCCTATGAGACGCTGCGTTTGGAGCGATTCACTGTGACGCTGGTCCACAATGGCCGCCATTGGGATGTGACCCGGGTGGAGCCCGGCGACACCACCCTCTGTGCCTACGGCGCCGCCGTGGATTTGGGCAGTACTACCGTGGTTATGCGGTTGATGGATTTCACCTCCGGCAGCATTCTGGCCGAGGACACGGTCCGCAACGGCCAGCGGGCCTACGGCGACGAGATTCTCAGCCGGATTTTCTACACAAAGGACAATCCGGAGCACCGGAAGAAATTACAGGCCGTTACCGTAGACACCTTGAACACCCTGCTGGACAACGTCTGCGGCGAGGCGGGCGTGGACCCGGACCAGGTCTGCACCATGGTCATCGGCGGCAACACCACCATGATTCACTTCCTCCTGGGCCTGGATACCTTCTGCATTTTCCACACGCCGTTCCGGCCCGTCGTCACGTCGCCGGGTCTCGTGAGCGGTCCCGCCCTGGGGCTTCACGTCCGGGGGCCGGTCTACTGCTTCCCGGCTACGGCCAACTATCTGGGTGGCGATATCATCAGCGGTCTCCTGGCCACGGGTTTGACCCATCGGGAAGAAACGGCCCTGTTCCTGGATATCGGCACCAACGGTGAAATGGTGGTTGGCAACAACACCTATCTCATCGGCGGCGCGGGCGCGGCGGGTCCGGCGCTGGAAGGCGGCATCAGCCGCAGCGGTATGCGGGCCAGAGCCGGAGCCGTGGGCTCCATCACCATCCGGGACGGCGTTCTGACCTGCACCACCATTGAAAATGAAAAGCCGAAGGGCATCTGCGGTTCCGGCATTGTGGATTTGCTGGCCCAAATGCTGCTGGCCGGCTGGATGGACCGTCAGGGTACCTTGCAGCCGGAAAAGAGCAGCCGTATTCGCCGGTTTGAGGACCAGTGGGCCATTGCCTACGCTGACGAGACGGAAAGTGCCACCGGCGAGGCGCTGCTGTTCACTCAGGAGGATATTCGCCAGTTTACGGAGACCAAGGCGGCGGCCCACACCATGGTGGCGGTGCTGCTGAACACCGCCGGTCTGACGCTGGACGATATCGACCGGATTTATCTGGCTGGAGCCTTTGGCCGCCATTTGGATTTGGAATCGGCCATCACCATCGGCATTTACCCCGACGCCCCCCGGGAAAAATTCCGCAACGTGGGCAACAGTTCCCTGGACGGCGCCTGTAACCTGCTCTGCGGCCGGGTGACGCCGGAGGAAGCCGACCGGGTGGCAAAGGAAATTTACTATCTGGAATTTGCCATGCAGGAGACCTTTGTGGAGGAAATGCGGGCCGCCAGCTTCTACCCCCACACCAATCTGGAGCAGTATCCCACCGTTGCCGCCAAGATGCAGCAGCCGTAACTTACAGCAAACCCCCGTTTGATGGACAAACCTGCCCATCAAACGGGGGTTATATGTTTTCTGCTAACGGAACACCGCTACAGGGCCATTACATAGATCTGGCAGGGGTTGCCCTCGTCCCACAGGGTGGGAAACACCTCAAACTCCCGAAATCCAACCGACTGATAAAACCGGTTGGTGCGGTCGTAGACCTCGTATTTCCCCATTTGCACCGTCTTGACTTGCAGAAAGGAGCAACCCTCATCCCGTGCCATGGTTTTCGCCGCTTCCATCAGGGCTGTTCCAATTCCGGTGCGCTGCGCTTCTTTGCGTACTCCCATGGCGGCGATTTCCATGGTGTCCTTGCCGGTCTGTTTCAAATATAAAAATCCCACCGGCTGATTGTCCTGCACGGCACAAACATACGGCGTTCCGGCACTGTCCCGTATGTACGCCTCTCGCGCCTCTGGAATCCCGAACCACTCGGGCAGCGCCTCCAGAATCTCCCGTGTGATCCGCGTTTGTTCCCGTCTGTCTGTAATTTTCTTGATCTGCATGTGCTTCCTCCGCATCCCCTGGAAACCGTACCAAACAAAGTCACTTTTGACAGAACTGAAGTTCCAGCTCATGCAATCCGCCGGTGTGCTGCACGGTGTTTCCCGTGGGCTGAAAGCCGTTTCGCTCATAGAGCCGCTTTGCACCGGTATTGGTGTTGAGAATCCACAGGGTGGGACAGTCCGTACACTGTTGCATGGCAAACGCCAGCAGCCGCGTCCCATACCCCTTGTTCTGCTCGCTGGGCAACACATAGAGGTTTTCAATCCGGCTGTCATGGACAGACACAATTCCCACAGGCTTCCCCTCTGTCAGCAGATAGAGCCGCGCCCCTTTGTCCATCTCAGATTTCAGATACCGCGCCTGTCGCTCCGGCGTATGGAGCGCCAGAAACTCCGGGGTACAGATTGCCCGGTGGGACGCCTGCCAGCTCTCCGCATGGATGGCGGCGGCCTGCATCAGATTGTCCAATGTGACTGGTTGAATCATGGTGCTCCCCCTTTGCTTTTCCAAAAAAATCACAGATGGGAAGGGCGCTCCCCGGGGAGACGCCCTTCCCATTTCTGTATCGTCAGCCATGCTTTTCCGGATGATGCCGGTCAGCCCAGGCACAGGCCCATACGGCGGGCCACATGAATCATGCCGTGGTCCTCGGGGACCAGACGGCTCTTGCCCGCGATGTCCTCCAGCCGGTTGGCCACCACCTGGTTGTTGTTCATGGCCACAGTGACGCCATAAATCTCCTCCTCCACCAGCTTGGCGGCGTAGGTACCGAACTGGGTAGCCAGCACCCGGTCATAGGGAGATGGGCTGCCGCCGCGCTGCATGTGGCCGGGAACACAGAACCGGGTCTCAAAGCCCGTCATTTCCTCAATCTGATGGGCAATGCGGTGGGTGGCCGTGGTGATGCCCTGTTCGGCCCGCTTGGCCGCCCGCTCCTTCTTCTTCATCTTGGCCTCTTCCACGTCGTAGACGCCCTCGGCCACGGCCAGAATGGAGAAGTTCTTGCCCTGCTCGGCCCGCTTGGTGATGGCCGCGCAGACATTTTCAATGTTATAGGGCAGCTCGGGAATCAAAATGATATCCGCGCCGCCAGCGATGCCCGCGTACAGCGTCAGCCAGCCGGCCTTGTTGCCCATGAGCTCCACCACCATGCAGCGGCTGTGGCTGCCGGCGGTGGTGTGGACCCGGTCAATGGACTCGGTGGCAATGTCCACAGCTGTATGGAAACCGAAGGTCACGTCGGTGCCGTAAATATCGTTGTCAATGGTCTTGGGCAGGCCGATGACGTGAAGCCCCTCCTCCGACAGGAGGTTGGCTGTCTTGTGGGTGCCGTTGCCACCCAGGCACAGAAGACAATCCAGCTTCATTTCCTTATAATTTTTCTTCATGGCGCTGACCTTGTCCACCTCGTCGTCACCGATGACGCGCATCAGCTTGAAGGGGGTGCGCTTGGTGCCGAGGATGGTGCCGCCCACGGTCAGAATACCGGAAAATTCGTAGGGCTGCATGACGCGGTAATCACCGTTGATCAGGCCCGAATAGCCGTTGGCGATACCGATGATCTCCACATTATTGCCCATGCGCTGATACAGCGCCTTGGCCACGCCGCGGATGGTGGCGTTGAGGCCGGGGCAGTCGCCGCCGGAGGTGAGAATGCCAATGCGTTTTTTCATAATGAGTACCCCCTTGTATAGACTACCTTTAGAGTACCGATTTCCGGGGCTGTTGTCAAGACAGCAGACCAGTTTGTGGAAAAACTTTCCCTTAAAACGACGCTTCCACCAGCCATTGGGTATAGGGGGACCGGGGTTGGAGCAATACCTGGTCGGTATCGCCCAATTCCTCCACTACGCCGCCCCGCAGCACCAGAACGCGGTTACAGAACTGCTGCACCAGGGACAGGTCATGGCTCACAAAGACAAAGGCCATGCCCTGCTGCCGCAGTTCGTTCAGCAGCTCCATAATCTGAGCCTGCACCGTCACATCCAGAGACGCCGTGGCCTCGTCACACAGCAGCAGCCGGGGCTGGGGGGCCAGCGCCCGGGCAATGGCGGCCCGCTGGCACTGGCCGCCGCTGACCTCATGGGGATAGCGGTGTGCCAGCTCCGGCGGCAAACCGCAGCGCTCCAACAAAGTCGCCGTCTCCGCCGCCGCCCGGTTCCGGGGAACGCCGTAGTTGGCCAATGCCTCCCCGATGGCCCCGCCCAACGTCTGACGGGGGTCAAAAGAATCCTGGGGCATCTGAAAGACCATCTGCATGGTCTGCCAGACGGCGCGGCGGGGCATGGTCTCCAATGAGTTGCCCTCCAACAGCACCTGTCCCGCCGAACCAGGCAGCAGTCCGGCCAATATCCGCAGCAGCGTCGTCTTGCCGCTGCCCGACTGACCCACCACCCCCAGCGCTTCGCCGGGGGACAGCGTCAGGGACACATGATCGAGGGCCGTCACCGTCTGCCGTCCCCGGCGAAAGGTCCGACACACGTCTCGGGCTTCCAGCAGCGGCGTCATAAGCTCCTCCTCAGTCTCGGCACGGCGGCCAGCAGCCGCCGGGTGTACTCCGTTTTGGGCGCGGTGAGCACCTGGGCGGCGCTCCCCTGCTCCACGGTCCGGCCATGCTTCAAAATCAGCACCTGGTCGGCCACCGATTCCAGCAGGGCCAGATTATGGGTCACCAGAACCATGGCCGTGCCCCGGTCCCGGCGCAGACGCCCCAGCGTCTCCATGACCTCCCGCTGGACCAGCACATCCAATGCCGAGGTGGGCTCGTCACACAGGAGCAGTTCCGGCTCCAGCAGCATGGCCAGCAGCAGACCCACCCGCTGGCACATGCCCCCGGACAGCTCCATGGGATAGCTGCGCAGCACGCGGATACCTTCCGGCAGACCCAGCTGTTCCATCAGGGGCAGGGCCAGCCGTTCCGCCTCCCGGCGGGAGACGCCCCGGCCCAGGACCTGCCGGACCTGGGCCTCCACGGTACGGACCGGGCAGAGGGAGGCCCCGCTGTTCTGGAACACCATGCCCATACGGCGGCCCCGCAGAGCCCGCCACTGGCGTTCGGTGGTCAGCGCCGTGCCGTCAAAGGCCATAGTTCCCCCGGTAACCGCGCCGCCGGGGGGCAGCAGCCCCAGCACCGCCCGGAGAATGGTGCTTTTGCCGCTGCCGGACTCTCCGGCCACCCCCAGGATCTCCCCGGGCTCCACGGCAAAGGACACGTCCTCCACCACCGGGCGGCGGTCATAGGCGATATGGAGTTGTCGGACCTCCAGCAGGGCCATGGAACCCCCTCCTATTGGCCCACGCTCAGCTGGGCCGTGATCTCATAGTAATCCGAGGGATGGGCCGTAAAGCCCGTCACCCGGTTGTTCATAACAAAATTCATCCGCAGATACGACGCGAAAAAGTAGCCGCAGTCGTCCAAAATGGTCTGGCTCATTGCCGTACCCAGGGCCGCCCGCTCCGCCGGGTCAAAGGTCCCGGCCAGCTGGGCCGCCTGGGCTTCCAGTTCATCACTGTGGTACCCGCCCCGGTTCTTGGCGGAGCTGTCGAGACAGTGGGTGGTGAAGAAGTAGGCCGGGTCGCCGGTGGGAGCCGCCACAAAGGCGCTGACATACACATCCCAGTCGCCGGATTCCAAGACGCCCAAGTGGTTGGCCGTGGAGTTGATCTCCACCTGAATGCCCACCTCCTGCAAGGTGGCCTGGGCCGCTTCGGCCAGCAGCGGCAATTCCTGCCGCCCCGGATACGTCAGCCAGCGGATGGTCAGGGGCTGGCCGTCCTGGTCCACATAACCGTCACCGTCGCTGTCGGTCCAACCGGCCTCCGCCAGCAGGGACCGGGCAGCATCCGGGTCATAGGCCGGGGCGGTCACGCCATCGGTGTCGAAGGAAAAGGGACCCACGGCAGGGGTGCCGTTGCTGTGGAGCAGCACCTCCGTAAAGCTGTCCTTGTCAATGGCCATGGCGATGGCCTGCCGCACCCGAATGTCCTGCAAGGCTTCCGTCTCATAGTTATAGGCCCCGAAAAACACACGGGAAGTATCGGCAGAGGAGATGGTATACTGGTTCTCGTCCGCAAAAAGTTCCAGACTGGCATAGGGCAATCCCTGGACCGCGTCCAGCTGCCCGGCTTGCAAGGCCATGGTCAGCGTGTCGCCGTCGGTGATGGAGCGGACCTCCACCCGGTCCACCTGGGGCGTGCCGCCCCAGTACGTTTCGTTCTTGTTCAAATAGATGTGGTCGTCGGCCACCTCATAGGCCACAAAGGGACCGGTACCGGCCACGTTCCGCGTCTCGTCCACACCGTCGGTGCCGTAGTCCATGTCAATGATGGCCCCATAGGGGTCGCTGAGGTAGTTAGGCAGTGCCGGGTTCGGAGCGTTGCAGGTGATGGTCACCGTCTGGCCGTCGGCTTCGATGGCATCAATGTTCAAATCGCCGGGGGCCCGGTCATGGACGGCAACCAGATGGTCCAGGCACTCCTTGACGGCCTGTCCGTCCAAGGCCCGGCCGCTGGAAAAGGTGACGCCGTCGCGCAGGGTAATGGATAAGGTGGTGTCGTCCACCCACTCCCAGCTTTCCGCCAGCCACGGTTCCAGCTCCATGGTCTCACTGAGACGGAACAGCGTCTCTCCGACGCCGTAGCGGACCGCCGACCAGCCGGAATAGGCTTCGTGGGGGTTCAAGCCCGCGTTGGCCATTTCCGGGCCATAGGCCACGGTACCATAGCGGAAGACCGTCTCCCCCGCCGTCTGCTCCGTGGTTCCGGCGTTGGAGCCGCAGGCGGTGAGGGTCAGGGCCAGCAGCAGGGCCGCCGGAATCGCTTTAGAACACTTCATGAGGTTTGCTCCTTTTTGCGGGCTCTGCGGCGGGGGTCCAGATGGTCCCGCAGGCTGTCGCCCAGCAGATTGAAAATGAGTACCGTGAGGAAAATGGCCAAGCCGGGACCCAGAATGGTCCAGGGGGCCGTCTGGATGAGACTGCGGCCCTTGCTCATCATGGAGCCCCATTCCGCCGTGGGCGGCTGGGCGCCCAGGTTCAGGAAGGACAGGCCCGCCAGCTCCATCAGCATGGTGCCGATGTCCAGGGACGCCGTCACCAGCAAAGAACCCGCGATATTGGGCAGGATGTGGCGGGCCATGAGGCGGGCCGGACCGTTGCCTGCCATACGGGCGGCGGTCAGATAGGGTGCGCTCCGGACCGTCAGCGTCTGGCTCCGGGCCAGACGGGCATATTTGGGCCAGGACACCAGGGCAATGGCCAGAATGGCGTTGCCCATACCGCCGCCCAGCAGTCCCGCCACAGCCAACGCCAACACCATGCCGGGGAAGGCCAGAAACAGGTCGCCCAGCCGCAGTAACAGGGTGTCCAGCCAGCCGCCGAACCAGCCGCAGGCAATCCCGATGACGCTGCCGGATACGGCGGAGGCGGCCACCAGAATCAACGCCGAAAAGACGCTGGTCCGCGCGCCGGCAATGACACGGGACAGGACATCCCGGCCGTGGGAATCGGTACCCAGCCAGTGGTCCGCCGACGGCGGCTGCAATGCCGCCGCCATGTCCTGGGCGTTGGGATCGTAGGGCGTCAGCCACGGCGACAGCAATGCCAGCAGCACCACGGCCAGGGCCAGGGCGGCACAGAGCCGCACCCGCAGTTTGGTACTCATGGCCGTCCCTCCTCTCCCAGACGCACCCGAGGGTCCAGGCGGCGGCACAGCAGATCCGCCGCCAGATTCAGCAATACATAGAGGATGGCCGTCCACAGGACGTAAGCCAGCACCACCGGCGCGTCCCGCATGGCGATGGAGTCCACCGCCAGTTTCCCCACGCCATCCCATAAAAAAATGGATTCCACAATGGCGGTGCCGCCCAGGAGACTGCCCGCCGACATGGCCAGTAGCGTGACAATAGTGCCCATGGCCGCCCGCAGCACATTGGAAAACAGCACGGTTTTTCGGCCCACCCCCCGGGCCAAGGCACCGGTCACATAGTCCTGTTCCAGCTCTTCCAGCACAGCGGCCCGAATCTGCCGGGTGTACCGGGACGACATGGCCAGAGCCAGCGTCACCGACGGCAGCACCAGACTGCCGCCGCCGCCCAAATCGATGACCGGCAGCCACCGGAGCTTGACGGCGAAGATCAGCAGCAGCAACAGAGCCGCGAAAAAGTTGGGCAGAGAATTTCCCACAAAGCTGACAGCCCGGATCAGGTAGTCAATCCACCGGCCATGGAACACCGCCGAGACGATGCCCAAGGGTACGGAAATCAGAATAGTCAGCCCCAAAGAAGCCCCCGTCAGCAGCAGCGTGGCCGGAACCTTGGACAGCAGTGTGGGCAGCACCGGCACACCGGAGACATAGGAGGTGCCCAAATCGCCGTGGAGCAGGTCCCACAGCCAGCGGCCATACTGGACGAAAAAGGGCTGGTCCAGTCCCAGTTCCGCCCGCTTGGCGTCCAGAACCGCCTGGGAAACGCTGGTGCCCAGGTTCTCATAGAGCAGTTCCACGGCGTCACCGGCGGCAAACCGCAGCATGGCGAAGGTCAGCAGCGTCACGCCCAGCAGCAGCGGAATCAGCTGCAGCAGCCGCCGCACAATATAGGAACCGGCGGAACGGTTCATGGGCCCAGCCTCCTTTCCATTCATGGTATCCCCCTTAGGGGGATGGTCAGAAAAACGGCGGTGCTGTCCGGGACAGCACCGCCGGGTCCATTCGTTACTTGTCAGCACAGATCATAAAGCCGGGGGTGGCTGCGAAGTTGACCTTTTCCTCATTGTCCCAGGTTAGCTTCCAGACCTCCGTATCGGTGTAGATGCGATGGTAGCCGCAGCGCAGCAGCGTCTGAATGTCCCAATCGGGACGGTTGACGCGGCCCATGGGCAGCAGCAGCGAAATCTGTTCCATCTCATCGGCTTTCTCGTAGGCGTTGTAGTCGGTGCAGCCCTCCTGGCGGACATTGTCCCGGTCCTGAGCCACGGCCACCCGCTTTTTCTCATCGAACAGGTAGCCGTACCAGTCGGCGTCGAAGTTGATCATCCGCCCGCCGGGCTTCAGCACCCGGAACCACTCGCGGTAGGCCCGCTCCGGGTCCGGCAGATTCCAGGTCAGGTTGCGGCTCACCACCACGTCAAAGGTGTTGTCGGGGAACTCCAGCGCCTGGGCGTCCATCTGGCGGAACTCGATTTTTGCGGCCAGATCACCGGCGTTGCGCCGGGCCTCCTCCAGCATGGCGGGGGTATAGTCGGCGGCGGTAACCTGATGGCCCATCTCCGTCAGCAGAATAGCAAAAAAGCCGGGGCCGGTGCCGATATCGAGAATGCGCAGACAGTCTCCCTCGGGCAGGTGGTTGGCCAGGGCGCTGCGCCACATTTCGCGGCCGCCGTGGGCAATATTCGTTTTCACGTCCACCGTATAGGAGGGGGCGCGTTCGGTCCAGTAGGCTCGGTTTCTGACGGCAAGATCCATAAGGTGATACCTCCGGTAAAGTCTGATAGGATAGTACCAGACTGCACCCGCCGCCGCAAGCCCCCCGGGGGGATAATTTTGTGGAATCCTAACTTGAGCCAAAGCCCGCCAGCCCCGTTTCCGGAACGTCACTCTTCGTCCCCTTTGTCGTCCTTACCGTTCCGGTTGTTCTTGAGGATGCAGGTGCAGACGGCGATGACCACACAGATGGTCATCGTGCCCCAGCCAACCGCCCGGATTGCAAGATCGTCGGCGAGAAACGGCAAAAAATCGTACATTGCCCCCACATAATATGCGGCGAACACAGCGCCCATCACTGTCAGGACAAACTTTACATTCTCATTCATAGGTACCTCCTCATCGGGTGAACGCCGATTTACAGGATATTACCCTCACCGTCAAAGACCGGCAGCTTCTCCAGATAGATGATGTCGTCCCGCTTCTGGGCTTCGCCCTCGGCCAGAATGGCCATGCGGCCCGCCACAATGCCCCCCGCGGCCTCCACCAGCCGTTCGATGGCCAGCAGGGACTCGCCGGTGGAAATCACATCGTCCACAATGAGAATGCGTTTGCCCTTCATTTTGGCGGCGTCCTCGCCGTCCAGGTAGAGGTGCTGCTCCTTGGCGGTGGTGATGGAGCGGACGGCCACATCCAGCACGTCGCGCATGTAGAGTTTGGGGCCTTTGCGGGCCAGAATATACGTGTTGCGGCCGCTCTGGCGGGCCATCTCATGGATCAGCGGGATACCCTTGGCCTCAGCGGTAATCATGTAATCAAATTCCGGCGCCTTTTCCAGCAGCGCCTTGGCGCTGGCACAGGTCAGCTCCACGTCCCCGAAAATCACAAAGGCCGCAATCTGCAGCTCGTCCGTGACGGGACACAACGGCAGGTCCCGTTTCACACCGGCAATGGTCATTGTATGATACATAACATTCCTTCTCCTTTACACACACGGTGTCACAGGGCGTTTTTTGTACAATTCATTATAAACCGCCCGATAGTTCTTGTCAATTCACCGGCCATATCGCAAAATCTGTTTGCCTTTCTAACAAATTTTGCATTTGTTTTTTGAGCAAAAAAACAATGCCCAATCCATTGTATTTTCTTGGCCAGTGGATTATACTGTTCATAGAATCTTAACATGTGGCCCGCAGGAATGGATCAGACGTCGGAAGAATCTGTAGCAGAACAGGTGTATCGCAGGCGTTTGGTCCTTTTTTCACCGCAGGCCCCGGAAACGGAGGGTAATGCAATGGAACAATTCTTTAAACTGAAGGAGCACGGCACCACAGTCCGCACCGAGCTTGTCGCCGGCTTCACCACCTTTATGGCCATGGCCTATATCCTCATGGTCAACGCCGGTATGTTTGCCGAGCTGGAAGGCCAGGTCACCTACAACGCCGTGTACATTGCTACGGCCATCTCCGCCGTCATCGGCACGGTACTCATCGGTCTGCTGTCCAACCTGCCCCTGGCCCAGGCCTCCGGCATGGGCCTCAACGCCTATTTCGTCTACACCGTCTGCTTTGGCTTGGGCCTCAGCTACGCCAACGCGCTGGTCTTGGTCCTGGCCGACGGCGTCATCTTCATCCTGCTGACCGCCACCGGCCTGCGCAAGAAGATTTTTGATGCCATCCCCTCTGCCGTCCGTATGGCCATCCCCGCCGGTATCGGCCTGTTCATTGCGTTCCTGGGTCTCCAGAACGCTGGTATCGTGGTGGACAGCTCCACCCTGGTGGGTCTGGCCTCCTTCAACCTGTACTCCGGCAACGCCACCTGGGGCACCATCATGCCCATGCTGGTGACCATCTTCGCCGTCCTGGCCATCGCCATCCTCACCAAGCGCGGCGTCAAGGGCGCAGTCCTGTGGGGCATCTTGGGCGGCGCTGTGGCTTACTACGTCCTGGGCTTCACGGTTCCCGGCTTCTATGAAGGTTTCTTGGCCGGCATGAGCTTCAACCCCTTTACCGCCTTCCAGGAGTTTGCCGAGCTGTCCCTGTTCAAGGTCTTCACCGAGGGCTTTGACTTCTCCGCCTATATTGCCGCCAACGGCACCGGCGGTTTCATCGTCATGTTCCTGACCACGGCCCTGGCCTTCTGCATGGTGGATATGTTCGACACCCTGGGCACCCTTTATGGTGCCTGCGCCCGCGGCAACCTGCTGACCAAGCAGGGCGACGTCCCCAATATGGACAAAGCCATGCTGGCCGACGCTGTGGCCACCGCCTGCGGCGCCATCTGCGGTACCTCCACCGTTACCACCTTTGTGGAGTCCTCCGCCGGCATCGGTGAGGGCGGCCGCACCGGTCTGGCCTCCATGTTCACGGCCCTGTTCTTCTTCATCGCCATGTTCCTGGCGCCTCTGGCCCAGCTGATTCCCACCTACGCCACAGCGGCAGCGCTGATCTATGTGGGCGTGCTGATGATGAACTGTGTCCGCGACATCGAGTGGACCACGCCGGAAATCGCCGTCCCCGCCTTCCTGACCATCGCCATGATGTCGTTTACCTACAGCATTTCTTTCGGCATCGCCTTTGGTATCATCTCCTGGACCATCATCGCCCTGTTCACCGGCAAGGCCCGGGAAATCAAGGCGGCCACCTGGGTCATCGGTATTCTCTTCGCCCTGACCTTCTTCCTGACCCATTGATTCCAAAATTGTGCCCAAATGCGAACCGGGGCAGCTGACGCTGCCCCGGTTTTGTTCTGTCACAGGCCCCATCTGCTTTCCAAATATGGCGGTTATACGAAGTACCGTATGGGGCTTAAATTGTATCTGTAGGGCGGGACCTATGTGTCCCGCCGCTGGCAAGAGCCATCTATTCCCATTGGTGTAGGGGCCGGCATCCTTGACGGCCCCGGACGGAATGTGCCACGCCGCACCATCATCAATAAATGGCCCCCGCCGTTCACCCCCGCAGGGGGCGGCGGCTGGAGCCATGGCCGTTGGCCAGGAATTGCGCCATCTGCGGATGGCGCTGAGGACGATGGGACGTTTCGCCCGTTGCGACGGGCGACCAAAGGCTCTGCCTTTGGAAACCGCGATTTTTTGAAAAAAATCGAGTAAAACTTTTATCTTTTCCTCATTACCGCCATCATACTCCAAAGGGCTGTTGCAGAATCAAACCATTCTGCAACAGCCCTTTTCTTGTTTTATCCACATTTACATGGGATATCCGCCGCCGTAGCTGCGGCGCAGATCCTCCATGCGGTCCCGGTCCAGAGTCTGGAGCCAGTTGAACGCATGGGCCTGGGTGGCCGTCACATAGGCCAGAGCCAGCGTTTCAACCAGCAGCATAACGCCCTGATAGAGAATATATACCGTCCAGTAGCCCCGGACCGTATAAGTGCTCACCGGCAGGAAACCATAATTATAGGCTACTATCACCATCTGCACCAGGAACAGCGTGCCGTAGTACCAGAAGAACCGCAGGTCCAGCATCAGCAATTCCATTTTGTGCCCGTAGGTCAGTCTGGAAGAATAGGACAACGCCTGAAACGGTCCCAGGTCCGGGTCATCCAGCACGGCAAAGACCGCCATCCGATAGCGGTACATGGCCACCAGGCCCGGCAGCAGAAACAGCATGGACCAGGCGGCAATGAAAATGGACTGGAGCACAATCACCGCCAGGACCCGGGTCACCAGCCGGAATCCCTGGAAGAAGTCCCCAAACGACGCCGGTTGTCCCCGGCTGATGCGCAGGGCATACCAGCTATAGCCCGCATTCCACAGGCTGCCCACAACGCTGAGCCCCACCATGGACACGACATTGAATAAATCCGCCTGATTTTGCAGCGCGATGGTGCCGAAGCCCGTCTCCTGCGCCAAACGGCGCTCCAGATAAAAGGAAATCAGATCACAGATCAGCGACAGCCCCAGGAAGCACAGGAGAAACAGCAGCGTCAGACGGCGATACGGGGTGTGGCTGTCCCGGAGACAGCGCCGCGCCGCCTGCTTGAGCCCCCGGTAGTGCATGGCCCTCATGTGCGCACCGCCAAGCCGTGGAGGGCTTTCACAAAGGCAGCCGGTTCGGCAGCCTTGAAATAGGCGCTACCGGCCACCAGCACATTGGCTCCGGCGTCGGCGCAGGTTTTGGCCGTGTCCAGCGCCACGCCTCCGTCCACTTCCACCTCACAGTCCAGCCCCTTCTCGGTGATATAGCGCCGAATGGCCGTAACCTTGGGCATCATATCGGCCATGAACGATTGGCCGCCGAACCCCGGCTCTACGGTCATAACCAGCACCATGGAGCACAGCTCCAGGAACGGCAGCACGGCCTCGGCAGGGGTTTTGGGCTTGACGCTGACGGCCGCCCGCTTGCCGCAGCCGCGAATCAGCTCCAGGGCCTTGCGGGTGTTCTCCTCCGTGTCGGCCTCCACATGGACCGTGACGATGTCAGCGCCGGCCTGGCAGAACCGCTCCACATAGCGGACCGGCCGGTCGATCATCAGGTGGACGTCCAGCACCATGTCGGTCTCCTTGCGGACCGACTCCAGCACCGGCAGGCCAAAGGAAATATTGGGGACAAAGATGCCGTCCATGACGTCAAAGTGGAGATAGTCGGCGCCGGTTTCCCGACACCGGGCGATGTCTTGGCCCAGGCGGTTGAAGTTGGCCGACAGAATGGACGGTGCGACTTTACACTGCATAGGTGGAACCTCCAGAAAAACATCGAATGGTGTCACAATGGCGGGAGTTCCATCATAAACTTGAGTATGCGGCCACCATGGCAGGTAGGCTCTCGACTCCCGCGCAGGCCCTGCCGGCCGCTTCAGATAGGGGCCGTCCATCGGACGGCCCCATGGGATTGTGTTCATTATATCCCGCCCATTCTCCCCTGTCAACGACAGATGCAGTTGACACCAGGGCCCGAAATGGGTAAGATGAACCTATAGCATTTCACCGGGAAACCGCATTCCTGTAGTAAAGTTGGTGTGTCTATGATGCAATCCGTCCACAAGCCGTCGGTGGTTCCCATCTATACCATTGCCGCCGTCTGGCTGGTCTATACCCTGGCCACGGGGCTTCACCGCCTTTTGGATGTGGTAATCTGCGCCGCGCTCTCCGTGGGCGGATACTTCCTCATGCGGGTTTTCTTCCCCGGTGCCACCGTCCAGGTGGAGGCGCCGGAACCGGAGCCGGACACCGGCGACCAAGAGCTAGACGAAGTCATCCGGCAGGGCCGGGCGTCCATCGCCGCCATCCGCCGCCTCAACGAGCAGATTCCCGACGAGGATATCTCCAAAAACCTGTCGGCCCTGGAGGATCTGACCCGCAAGATTTTCGCCCGTCTGGAGGCGGACAAGCAGCATGTACCGCGCTGCCGCCAGTTTCTCAACTACTATCTGCCCACCACCATTGAGCTGCTGGAACGCTATGTAACGCTCCAGAACCAAGGGCTGGACTCCGGAGACATTCGGGAGGCCATGGGCCGCATTGCCGGAATGCTCTATACCATCCGCGAAGCCTTTACACGGCAGTTGGACAGCCTGTTTGCCCAGGATGTGGTGGATATCAATGCAGAAATCACCGTCATGGAACAGATGCTGCAGGCCCAGGGCCTGCGGGATACCAAGGATTTCACAACGAAGGAGTAATGCAGCATGGATGAGAAAATTCCCCAGTTGACCCTGACCCCTGAGCTTACCCTAGAGCCCCAGGAGAGTGCCAAGCCTGAGCCCGCTCCGGCGCCTCAGCCGGATGACGAGCTGCAAAAGCTCAGTGCCGCCGAACAGGAAGCCGTCCATACCTTTGCCCAGCAGATTGACCTGACCAACTCCGCCCAGATTCTGCAATACGGCGTGGCGGCCCAGAAAAACGTCACCGATTTTTCCGAGAGCGCCCTGTCTTCGGTCCGTACCAAGGACCTGGGCGAGGTTGGCGACATGATCAGCTCCCTGATGGTGGAACTCCGGGGCTTTGACGCCGACGAGGAAGAGGAAAAGAAGGGATTTTTCGGCTTTTTCCGCAAGGCGGGCCGCAGCATTGAGATGTTGAAGGCCAAGTATGAAAAAGCTGCCGTCAATGTGGACAAGATCACCGGCCAGTTGGAAAAGCACCAGATCACCCTGATGAAAGACGTGGCTATTCTGGACCAGATGTACCAGAAGAATCTGGAATACTACAAGCAGCTGACCATGTATATTCTGGCCGGTAAGGAGAAGCTCCAGCAGGAGCGGACCACGACCCTGGCCCAGCTGCAGCAAAAGGCCCAGGCCAGCGGTTCCGCCGAAGACGCCCAGGCGGCCAACGATTACGCCAACCTCTGCCAGCGGTTTGAGAAGAAGCTCCATGACCTGGAGCTGACCCGTGTCATTTCCATTCAGATGGCCCCGCAGATCCGCATGATTCAAAACAATAACACCATCATGACCGAAAAGATTCAGACCACCATCATCAACACCATTCCCCTGTGGAAAAGCCAGATGGTGCTGGCCCTGGGCACCCACCACACCCAGCAGGCCATGGAAGCCCAGCGGCAGGTCACCGACATGACCAACGAACTCCTGCGGAAAAACGCAGACAAGCTGAAAATGGCCACGATTGAGACGGCCCGGGCTTCTGAGCGGGGCGTGGTGGACATTGAGACGCTGCAGCACACCAATCAAAGCCTGATCTCCACCCTGGACGAGGTCCTGCAAATTCAAACCGAGGGCGCACAGAAGCGCCGGGAGGCCGAGGCCGAGCTGCGCCGCATTGAAGGCGAGCTGAAGCAAAAGCTGCTGGAGGTCCGCGGCTGAGGTCCTCT
The DNA here is from genome assembly GCA_944385415.1 of uncultured Oscillospiraceae bacterium. Taxonomy (GTDB): domain Bacteria; phylum Bacillota; class Clostridia; order Oscillospirales; family Oscillospiraceae; genus Avoscillospira_A. The sequence goes on along the minus strand of CALWXC010000005.1, from coordinate 106,794 downwards.
TCCCTGTGACAGTTAGGACGGTATTCCCATGAAACTACTGAAAAACCGCATTTTTGCTATCATATTGACGGCTGTGGTGATCGTGGGCTGTTGCGCTTACGGCTTTTTGACCAGACCCAATGAGACGGCGGCCGACCAAACGCATTTAGAATACGGCAAGACCAATTACAGCAGCTACCTGGACTGGATTGCCGACGAGGCTGATCTGCTCAGCGATGAAACAGAGCAACTTGTAGCATCTTATATGGGTGCATTGGACCACGGCTGGGGCAGCATTGTGGCCGTGGTCACGGAGGACAGCGGCGGCGCGGACCTCCAGACTCGAGCCAAGGACTGGGCCGCCCGTGGCAATCTCAGCGGCCGGGACATGGTCCTGCTGCTGGACGCTTCCTCGGGCCGCTGGTATATGCAGCCCGGCGCCGACATCGGCCCCTATGTGGACCAAACGCTGACCACCACTGTGACGGCCTGTTTTGATGGCCGCAGCGTCACCGAAGACGCCGACGAGATTTTGACGGATCTGTTTCCGGACCTTTACTCCTGGTACGAATCCACCCTGACGGTGCAGGAGGACAGCGGCGGCACCCCGATTCTGCTGGCCTTCGGCTTTGTGGCCCTGCTGATTCTAATCATTGCCGTCGCTTCGGCAGCCAGCCTGGGCCGGGGCGGACGGGGCGGCAATTCCGGCGGCGGTTCTGACAATACGGTGCGGCATCGCAGAAGCGGCCCCACCATCTTTTGGGGCCCCACTATTTTCTTCCCCGGCCGCTTTGGTGGTCCCTTTGGTCCGCCCCATGGCAGGCCCGGACGCCATCGCCCTCCCAACCACCATAACAACCACAACCGCAGCGGGGACGACCGGCCCTTCCGCGGCGGCGGAGGATTTGGCGGCGGCTTCGGCAGCGGCGGATTTGACGGCGGTGACCGGGGCGGCGGCTTTGGAAACTCCGGCGGCTTCGGCGGCGGTGGGTTTCACGGCGGCGACCGGGGCGGCGGCTTCGGCGGCTGATGACAATACCGATGCAGCGCGGGTGTCGATGAAGTTCGGCACCCGCGTTTTGGAAAGGAAGAACGTGTATGTTGCTCTTGTCCGACCAGGACGGTCCCCTCTACCTGTCCATTTACCGCCAGCTGCGGGAACAAATCCAGAGCGGCCAGCTGGCCGCCGGGACGCGGCTGCCCTCCAAACGGGCCCTGGCCAACGAACTGCAAGTCAGCATCAACACCATCGACGGCGCTTATGGTCAGCTCCAATCGGAGGGTTTTGTGGAGTCCCGGCCCCGCAGCGGCTACTACGTGCTGGGCATTGAAAGTGTACAGAATCTATCCCTGCCCCATCGGACCGTGGCGGCCCCGCTGCCCCGGTCCCAACCTCCGGTCATCGAGTTTCACCCCGGCGGCGTGGCAAAAGAAAAGTTTCCTTTTTCCGTGTGGCAGCGTCTTCTCCGGGGCGCCCTCAGCGAGCCGGACGCCCTCCGGCGTACCGAAGCCCAGGGAGACCCAGGGCTTCGGCAGGCCGTGGCCGACTATCTGTACGCCGCCCGTGGCGTCCGCTGCACCGTGGAACAGGTGGTCCTGGGAGCCGGTACCGACGCCCTGCTGAGTATGCTCAGCTACATTCTGCCCAATGACTGCACCATGGCCGTAGAAAACCCCGTCTATAACCGGGGCTACCGGCTGTTTGCCCGGATGGGCCACCGGGTCCTCCCGGCGGAGATCGACCGCCAGGGCGTCATGGTGGAGCCGTTGGAACAGCTGGACCATGTACTGCTGTACACCACCCCCTCCCATCAGTACCCTCTGGGCCTGTCCATGCCCATGGGCCGCCGGGCCCGGCTGCTGAACTGGGCCGGACAGGGTACATTCCGCTATATTTTAGAGGATGACTACGATTCGGAGTTTCGCTACGACGCCCGGCCCATGCCGTCACTCCAAAGCATCGACCCCAACGACCGGGTCATTTATTTGGGTACCTTTTCCCGCAGCGTGGCTCCGGCGCTGCGTCTGGCCTATCTGGTGCTGCCGCCCCAGCTGCTGACCCTCTACCGGCAGGAATACAGCGGGTTTGCCTGTCAGGTATCCACCATGGAACAGTTAGCCCTGCGGGAATTTCTTATACGGGGTCACTTTGAGACCCATCTGAACCGGATGCGGGTCTATTACCGGGCCAAACGCAAAGCGCTGGTGGAAGCCCTGGCCCCGCTGGAACACACCATGCGTATCATCGGTGAGGCCGCCGGTCACCATCTGACAATGCAATCGAAAACCGGCCGCACGGAATCCGAACTATGCCGGCTTGCGTTGGACCACGGCGTCCGGGTCTATCCCATTTCCCCCTATTTTATGGGTCCGTGTCCCTATGACGGCAAGGTGCTGCTGGGTTTTGCCGACCTCAGTGACCGGCAGCTCCAGGACGGGGCCGCCGCCCTGTGTGAGGCCTGGAAATAAGCCGCAAAAAGCCCGCGAAAACCACCAGTTTTCGCAGGCTTTTTTTATGGATATTTTTACTTGATAACGCCCTTTTGCAGCATGATATTGGCGTAGATGGCCTCCTCGCCGGTCTGCACGATGCAGTAGGACTTCTTGGCCTGCTCGTAGAACTCGAAGCGCTCATAGGAGCCGAAAGCCTTTTCGCCCCGCTCGTCATGCTTGGCCACGATCTTCTTGTACTCGTCCCAGACGGGAATCTCCAAATCCTTGTCACACTCGGCGGTTTCCATCAGATGGACCGGGTGCTCCACATAGGCGTCCAGGGGGATCATGGTCAGGATGGCGTCCAACAGCTCCGGCACACCGTGGCCGTCGCAGCGGAGGAACTTGCAGTTGCCCTCATGGGCGAAGCGGTCGCCGGGAAAATTGCCGTCGCCCAGCACGATGACGTCGCTGTGACCCATTTCGCACAGGGTTTTCAGCAGTTCCGGGGAGAGAATCTTGGGAACGTTGTTCAGCATGGTAAACGGACACTCCTTTGATCAGCGAATGTTGCGGTACGTGGGGCCGTAGGCGGCGCAGGCACGGTAATCCTGGCCCTCTTTGTCCATGCCGAAGGCATTCCAGGCAGCGGGACGGAAGATGTCCTTCTCGGGCACGTTGTGCATGCAGACGGGAATCCGCAGCATGGAGCACATGGTGATCAGGTCCGCGCCGATGTGGCCGTAGGAGATGGCGCCGTGGTTTGCGCCCCAGTTGTTCATGACGTCATACGCGGTGCAGAAGGGGCTGCCCTCCACACCGTCGCAGCGAGGCGTGAACCAGGTGCAGGGCCAGGTGGGGTTGGTGCGCTCCATCAGGGTATCGGTGACCTCGTCGGGCAGCTGCACGGTCCAGCCCTCGGCAATCTGCAGCACCGGGCCCAGACCCTTGACCAGATTCAGACGGATCATGGTCACAGGCATTTCGGCACGGGTGACATAGTGGCTGGAGAATCCGCCGCCGCGGAAGTTGTCAAAGCCGGCCTCACACCACACGGTGGCGTCGGTCATCTTCTTGATGTCCTCGTCGGTGACTTCCCACCACTTCTTCATGATGGCGTTGCCGTTCTCGTCTCTGCACTCGCCGCAGGCGTCCAGGCAGGCGGCGCCGGAGTTGATCAGGTGAATGATACCGCCGTTCTCCTTGGCCTTGCCCTCCAGGTCGTAACCGGCGGCACGCTTGGTGGCCTCGGGAGACCAGAAGGTACGCACATCGGCAAAAATCTGGGCGCGGTTGGTCAGCTGCTTCATGAACAGCATGCCCAGACCGTTGAGGACGTCGTTTTCGGTGGCCAGAATCATGGGCTCCTTTTTGCCCTCGAAGTCAAAGGAGGAGTTGAGCACAGCCTCGGGATAGTCGCAGTTGGGCCAATGGTCGGTCCACTGACGCTGACCCTGGAAGCCGGCGGCGATGGCATTGTGGCCCGCCATCTCCTCTTCAAAGCCCTCGGGCAGGTTGGGGTTGCCGCGCATCAGGTCCTTGATGATGCAGTACATCTTGATGGTGAACTCCCACTGCTTATCCTTCTGCTCCCGGGTAAAGCGGACGAAGTCGGGGTTATCGTCGCGGCCTTCCTTGCAGTGCTCCTTGGTCCAGGCCAGAGCCTTTTCGTACTCTTCCTTGTTGTAGATGCCTTCCTCCATGCGGCGCAGGATTTCCACCTCGTCCACGGACTCCACACGCAGGCCCAGGTATTCCTCCATGAACTGCTGGTCGATGATGGAGCCGCCGATGCCCATGCACATGGAGCCGATCTGCAGGTAGCTCTTGCCGCGCATGGAAGCCACAGCCAGAGCGGCACGGCCAAAGCGCAGCAGCTTTACCTTCACGTCCTCGGGGATGTCGGTGACCTCGTCCACATTCTGGACCTCATGGCCGTAAATGCCGAAGGCCGGCAGGCCCTTCTGAGCGTGGGTGGCCAGTACGGAAGCCAGATACACCGCGCCGGGACGCTCGGTGCCGTTGAATCCCCAGACGCCCTTGATGGTCATGGGGTCCATGTCCATGGTCTCGGAACCGTAGCACCAGCAGGGGGTCACGGACAGGGTGACGGCCACATTTTCCCGCTTGAACTTGTCGGCGCAGGCAGCGGACTCCGGAACGCGGCCAATGGTAGAGTCAGCGATGACCACCTGAACCGGCTGGCCGTTGGAGTAGCACAGGTTCTCCTCAAACAGCTTCTTGGCGGCCTGGGCCATGGCCATGACCTGGGGCTCCAGGCTTTCGCGCAGCTTCATGGGGCCGCGGCGGCCGTCGACAATGGGACGAATACCAATCTTGGGCATATCCATTTCAAAACGATTCATGATAAGCAGTGCTCCTTTCAAATACTACCGTGAATTGGGACTTGCAAAAATAATCAGACATGGCTCAGCTTGGACTTGAGCCGCAGCAGCTGGGGCGGCTCCTTGCCGCCGTCGAGGCGCTGCAGCACAATGCGGGCGGCCTCCCGTCCCATCTCATCCATGGGCTGTTCCACGAAGGGCAGGGGCGGCGTCACCACCTGACACAGGTCTATGTTGTCAAAGCCGATAAAATCCACCTGCTCCGGCAGGGCGATGCCCCGCTCATGGGCGGCGGTGATGGCGCCCACCGTCATGTCGTAGTTGGTGACGCAGACGGCGGAGGGCGGCTGCGTCAGGTCCATCAGGGCGTTGAACAGCCGGTAACCGGACTCCAGATCGTAGTTGCCCACCTGGATCAGTTCCTCGTCCACGGGGATGTGGTAGTCCTCATGGACCCGGCGATAGCCGATGAGCCGTTCCCGGGCCGTGGAGATGTCCTGGGGACCCACGATGAGACCGATGCGGCTGTGCTGCTTGCGGAACAAGGCCTCCATGGCGCTGTAAATGGCGTTGAGGCTGTCAGCCACCACGGCGTCACAGCGATAGTCGGGAATGGCCCGGTCCACCAGCACCACCGGCACGTTCTGCACAATGGATGTCAGGGTCTCGGCATCGATCTGCTGGGGGACGAACACAATGGCGTCCACATTGATATTCACCAGCAGCCGCAGCTGCTCCTGTTCCAGCTGGGGGTCGAAATCGTAGCTGCACACAATGGAATGGTAGCCGCACTGGCGCAGCCGTCCATCCATGGCCGCCACCACCCGGCCGAAAAAGGGGCTGGAAATGGTGGGCAGCAGGACGCCGACGGTCATGGACCGGTTGGTCTTGAGACCCCGGGCAAAGTAATTGACCTTGTAGTCCAGCTTGGTAATGGCCGCTTCGATCCGCTCCCGATTCTGGTCCAGGACGTGTCCGCCGTTGAGATATTTTGAGATCGTCGCCAGAGAGAGTCCTGTCTCCCGGGCGATGTCCTTGATCGTAGACATAGACGCCTCCATCCAAAAGTCAAAGGTTAGAACGAAACGTTTAGCTTATTGTACTCCCAATGGCTGCCACCGTCAAGGTGTCCCAGGGGATTTCCTGCATTTCAGCCATTTTCACAATTTTTTAGGGATGACTTTGGAAGCCTTTGCAATCCCCGGTGAGTTTTCACGCAAAACAACATATTTCCAACAAAAAACACATTTATTTTTTCGATGTTTGAGTGGTTTTCAGAATTGTGCAGTTTTGCACCTTCCAGATTTCTCCTGCCTTGCAGTCCCCTGGATTCCATGGTAGAATGTATCCATCCAAATTTGCGCATTTCCGGCCGCATTATCGCGAAACGTTTTGAGCTATTATCGCAGCAAAGGAGCTATTCAGTTATGATCGATATGACAAAATGGCAGGAACTGGCCAAGCAGAACATTCACAAGCGCCCCGCAGGCACCGGCCGTCTGGCCGGCAAGATCGCCATTGTTACCGGCTCTGCCCAGGGCTTCGGCAAGGGCATTGCCGAGGAGATGTACAAGGAAGGCGCTTCCGTGGTCATCGCCGATATGAACGAGCCGCTGGCCAAGCAGGTGGCCGCTGAGCTGGGCGAGCGCGCCCACTTCATTGCCGTCAACGTGGCCGACGAGGAGAGCGTGGCCCACATGGTGGCGGAGACTGTGGAATACTTCGGCGGTCTGGACATTATGCTGTCCAATGCCGGTGTGGTCCGTTCCGGCCCCATCGCCCAGATGGAGAAGAAGGACTTCGATTTTGTCACCAGCGTCAATTACACCGGTTGGTTCCTGTGCGCCAAGTACGCGGCCATTATCATGCAGGCCCAGCATGAGGCTGACCCCGAGTGGACCGGCGATATCATCACCCTCAACTCCAAGTCCGGTCTGGAGGGCTCCAACAAGAATTTTGCCTACGCCGGTTCCAAGTTCGGCGGCATCGGTCTGACCCAGAGCTTCGCCCTGGAGCTGTGCGCCTACAATATCAAGGTCAACGCCATCTGCCCCGGCAACTATCTGGACGGTCCCCTGTGGATGGACCCGGAGCGCGGCCTGTTTATCCAGTACCTCAAGGCCGGCAAGGTGCCCGGCGCCAAGACTGTGGAGGACGTCAAGGCCTACTACGAAGCCAAGGTGCCCATGAACCGCGGCTGTCTGCCTGTGGACGTGGCCCGTGCCGTCTTCTACTGCGTGGAGCAGAAGTACGAGACCGGCCAGGCCATCCCCGTCACCGGCGGCCAGGTCATGCTGAACTAATTGAAAGTTTTACTCGATTTTTTTCAAAAAATCGCAGGGTCCAGGGGCAGCGCCCCGGTCGCGCCGCGCACGGCGCGAAATACCCCATCGTCTCCAGCGCCATCCGCAGATGGCGCAATCCCCGGCCGCAGGCCATGGTCCCAGCCGCCGCCCCTGTGGGGTGGACGGCGGGGATCATATCGCATATCGGCAAACTGTGCCGGTTTGCGTTTCCCTGCTTTGTGTAAACCCCAATCCTTGAGGTGAAAACCATGATCGATCAGAAAATTTTAACGCTGCTCAACGCCCCCACCCGGCAGGAGCGCATCGCCAATCTGAAAGAGGTGCTGAAAACGGCGGAATTCCCGCCCATGGTGGAGCAGTACATCAACAACCACATCCACACCACCTATTCTTTCTCCCCCTACTCCCCCACCGCCGCCGTCTACGCGGCCCGGGCCGAAGGCCTGTGCACCGCCGGTATCGTGGACCACGATTCCATTGCCGGTGCCCATGAATTTCTGGAAGCTGCCGCCCTGGTGGGCATTCCCGCCACCGTGGGCATGGAGTGCCGTGCTTCCATGGACGGCACCATTCTGGAGGGCCGCCGCACCAACAACCCCGATCAGGTGGGCGTCAGCTACATGACCATCCAGGGCGTGCCTCACGGCAAAATCGACTATTTGAACCAGTGGTTTGCCCCCTACCGGGCAGCCCGGGACGTCCGTAACCGCAAGATGATCGACAAGATCAATGAGTTGCTGCCGGGCATCTCCCTGGACTACAACCGGGATGTGCTGCCCCTGAGCCAGCATGCCGACGGCGGCGGCGTCACCGAGCGCCACCTGATGTACGCCCTGGCTTTGGCCATGGTGAAGCAGAACGGCAAGGGCCAGTCCATGGTGGATTATCTCCAATCCATCGGTTTGAACCTCAGCGACAAGCAGAAGGCCCAGATGCTGGATACAGAGTATCCCTTCTATGAATACGACCTGCTGGGCCTGTTGAAGTCGGCCTTTGTGCCCAAAATCTACATTGACGCCACCGACGAATGCCCCAACATCCGCGACGTGGTCAAGCTGGCCAAGGATGTGGGAGCCGTCCCCTGCTATGCCTATTTGGGCGATGTGGGCGACAGCGTCACCGGCGACAAGAAGGCCCAGAAGTTTGAGGACGACTATCTGGACGACGTGTTTGTGTGTCTCAAGGACATTGGTATGCCCGCCGTCACCTACATGCCCACCCGCAACACCCAGCAGCAGCTGGAGCGGCTGCGGAAGCTGTGCGACGACAACGGCATTTTCCAGGTGTCCGGCGAGGATATCAACACCCCGCGGCAGAGCTTCGTCATCCGGGCCATGGAAAACCCCATGTTCGCCAACCTCATTGACGCCACCTGGCGGCTCATCGATTACGAAACCGGCAAGCGTCCCATGGACCTTTACTGAGTTTGTAATACACAAAAACAGCGTGTGCAGGAGATACCCACTGCACACGCTGTTTTCTTATTGGATTGGCTCTTCCGACTCTCCGTGGGAGAGGGCCACCTCCGGCATCAGTTCCCGGCCGATGATATCCAGCATCTGTTCCAGCTTGCGGCAGTCCTCGGGGGCAAAGCGGGTCCGCACCCGCTCCATGACCTCCATGACATAGCCGTTGCCGATGTTGTAGTATTCCAGATACTTCTCCGTCACCTGCAAGTGGTATTCCCGCCGGTCGTTTTGACTGCGGACCTTGCGGAGATACCCCTTGCGGATGAGACTGGCCACCTTATAGGCGGCATTGGGCGGGGAGATGCCCGCAAAGGTGGCAAATTCATTGACCGTCGGCTGTCCCAATGCCTGGATGGTCTCCATGCAGTAGGTCTCCACCGTGGTCAGACTGGCCTCCCGATTCTGGAACTGTCGGAAGATCTGCTGATAAAAATGCAGCTTGAATTTGGTGTAGACATCCCACACCACCCGTTCCAGCATGACAAACCTCCCTTACGGGTTGTCCACCAGCATGAACGTCAGCTCCGCCGTGACAGCGTTCTTGCCGTTGACCGTGGCCACGGCCTTGCCCACGCCCACAGGGCCCTTCTGCTTGATGATCTCGCAGGACAGCTCCAGCACATCGCCGGGGACCACCTGCTGGCGGAACCGTGCTTCCTTGATGCCGCCGAACAGGGCCAGCTTGCCCTTGTTTTCCGGCAGGGACAGGGCACAGACGGCACCTACCTGGGCCAAGGCCTCAATCATCAGCACGCCGGGCATCACCGGATTGCCGGGGAAGTGGCCCTGGAACTGGGCCTCGTTGGCCGTGACGCACTTGATGCCCTTGGCCCACTGGCCCGGCTCCATATCGATGATCTTGTCCACCAGCAGAAACGGATACCGGTGGGGAATGATCTCCTGAATCTGGCGGTTGTTCAGCTCCATTGCCATCTCTTATTCCTCCCACTTGCGCAGGGCCACGGTAGCGTTGTGGCCGCCGAAGCCGAGAGAGTTGGACAGGGCGCAGCGGATATCTGCCTTGCGGCCCTCGTTGGGAACGATATCCAGGTCACAGGCCTCGTCGGGGACCTGATAGTTGATGGTAGCGGGCACAAAGCCGTCGTGGAGACTCAGGGCCGTGATGATGGCTTCCACCGCACCGGCAGCGCCCAGCATATGGCCCGTCATGGACTTGGTGGAGCTGACCATCAGCTTGTCGGCGTGGCTGCCGAAGACCTTGCGGATGGCCGCCGTCTCACCGGCGTCGTTGAGGGGCGTGGAGGTGCCGTGGGCGTTGATGTAGTCCACATCCTCCAGCTGGAGGTTGCCGTCGGCCATGGCTTCGGCCATGGCTCTGGCTCCGCCCTCGCCGTCGGGGGCGGGAGCAGTGATGTGATAGGCGTCACAGGTAACGCCGTAGCCGACAACCTCGGCGTAGATCTTCGCGCCGCGGGCCTTGGCGTGTTCCAATTCCTCCAGCACCAGGACGCCTGCGCCCTCGCCCATGACGAAACCGCTGCGCTCCTTGTCAAAGGGAATGGAGGCCCGGTTGGGGTCCGTGGCAAAGGTGACGGCCTTCATGGAGGTGAAACCGCCCATGCCCTGGGGATGGACCGTGGCTTCCGCGCCGCCGCAGACCATGACCTCGGCGTAGCCGTCGCGGACATAGCGGAAGGCGTCGCCCACGGCGTTGGTGCCGCCGGCACAGGCGGCCACGGGACAGGCGCACATGCCCTTGAGACCGTAGGCAATGGCGATCTGACCGGCGGCCATATTGGCGATGGCCATGGGGATGTAGAACGGAGAAATCCGGTCAAAGCCCTTGGTCAAACCCTTGGAATGCTCCTCCGCCGTGGTGGCAATACCGCCGATGCCGCTGGAAATGACGGTACCGCAGCGGGTGGCATCCTCCTGCTCCATATTGAGGCCCGAGTCCTCCATGGCCTCCCGGGCCGCCACCATGGCAAACTGGGTGAAGCGGTCCATGTGGCGCAGCTCCTTTTTGTCCAGGAACTGCTCCGGCTGAAAGTCCTTGACCTCGGCGGCCAGCTTGCATTTGTTGTTTTCTGTGTCATAGAGGGTAATGGGGGCGATACCGCATTTACCCTCCTGAATGGCTGCCCAGAAGGCGGGAATATCATTGCCGACCGGCGTCACAGCGCCCAGGCCGGTGATCACAACGCGTCTTTTGCTCATTGTCTTCCTCCGTCTCACATGGCCATGCCGCCATCCACGGACAGGACCTGTCCCGTCACATAGGCAGCTTCGTCACTGGCCAGAAATGCCACGGCGTTGGCCACGTCCTCGGGCTTGCCGAAGCGGGCCATGGGGATTTGTCCCGCCATGGCGGTTTTCACATCCTCCGGCAGCTTGGCCGTCATATCGGTCTCGATGAAGCCGGGGGCGATGGCGTTGACCGTGATGCCGCGGGAGGCCAGCTCCCGGGCCATGGCCTTGGTCATGCCGATGACACCGGCCTTGCTGGCGCAATAGTTGGCTTGTCCGGCATTGCCCATCAGGGCCACAACGCTGGCCATGTTGATGATGCGGCCGCTGCGCTGCTTCATCATAGGACGGCACACAGCCTTCATGGTCAGGAACGTGCCCTTGAGATTGGTCTCGATGACCTGATCAAAGTCCTCTTCCTTCATGCGCATGGCCAGATTGTCCCGGGTGATACCGGCGTTGTTGACCAGAATGTCAATGCGGCCGAATTTCTCCATTACGGCGTCCATGAGGGCCGTCACAGCCTCGCTCTTGCCCACGTCGGCCTGCATGGCCAGAACCTCCACGCCATAGGCGCGGCAAGCCGCTTCCGTCTCCTGGGCGGCGGCGGCATTGCCCGCATAGCTGAACGCCACATTGGCCCCCAGGGAAGCCAGCTTTTCACAGATGGCGCGGCCGATGCCGCGGCTGCCTCCGGTAACCACGGCGATTTTACCCGTCAGATTGATCATTGGGCCGCTCCTTTCAGCTCTGCCACCACATTCTGAAGATCCTCGGCGGTGGTGATGGCATACGTCTTGATGTCAGCCGCCGTCTTCTTGACAAAGCCAGACAGGACCTTGCCGGGGCCGATTTCCACAATGGTGTCCACGCCCAGCTCGGCCATACGGCGGATGGTGTCCTCCATATAGACGCTGGACATGACCTGACGCTCCAGCAAACTCTGGATGGTGGTCTGATCGTCCTTCATGTCGCCCAGGCAGTTGAACAGCACCGGGAAACGCATCTCCACAAAAGAGATGGTCTGGAAATAGTCATGGAGGGCCTTGGAGGCAGGCTCCAGCAGCTTCGTATGGAAGGGGCCGGAGGTGTTCAGGGGCATGCAGCGGCGGGCGCCCAGTTCCTTAGCATAAACGGCAGCCTGCTCCACAGCGGCCTTCTCACCGGCAATGACCAGCTGGCCGGGGCAGTTGTAATTGGCGATCTGCACCACACCCAGATCCGCAGCCTTATCACAGGCCTTCTGGAGTTTCTCGCGGTCCAGATTGAGGACCGCCACCATGGCGCTGTCGATGCCTTTAGCGGCTTCGGTCATGGCGTTGCCCCGGAAGGCAGCCAGAGCGATGGCTGTGGGGGCATCCCACACCCCGGCGGCGCACAAGGCCGAATACTCGCCCAGGCTCAGACCGGCGGCCAGTTCCGGCTCGATGCCGTTCTCTTTCAAAACCGCCGTCACACCGGCGGCAAAGGCCACCATACAGGGCTGGGTGTATTTTGTCTCGTTTAGATGCTCACCCTCAAAGCAGGTCTTTTTCAGATCAAAGTCCACGGGGGCGTTGTCCAGGACCTGCCGAAAGGCCGGATAGGCTTTGTACAGGTCCTTGCCCACGCCGGGGGCCTGGCTGCCCTGTCCGGCATACAAAAACGCAAGTTTCATCGGCCCTTACCCCAGATTCTTGATGCAGGCATCGCATCCGGCCACCAGTTCCTCGAGAATCTGACGGACGGGCTTGATCTCATGGAGCATACCGGCCACCTGGCCGCACATGACGCTGCCGGTGGACACGTCGCCGTCGAAGACGGCCCGGCGCAGGCTGCCCAGGGTGTAGTGCTCCAGCTCCTCCTTGGTAGCGCCGGCGTACTCCTGCTGGACGTATTCTCTGGCCATCTTGTTTTTGATGATGCGGACGGGAGCGCCGACGCTGCGGCCGGTGACGGTGGTATCCCGATCCTTGGCCTTGAGGACGGCTTCCTTGTAGTTCTGGTGAACGGGGCACTCGACGCTGGTCAGCAGGCAGGTGCCCACCTGGGCGCCGCAAGCGCCCAACGCATAGGCAGCGGCCAGCTGACGGCCGTCGGCAATACCACCGGCGGCGACGACAGGAATGGAAACCGCGTCCACCACCTGGGGCACCAGAGCCATGGTGGTGGTCTCACCGACGTGACCGCCGGACTCAGTGCCCTCGGCAATGACGCCGTCGGCGCCCGCCCGCTCCAGCATTTTCGCCAGGGCCACGGCGGCCACCACGGGGAAGACCTTGATTCCGGCGGCTTTCCACTTGGGCATGTACTTGGTGGGGTTGCCCGCGCCGGTGGTCAGGAACTTGACGCCCTCCTCAATGACCATATCGGCCATCTCGTCGGCGCAGGGGTTCATGAGCATCAGGTTGACGCCAAAGGGTTTGTCGGTGAGGGACTTGCACTTGCGGATTTCGGCCCGCAGCTGCTCGGTGTTCATACCGCCGCAGCCAATCAGGCCCATGGCCCCGGCATTGGAGCAGGCGGCGGCGAATTCGGCGGTGGCAATGTTGGCCATGCCGCCCTGGATGATGGGGAATTCAATTCCCAGAATCTCATTGAGTTTCATAGTTTACGAAATGCCTCCAATCTCAATCAGGCAGCCGCCCCAGGTGAGGCCGCCGCCAAAGCCCACGCACAGGACGCGCATACCGCTGCGCAGCTGGCCCGCTTCATACAGGTCATTGAGGGCAATGGGAATACAAGCCGACGACATATTGCCGTACTTTGCAATGTTTTTAAAGGCCTTTTCCGGCGGCATCTGCATTTTTTTCACCGCATGGTCAATGATGCGCTCATTGGCCTGGTGCATGACCAGCCAGTCCAGGTCCTCCACGGTCTTCCCGGCCTGGTCCAGAATCCACTGGATGCAGCGGGGAATGATATCCACGGCAAACTTGAAAACGGCCTGGCCCTCCATATGGATGTAGGACGGACCTTCCTCTGTGGAGCCGTCGATATACAGCACCGGCTGATTGCTGCGGGAGCCCAGAACGGCGCAGATGTCCGGCGTGTCCTCGCTGCCCTCCACCACCACGGCGCCCGCGCCGTCTCCGAAGAGGACGCAGGTGCTGCGGTCGGTGAAGTCCGTCAGACGGGACAGCGCTTCGCAGGAGACCACCAGGGCGTAGGGACGCTCCTTGGTGACCAATCCCTGGGCCAGCTTCAACCCGTAGGGGAAACCGGCACAGGCGGAATTCATATCAAAACAAGCGGTGTTTTCATCCAGTTCCAACGCCGCCTGGAGCATACAGGCACAGGTGGGGGTGATGTAATCGCCGCCCAGGGTGGTGACGATACAGGCCGCGATTTTGCTGCGGTCGATGTTGGCCCGCTCCAATGCCTGCTTGGCCGCCGCCTCGGCCATGGTCTGGTGGGTCTCCCCTTCGCCCAGATAATGGCGGGTTCGGATGCCGGTGCGCTTGACAATCCACTCGTCGCTGGTGTCGACGATTTTACTCAGATCGTCGTTGGTGACGACCTTGCTGGGGAGATAACTGCCGGTGGCGATGATTTTAATTCCCATCATAATATCCGTTGCCTCCCATGGCTCTGAATTTCTTGTACCGCTGACCGGCAATGCTGATATCGCTGATCTTTTGCAGGCTGTTCAGCGCCGCCGTCAACGCCTGATCCACGGCGGCCATCTGGGCTTCCACGTCCATATGGGCGCCGCCCTCCGGCTCAGGAATGATGGCGTCAATGACCTTCTGTTCCAGCAGGTCCTCCGCCGTCAGCTTCATGAGTTCGCAGGCCTCGCCGCTGCGGCTGGAATCCTTCCAGAGAATGGAGGCGAAACCCTCGGGGGACAGAATGGAATAGACGGCGTTTTCCAGCATCAGCACCGTATCGGCCACACCCAAAGCCAACGCGCCGCCGCTGTTGCCCTCGCCGGTGATAACGGCCACAATGGGCACCGACAGCTGGCTCATTTCAAAGAGGTTCCGGGCGATGGCCTCGCCCTGGCCTCTGGCCTCGGCCTCCAGGCCGGGATACGCGCCAGGGGTGTCGATGAATGTGAGAATGGGCCGCCCGAACTTCTCGGCCTGCTTCATAATCCGCAGTGCCTTGCGGTATCCTTCCGGACCGGGCATACCGAAATTGCACTTGAGATTTTCCTGCAAATTCTTGCCCTTGCGGGTGCCAATGACGGTGACAGGCTTCCCGTGGAACAGGGCAATGCCGCCGAGAATGCTGGGGTCCTCCCGGCACTGGCGGTCGCCTTTCTGCTCAAAAAAGTCCGTAAACAGGTGCTCGATGTAGTCGGCCACGCCGGGACGGCCCTCGTGGCGGGCGATGGTCACCCGCTGGGCCGGAGTCAGATTGCTCATTGGGCGGCACCTCCTCGATAGTGGAGTGTCAATAGCTGGGCCAGAACGGCACGCATCTGCTTTCGGGGCACGATCTGGTCCACAAAGCCGTGTTCCTCCAGATATTCGGCTCTCTGGAAGCCCTCGGGGAGCTTCTGGCCGATGGTCTGTTCGATGACCCGGGGACCGGCAAAGCCGATCAGCGCCCCCGGCTCGGCCAGGGTGATGTCGCCCAGGCTGGCAAAGCTAGCGGTGACGCCGCCGGTGGTGGGGTCTGTCAGGACCGAGATAAAGAGGCCGCCTTTCTGGCTGTGGCGGGCCAAGGCCGCGCTGGTCTTGGCCATCTGCATCAAAGACAGAATGCCCTCCTGCATCCGGGCGCCGCCGCTGGCAGAGAAAATCACCACGGGCAGACGATTACGGGTGGCATGTTCGATGAGCCGCGTGACCTTTTCGCCCACGGCGGCGCTCATGCTGCCCATGAGGAACCGGCTGTCCAGCACCGCAACAGCCACCTTACGGCCCTCAATGCGGCCTGTGGCCGTGACCACGGCTTCGGACAGGCCCGTTTTCTGACGGCATTGGTCCAGCTTTTCACTGTAGCCGGGGAACTCCATGGGATCGGCGGAGGTCAGGTTCTCGTCCAGTTCCCGGAAGGAGCCGGAATCGAGAATCAGGCTGAGACGGAAATACGCGCCGATGGGAAAATGGTGGCCGCAGTTGGGGCAGACGTACTGGTTGCGGCTCAGCTGCTGCCGGGCCGTGGCAGTCTGGCACTTGGGGCAAGTGACCTCCACGGGGCTGGCCGCCGGAATCTGTCCCTCCCGCATGGCCTTCATGGCCAGCATGTGTTTGCGGCGCTTGTTGAATACGGGGATCATGCTTCACTCTCCTCTATGCGGGCCATCCACTCCAGCATGGTCGGCAAATGCTCTTCCAGGAAGGCGGTGGTATAGTTGCCGCGGACAAAGACGGGATGATAGAGAATCTGGTGCATCAATTCGGCATTGGTCTGGACGCCGTCGATGGTCAATTCCTCCAGGCAGCGGCGCATCCGCCGGATGGCCTCCAGCCGGGTGGGGGCCCAGACGATGATTTTACCCACCATGGAGTCATAGAACGGCGGAATCTCATAGCCGTTATACATACAGGTATCGACGCGGACGCCGGGACCGCCGGGGAAATAGAGGAAACTGGCCTTGCCGGGGCAGGGCGCAAACTCCTTGGCCGGATTCTCGGCGTTGATGCGACATTCGATGGCGTGGCCCCGCAGCTCCACTTCCTCCTGGGTGCGGCTCAGCTTGAGACCGGCGGCAATGCGGATTTGCTCCCGCACCAAATCCATGGAAGTGACCATCTCCGTGACCGGGTGTTCCACCTGAATGCGGGTGTTCATTTCAATGAAATAGAATTCCTTGTTGGGGGCCAGCACAAATTCAATGGTACCGGCGTTTTCGTAACCAGCAGCCTTGGCCGCCCGCACGGCGGCGTCGCCCATGCGCTTGCGCAGGTCCGGCGTCAAAGCGTGGGACGGTGTCTCCTCCAGGAGCTTCTGGTTCTTCCGCTGGACGGAGCAATCCCGCTCGCCAAGCTGGATGACGTTGCCGTATTTATCTGCCAGAATCTGAAATTCGATGTGGCGGGGGTTGAGAATCAGCTTTTCGATGTACATTTCATCGCTGCCGAAGCAGGCCACGGACTCGGCCATGGCCTCCCGGAACAGGTCCCGCATTTCCGACGGCTCATAGACGCGGCGCATACCGCGTCCGCCGCCGCCGGCAGCGGCTTTGATGAGTACCGGGTAGCCGATGCGCGCACCGACCTTGACGGCCTCGTCCTCGTCCCGGACCAGACCGTCGGAGCCGGGCACCACCGGCACGCCCACGGACTGCATCAGCGCCCGTGCGGCGGATTTGTTTCCCATCTTGCGGATGACATCGCCGCTGGGGCCGATGAACGCGATACCGGCATCCCGGCAGGCGTCGGCAAAAGCGTCGTTTTCCGACAGGAAGCCGTAGCCGGGATGGATGGCGTCGCAGCCCGTGGCCTTGGCCACCGTCAGGATGGCATCCATATTGAGGTAGCTGTCACCGGCCCGGGGGGGACCGATGCAGACGGACTGCTCGGCAAAGAGCACATGGAGGGAATCGGCGTCGGCGGTGGAGTAGACAGTGACAGCCTCGATGCCCATTTCCCGGCAGGCCCGCAGAATCCGCGCGGCGATTTCGCCGCGGTTGGCAATGAGGATTTTCTTAAACATGGCTGTACCGGAGGATGGGGGCATCAAAGGCCACCAAAGCGCCGTTATCCACCAGAATCTCCTCCACCAGGAGATCGCAGGGGGCGGGAATTTCATTCATGGTTTTCATGGCTTCGATGAGGCACAGGGTCTGACCCTTTTCCACCCGGTCGCCCACCCGGACATAGGGGGCGGCGTCGGGAGAGGACGCGGCGTAGTAGGTACCCACCAGAGGGGCCTTCACATAGAGGGCGTTGTCCACAGTGGGGGCCTCGACCACAGCGGCAGCGGCGGAAACCGCAGTCGCGGAAACGGCAGCTACAGGAGCAGCCGCGGGCGCGGCTACAATGGGGGCGGGCTTTTCCAGCTCCAGGGTAAAGTCGCCGTCCTGCAATGCCATGCGCTGCAAGCCGCTGCGGGCGAACCGGTCCATCAATTCAAACAGATCTTGCTTCTCCATAATTTCACTCCGTATGTTCCTTTAAGTATTGCAGAATATCTCCGACGGTCAGCATTTGGGGCAGCCGTTCATCCTCAATGGTGACGCCGGTGGCCTCTTCCAGGGCCATGCACAGCTCCACCGCCGCCAGGGAGTCGGCGTGGAGATCCTCCCGCAGCCGGGCGTCCTCGGTGACGTCGCTGAGGTCGCAGTTGAGCGTCTCCACGATCACGTCCCGTACCAGATCGAACTTCATTGAAATTCCTCCGTCTGTTCTCGACAATAGTTAAAAATTTTTAAATATTTAATCTTTCTTATTTTAGCACCTGGGAACCATAAGTCAAGGAAATTTTTCCGACAAAGTGGTGGGAATGTCGAATATTTGGGCATAATGACGAACAAATTAGGGCGATTCCTCCCCTATCACAGCAAAGGGCTACAGCCGGAGACACTGCGGGACCGTACCTCCCGACGGAACGGGCCAACCAGCAGGTCCGCCGGAGCGCCGCCCACAATAACCGGCGCTCCTTCCGGCTACAAACGGGACGCCATAAAAAACCGGCGGTATGCCGCCCGCTCCGGGAGCATACCGCCGGTTTTTGTCTGTCCATCCTGTGCCGACAGAAACGGTACGAAAGGCCGTTGGTGCAGCAAGTCCGGACCGGCGCACATTACGCCAGGATCTGAAACGCCGTATTGGTTCCGCCGCGAATGGCGGCAACCATCTGGCTCAGGGCCGTCCGGTCAAGCGAATGTTCTTCCAGGTATTCGTTGATCTTCTCCTGCCACTTTTCCCGCACCATCGCCGCATAGTCTTCCATTTCCTGCTCCGAAGCGCCGCTGCGGATCTTGGCGTCTGTGGCCTTGGCCGTCTGCTTCATGACAGCAAACGATGCTTTTTGCTGTTCCGACTTTTCCGTCATAAATGCGCTGTAGGCCTCCAGCCCTTTGTTCAGGTCGGCATATTCCTGTTCCGAAAGTTCCCCGGCTGCAAACGCGCTGTCCAGGTCCTTGCCGATGTTGCCGAACAGCTCCGCAAGCTGGTCCATACCCAGCCCGTCAATGGAGAATTTCACCCCGGTGGGATACTCTGTCATACGTGCAGCCAGCTCCTGCGCTTTCTCCGACACGGTTTCATCTGTGAACTCCACAAAGTCCTGCCGGCCTTTCACCACCAGCGAACTGTCCAGATCATACTGGATGTTCTCTCCAAATTGCGGGTCCAGCGGTATGGCCTTGCTCAAATCCACCTGATCCAGCTTGACCCCCTTGAGCGATTGCAGCTTTTCTCCCACAACCGTGGGCGTCTGCTGACCGCCGCCCTGATTGGACACATCCAGCTCCTTGACCCAACCGGTATTGACCAGCGCATCCGGTAATCTGGGCAATTGCCCTATGATCAATGGCATACCCATTCTCCTTTCCGTTTCTCTTAAATACAATCAGCCCAGCTAATTTCGTTTACCTATACTCTATTTCGGCAGGTATTTCAGAAAAATTATAGGAAAGCGCCGCCCTCTGCCAATGAGAATGGCCCAATACCCCCGCTGCTCTATCGCTGTTTCACTCCGCGTTGTATGTCACTTTCCGGACAACGGGAAACGACCCGATGCCGGGGAAGCATCGGGTCGGGGCTGCCGCCCTTGGCAGCAGCCCCCCTTACGCTCCCATTCGGGAGCGGCTTTTTTGATTGAACGCGCAGGGGGCCTTGCCCCCTGCACACATCCCCCGCTGCTCTATCGCTGTTCCACTCCGCGTTGTATGTCACTTTTCCGGACAACGGGAAACGGCCCGATGCCGGGGAAGCATCGAGCCGTTTCCTTGGAAAAAAGAAAGAGAAAGAAAAGAGGGGTTACCAGAACCGTGAGCCGAGGGGGCAGCTCCCGGTTTGGATGGTGTCAGTATACGGTACAAATTTGAACAAGGTGTTAATAATTCAGAAAAATTTTGAAAACCTGTTTCAAATGGGGGTTCTAGGCTGTCACGCAGCGGGCCGCCCTCCCACGAAATCCTCCGCGGGTTCCCGCCGTCCCCTGCCTGGAACACTTATGATTTTAGGGGGCAGATTTGAACAGGTTATGAAGCATTCGAAAAGAAATTGGAAACATCTTCTGTTTTTTCCAGACAGAGTGCGCACCCGGCGGAGTGTCTCCGCCGGGTGCGTGTCGTGTTTGAAGAAAGAGAAAAGAGGAGAATAAGATGAGTCAAAGAGGAAGTCTACCGTCGGCTCCCCGGTCAATGCTGTCCGGGCCGGTAAACTGTATTTCCTTTTGACACCCTTAGTATAGGCCGCAATTTTGAATGAATCGTGAACGATTCCAAAACAAATTTTGAATTTCTCCCCTGGTCTTTACGGCCTCTTTACTGGGCCAGCGCGTCCAGAACCTCCTGCCGGTACGGGATGGACGGCGCCGCGCCGGGCCGAGTGACGGCGATGGAGGCAGCCTTGGCACTTCTGCGCAGAACCTCTGCCATATCCAGACCCTCAGCCAGTCCCGCCAGGAAATACCCTGTGAAGGTGTCCCCGGCGGCGGTGGTATCCACAGCCTGTACCTTAAAAATGGGCTGGAACAGTTTCTGATGCTCGTCCTGATAAATGGCGCCGTCGCTGCCCAACGTCAGGACGATTTTCGCATGGGGGAATCGCCGGCGCATACCGGCCAGAATGTCCTCCGGCTCCGTCTGTCCGGTGATCTGGTTGCCCTCCACCTCATTCAAAAGGAAAATGGAGATTTTCGTCATGTCCACCGCGTCCAGCTTTGCATCATAGGGCGAGGGGTTCAGTGCAATCTGCATCCCCCGTGCATAGGCGGCGTCCACAATATAGGGCAGCAGATTGACCTCGTTTTGCAGCAGCAGAATGTCTCCGGCGTCAAAGTGGCTCAGCGTCTCGTCAATGTACTCTTTGGTCAGCTTCTGGTTGGCGCCGCCGAACAGCAGAATGCAGTTTTGGGCGTTGCGGTCAATCTGAATGATGGTGTGGCCTGTCTCGCCGGAAATCTGTTTCAAATACTCATCGTGGATGCCGTACTCCTTGCAGGCATCCAGAAAAGGCTGTCCGTCCTGGCCGATCATGCCGCCGTGGTAGACCTCCACCCCGGCTTTGGCCAAGGCCGTGGACTGGTTCATGCCTTTGCCGCCCAAAAAGTGGTTCAGGCTGGAGCTGGACTCCGTCTCGCCGGGCATGAGGATGTGGTCCACCTGGTACACATGGTCCAGGTTCAGAGAGCCGATGTTCAATACCTTCATGGGTGCGCTTCCTCCTTAATTCTATGTACGCTGTGCATCGTGCGGCCATGCGTTACCGGGATTCCTTGCTTCTGGTGGTCTCCCTGGGAACCAGAGAGACGGGAAAACTCTGCCGCCTCCCCTCCTTGGGCAGATGGCCCTCGTTGAGAATGACCTCCACCGCCCGGCGGCCCATGGCGTCAATGGGTTGATGAATGGTAGTCAATTCCGGAGAGATCAGGCTGGCCAGATGAATATCATCGAAGCCCACCAATTGGATCTGATCCGGCACCGCAATATTCCGCTTGTGGAGTATCTTATAGACCGAGATGGCCACCATGTCGTTACAGGCAACAATGCCGTCCACCTGAGGAAACCGTTCCAGCAGCTCCTCCGTCATGGACAGACCCGCTTCAAAATCGTAGTCGCACTCCACCACCTGCTCCGTCAACCCGTGCTCCCGGCAGTAGTCCCGGTAGCCCTCATAGCGGGCCTGGGCCGTATAAAGCCCCTGAACACCGCGGATGCAGACCAGATTCCGGCAGCCGCAGGCTGTCAGGTGTTCCGCCGCCAATCGTCCGCCCTGGTAGTAGTCGCAGTAAAGGTAGGCGTTGACCTGCCGCGTCTGGAACAGGGCGTCCACCACCACCACCGGCATTTGATAGTGGGCAAGCTCCTCCTGGAGCGCTTCGTTGTTGGAGGCCACAATAACGCCGTCGGCATTGGCCGCCGCCAGCATTTGCAGGGCCGCCCGCTCCTGGTCCAAATCGTGGTGGACATTGTATAGGACGATGCGGTATCCCCGCTCCTTGGCCGCTGCGTCGATGACGTCGGCCAGCTGGGTAAAGTAGGGATTGCGAATGCTGGGAATGATCACACCAATGGTCTTGCTGGACTTCTTGAACAGGGACCGGGCCACTTCATTGGGGACAAAGCCCATCTCTTCAATGGCCCGCAGCACCCGTTCCCGCTTGTCGGCAGCCACCGGCGTGGTGCCGTTGATCACCCGGGAGACCGTGGCGGGCGACACCCCGGCCTGGCGGGCCACATCCCGTATACCGGCCATACAATCACCTCCGCATGAGAAATCCCATTCTTTTGAAACCCGTTTCATTTATGAAAATCATACCTTTTTCACGGTTTTCTGTCAAGCAAGGTAATAAAAATTATGGATTCCCCACAAATGCACCGGCTCGGTTTTGTACAAACAGCCGGAGATTCTCCCATGGTACGCCAGTTTTTCATTTTGCAAGAAAAATTGCAAAACATCTTTCTTTTTTGCAAGTCCTGTGCTATACTGTTTCCGCAAAGACGGAGCGGCTCCTCCGCCCAAGAAACAGAGAAAGGGGAATCCTCCCATGAAAGCCAAAGCACGGGAAGTGCTGCTGTTGATCCTGGGCACCGCGCTGGTGGCCCTGGGCGTCTACTTTTTCAAATTTCCCAACAACTACTCCACCGGCGGCGTCACCGGTATCGCGGTGATTCTGTCCTCCCTGTTCCCCACGGTCAGCTCCTCCACGTTTACCTCGGTCATCAACATTGCCTCCCTGGTTTTGGGCTTTGTGTTTCTGAATCGGGGCTTCGGCATCCGTACCATCTTCTGTACGCTGCTGTTCTCGGCCATGCTGGCCGGGCTGGAATGGCTGTATCCCATGACCCATCCCCTGACGAACCAGAAGATGCTGGAGCTGTTTTTTGCCGTGATTCTCCCCTCTCTGGGCGCGGCCATTCTGTTTAACCTGGACAGCTCCACCGGCGGTACGGACATTCTGGCCATGATTCTCAAGAAATACACCAGCATGGACATCGGCAAGGCGCTGCTGTATGTGGACGTTCTGATTACCGCCGCGACCCTCATTGTCATCAACATTGAAACAGGCCTCTATTCCCTGCTGGGTCTGGTGCTCAAGTCGGTAATGGTGGACATGGTCATCGAGTCGTTCAACCGCCGCAAGAGCTTTATGCTGGTGACCTCCTGCCCCGACGAAGTCTGTACCTATATCACCCACCAGCTGCATCGCTCGGCCACCTACTGGAAGGGCGAGGGCGCCTACAGCCACCAGGACAAATGGGTGGTGCTGACGGCTTTGAGCCGCGCTCAGGCCGTGGCCCTGCGGCGGTATCTCAAAGGCATCGACCCTCATGCTTTTATGCTCATCACCAATTCCAGCGAAATCTTCGGCAAGGGATTTCTCCGTGCTTAATTCCATATATACAGCAAACACCCACCGGCAATGCCGGTGGGTGTTTGCTGTATGGATTGGAAAAGCAGGATATTGGAACGCGGCGGTAAATACGCCGGTTTCAACGATTACAGAGCGCCGTGGACCACGTTGCCCCGCAGAATGACGGCCCGGATATTCAGGTCCTGATCGAGGACCACGGCATTGGCCGCCTTGCCCACCTCCAGGCTGCCGTACTGATCGTACAGGCCCAGGGCCTTGGCGGGGTTGACGGCGGCGGCCGTCACAGCGTCCGCCAGGGAAATGCCGAAGGACACAGCGGTTTTCATGCAGGCCATCAAATCGGTGGCGCTGCCGGCAATGGTACCGTCGGCCAGAGTGGCCTTGTTGCCCACCACCGTCACATCCTGGCCGCCCAGGGTGTAGGCACCGTCGGACATACCGGCGGCCCGCATGGTGTCGCTGACCAGAATCATCCGGTCCTTGCCCATCATGCGGAAGGTGGCCCGGATGACGGCCGGGTGGATATGGACGCCGTCGCTGATGATCTCACAGTAGACATGATCGCAGTCGGCGGCGGCGCCGATGACGCCGGGCTCCCGGTGATTGAAGGGAGGCATGGCGTTGTAGGTGTGGGTCACATGGCATGCGCCATTGTCGAAGGCTTCCTTGGCAATGTCATAGGTGGCCGTGGTATGGGCCAGACTGATGGCCACCCGGTCGCTGACAGCCTTGATAAAGTCCATGGCGCCGTCCAGCTCGGGGGCAATGGACACCAGCTTCACCAGACCCTCGGCACAGTCCATCAGGTGCTCCAGCAGTTCCACGTTGGGGTTCTGGAGCCATGCGCCGTTCTGGGCGCCCTTTTTGGCCATGGACAGGAAGGGACCTTCCAGATGGATGCCCACCAGCTCCGCGCCGCTCTTGCTGTTCTTGCGGTGCTCGGCGCCCATGCGGCAGATTTTCTCCAGCTGCGCCGTCTCCAGGGTCATACCGGCCGGGCAGATCTGGGTCACGCCGCGGGACAGCTCATAGTCCGCCATGGTCTGGAGCCCTTCGGGGTCGCCGTCAGAAAAATCCGCGCCGCGGCAGCCATGGAAATGCAGATCCGTCAGACCCGGAATCACATAGCGGCCGGAAACGTCCACAGCACCGTCGGCCGCTTCGACGACTTTACCGCCGTCGAAGCAGACGTCCCGCTCCACAAAGCCGTGGATGGGATCAAAGACTTGTGCGCCGGTCAGTCTCATACGAGACCCTCCTCCTTCAGGCCGGCCAGAGCGGCCTCGTCACCGACCAGGGTGACATTGGGATGGAGCTGCAGAATGGAAGCGGGGACCTCGGGGGTGATGGGGCCGCAGAAGGACTTGCGGATGATCTCAGCCTTGTCGGCGCCGCTGACCACCATCAGCACGGCCTTGGCCTGCATGATGGCCTGCATGCCCATGGTCAGAGCCTGACGGGGCACATCGTCGCGGTTGGCAAAGAAGCGGGCGTTGGCGTCAATGGTCATGTCGGTCAGCTCCACGCAGTTGGTGCCGCAGGAGAAGTGGTCGGCGGGCTCATTGAAGCCGATGTGGCCGTCATGGCCGATGCCCAGCAGCTGCAGGTCGATGCCGCCGAACTCCTGAATGCGCTCGTCGTAAGCGGCACACTCGGCGTCCACATCCTCGGCCATGCCGTTGGGGACGTAGGTGTTGGCCTTGTCGATGTCGATGTGGTCGAACAGGTTGGTGTTCATAAAGTAGCGGTAGCTCTGGTCATGGGTGCCGGGCAGGCCGCGGTACTCGTCCAGATTGACCGTGCGGACGTCCTTAAAGGTCACATCGCCCTGCTGCTGCCACTTGGCCAGCTGCTGATAAGCGCCCACAGGGGTGGAGCCGGTGGCCAGACCCAGGACACAGTCGGGCTTCATGATGACCTGAGCGGCAATGACGTTGGCAGCCTGGCGGCTCATGGCGTTGTAATCGGGGCAGACAATGATTCTCATGATTGATTTCCTCCTTGGTGACGTTTCAAAAGCAGTTAGCAGTATTTGGCTACAGCAGCAGTGATAGCGGCCACAGTCTCATCAACAATGGGAGCGTCGCTCTCAGCCAGCGGAGCCAGGGGCAGACGGACAGAGCCGCAGTCGGGGCCGCCCATCTTGACAATGGCAGCCTTCATGACGGCATACAGATTGCCCTTGGCGGAGCACATCTTGTAGATGATGCGGCAGCACTCGTTCTGGATCTCGCGGGCCTGCTCCATCTTGCCCTCCAGGAACAGCTCCCGGATGCGGATGTACAGCTTGGGCATGACACCATACGTGCCGCCGATACCGCCGATGGCGCCGGTGGCCAGACCGGCCAGCAGCTGCTCGTCGGGACCGTTGAAGACGATGGCGCCGGTATCGCGGAACATCTGGATATCCTGCACCGGCATGGAGGAGTTCTTCACGCCGATGACGCGGGGGTTCTTCTGCATTTCGGCCAGCAGGGAGCCGGTCAGGGCCACACCGGCCAGCTGGGGAATATTATAGATGATAAAATCCGTATTGGGAGCGGCGTCGGAGATGTCGTTCCAGTACTTGGCAATGGCATGCTCGGGCAGATGGAAGTAGATGGGGGGGATGGCGGCAATGGCATCGACGCCCAGGGATTCGGCATGGGCTGCCAGCTCCCGGCTGTCGGCGGTGTTGTTGCAGGCCACATGGGCAATGACGGTGAGCTTGCCCTTGGCCTCAGCCATCACCTGCTCCAGAACCAGCTTCCGCTCGGCAACGCTCTGGTAGATGCACTCGCCGGAGGAGCCGCCCACATAGACGCCCTTGACGCCCTGCTCGATGTGGTAACGGGTCAGGGCCCGGACGCCCTCGGGGTTGATGTTGCCCTCCGCGTCATAGCAGGCGTAGAACGCGGGGATGATGCCTTGATACTTGGTAAAGTCTTTCATGGTTATACAACGCTCCAAAGTATAATATTACGGGTTCTGCAGGAGAACCTTGAAGACAATTTTGGGAACCGTGTTTCAAATTCGTACCGGCGCCATGGGATGCGCCGGTACGGTCTCAGCTTGGTGCAGCCGCAGCAGTTGGCTGCTTGGAACAGTCCATCAGCCCTTGACAGCACCCATGGAGATGCCCTGGGTAAAATAGCGCTGGAAGGCGATGAAGATGGCCACGATGGGCACGGCAGCCAGGGTAGCGCCGGCCATAATCAGGCCGAAGTCGTTGGACATTTCGCCCTGCATACGGGCAATGCCCAGGGGCAGGGTCCATTTGGCCTCACTGTTGAGCATGATCAACTGCATGAAGTAGTCGTTCCAGGTGTTGACAAAGGTGAAGATGGCCAGAGCACCGATGCCGGGCTTGATCATGGGGAACACCACAGAACAGAAGGTGCGCACTTCGCTGGCGCCGTCCACCCGGGCCGCTTCCAGAATCTCTCCCGGAATGGTCTCGGAGAACTGTTTCATCAGGAACACGCCGAAGGGCCAGCCCACGGTGGGCAGAATCACGGCCCACAGGGTGTCATGGAGACCGATGGCGCTCATCTCCTGCAGCAGGGGGATGACGATGACCTGCTTGGGCAGCGCCATGGCGCAGGTAATCATACCAAAGAGGAACGCCCGGCCGTAAAAGCGCTTCTTGGCCAGGGCATAACCGGCCAGGGAGGCGGTAAGACAAGTCAGAACCATGGCGCCCACGCAGATGACGACGATGTTCAGCAGCCACTGGAGGGCGGGACGGTCAAAGAGCTTGACGTAGTTGGCAAGGGTGGGAGTCAGGGGGAACCACTGGGGGTCCTGGGCAATGATGATCTTATTGTCCTTAAAGGAACCCGTGATGATCCAGTACAGGGGGAAGATGAAGAAGATGGCCAGAAGAATCAGTACGACAATGGTAAAAATCCGGTAGCTCATAGGGGTATCGGACAGACGGTTTTTCGTTTTCATCTTCTCACCTCCTCAGGTTTCAGACTTGGCGAGCTTGAACTGCACAGCAGAGAAGATCGCAATGATAATGGCAAGGATCACGCCCATGGCGTTGGCATAGCCGAAGCGGTGATACTTGTAGGCCATGTCGAAGATATAGTACATGATGGTGTCGGTGGCGTGGTTGGGACCGCCGCTGGTCAACAGCTGAATCAGCGCGAAGCACTGGAAGGAGTTGATGGTGGTGATGACCAGGATGTACAGGGTGGTGGGCATGATCTGGGGCCACTTGACCTTCCAGAAGACCTGGAACTTGGTGGCGCCGTCCACCTGGGCCGCCTCCACCAGGGAGTGGTCCACATTGCCCAGGGCCGCCACATACAGAACGATGGGCTGACCGATGGAGGTGGT
This sequence comes from uncultured Oscillospiraceae bacterium, assembly GCA_944385415.1. Taxonomy (GTDB): domain Bacteria; phylum Bacillota; class Clostridia; order Oscillospirales; family Oscillospiraceae; genus Avoscillospira_A. The sequence goes on along the minus strand of CALWXC010000005.1, from coordinate 79,311 downwards.
GAACAGGATCATAATGATACAGGCCAGGGCCGTGGAGGAATTACCCAGCCAGTTGAAGCCCACAGAGTCGAAAATCTGGTTGATCAGGCCGTTGTAGGGGTTGAACATCCACTTCCAAACCACGGTGACGGCCACGGTGCCGGTGACCACCGGCAGATAGAACACACAGCGGTAGAAGGAACGGGTAAAGGCCTTCATCTGGTAGATGGCCGAGCTGACCCACAGAGAAAAGGCCGTAACGGTGGGCACAGCCACCACCACAATGATGACGGTGTTGAGGAAGCCTTTCTGGAAAATGGCATCCTGGAACATTTCGAAGTAGTTTCCAAGGCCCACGAAGGTGGCTTCGTCCATATTCAGGCCCATGTCGAAGAAGCTGTATACCAGACACATGACCATGGGCGCGACCACAAAGCCCAGGAAAAAGATGAGACTGGGTAACAGGAACAGGTAGGCCGACAGAGTCTCTTTCCGCGCCAGAACTCTGCTTCTCTGATGGATGCTGAGTTTCGGCGGTTGTTTGGAGGCGGCCGCGTTGGATCGTTGCGTCATGGATCTCTCCCTCTCTAGTAAAATAAATGGCGGGCAAAATCCGTGCCCACCCCCTCGCAAGGGAGCGGGCACGGTACGAAGTCAGGTTCGGATACCAGCGCGCTTACTTGATGTTGGCGTTGGCGCTTTCCACAAAGGTATCGGCAGCGGTCTGGGCGTCGGTGCCGGAGAAGGCCTGCTGCAGCATGTTGAACCACAGGGTACGCTGCTCGGTCCAACCGCCGGTCACGTTGTAGTAGTCACCCAGATAGGGCATCAGGGTCAGGAACTCGTCAGCGTCAGCCTCGGTCTCGGTGCCGGCATAGACGTTGCCCAAAGAAGCACGGACGGGGAAGAAGCCGGTCATCTGGACGCTGGCAGCAGCCTGGGTCTCATCGTCGCAGACGAACTGGATGAAGGTCTTGGCAGCGTCGATGCGGGCCTGATCACCGTTGTCGAAGATGCCGAAGCCCCAGATACCGCCGCACAGCTCAGGCACGCCGTCATCGGAGGGGAAGGCCATGGCGAAGGGAGTAAAGGAAACGTCTGCAGCGTACTGGGCCTTGTTGGAGGCGTTCCAGCAGAAGGTCATGGCAGCGGTGCCGTTGGCAAACTGCTGCAGCTCATCGGAAGCCTGGGCAGCGGGGTCAGCCACCAGCAGACCATCGTTGACCAGAGTCTGGAGCAGGGTCAGAGCTTCCACGTTCTCGGGGGAGTTGGCGGTGTAGGCGGTGTGCTCGGCGTTGGTGTAGGTGCCGGAGAACAGGTTGTTGACGAGCGCACGGGTGCCCTGGTCACCGCCCTGGCCGCCGCAGTAGACGATGCCGTTGACGGGGGTAGCACCGGCGTCCTTCAGGGCCTTCAGAGCGTTCTGGAAGTCCTCAGTGGTCCAGGTGCGGGTCTCCTCGTCAATGTACTGCAGAGCGCCGGCAGCCTCAAAGGCCTCATAGTTGATGGCCATGGTGTGGGTGGTCATGCACAGGGGGTACTCGTAGTACTTGCCGTCCAGCTGGCAGGCGGAGACAACGGAGGGGCTGGTGGCCTCAATGTCAGCCTTGACCTCGTCGGTCCACAGATCAGACAGGTCCACCATCTTACCGGCAGCGCCCCAGTTGGTCACAAGACGCTCGGGGCCTTCCATGATGATGTCAGGCGTGGTGCCGGCGGTGATGGCGCCGGTGACCTGGGTGTCACCGTTGGTGTAGTCCAGCAGCTCCAGGGTGACGGAGATCTCGGGATGTACTTCGTTGAACTTGGCGATGAGCTCGTTGACGGCGTCTCTGTCACCGAACTTGCCGATGGGGTAGGTCCAGATGGTGATCGCGGTGGCGTCGCCGGTGGTCTCGCCGCCCTCGGCAGTGTCACCGGTGTTGGCGGTGTCGTTGGTTTCCGTGGTGCCGGGCTCGGTGGTATTGCCGGTGTCCGTGGTGTCCTTGCCGCCGCAGGCGACCATACCAAAGGTCATGGTCAGAGCAAGGAGCAGTGCAAGAAGCTTTTTCATGGAATTTGCCTCCTCAAAAAATTTACCAGGTGTTTACACAGTTTGTAACGTTTCACCTAGATGGAATATCTGTATGATAGCTTTGATTAGTGACAATGTCAATAGATTTTTGAAAATTATTTTCAGCACTTTTGAAAATTAGATATTTTTTTCTGTTGCTGTATGAAAGTAATTTTCAACAAAAGGCAATATTTTCCCACGGAATCCCACAAAATTCACGGGATACCGGCTGCTGAAATCGGTTTCTCCATTTTCTTTTTCCGCCGCTCAGATGTGGCGCTCCGCCAGGGCCGCCGCCACCCGTTCCCGGTTGGTCCGGGCTCTGGGGCCGCTGATACGGCACACCTCAGCAAACAGCACATCAATGAGAAACAGCTGTGCCATCCGGGCCGGGACGGACCCCAGCTGCAAGGGCGCCTCATTGGCGCCGCATTGGAGAATCACATCGGCGCAGGCCGCCGCCGGGGATTTGGGGAAGCGGGTCACCAGAATGATTTTGGCCCCCTGCTCCTTTGCCACCTTCAGCAGCTCCAGAATCTCCTGGGTGGAGCCGGAATAGGAGAAGAACAGCACCGCGTCTGCGGCGGTCAGGGTGGCGGCGGAAATGATCTGCAAATGGGAGTCATAGACCGGCATATAACCGGGAAAGGCCGTGGAAAACAGATGGGCCGCCTCCATGGCCATAATCATGGATCCTCCCTGCCCCATGCACAGCACGCGGGTGGCCTCCGACAGGATTTTTCCGGCCTTGGCCATGGCCTCCGGCCGCACCAGCGCCATGGTCTGGGCCAGGGCGTCAGCGTCGGCCGCGTAGAGCCTGCGGCAGACCTCCGGAATGGTGTCCAGGTCCTCAGACTGCCCCACCACCACGGGGTGTCCGGCGTGGCGGGCCGTGGAGTTGGCAACCGCCAGTTTGAAAGCGTTGTAGCCCTTGTATTGCAGGCGGCGGCAGAAGCGGGACACCGTGGCTTCGGCCACGCCGCAGGCTTCGGCCAGATCGGAGATCGACATAAACTGGGTATCCCGCTGATGGGCAATGACGTAGTCGGCCACCTTCCGCTCGGCTGTGGTCAGTTGGTAATATTCGCTGCTGATCTTGTCAAATACGTTTCCAGTATCCGGCATCGTCTCTCCCCTTTCGTTTTTGAAAATACCGTATGGATGGGCTGGGCGGCCCCGGTCAGGGCCGCCCGCAGCCGGTCTTATGCCCGGTCCAGAATCTGGCCGATCATGGTGTCCACCATCATCAGCATTCTGGGCAGATGGAACGGGCCTTTAAACGTGGAGCCCTTGGCGGCAGGCATGGTGGGTTTGCCGTCGCGGCGCAGATAGCCGTACCACTCGCCGAATTCGTCGTCGGCAAAGTACGTCTTGCAGTAGTCCAGCGTCTTGTTGAACCACTCCAGATACTCCTCGCAGCCGGTGTCGCGGTAGAGCATCATGGAAGCAATCAGGATCTCATTGTGGGGCCACCACAGCTTCATGTCATGCTCGTAGGACTCCGGGGGATTGCCCAGGCAGTCGATAAAGTACAGCAGGCCGCCGTACTCCTTGTCCCAGCCGGCGTTGATGGCCAAATCAAAAATCTTCCGGGCCGTGTCAAACTGTTTCTGGTTGCCGGTGCGGTTGGCGTCCTCCATCAGGAACCAGGAGCATTCGATGTCGTGGCCGGGGTTGACCACGCGGCCCTCGGTGACTTCGCCGCGGAATTCGCCGTTGGGACCCACGTTCTCCAGGGTGCAACCCAGTTCCGGCTTGAAGTGATACTGGAAAATCTCCTCCACGCACTTGGCAGCTCTTTCATTATAAAGGGCCTCCTGCTCCGGGTCCACGCGGCGCAGAACGGAGGTGGTGTTCAGATAGATCATGGGGTTGGCCAGACCGCGGCCGCTGCGGGTCTCGGGAATGGTCTTGGGACCCAGGCCCGTGGGGTCCTGGATGAGGCCCTGGTTCAGCTTCCAGATCAGATCATATGCTGCTCTTGCCCGCTCCAGGCAGACCTTATCGCCGGTGACGCCGTAATATTCGGCGTTGGCAATGGCGTAAAAGCCCTCGGAGAAGCAGTACCGGCGCTGACGCAGGGGCTTGCCGTCACCGGTGACGGTGAAATACATGCGGTTGCCGGCAGCACGGTTGATGCAGAACTTCTCCAGGAAGTCCAGGCAGCTCTTACTGGCGGCCAGCCATTCCTCCTTGACGCCGTAGGTGGCGCAGAGGGCTGCAAAGGTCCAGGCACAGCGGCCCTGCATCCACACGCTCTTGTCGGTGGAATAGACCTTGCCCTCCCGGTCCAGACAGGTGTAGACGCCGCCATTGACGGGGTCCATGCCGTGCTTGAGCCAGAAATTCACGCTCTTGTCCAGCTGATCCCGGACCCATACGCGATGCTCCGTCAACAATTCCTTGGTATTCATGGGTATATAGCTCCTTTTCATTCCGTAAAACTCCAGGCGGCCCCCATGGCCGTCGTATTGGTGCATCCATTTTACCACCGTCGAAAGATTTTTTCAACAAATATTATTTTTTGAAAATTATATTCTGTTTTATAGTGACAAACTGGAAAGAACATGGTATACTACCGTAAAAACCAAGGGCTTTTTGTCCCCCGCACATATACCCTGCCGATTTGTCCCGGCAGAATTTGCGGGTATTCCGACAGCCTAGGGCTTTTTCCATCATATGGAGGTTTTACACTATGAATTGCTATGGTATTGAAGTCGCCCCGCGCCACATTCCGGCGCTGGACCCCAACTATGCGCCCCTGGGGCTGTTCAACCGGGCCTTTTTGAAAACGGCTCGCAAGCCCCTGGGTCTGGCGGTGGAGCGTTCCAATGGTCAGGTGGCCGTCTGTGAGACGTTTATCCACGGCACTCCCGACATGGCCGAGGCCGACCGCTACTATGTGGACCGGCTGGTCAAGACGCTGCTCTGGATGAAGGGCGGCTTCCGGGTGTACGTCCGCGGCGACGAGACCGTTTATGAGACGCTGAAAGCAGCCTATACCGCTGAGGGTTCCCGTGCCTTTGACGCCGACTTTATGGCCCGGGTCTATGAGCGTCCCTTTGAAGTGGTTTCCTGTGAGAAGCTGCCGGAGGAGAAGAGCAATCCCCAGGCCATCGGTCGCCATCTGAACGGCTGCCGCATTGGCTTTGACGCCGGCGGCTCCGACCGCAAGGTGTCCGCCGTCATCGACGGCGAGAGCGTCTACTCTGAGGAAGTGGTCTGGTTCCCCAAGACCACCGCGGACCCCGACTATCATTACCAGGGCATTGTGGATGCCATGAAGGCCGCCGCTGCCCATATGCCCCGCGTGGACGCCATCGGCGTTTCCTCCGCCGGTGTGTACATTGACAACCGCACCATGGTGGCCTCCCTGTTCCTGAAAGTACCCCAGGACCTCTTCGACGCCAAGGTGAAGGATATCTATCTGCGAGCCGCCAAGGAATTCGGTGACGTGCCCATCGCCGTGGCCAACGACGGCGACGTGACGGCTCTGGCCGGCGCCATGAGCCTGGAGGACAACAACGTTCTGGGCATCGCCATGGGCACCAGCGAGGCCGTGGGCTACGTGGATAGCCACGGCAACATCACCGGCTGGCTCAACGAACTGGCCTTCGTGCCCGTGGACGCCAACCCCAACGCCATGGAGGATGAGTGGTCCGGCGATATCGGCTGCGGCGTCAAATACTTCTCCCAGGACGGCATCATCAAGTTGGCCCCTGCCGCCGGTATTGAGCTGGACGAGAGCCTGTCCCCCGCTGAGAAGCTGAAAGTGGTCCAGGGTCTTATGGAGGAGGGCGACAAGCGCGCCGCCGCCGTTTATGAGTCCATCGGCGTGTATCTGGCCCATGCCCTTTCCTATTATTATGAACTGTACGGCTATAAGTACGTGCTGCTGCTGGGCCGCGTCATGTCCGGTAAGGGCGGTGACCTGCTTCTGTCCACCTGTAAGAGCGTCCTGGCCGACGAATACCCCGAAGTCAATGAGGCCGTGCGCCTGACGCTGCCCGACGAAAAGTTCCGCCGGGTGGGTCAGTCCGCCGCCGCCGCTTCCCTGCCGGAGCTGTAAGCCATGGCCTCCCTTTTTGACCAGGAGCGGCCCCTGTGGCGGGGCCTGGGGACGCTGGCCGATGTATTGGTCCTCAGCGCCATGTGGTTTACCGTTTCCCTGCCCCTGTTCACTTTGGGAGCGTCCACCACGGCCCTCTATGACGCCGTTTCCCACTGTCTGCGGGGCGGCGACTCCGGGCCCTGGCGGCGATTTCTCCGGACCTTCCGGCGGGAGCTGCCTCCCTCCAGTCTTTTGACGGTGGTTTTTGGCTTCCTGCTGGTTCTGCTGTACCGGGGCCTTGCCCTCCTGTGGCGGGGGCAGGTGGCCGGCATATCCGGTGCGCCGGTGATGCTGGCTGTCTACGCCGTAGCCCTGATCATCCCAACGGGGATGTTTCTGTGGATGTGGCCTTTGCTGTCCCGGTTCACCTTTACGCCCCTGGCTCTGGTGAAGACGGCCCTCCAGTTCACCTTTGCCCATCTGCTGAGCACGGTGATTCTGGTGGTTGTGACCCTTTTTTCCGCGCTGGTGACAGCATGGCTCCTGTTCCCCATGCTGTTTCTCCCCTGCCTGACGGCCCTGGTTTGGACCGTACCCGTGGAACGGGCCTTCCGGCGCCATATGCCGCCAGAAGATACTCCAGAAGCATAAACGAAGACCGCCGCCGGAAGTTCCGGCGGCGGTTTTGCGATGTCTGAAAAAATTACTTGGCAAAAACCTTCTTCAGGTTGCAGAAGCGGGGCAGACCGTCCTCCTTGACCATGGGGGTCTCGCCCTGGATCAGAGGCAGGCAGTAGTCGATGAAGTCGTTGGTCACATAGTTGCCCTCGGCGTTGATCCACTCCTTGGGGAACTTCTTCTCGAAGTTGGCCACCTTGTCCAGATCGAACAGCTTGGTCTTGCAGGTGTAACCGTTGGTGCGGTCGCACTCGAAGCCCACCATCTTACCGGTCTCACCGGCCACAGCGGCCTCAACAGCGGTCTTACCGGAGTTGAAGGACTCCTGGATATCGTTGCCGGAAGCGCAGTGGGCGGCGCAGCGCTGCAGCAGGCTCAGCTCGATGCCGCGGACCTTGGCGCCGGTCTTCTCCTTGATGACGTTGGCCAGCAGAGCAGCCAGGCCGCCCAGCTGGGCATGGCCGAAGCCGTCGGTACCGGAGGTCTTGGCCTCGGCAACGAAGGTGCCGTCGGCGTAGTGGATGCCCTCGGAGACAGCCACAATGCAGTTCTTGTTCTTCTCATAGCGGGCGGAGACGTCGGCCACAAACTTGTCCATGTCGAAGTCCACTTCGGGCAGGTAGATGAAGTCGGGACCATCGCCCTTGATGCCGGCCAGAGCGGCAGCGGCAGTCAGCCAGCCGGCGTGACGGCCCATGCACTCGATGATGGTGACCATGCCGGTGTCATAGACGTGAGCGTCGCGGCTGACCTCCATGAAGGAAGTGGCGATATACTTGGCGGCGGAGGAGAAGCCGGGGCAGTGGTCGGTGCCGAACAGGTCGTTGTCGATGGTCTTGGGCACGCCCATCACGCGGCACTCATAACCAACCTTGGCCATGTAGCGGGAAACCTTCTCGCAGGTGTCCATGGAATCGTTGCCGCCGTTGTAGAAGAAGTAACGGACGTTGTACTTCTTAAAGATCTCCAGAATGCGCTTGTAATCGGTCTCATCCTCATCGGGATCAGCGATCTTGTAGCGGCAGGAACCCAGAGCGGAAGAGGGGGTGTACAGCAGGCGCTCCAGTTCTGCCGGGTCCTCCTGGTCCATGATCATCAGCTCGTCGTTGAGCACGCCCTTGATGCCGTGGTAAGCGCCGTAGACGGTGGTGATGTTCTCATTCTCCAGAGCGGTCTTGATGACGCCGTATGCACTGGCGTTGATGACCGAGGAGGGGCCGCCGGACTGGCCGATGACGCATGCGCCCTTGAGTACAGTAGACATAATAATGTTACCTCCTAAACTCTTTCACAGTTGGCTGTGAAAATTACACAAAACTTGACAGATATACTATAGCACATCGTCTGAGAATTGTAAATTCATCTATTGCACTTTTCCTCGGATTTTGGTAAAATAAACGAAGATTACTAGTAAGGAGTGTTACCAATGCCTCTTGTTACAACCACCGAGATGTTTAAGAAGGCCTACGAGGGCGGCTACGCCATCGGCGCTTTCAACGTCAATAACATGGAGATCGTCCAGGGCATCACCGAAGCCTGCCGCGAGGAGAAATCCCCCGTCATCCTGCAGGTTTCCAAAGGCGCCCGCGCCTACGCCAACCACACCTATCTGGTGAAGCTGGTGGAGGCCGCTGTTGCTGAATGCCCCGAAATTCCCATCGCTCTGCACCTGGACCACGGCCCCGACTTCGAGACCTGCAAGAGCTGCATCGACGGCGGTTTCACCTCCGTCATGATCGACGCCTCCTCCATGTCCTTCGAGGACAACATCGCCGTCACCAAGAAGGTCGTTGAGTACGCTCACGATCACGGCGTTGTGGTCGAGGCCGAGCTGGGCACCTTGGCCGGCATCGAGGACGATGTGAAGGTTGAGGCCCATGCCGCTTCCTACACCCGTCCCGAGGAAGTCGAAGAGTTCGTCACCAAGACCGGCTGCGACTCCCTGGCCATTGCCATCGGCACCAGCCACGGCGCTTACAAGTTCACCGCCGCTCAGTGCACCCGCAACGAGCAGGGCATCCTGGTTCCCCCTCCCCTGCGTTTCGACGTGCTGGAGGAAGTCTCCAAGCGTCTGCCCGGCTTCCCCATCGTGCTGCACGGTTCCTCTTCCGTTCCCCAGAACTATGTGAAGATGATCAACGAGAACGGCGGCAAGATGCCCGACGCTGTTGGTATCCCCGAGGAGGAGCTGCGTCACGCCGCTCAGCTGTCCGTCTGCAAGATCAACATTGACTCCGATCTGCGTCTGGCCATGACCGGCACCATCCGTGCCTTCTTCAATGAGCATCCCGACAAGTTCGATCCCCGCGAGTACCTGAAGCCCGCCCGCGCCAACATCAAGGAACTGGTTCGCCATAAGCTGGTGAACGTCCTGGGCTGCGCCGGCAAGGCCTGATTTATCCTTTGTATCAAACGGGAGTACCGCAGCAGCGGTACTCCCGTTTTGTGCGTGTAGGGCTTGAATTTTATTTGTAGGGCGGGACCTATGTGTCCCGCCGCTGGCAAGAGCCATCTATTCCCATTCGTGTAGGGGCCGGCATCCTTGACGGCCCCGGACGGAATGTGCCATGCCGCACCATTGTCAATAAATGCCCCCCGCCGTCCACCCCCGTAGGGGGCGGCGGCGGGGGGCATGGCCGTTGGCCGGGGATTGCGCCATCTGCGGATGGCGCTTGGGGACGACGGGGTGTTTCGCCCGTTGCGACGGGCGACCGGGGCTTTGCCCCTGGACCCCACGATTTTTTGAAAAAAATCGAGTAAAACTTTTATCTTTTTCCTGTTATCGCCATACTGCAACAGCCCATTTCGGTTCGGTTGGTCAATCGAGAACCGGGATGGCCGACAGAATCGAAAATCCCTTTTCCCGCAGTTCGTCCAGCTTGGCCTTGGAAACAGGACCCGTCACATAAGCGCCGTTCTGGCCGGGCACGGCTTCCACCGGACCCAGGGCCGCCGCCACAGCACCCGCCGCCGCTTCGGTGCGCACCAGCCACCGCAGTTCCAGGCTTTCAAAGGGTACAACTTCCTCGCCGCTGCCTGCTTCCCAATCGATAGCACGGCGCTTCTCCCGGTGGAGAATGCAGTCCACCACGTCGCCCACCACAGCGCTGGCCGTGGGCAGCTTACCCGCGCCGCGTCCATAGAACATGGTCTCGCCCACGGCGTTGCCGCGAATCATAATGGCGTTGAATACGCCCTCGACGCTGGCCAGGGGCTTGTCGTTGGGAATCAGGTGGGGAGAAACGTACAAGGCAATTTTTCCCTCTTCGGTCAGGAAGGTGCGTCCGAACAGCTTGATCTGCATGCCCAGAGCGTCGGCGCAGGCCACATCCTGGGGCCGGATGCCGGTGATGCCGCAGGTGTAGACCTGCTCCGGATACACATGGATACCATAAGCCAGGGCCGCCAGAATGCAGATCTTCCGGCAGGCGTCCTTGCCCTCCACGTCATCGGTGGGATCGGCTTCGGCGTAACCCTTCTCCTGGGCCCGCTTGAGGACATCATCAAACTGCTCGCCGTCGCGGATCATCTTGGTGAGGATATAGTTGGTAGTGCCGTTGAGAATGCCGCAGATCTCCTCGATACGGTTGCCCGCCAGGCAGAAGGCCAGGGGCCGCAGGACGGGAATGCCGCCGCCCACACTGGCTTCAAAGAGGAAGTTGCGGCCCTGCTCCTTGGCCAGAGCCAGCAGCTCCAGACCGTGGGCAGCCACCAGGGCCTTATTGGAGGTGACCACATCCTTACCGGCCAGCAAGGCCCGGCGGGTGAAATCCAGAGCCACGCCGCAGCCGCCGATGCACTCCACCACCACTTGAATCTCCGGGTCCTGTTCGATGATGGAAAAGTCATGGATCACCAGATGACCATAGGTGCTGTTGGGAAAATCCCGGGTATCGAGAATATATTTTACCGTCACCGGCTCCAGGGTCCGGCGGCGGATGGAATCCTGGTTGGTGTGTACAACCTCCGCCACACCGGAACCGACGGTGCCGAAGCCCATAATTGCAATGTTCGCCATTGGAAGTTCCTTCTTTCTCTGAAATCCGTTATTGCTCAAAGGAGAGTTTGCGCCGTCCGTTGGCGGCGGTATAGATGGCCAGCATATCGTCCTGGTTCAGGACCATAAAGGTGCCGATGGTCCGGGTGCCGCTGTAGCTGCACTGGTACGCCAGCTCCGCCAGCGTCTCGCCGTCCAAAGTGCGGCCCACCAGTTCCTCCAGACAGGTGGGCATGCCCAACGCCTGGAAATAGCTCTCCGTGGCGGCGATGCCGCCCAACGCCAGCTCCATGTCCCCCATGGCCTCGCCGTCCAGATGCCAGACATTGCGGGCATATCGGGCAAAGCGGCCCACATTGGCGTCCCCCTTGCAGGTGTACCGGGCCCAGGAACCCCAAATGGCTGCCAGAGTGGCGCCGTGGGCCTTGTCGAACATGCCGCCCAAGGCGTGGCCCAGCTGATGGGGGGCGAAATCCTTGCGGCCGCCCAGGCCCGTCAGACCGTTGTGGGACAGGCTGCCCGCCCACAGGATTTCACTCATGGCCTGCTGGTTCTCCGGGTCCTTGAGGACCTTGAGACCGTTGTCAATGACCACCCGCAGCAGCGCTTCGGCCAGTTCATCGGTCAGTTGGTTATCCATATCCGGATTGAAATACCGGTCCAGGGTATGCATCATAATGTCTGTCACGCCGCAGCCCAACTGGAACGCGGGCAATGTGGCGGGCAGCTTGGGGTCTAGAATGGCAAATACCGGACGGTTCAGCTGGGTGTTGAGGCCTCGTTTCATACCGCTGTCACCATCGGTGAGCACCGCCGAGTCGCTGGTCTCGCTGCCGGCGGCAGGAATGGTCAGCACCGCGCCCACGGCCATGGACTTCTTCAAGTTGGCCGGTTGCAGCCAAATGTCATTCCACACATCCAGGCCGGGATTAGCCGCACCGTGGGCCACGGCCTTGGCCGTGTCGATGACGCTGCCGCCGCCCACGGCCAGAATAAAGTCAGCCTGCATGGCCTGGGCCTTTTGTACGCCCTCTCTTACCAGGGCCACTCTGGGGTTGGGCTGAACGCCGCCCAGAGTTTCCACCGTCAGGCCGTCGTCCCGCAGTCCTTCACAAACCCGGTCCAGCAGACCGGAGCGGACGGCGCTGCCGCCGCCGTAGATCACCAGGACCCGGCTGCCGCCGTATTTTCTCACATACTGTGCCGCCTGCAAATGGGTGTCCGCGCCGAACACCACTTCGGTTGGCACTTGATACGTAAAGCTATGCAACGATATCGATCTCCTTTTATGGTTATCCCGCCACAATCTCAGCCTTGACCACGCCGTTTTCCGCAGAGATCTCCTTGAGGAGTTCTTCCACGGAGCACACCAGATCGGTGGTCTCGGCGGAGATGGTCACCATGGCCGCGCCGCTGGTGGGGATGGACTGATTGATGGTCAGAATGTTTGCGCCGCTGGCGGCAAAGATGGACAAAATGGCCGACAGCAACCCCGCCTTGTTGATGAGGACCAGCTGGAAGGTGATAATCCGGCCGGCCATCAGGTTTTGGAAAGGGGCGATGCTGTCGCGGTACTTGTAAAAAGCGCTGCGGCTGATCTCCACCGCCCGGGCGGCCTCGTTGACCGTGGCAGCCTCGCCGGTCTCCAGCATTCGCTTGGCCTCGGCCACCTTTAAAAAGACCTCCGGCAGGGCCTGGGCCTCCACGATATAGTATTTGGGAGCCATATTCACAGCGTTCACCTCGTATTTGTCTTTGTAGGATGCGCACATGTGCGCGGGATATGGTAATGGTATCATGTTTTTTATTACTTTGCAAGGGGAAAGTATTATAAATTTTGAAATTTCTTTTGCATTTTCGGTTGACAGCGGGAGAAACATTCGGTATAATACTCCGGTAACAACAAAGAAGGAGCGGAAGCACGCGCCTCACCTTCGGCGAACGAGCCAACAGGTCAACACAGCGTTTCACCATCTCGCAAGAGGTGGATTTGTTTGTGTGCGGGTGCTCCTGGAGCTCCCGCTCATTTTTGTTTCTTTTGAATTGGAGGTGCTTTCCCATCGGCAAACTAGATCATCAGCTCAACGAGGAGATCCGCGACAAGGAAGTTCGCGTGATCGGTGCCGACGGCACACAGCTGGGCATCATGTCCTCCACGGACGCACTGAATATGGCCTTTGAGAAGGATCTGGACCTGGTCAAGATCTCTCCCAACGCCGTGCCCCCCGTGTGCAAGATTATGGACTACGGCAAATTCCGCTTTGAGCAGGTCAAGAAGGACAAGGAAGCAAAGAAGAACCAGCGGGTCGTGGAGATCAAGGAAGTCCGGATGTCTCCCAACATTGACGTGGCCGATTTCAACGTCAAGCTGAAGAATGCCCAGAAGTTCCTGGCAGACGGCAACCGGGTCAAGGTCACCGTCCGGTTCCGCGGACGCGAGATGGCCCACACGTCCATCGGTGAGGACCTGCTGAAGAAGTTCGGCGAATCCTGTACCGAGGTTGCCAATGTGGAGAAGAATCCCAAGCTGGACGGACGGCATATGTCCATGTTCCTCAGCCCCAAGAACGCCAAGTAAACCATTTTCGGAAGGAGAACCCACCCATGCCTAAGATGAAAACCCATTCCGGCGCTAAGAAGAGATTCAGCCTCACCAAGTCCGGTAAGGTCAAGAGAGCCCACGCTTACAAGAGCCACATCCTCACCAAGAAGACCACCAAGCGCACCCGTGGCCTGCGTCAGACCGGCTACGCCGATGTGACCAACGAGGCTACCTGCAAGAAGCTGATCCCGTACAAATAATTCGGGTGTACTGTGTATCTTTAATAGGAGGATTATTGAACTATGGCAAGAGTTAAAGGCGCAATGATGACGCGCAAGAGAAGAAACAAGACCCTGAAGCTGGCCAAGAGCTACTGGGGTTCCAAGTCCACCCACTTCAAGATGGCCAAGCAGGCTGTCAAGAAGTCCGGCGTTTACGCCTATGTGGGCCGCCGCCTGAAGAAGAGAGACTTCCGTCAGCTGTGGATCTCCCGTATTTCCGCCGCTGTGGCTCCCTTCGGCATCAACTACTCCCGCTTCATGTACGGTCTGAAGAAGGCCGGTGTGGAGATGAACCGCAAGGCCCTGAGCGAGCTGGCCATCACCGACGCCGCCGCTTTCGCCTCTCTGGTTGAGGTTGCCAAGAAGGCTCTGTAATTGACATAACGTCTCCCGGCTGCTTTCTGCGGAAAGCAGCCGGTTTTTTTGTTGCCCATGACGGACGCACTGCCCCACCACTTGTAGGGCGGAACCTGTGTGTCCCGCCGCCAGTACATCCTGCGATTACCACCGACGTAGGAGCCGGCATCCCTGACGGCTCCGGACAGGCTGCACATCGGGCGCGTCAAGGATGCCGCGCCCTACGGCAGATTTACAAATCTATGGACGCAAGAAGGCCGCCGTCCACCACCCACGATGGGGTGGGGACGGCGGCCTTACGGCTTTGCCGTGGGGATAGCGCCATCTGCGGATGGCGCTATGGGACGACTGGGGATTTCACCCCGTGCGCGGGGCGGGAATTTCGCTGGCTGCGGCCAGCGGGAATTTCGCGCCGTGCGCGGCGCGACCGGGGGCGCTGCCCCCTGGACCCTGCGATTTTGGGCTACCCGCCGTTCGTTGGCAAGCGTGGTCGGCGAGGAATTTTTCGTCAGGCCAAGGTGCGGCTTTGCAGCCATACTGGATGTATGGCAAGAAGCCACACCGCAGGCATGGCGGAAAAGGCCCGGTGAGCACCGCAGACACACGGACGGTGGGTGGCCCTCACAAGAAAAAATCGAATAAAACTTTTATTTTTTATGATTCAGCAGTCCACGGCTTCACAAGGATAGCGGACAGCCATCTGTGCCCGCAGGGCGTCCATGACCTCCATCATATGGATGGTCTCACTATGGGGCATGGAGGGACACTCCAACAGGCCCTCGGAAATACACCGGGCCGTCTCCAATACCTCATATTCATAACCCGTCAGTTGGGCCGGGCAATCCATGCTCTGCACCAGCTCATAGCGGTCATTATACACCTTCAATCCCTGGGGATTATTGATGTTGTCCACCACCATATAACCCTTGGTACCGTAGATAATGCCAAACCGGTCCGACACACAGGTTGCCGCCGCATTGAGCACCGCCACCCGGCCGTCATTCCACGTCAGCGTCATGCTGTCGGTCATATCCACACCGTTCTCGTTCTTGGTGCAGCTGCCCTGGAGACCGTCGGCATGACCGAAGACCATTTCGGCAAAGTTCAGCGCATAGATGCCCACATCCAGCAGCGCACCGCCGGCCAGCTCCGGCACCACCATGCGCTCCTTGTCGGTGATGGCATAGCACAGGTTCGCCGTCAGCATTTTCGGCTCTCCGATGACGCCGGAGGCCAGCACCTCATTTATGGTCTGCCGCATGGGCTGGTACCGGGTCCAGATGGCCTCTGTGACCAGCACGCCCTTATTCTTGGCATAACGGATGGCATCGTCGGCCTGCCGGGCCGTGACCGTAAAGGCTTTTTCACAGAGAATGTGTTTGCCGTGGTCGGCACACAGTTTAATGTGCTGATAGTGGTGGGAGTGGGGCGTGGCGATGTACACAAAGTCCAGGGCCGGGTCTGCCAGCATGGCCTCGTAGGAGCCATAGGCTTTTTCCACGCCGTTGTCGGCGGCAAACCGCTGGGCCCGGTCCAGGTCCCGGGCGGCCACAGCGTACAGCTTCACGTCGTGGTTGCCGCTTTCGTTGAGCTTGCGGACCGTTTCCGCCATAGTGACGGCAATGCGTCCCGCGCCCAAAATACCCAGATTCATAACAGAGTCCCTCCTAAATTGCGTTTGCCTCCAGTATACCCCATGGGGCCTCCGCTGTCAAAGGGTCTCGGCGTATCGCGCCAGCAGCGTCACCGCCTGGGCGCGGGTGGTACCGGCCCGGGGCAGCAGCTTCCCGCCGCTTCCGGTGAGAATCCCCTGTTCCACGGCCCAGGCCATGGCGGATTTCGCCCAGTCGCTGACGCTTCCGCCGTCGCGGTAGTCCCGCAATCCGTCGCTGTCGGTCTCAGGAGACCCGGCGGCCCGGTACAGCATCAGCGCCAGCTCCTGCCGGGTCACCGGCGCGTCGGGGGCAAAGGTCCCCTCTCCCCTGCCCTCTACCAGACCGGCGGCGGCAGCGGCAGCAATGTCCGATTCCGCCCAGTGGCCTTCCGTATCCGTAAAGGAAGCCGTTCCGGTGGGCAGGTCCAGCAGCCGGGTCAGCAGGGCCGCCGTCTGGGCGCGGGTCAGGGTGCTCTCCGGGGCAAACCGGTCCTCATCCACGCCCCGGACCCATCCTTCGTGGACGGCCTGGGCCACGTCGTTCCGGCTCCAATGGCCTTCCAGATCGTCAAAATAAGCGCCGTGGAGCCACAGACTGTAATAGTCCCAGGTATCGGCGGTCTCCTGGCCCAAACTCCAGCTGCCCGCCCCCAGCAGATCGTACGCCTCCACCAGCTTTAAAATCTCTTTTCGGCCCTGCTCCCCGCTGTGCCAGACGGTGTATTCTCCCGCTGTCAGGGGCACACCGGCCACGGACACCGACGCCGTCTCAGGAATGACCAGGGTGGACACGGTAGCTGCCGCCGTTTCATCGTAGGCCGTACCGGTGCCGTACTGTTCCATCAGCTGGGACAGCTGCACCTCCCGTATGCCCACACCCTGCACCTCCACATTATCTGTGCCCCAGATGCGGCCATAAAAGGCCACGCCCAGGACCAGCTGTTCCGCCGGGACCCGGTCCAACGCGTAGCGGATACTCCGTTCCACAAAGTCCACCGACGCCACCGGCCCGGCCTCGCCGCCCCGGTAGTGCTCGTCGTAGGTCATCAGCATTAAATAGTCGGCCCACTCCGCCAGACCCGCATAATCATAGGATGCGTGCCAGCCGGTGGTGAAGTTCCGGGGATTGGCCGCCACCGCCACGGCAATTTGCTTCCCCTTGGGCAGCTTCTGCCGCAGAAGACGTACCATGTCCGTATACTCGTCAGCGTGTTCTTTCGTCATGTTCTCCAGGTCCAGACTGATGCCGTCCAGGTCGTAGTCCCGGACCACCTGGGCCAGCTGGTCCGTCAGCAATTCCCGATTGTCCACGGCCGCCTGGCCCAAGGTCCGGTCCCAGTGGTTGGACAGGAACGGCAGCACGGCCATGTCCTGCCGGTGCATTTCTTCCACAAAAGACCGGCTGGCCCCCGTCAGCCGCAAACTGCCGTCCGGGTTCAGCTCCAGCCAGGCGGGGCTCACCTGATTCAATGCCCCCTGGGCCGTCGATACGGCGGCGGCGGAGCCGGGACCGTTGATATAAGACAGGCTGACCCGCGCCTGAGCGGGCGCGGCCAGCACCGCGGCGCACAGCAGCGCGGCCGCCGTCCGGAATATGTACATATGATGCAAGGGAATATCCTCCTATTGATGGCAATTTACTATAGTTTACGTGGAAAATTCCCAAAAATCCAGTGGAAAAATATGTAGAACAGCCCCGTCCGTCACCCCTTTGCGGGGTGGGGACGGGGCTGCTGCGGTGGGTGGGGATTTCGCGCTGTGTGCTGCGTTGCCTCAGGATTTTCTTATGCACCGGCCAGGAATTGCTCCGGGTCGGCGGTTTCGCCGTTGTGGTAAACGGCAAAGTGCAGGTGGCTGTCCTCGGCCAGCTCTACCGATGCTGTGGTACCCACGGTGCCCAGCACATCGCCGGCGTTCACCACATCGCCCACGGCCACAGCAGGCTCGGCGTTGAGGCTGGCGTAACGGCTCTCATAGCCGTCTCCGTGGTCCACCACGACGGTGGTGCCAAAGGCGTCATCCTCATAGACGGCGGACACGGTACCAGCCCGGGCGGCTACCACCTCGGTACCGGCAGCGGCGGCAATGTCGATGCCCTCGTGGGTTCTCCAGTCCTGGGTGGTGGTGTTATAGGCCAGGGCATCCACGGAGTAGTTGCCCACGGTATCGCCCTCCAGCGGCCGCACCGTGACGGTCTTCACCTCCGGCTGCTGCTCCTGTGCCGTCTCCAGACTGTCCTCCGTCAGCGCCTCGGTCCCGCCGGTGGAGACCACGGGCCGCTGGTTGGTCTGGGACGGTTCCGTTTTTTCATCGTCCTTCTCGGTGGTCAGGGGTACCGACAGGGTGGGCTGTTCCCCCACGGGCTCCGTATCCGACGCCGTCCGCACAAACAGATAGCCGGACACGCCGACGGCGGCCACGCACAGGGCCAATACCATGTAGTATCCCTTATCCTTGAAGAACTTCACAATGGCTTCCAATGGTTGTTTCGGTTGATTTTGCATGTTTTGCACCTCCGGGGATAGAATGCCCGAATTTTCCAGCTTCTAAACCAAACGTGCATAAAATTTGATGTGCGTTCAGCGCACCGCAAAATCGGTTAAAACCGAAAGGCGCAGGCAGGCTTGAAATGCCATTTTTGATTGCCCGCAGGGACAAGAAAACGTACACCCTTTTGTTTTTGCATAAAAAATGGCAGCATTACTGCTGCCGCTGATTGTTGAGTTGTCGCAGGAGCATCTCCCGTGCTGCCGCCGCCGTCTTTTGGGCTGCGGAATCGTGAAACAGGTAAGTAAGTGCGTCGTTCCACTGGCGAAGCTCGCTCTCATCAGCCTTTACGGGCTTCAGAGCAGCGCTCAGACTTTTCCGCTGCTGTTCTGTCAGCCGTCGCAGATCGGAAAGATATTCACAGGATATCTGTCTGGCCATCCAGTCCAAAAGAGATTCTCCATTCTGTCTCAATGCCAATTCCAACACTGTCACCTCGATTACCTCGAATTTGTCATATCATACCACGCGCCCCGGGATGTGTCAATGCAAAGTAATGTAAAATTCCTGTGACTTAGCGGTATTTTAACATTTATGCAAATTGCAAAAAAGAGGATACTGTTTCCAGCATCCTCTTGTGAATTATGCCAATTCTGCGGCGGCCTCGGGCAGCAGCTGCCGGAAGACCCGATTGGTCATCTCCAGAATGTACTGGCAGTCCCGATGCACATCGGCGCTGACCTCCAGATACTGATCGTGGAGATTGCGGAACACCTCATTGATATCCCGCATGCGGGCCTCATGGCGAACGCGGAATTCCTCCATCCGCTGGAAGAACATCTGCTGCAGCTGGTTTTCATAGGCCAGATGCTCGCTGATAGGCTCGTTGAAGCAGTTGTTGTGGACGTAGGTAAAGGCGTCGGAGGTGTAATGAATCACCAAACCGAGGCGGTAGTAATCAAAGAGATTCCAGCTGCCCTTCTTTTGAAGACGGCGGATGGTCTTCTCAATCCAGCGCTGGGCATTTTGATAGTTGTGACCGTAGAACCATTTTGCACGGATCGAACCTTTCAGATAGGTAAAGGGGTTGCGGTCTGGCTCGATGCATCCAATGAGGAATGCTTTGGCATGGCGGCGCTTGGGCTGGTTGTCCAATTGCTCAATCAGATACCGGCCCAGTCGACGATGGCTCTCTTGCTTCATCCGGTTACCTCCATCTAACTTAGAATTTAAAATGAAATCGGTAAACCCGATTACCCTTATTCTATCACAGGATTCGGAAAAGTGGTACAGAATTTCGCCAAAAACGCGCCGAATTTCTCGGAGATTTTCCCGGCAATTTTTATAGATTCTGCACAATTTCCAAGGGGTTGGCACAAATTTTACAAAAAGTCATAGGATGGGTCATGGAGCGTTTCTGCTTCAAATCGACGAAAGGAGCCATGAATCGGCATGATCGTGCAACTGGATCAAATCGATCTCACATACCAATCGCCCGACGGCCAGGTGGAGGCTCTGCGGGACGTCAGCTTTTCCCTGGCAGAAGGGGAGTTTGTCAGTCTGGTGGGGCCGTCCGGCTGTGGGAAATCGACGCTGCTGTCGGTGATTGCCGGGCTGGAGCAGCCCTCCGGCGGCCAGGCTCTGGTGGACGGCGAAGCCGTGACGGGGCCCTCGCCGAAAATCGGATACATGCCCCAGAAGGATCAGCTGTTCCCCTGGCGGACCATCTGGGCCAATGTGACCCTGGGCCCGGAGCTCCACCGGGCCGGACGCAAGGAAGGCATGGAACGGGCCAAGGACCTGCTGGACCGGTACGGTCTGGCGGAATTTGCCCACAAGACGCCGTCTCAGCTGTCCGGCGGTATGCGGCAGCGGTGCGCCCTGATCCGCACCCTGGCCACGGACCCCAAAATCCTCCTGCTGGATGAACCCTTTTCGGCTTTGGACTATCAGACGCGGCTTTCGGTGTCGGCGGACATCTACGCCATCATCCGTCAGGAGGGCAAGACCGCCCTGCTGGTGACCCACGACATCTCCGAAAGCATCAGCCTGTCGGACCGCATTGTGGTCCTGTCCAACCGCCCCGCCACGGTCCGGGCCATCTATGACCTGGCAGAGCTGCGCCACCTGCCGCCACTGGAACGGCGGGATCACCCGTCATTCCGCCACTATTTCAACGCCATCTGGAAGGAGCTGGACACCCATGGATGAGCAGGTTTTGTCGCCCCAGCGGCAACTGTACTTAAAAAAGCGGAAACAGCGGAAGGCGGCCGTGTTTCTGCTGCGCATCGGGCTGCTGGTGGCCCTCTTTGCAGCCTGGGAAGGGGCGTCCCGGACCGGTCTCATCGACGCCTTCATTTTCAGCAGTCCCAGCCGCGTCTGGGAGACACTGGTGGACCTGACAGTGTCCGGGGAACTGCTGCTCCATGTGGGCACCTCCGTGGGCGAGACCGTGGCGGGCTTCATCCTGGGGACGCTGCTGGGTACCGTCATTGCCATTTTACTCTGGTGGAGCCCCTTTCTTTCCAGGGTTTTGGACCCCTATCTGGTGGTGCTCAACGCATTGCCCAAAACGGCCCTGGGGCCGGTGTTTATCGTGTGGATGGGAGCCGGTCCCGGTTCCATCATCGCCATGACGCTGGCCATCTCCCTGATTGTGACCATTTTGGAAATGCACAACGGTTTTCTCTCCACGGACCCCCAGAAAATCCGTCTCATGCGGACGTTGGGGGCCACCCGGCGGCAGATTCTTCTGAAATTGGTACTGCCCGCCAATTTTACCACCATGATTAACGCTCTCAAGGTCAATGTGGGCCTTTCCTGGGTGGGTGTCATCATGGGCGAATTCCTCGTGTCCCGGGCCGGACTGGGGTATTTGATCGTCTACGGCTCCCAGGTCTTTCAGATGGACCTGGTCATGGCGACGGTGCTGCTCCTGGCCGCTGCGGCTGCGCTGATGTACTGGTGCATCCTGTGGCTGGAAAAGGTGCTGAAAAAATATATGGGAGTGACAGTATGAAACGAATTATCCTGGGAATGACGGCTCTGGTGCTGCTTTTGAGCACCTTGGCCGGCTGCGGCAAGAAAGAGGACCTGACCACCGTATCGGTCAACGAGGTGACCCATTCGGTATTCTATGCCCCCTTCTACGCGGCCATGGAACTGGGCTTCTTCGAGGAAGAAGGCTTGCAGTTGGAGCTGACCAACGGCGGCGGCGCCGACAAGGTCATGACCGCTGTCCTGTCGGGCCAGTCGGACATTGGTCTGGCGGGGCCGGAAGCCTGCATCTACGTCCATCTGGAGGGCCGGGAGGACGCGCCGAAGATTTTCGCCCAGCTGACCAAGCGGGACGGCTCCTTCCTGGTGGGCCGCACCGATGAAGAATTTTCGTGGGAAAATCTCAAAGGTACCACCATCCTCGGCGGCCGCAAGGGCGGCGTCCCGGAGATGACGCTGGAATACGTCATGCGGCAGAACGGCGTCATTCCCCATGAGGACGCCGTGGTGGACACCTCCATCCAGTTCAACATGATGGCAGGCGCCTTCACCGGCGGCACCGGTGATTATGTGGCCCTGTTCGAGCCCACGGCCACTCAGGTGGTCCAGGAGGGCAAGGGGTACATTCTGGCTTCCATCGGCCAGGAAAGCGGCGAGATTCCCTATACGGCCTTTTTCGCCAACGAGAGTTACATGGAGGAACATCCGGACATCATCGAATCCATGACCCGCGCCATTGCCCGTGGGCAGGAATGGGTGTTGACCCACACGGCGGCGGAGATTGCCGAAGCCATTGAGCCCCAGTTCCCCGACACGGATTTGGAAATCCTGGAAACCGTGTGCCAGCGCCATTTGGACATTGACGCCTGGAACGCTACGCCGGTGATGGAACCGGAATCCCTGGATCGTCTCATGGACGTCATGGAGCAGGCCGGAGAACTGTCCGAGCGGGTCAACTTCGAGGACCTGGTGGATAACAGCTGGGCCGAAGCCGTAACGGAATAAGGCTCCTGTTATAGAATATGGGCGTGCTGTGTTCGGCAGCACGCCCATATGTATTGCTTGTAAGGCGGGACCTGCCCCCGCCGCTAAGAAAGGCTTGGGATTGCGGCTTGGTCTGGTAATCAGGTTAGTTTTGGGGTTCGGGGTGGGATTCCAGCCAGGCTTTTTCTCTGGTATGGCAGGTAAACAACAGGATCTGCCGCTTCTGAGAGAGCTCCCGCAGCAGAGAAAGGGCCGCCCCCATACGTTCGTCATCAAAGACAGCCAAGGCGTCATCCAACACCAACGGAGCCTCCGGCGGCAGCACCAGATCACAAATGGCCAGCCGGACGGCCAGATACAATTGATCGCCGGTGCCGCTGCTCAACGCCTGCAACGGCCGGTTGATGGCCTGTCCCGCTGGACGAGCCGTTACCTGTAAATTCTGGTCCAGTAATACCTGATCGTAACGGCCGTCGGTGAGCCGGGCCATATACTGCCCTGCCAGCCGGTTCAGCTGGGGAGAAAAACGGGTCTGCAACGTCTCATTGGCCTGGGAAAGGGCGTCCAGGGCCAGATTCAGCGCGTCCAGACGCCGCTGCATCCGGGCAATTTTGGAGGTCAGAACGGCTTCCTTGGCGCTCCATTGGGCGGGGTCTCCATCGGCTTCCATGCGGCCCCGCCGCAGGTCCATTTGGGAGCGGACCTCGGCCAATTCCTGCCGCACTTCCTCCAACTGTCCGGCCACCTCCTCCGGGTCGCCGTCGTCTTCGCTGCCGTCGGCAGCGGGTTCCGGCAGCGGGCCAATAGCCTCCTGCAGCGCGTCATACCGGGACCGGGCGCTCTGCTCCTCCCGCTGGGCGGCGGCGTAAAACTGCTGCAAATGGATGGCCCGCTGGATGGCGGCCTTGGCTTGCGTCACATCGACAATCTCCGGCGCAAAGGCCCGAATAGAGGCCATCAGTTCTGTCATCCGCTCCCCCAGATGAGTCATCTGAATCTCCCAGGCGTTGCGCTGCCGCTTCAATTCTGCCGTCTGGCGGCTGTACTCCGCCAGCGTCTCCCGCCAGCTGTCGCACCGGTCCAGCAGCTCGTCCATGGAATCCACATTGTAGTGGTCCAGAATGGCACGATACTGCATCCGGGCCCGATGGTTGCGGTTGGTCCGTGCTCCGGCCTGGACGGCAAAGACCACGGCCAGCACCAATCCAAAGATCACCATGGCCCACAGCTTCAAAAACAGGCCCAGGATGGCCAGTGCGCCCATGACCACGGCTACGCCGGTCATACGGCCCGGCGCGCCGCCGTCGTAGAGGGGCGGGCACCGCAGCCGCTCCAATCGGGCGCATTCGGCTTCGACGGTCTCATGAACCTGCTCACTGGTTAGGCCCTCAAAGCCCGGCGGACACTGGGGCGGTTCCAGCGGTGTCATGGGCTTTCGCAGATCCACCATGGATTCCAGCTGCCGCAGACCATCCACCGTGGCGTCCAGCTGTCCCTGGGTGGCCGACAGCGTTTCCAACGGGGGTAACGCAGCCACACTATCGGCTTTCTGCCGGAGAAAGGCGGCCTTTTTCTCCCAGTCCTGACGGGCGGCTTCCAACTGCTGCCGTTTGCCGGAAAGAGCCCGGGCCTGGAGCCGGGACAGCCGTTCCGACAGCTGCTTTTCCTGCTCCGCCAGCTGTTCCCGGCGGACTTCCAGCTCCCGGTACTCCCGGTTCAGCGTTTCCAGGGTTTCCATCTGCTGCCGCACCTGCCGCAGCTCCTCCTCGGCCTGGGGCAGCAGTCCCAAACGGTTGTGGCGCAGCCGGTTCCGCTGGTCCCGCAGCCGCCTTTCCACCTGGGTATAGCTGAAGGATTCCTCGCCGGAGGATACCAGCGCATTGAGTCGGGCCTCCAACGCATGATCGCCGCTGATGGCCATACAACGGAAGCTGAGAAACCCGCTGCGCTCGTAGACGCTGCGTTCCACACCGATAAGGGTTTGGCCGCAGGTGCTCTCCGTCAGGGGGACCGCATTTCCCGTCTCACTGTCAAAGGCAGAGAACTCCCGCATGGGCGCCCGGTCGGAACCGGTGCGCTGGATGGTGACAGGACGGCCCTGCCATTGCAGTTCCAGACTGCCCTCCATGGGCTGGCCGTTCCAGGGCTTGTATTTTGTTTTGTCGGGCAGATTGGTCCGGGAAGACCGCTGGGCCGTGTCGATGCCGTAGAGCATGGAGAGGAGAAAGGCGGCCCAGGTGGATTTGCCGGACTCGTTGGGGGCTTCGATAACGTTGAGACCCGGTTCCAGATCCAGCTGTTCCCGTTCCAGCTTGCCGAAGGTGGCGGTCATGCGTTTGAGAATCAAAGTTCCGGCACCTCCCGTCCATCCAATGCCGCCACCCCCAGTTGGGCGGCCATCTCATACAGTTCCCGGTCCTCGGCCCGCCGTTCATAGAGGGCCTGTAAAAAGAGGCCCCGCAGCGTGTCCTGCCCCCGGGCTTCCCATAGATTCTGTGGGGCGTAGGTCTCATCCACAATGGTGAGACCGAAAAAGCGGGGGGCCAGCGATTCCTCCAGAGACACCACATCCAGCCGGGGACTGGGGCCTGTCAGCACAATGCGGTAAATATCGTTTTCCGTTTCCGGCGGCAAGGCGTCCAAAATGGACTGGCGCGGGTCTGCTCCGGCTTCCACACTCAAAATCAGATACCGGCGGCTGTCCAGGGGGTGAAACTGGAGATCACACCCCTCATCCGTGAGGGTACCCACATAGACGCCGCGGGGGCCTGTTTCATCGAAGCCCCGGCCCATGGCGCAGCCGGGCCACGCGTAGGCCGTTTTTCCGGCATGAAGCAGGCCCGACGGGGCATGAATGTGGCCCAAGGCCACATAGTCGGCGCCGCACTGCTCCAGTTGGGTTGTGGTGATAGCATTGTAGGGACTGGCGGCATTCTGGGCATCGCCGTGGAGCAGAACGATGGCGGGCCGTTCGCCGGTGACGCGGAAGCCATCCAAAAGCGATGGGGCCGACGGGCCGGTAAAGGCCGCGCCCCACAGTTCCAAATCCAAATGGGGCAGCTGGAAGCCCTGCATGGACGGTTCCGTAAAAAAGTGGACGTTTTTGGGCCAGTCGTTCCGGGCATAGGGGCTGTCGGGGCCGTAGGGGTCGTGGTTGCCGGGACTGATAAAGACCAAAGCCCGGCATCGGGCCAGCTGGCGCTGCAGCACCTCCAGCGTATCCGGGTACACCGTGGCCCCGTCGAACAGATCACCGGCCAATAACAGCAGGTCGCATTGTTCTCCGTTGCACAGCTCCACAATCTGACCCAGCAGTTCCCGCTGTTCTCTCCGGCGGCGGGCAGCCTGTTCCGGCGGCAGGGCCGCAAAGGGCGAGTCCAGATGCAGGTCGGCGGCGTGGAGAAATTTAATCCTCATGGATACGCACTCCTTCGGCGTGGACGCAGCGGCCGGTGGCCGTATCGATGGTGAAGACAGCTCCCTCCAGCTTACAGGGGCCGGGGGCGGCTTTAAAACGGGACGTCAGTTCACCCCGGAAGCCCGCCACGGACTGCTCCGGCATCACGCCCAGGATGGATCGGGCTGGGCCGGTCATGCCCAGGTCGGTGATGTAGCCGGTGCCCTGGGGCAGAATCTGACAGTCCGCCGTGGGCACATGGGTATGGGTGCCCCAGACGGCGCTGACGCGGCCATCCAGATGGTAGCCCATGGCCAGTTTCTCCGAGGTGGCTTCGGCGTGAAAGTCCACCAGAATCAGCTTGGTGTCCAGCTGGGGCAATAGCTTTTCCATGAGCAAAAAGGGATTGTCGGGGCCGAAGGCCATGTCGCAGCGGCCAATGAGGTTCACCACAGCCACAGGCCCGGCCTTGGTCTCAAAGACGCCCCAGCCCCGGCCCGGCTGCTGGGGCGGGAAGTTGGCGGGCCGCAGCAGATAGGGACAGTCTTCGATCATGGGGACAATGTCCCGACAGTTCCAGGTGTGGTTGCCCAGGGTGATGACGTCGGCCCCGGCGTCCAGAATCTCGTCAGCATGGGAGGGCGTCAGGCCCACCATGGCGGCGTTTTCGCCGTTGACCACGCAGAAGTCCACACAATATTGCTGCTTGAGCTT
Organism: uncultured Oscillospiraceae bacterium; assembly: GCA_944385415.1. Taxonomy (GTDB): domain Bacteria; phylum Bacillota; class Clostridia; order Oscillospirales; family Oscillospiraceae; genus Avoscillospira_A. The sequence goes on along the minus strand of CALWXC010000005.1, from coordinate 53,140 downwards.
GCGCAGCATGGTTCGCAGATATTTGACGCCGGCGGGGGATACCACATCGCCCACGGCCAGAATGTTCAGTTCCATAGGTCTCTCGCTTTCCTTATACAGTTCATTACAGTCAGTATACCGTGTTTCCGGTCAAAAAACAACTGTCCGGCGCACCAATCGGTCCCCTTCTTCATACTGTGAAGAAGAAGGAGGTGATTGCAATGGAAACCATCGATCCCAAACTGCAATCGGCCGTGTGGAACCGGGTGCTGGGGGCCGAACAGGATGCCCAGGAGGGCGAAACCGTAGTGACAGCGGAGGAGGTTCTGGCCTGGATGCAGGTGGAGAAGGACTCCTGGGCCAGATATCGCTATCTGTCCTGTAAAACCTGCGGTCAGGAGTCGTCCCAGCTGCGGAAAATGGCAGAGACGGAACTGTGCCATTTTCGAAAACTCCACGCCATGTACTATCTGTTGACAGGCCATTGTGTCCAGGTCCAGGCGGCCCGGGCCGAGTGCACCACCTGTGTCAGCGAAGCGCTGCGGGCGGCATACCAGGGAGAGCGGCAGGCCAAGCGGCTTTATGAACAGGCCGCCGAGCGTTGGCCCGCCATGGCCGACGAATTTTACACCATGGCCGCCGACGAGGACTGCCACAGTAAGCTGATCCGTTCCATGATCTGTAAGCGGCTTACATAACGAAACAAATGGGCGTGCTGCGGAAGGCAGCACGCCCATTTACGTTTTCTTTTAGTCGTAGATGGATTCAGAATCCCATTCGAGAATGGCGCCGCTGTAGGCGTCGATGGTGAACTCATACTCCATGCTGTTGTAGTAGATGCTGCCCTCGTAGACCTGGCGGCCGTCGTCGTAATCCAGGTGCATCCGCAGGTCGGAAGCGGTGGCGCCGGGAACCTTGGCCAGGGCAATGGCCTGAATATCGGCCTCGGACTTGGCGGAGCCGGTCTGCGCGGGGGCGTAACCCTCGGCATCATGGTCCATGCTGCGGATTTCACCGGTGGCGGCGTTGATCTCATAGTCATACTCGGTACCGCCTGCGTAGAACTCCACGTCATAAACCTTTACGCCATCGTCATAGTCCAGCTTGACTTTCAGATAGGCCGTGTCGGCTTCCTTCACACCGGCATCGCTCAGGGCGATGGACTTGGCTTTGGCTTCGTCAACGGCTGTACCGGTGGAAGCGCTGCTGCCGGTGCTGCCGCTGGCAGTGGTACCGCTGGTGGCAGTATTGGCGGTGGTGCCGCTGGTGGCAGTGTTGGTAGTGGTGGTGCTGGGGGTATAGCCCTCAATATCCTGATCCATGCTGCGGATTTTGCCGGTGGCGGCGTCGATCTCGTAGTCATATTCCAGCTTGGTGGAAGCCACATAGAACTCCACATCGTAGACGGCTACGCCGTTGTCGTAATCGGGCTTCACCACCAGGTAAGCCGTATCGGTTTCCTGCACACCGGCGTCAGCCAGGGCGATGGACTTGGCTTTGTTCTCGTCGATGGAGGTGCTGGTGGTGGTGCTGATATCGGCAGCGTTGCCGGAGCCGGAATTGACGATGGCGGTGTTGCCGGCGGCATCATCCTTCTTGCCCTCGATGACTACACCAGTCAGGGCATCCACGTCGTAGTCATATTCAGCAGTGCCGTCGGAGAACTTCAATTCATAATAGGCAGTGCCGTTCTTGTCGTCCAGCTCCGCAGTGGTGAAAACGGCGTCGGTGGTGGAGACACCGGCATCGGCCAGGGCGGCGTTCTTGGCGGCGTCCATGCCCACATAGCTGGGGGCCTGGGTCTTGGGGGAGCTGCCGCAGGCGGCCAGGGCCAGGGTCAGCGCGGCGGCGGAGAGAGCAATGGTCATAGTCTTTTTCATAGAAAACACACCTTTCGGGAAGAAGTTTTTTTGTTGTCGTTGTTTCTTTGTAGCCTTATCATAGGCGGGCAAAATTAAAACAACATTAAAGCACTGGGATTATTTTTCTTCCAGTGTGGCGGCCTGCTCGGCGGGGAACCGAAAGGTAAAACAGCTGCCCCGGCCCGGCGCACTGTCCACAGTGACCCGGCCCCCATGCAGATGGGCGATCTGCTGCACCATGGTCAATCCCAGGCCCGTGCCGCTGCCGCTGCGGGAGGGGTCCGCCTGATAAAACCGGGTAAAAATCTTATCCAGCTGATCCGCCGCCATACCGGGACCGTCGTCCCGAACGCTGAGCAGAACCTCCCTGTCCATCCGTCGGAGGGTGACCCAGATGTTGCCGTCCGGCCGGCCGTAGCGGATGGCATTATTCAGGAGATTTTGCAGCAGTCGGCTCAGCAGCATCACATCAAAGACCGCCGTCACATCCGGCTGGATATCCCGATGGAGGGTGACGCCTTCCGGCAGCTCCGGCAGCTCCTCACAGAGCACCGACACCAATTCGCTCAGGTCCGCCTCTTCAAAGGCCGCCCGCTGGGTGCCCTGTTCCAGACGCGTCATCTGCAGCAGCTGCTGAACCAGCGCCTGCATTTTCCGGGCTTGCCGGTCAATGACAGCCATATCCTGGCGGTGCTCCTCCTCGGTGTGGTGATGGGCTGCCTCGGCGCACTGGGCCAGAATGACGGCGATGGGCGTCCGCAACTCGTGGGAGGCGTCGGAGGTGAACTGCTTTTCGGCTTCAAAGGACCGCTCCAGTCGGGCGAACATGGAGTCAAAGGCCGTGGCCAGACGGCTCATTTCATCCCGGCCTGGTTTCAAACCAATGCGCCGGGACAGGTCCCGGCCCTCGCCGATGGACTCGGCGGCGGCCACGATTTTGTCCAGGGGGCGGAACGCCGAGCGCACCACCACATAGGCCCCGACGCCGCCCACGGCCACCATTAACAGCAGCAGTAACATGGAAATTTCCAGCAAATCCTCGGTGACGCCGGTGGATTCCGGCACCTGCATCAAGCCCCGGACCCACATGCCGTCGTCCCAGCCGAAGGGCAGCCAGAAATCCAGGACGTAGTAGGCGTCGCCGTCGGCGGCGTATTCGGTTCGAAGACTGCCGTTTTCAAAGGCGACATTGTCGGGACTGTCCAACGGCGGCTGACCGGCCAGCAGCGCCCCGCTCTCATTGTAGAGCAGCGTGTATACGCCGCTGCGGACAAAGGAAAATCCCTCGCCCATGGACAATGTGCCGTCCTCGGCCCGGGAGACGGCGGTCAGATTGGTGCGGACTGTGGTTTCCAACTGATTGGCGGCGTTTTCTGTAACGACGGTGCTGGTCACCGACATGAGAAAGAGCAACGACGCTGCCACCAATACCAGCAGCAGCGCCGTGATCCACGCCGTCAGTTTGACTTTTACGGACATGGTCATTCCTCCCGTAGCACCCACCCGGCGCCCCGCACCGTGTGGATGAGCTTTTTATCAAAGGGGGCGTCCACTTTTTTCCGCAGGTAGGCAATATAGACGTCCACCACGTTGGAACCCCCGGCGTAGTCATAATTCCAGATGTGGTTTTCCAGCTGGGCCCGGGACAGCACCGCCCCCTTGTTCCGCAGCAGGTATTCGAGAATGGCATACTCCTTGGCCGACAGGTTGATGGTCTGCCCGGCCCGGGTCACTCCATGGGTCACCGTGTCCAGACTCAGGTCTCCCGCCGTCAGCACGGTGGTTTTCTGGCCGCCATACTTGCGGGTGGCCGCCCGGATACGGGCCAGCAGCTCCGCCATGTCGAAGGGTTTGACCAAATAGTCGTCGGCACCTAAATCGAGACCGTCGATCCGGTCCTGGACGCTGTCCAGGGCCGTCAAAAAGATCACCGGCACGGCACAGCCCCGGCTGCGCAAAGTGCGCAGCACGGTGCGGCCGTCGGCTTTTGGCATCATAATGTCCAGCAGGATGCAGTCATAGTCGGCCCCGGCGGCATAGTCCAGGGCGTCGGCGCCGTCATAGCAGCTGTCCACACTGTATCCAGCCCGTTCCAATGCCTGTACCATCAGCCGGTTCAGGTCCTGCTCGTCCTCCGCCACCAGAATCCGCATACTACCGCGTCCTTTCTCTTTCTAGTTTCACATTAAAGAATTTCCAGCTGCTTGGGCGCCAGGGTCAGGTTGGCACAGCCGTCCTTACGCACCAGAACCATGTCCTCGATGCGGATGCCGTAAGAGCCGGGAATATAGATGCCGGGCTCAGCAGTGACCACAGCGCCCTCGGGCAGGGGCTTCTCGTTGTTGGGGTTGGCGTTGGGGGCCTCGTGGATTTCGATGCCCACGCTGTGGCCCAGGCCATGGGTGAAATACTGGGCCAGACCACGCTCTTCCAGTACGGCCACGGCGGCGTTGTGAACGTCACAGCCGGGCGTACCGGCCTTGAATGCGCCGATGGCGGCCAACTGGGCATCCAGCACGGCCTGATAGCTATGCTGCATCTCGTCGGTGGCGTGGCCGATGGCCACGGTCCGGGTCATATCGGAGCAGTAGCCCTGATAGAGGGCGCCAAAGTCGAAGGTGACAAATTCGCCGTCCTGGAGCGGCTTTTCCGACGGCACGCCGTGGGGCATGGAACCGTTGGGGCCGGAGACCACAATGGGGTCAAAGGACACGTTTTCCGCGCCGCCGGCCAGCATGAGGAAAATCAGCCGGGCCGCCAGGAATTTTTCCGTGACGCCGGGGCGGATGTCGTTGTGGAGCTCCACCCAGGCCTGCTCAGCAATGCGCTGGGCCCGCATCATCCGGGCCACTTCCTCGTCGTCCTTGACGGCACGCAGGCGGTTCATCATGGCGGAAGCGCCGGTGAGCACGCAGGGCAGGGCCTCGGCATACCGGTCATGATCGGCCAGGGTCATGGTCTCCTCGTCAATGCCCAGCTTCTCAATTTTGTGGTCCCGGATGACCTGGGCGAACAGGTCCTTATAGGGATGTGCCCGGTCCGTCAGGCCCACGTCCGCGCCGGTGATGCGCTTACTGGCAGCTTCGATGTAACGGCTGTCGGTCCAGTACCAGGCGTGATCGGGGGTGATGAGACACGCGCCGTCGGTGCCGTAGGAATCGAAATCCACAGCGTAAAAACGGTTGGCCCGGCAGGTCAGCAAAACGCCGTCGAGACCGGCTTCGGGCAGAGCCTTCTGAATGGCTGCAATATGGTTCATGGGAAATGCCTCCATTGTATGGTAGTATCGTTTGATCTTATCCAGTATACCACCGCCGCGCCGCCGGGGCAAGAGGGATGCAAGAACAGACCGACAGGAACCGCCGGGGCTGCCGATCACTACCAGACGTAGGGGCCGGCATCCTTGACGGCCCCGGATGGAGTGCGGTGCGGACGCGTCAGGGATGCCGTGCCCTACGGTGGGGTGTACAAAAAGGCGGCCGTCCGCCACCCGCGTTGTGGTGGGAACGGCCGCCTTGCGGCATACGCCGCGGAGATTGCGCCATCTGCGGATGGCGCTTTGGGACGACTTGGGATTTCGCCCCGTGCGCGGGGCGGGTGTTTCGCCCGCTGCGGCGGGCGAACAGAGGCTCTGCCTCTGGAAACTGCGATTTTTGAAAAATCGAGTAAAACTTTAATCTATGGGTGCTGGTGGAACCAGGGGACGTAGTGCAGGAGCCAGACGGCCAGCGCCGCCGCCAGGAACCCGATCAGCCACCCGGCGATCACATCCGTTGGATAGTGGACCACCAGATACAGCCGGGACAATCCCATCAGGGCCGCCCCGATCAGACACGGCCACAGCTTCCGCCTATTCAATAAAAACAGCGCTGCCATGGCCGCCATAGCCGCCGTGGTGTGGCCCGAGGGGAAAGAGTGGTCCGATTCTGTTTCCGCCCCGGCCTCCTGCCACCATTGGTGAAGCACGCGGGTTTCATCGGCATAGGGCCGCTCCCGGCCCACCAGGGGCTTCAACGCCACATTGGTAAAGAGGGCGCCGATGGCCAATGCCAGCAGTACCGCCACGCCGTACCGGCGCGTCCCGGACAGGGCTGTCAACACCAGGCCCAGCGCAATGAGCCCCAGGCCCGCCTTTCCAAACAGGTCCAGCCCACGGGCCAGAGGGCCCAGCACCGCGTCGGCGCCGCTCTGCTGTACGGCGTGCACCGCCCCCAACACCGCCGTGTCAAACTCTGCAAAGGCGGAATCCAGCCACAGGGCTGCCGCCGTCGGTTCCATCATAATAGAATAAACTCCTTTCGGGGATTTTTCCCCATTGTACCGTATGATTGCGCTATGCACAAGGACAGCTTTTCCTTTTTGGCACATGTTCATAAATATTTCAAAAAAGACCTATTGACAACGGCGAAGGAGAGTGGTAAAGTACAGTTAGCACTCAGGGATGACGAGTGCTAAAACAAAGAGGAGGCACAGACCATGGAATTGACCGAGCGGAAAAAGAAAATCCTTCGGGCCATCGTGGACTGCTACATCCAGACGGCGGAGCCTGTGGGCTCCAAGGCCATCGCGGCCATGCCGGGCATGGACGTCTCCTCGGCCACCATCCGCAATGAGATGGCGGACCTGACCGAGATGGGCTACCTGGAACAGCCCCACACGTCGGCCGGACGCATCCCGTCTCCGGCGGGATACCGGCTCTACGTCAACGAATTGATGGAGGGCTACCGGCTGTCCATCGACGAGACCCAAAGCCTCAACGAGGCCATGGAGCTGAAACTCCAGGAGTTTGACAAGGTCATGACCCAGGTGGGCAAGATGGTTTCCAACTGGACCAACCTTCCGGCCTACGCTGTAACGTCCCGCGTGGGACAGCTGCCTACGGTCAAGCACTTTGAGATTCTCAGCGCCCACACCGGCAGCTTTATTCTGGTGGTCATGACCAATACGGAGACCGTCAAGAACAAGCTCATCAAGCTGCCCCTGAACATTCAGGAACAGGATTTGAAGCTTCTGTCGGCGGTCCTCAACGCCAGCCTCACCGATTTGAGCGCCGAGCAGATCACGCCGGAGATTCTCAGTAAAATCCGGAAATCCGCTGGAGCCGCCGCCGATCTGGTGCCCATCATCGTGGATTACACGGTGCGCATTTTGCAGGAGCAGCAGCACAGCGACGTGTATCTGACCGGACAGATGAAGCTGCTGGGCCAGCCCGAATACCGGGATGTGGAAAAGGCCCAGGAAGTGCTGTCCACCCTGGATGAAGAGGTCATCGCCAATCTCCCGGCTCCCACCGACGGGCCGGTACAGATTCTCGTGGGACCGGAAAACATTGCCAAGGAGCTGAAAGACACCTCTGTGGTCATGACCCGGTTTGACATCGGCGATGGCATGCAGGGCATGATCGGCGTGGTGGGACCCACCCGCATGGATTACGCCCAGGTCACGGCCCGGCTCAGCTACTTTGCCGAGGGCCTCGGCCGTATGTTTGGAAAGAATGAATTACCGCCGGCCAAAGAGTCCGACGGCGGTACGGAATAAAGGATGTGTAGTACCATCATGGCAAAGGAAACCAAGCAGAATCCCCAGGCCCAGGAGCCCGAGGAGCAGGAAGTGGAGGAAGTAGAGGCGGCCGTTGAAACGGCTGAAACCGCCCAGGAGCCGGAAAACACCGACGCCCAGCGGCAGCAGCTGGAACAGCAGCTCCAGGAGGAGCAGGACAAATACCTGCGGCTCCTGGCCGAGTACGACAACTTCCGCAAGCGGAGCCAGAAGGAAAAGGACAATCTCTACACCGATATCCGGGTGGAGACCGTGGCCAAGTTCCTGCCGGTCTATGACAATCTGGAGCGGGCGCTGAACCAGCCCACCGCCGACGAGGCCTATAAAAAGGGCGTGGAAATGACCATGACCGGCCTGATGGAAGTGCTGGAAAAGCTGGGTGTGGAATCCTTCGGCAACGTGGGCGACACCTTCGATCCCAATATGCACAACGCCGTCATGCACTGTGAAGACGAGAACTTCCCGGAGAATGTCCTGTGCGAAGTGTTCCAGAAGGGCTTCCGCATCGGCGAGAAGGTGGTCCGCTTCGCCATGGTCCGCGTGGCCAACTGACGGAATTGCCGTCACTGAATTTGTAAACACTAGGTTTTATATAGTAGGAGGAATTGATTATGTCTAAGATTATCGGTATCGACCTTGGTACCACAAACTCTTGCGTCGCCGTTATGGAAGGCGGCGAGCCCGTTGTCATCGCCAACGCCGAAGGCAACCGTACTACCCCCTCTGTCGTCGCGTTCTCCAAGACCGGCGAGCGCATGGTGGGCCAGGTGGCAAAGCGCCAGGCCGTCACCAACCACGACCGCACCGTTTCGTCCATCAAGCGTCACATGGGTTCTGATTACCGTGTGACCATCGATGATAAGAAGTACACCCCCCAGGAAATCAGCGCCATGATCCTGCAGAAGCTGAAGGCTGACGCCGAGGCTTATCTGGGCGGCCCCGTCACCGAGGCGGTCATCACCGTTCCCGCATACTTCAACGACGCCCAGCGTCAGGCCACCAAGGACGCCGGTAAGATCGCCGGCCTGGAGGTCAAGCGTATCATCAACGAGCCCACCGCTGCGGCTCTGGCCTACGGCGTGGACAAGGAAAGTGATCAGAAGATCATGGTCTACGACCTGGGCGGCGGCACCTTCGACGTCTCCATCCTGGAGATCGGCGACGGCGTCATTGAGGTTCTGGCCACCAACGGCGACACCCACCTGGGCGGCGATGACTTCGACGAAGAGATCATCAAGTACCTGATTGCCGAGTTCAAGAAGGCCGAGGGCATTGACCTGAGCAACGACAAGGTCGCCATGCAGCGTCTGAAGGAGGCCGCCGAGAAGGCCAAGATTGAGCTGTCCGGCGTTACCACCACCAACATCAACCTGCCCTATATCACCGCCGACGCCACCGGCCCCAAGCACCTGGACGTGACCCTGACCCGGGCCAAGTTCAACGAGCTGACCGCCCGTCTGGTGGAGGCCACCATGGGCCCCGTCCGTCAGGCTATGGCCGACGCCGGTCTCTCCGCCAGCGATTTGAACAAGGTCCTGCTGGTGGGCGGCTCCACCCGTATCCCCGCCGTGCAGGAGGCTGTTAAGGGCATCACCGGCAAGGACGGTTTCAAGGGCATCAACCCCGATGAGTGCGTGGCCGTGGGCGCTGCCATCCAGGGCGGCGTGCTGGGCGGCGACGTCAAGGGCCTGCTGCTGCTGGACGTGACTCCCCTGAGCCTGGGCATTGAGACCATGGGCGGCGTGTTCACCAAGCTCATCGAGCGGAACACCACCATCCCCACCAAGAAGAGCCAGATCTTCTCCACTGCCGCCGACAACCAGCCCTCTGTAGAGGTCCATGTGCTGCAGGGCGAGCGTGAGATGGCCGCTTACAACAAGACCCTGGGCAAGTTCCAGCTGACGGGCATTGCTCCCGCTCCCCGCGGCGTGCCCCAGATCGAGGTTACCTTCGACATCGACGCCAACGGTATCGTCAACGTGTCCGCCAAGGACCTGGGCACCGGCGCCGAGCAGAAGATCACCATCACCGCTTCCACCAACCTGTCCAAGGAGGACATCGACAAGGCCGTCAAGGAGGCCGAGCAGTATGCCGCCGAGGATAAGGCCCGCAAGGACGAGGTGGACACCCGCAACACCGCCGATCAGGTCATCTACCAGACCGAGAAGACCCTCAATGATCTGGGCGACAAGCTGACCGACAGCGACAAGGCTCCTGTCCAGGCCGCTGTGGAGAAGCTGAAGGAGACCATCAAGGGCACTGACGTCCAGGCCATCAAGACGGCCACCGACGATGTGCAGAAGGCGCTCCAGGCCATCGGTGAGAAGATCTATCAGGCTGCCGGCGCTGCCCAGCAGGGCGCTCCCGACGCAGGTGCTGCCGCCGGTCAGAACAATGACGGCGTGGTGGATGCCGACTACGAGGTTGTGGACGACAACCAGTAAGTAAATTGGAATTTTCCAGCCCCCGCGGCCCGGCCCGGGGGCTGACTTCCCGTAATCCGTAATGATACATCACCAGACAAGAGGTGAAGATTCCCATGGCAAACGAGAACAAAAGAGACTATTATGAGGTGCTGGGCGTAGAAAAGAGCGCATCCGACGCCGAATTGAAGAAGGCATACCGCAAGCTGGCCATGAAATATCACCCGGACCAGAACCCCGGCGATAAGGCCGCCGAGGAACGGTTCAAGGAGATCAATGAGGCGTATGAGGTCCTGTCGGACCCGGATAAGAAGGCCCGGTATGACCAGTACGGCTTCGCCGGTGTGGACCCCAACTTCAACCCCGGCGGCGGCTTCGGCGGCGGGTTTGGCGGCGGCTTCGGTTTCGGCGACCTGGGCGATATCTTCGGCGATTTCTTCGGCTTCGGCGGGGGCGGCAGCAGTTCCGCCCGGCGCAATGCGCCCCAGAAGGGCCAGAATGTTATGGCTCAGGTGGAGATCACCTTTGAGGAAGCCGCTTTCGGCGTAGAAAAGGAGATCACGGTTCCCGTCATCGAGGAGTGCGCCAAGTGCCATGGCTCCGGCTGTGCCGAGGGCTGCACACCGGAGACCTGCTCCAACTGCGGCGGCACCGGTACGGTGCGCACCACCCGGCAGACGGCCTTCGGCACCTTTGCCCAGCAGTCGGCCTGTCCCAAGTGCGGCGGCGCGGGCAAGACCATCAAGGACCCCTGTCCCACCTGTAAGGGCAAGGGCAAGGTTCGCCGGAACAAAAAGCTGACGGTGAATATCCCCGCCGGTATCGACCACGGCCAGAGCGTCCGCATCCGCGGCGAGGGCAATGTTGGCTCCAACGGCGGTCCCAGAGGCGATTTGCTGGTGACCGTGGCTGTGAAGCGGCACAAGTTCTTTGAGCGGGACGGCGCCAATATCCTCTGTGAAATCCCCATTACCTTTACCCAGGCGGCGCTGGGTGCCGATATCGATGTGGAGACGCTGGACGGCAAGGTCCGGTACCATATCCCCGAGGGCACCCAGACCGGTACTACCTTCCGGCTCAAGGGCAAGGGCATGTATAATGTGGGCTATAAGACCCGCGGCGATCAGTATGTGACCGTGGTGGTCCGTACTCCCACCAAGCTGACCAAGACGCAGAAGGAATTGCTGCGGCAGTTGGAGAATGCTCCCGACGATGACGCGGAGCCGTCCAAAATAAAAGGGTTCTTTGAGAAGCTCAAGGACAACTTTGAAAGCTAATATTTAAAAGTTTTACGCGATTTTTTCAAAAAATCGCAGGGGTCCAGGGGGCAGCGCCCCCGGTCGCCCGCCGCAGCGGGCGAAATTCCCGCGCCGCGCACGGCGCGAAACTCTCCAGCGTTCCCAAACGCCATTCGCAGATGGATGGCGCAGTTCCCCGGCAAAGCCGAAGGCCGTCGGCCCCACCCCAACACGGGTGGCGGCCGACGGCCTTTTTGTTTAAGTAATAGTGAAAAGTGAAAAGCGAAAAAGTGTCACACCGCCCCCCACGCGGGACCGTCAAGAATGCCGGCCCCTACGCCGGTAGCAACCGGGAAACGTGCCAGCGGCGGGACACACAGGTCCCGCCATACGTTTTTTACAGGCAGCGCCGTCCCGATATACAGAACGGCGCTGCTGGTCACTCCTGGATATGAATGTTGATGCCGTTGACCTCCACGGAGTCGTCGGCCCGGACCAGAATATACTTGGCGCCGTTGATGACGCGGGTCTCCACCAGGTCTTTCCGTTCGGGATTGACCTTGATGGTCACATCCGGGGTGCTGACCTGCATCTGCTTGGCATCAATGAGGTTGGCGGGGCTGAGAATGGCGTCGGCGCCGAATTCATCATCAAAGCGTTTGTCGAAGCTCTCCAGCTCCGCCTGCTCCACCCCGCAGGATTCCAGAACCTGCTCCACCTGCTGCTTCGTCAGTACCAGGGGTTCCGGGTCGTGGTTGGCCTTGTGGTCGGCGATCAGGTCGCTGAGGTGGCTGTGCATGGTCTGCACCACGTCGTAGCTGCACGACTCCTCCAGAGAATCCGACAGCATCAGCTGGAAGGTCTCCTTCTGGTCGGCGGCAGCCATGGGCGGCTCTGTACGGAATATGGCCTCAATGAAATCCTCGTGGACGTTCTCGGCGCTGCGGGTGTAATAGAGGGCGTTATACAGGTTGGTGCTGCGGCTGTCGAAGGCCGGGAAGAGGAAGCCCAGCTCCGGTGCGGCCACCACAAAGTCCTGGGTCTGGAGGTGGAAGGTCTGCTCGTGGGCGTCAAAGCACAGATTGGGCTTGGTCAGCTTCACCGGGCAGATACTACACACAATGTAGGAAAATTGTGTATCCGAGCCGTCGGCCATATGGCCCCCGTCTCGTCCCTTGTAGGGCACGTCGTAGACGTCGTGGGCCAAGAGAATGACGTAATTGGTCTCCATGGCCAGGGATTGGACCACCGTCTCAAAGAACTGGTCCAGCACCGACTCGTTCTTGAGGCCCGAGTCCCGCAGATTCATCAAAAGACGGTGTTCATCGCTGTCGGCCACCTGGGCCGTCTGGAAGGTGATATCCAGCAGATTCTTGCCCTGGCCGCCGGAAAGGGACCGTTTCAGCAGGGCCATGTACTTTTCCCGTTCGTTTTCCGTGGCCGTAGCCACCGGCTGGTCAAACCGGGCGATGATCTCCCGGTTGTCGCTGACATAGCAGCCGGCAATGTGGGTGATATTGGTCCGGTCGGGGCGGAACCGCCGCCGGATCTCAGAAATTTCCTTATCTGTCATGGTATGCACTCCTGTTCTTTCAAATCTCCCCTAGTATATCACAAATATCCTGCAATTTGTAGCATTTTTCCCATTCCTATCACCTTGCATCCCGTCCCGGGATTTGGTATAATGTGCCCAAACTGTCCACACTGTGACTGGCGAGGAGAGATCAGCTATGGAATTAGAAAAAGCGTGGGCGCGGGCGGTGGAATTCCACGGCTGTGCCTGTCCGGCCCTGGCCATCGGCGCAAGGGCCACAGCTTATATCATGGAGCAGTTTGGTCTGGAGGAGGGCCCCTGTGACGTGGTGTGCACGGCGGAGAGTTTTTCCTGCGCCATCGATGCCATCCAGTCGGTGCTGGGCTGCACCATCGGCAACGGAAAGCTGCGGGTCCAGAGCCGCCGCCGCATGGCCTTTCGCTTCTGTGACCCCCGGACAGACCGGAGCATTCATCTGGCCCTGCGGCCCTGGCTGCGGGACCGGCCGGGTCTGACGGAAAAGCTTCTGGCCATGCCTCTGGAAAAGCTGTTCCAGGTCACCGAGGGCAACGAGGTGCCGGAAAAGGCCCCCAACTGCATTTTGTCCTCGGCCTGTATGGTCCGCAATCCCCGCCCCGTGGTCACCCCCACGGTGCTGCCCCCCGATGACCTCTACGGCAGCGACGGCGACCGGGATTGGTAAAACTGCTGCATGCCTGTGCAAGGGGCGCGTCCTTCGGGACGCGCCTTTTTTGCGTCAACCGCACCGGGTGGACACAACAAAGCCACGGGAAATTCCACGGTTTTCGCGCAAACGTCCGCTCTATGCGGACATTTTGCAGTCCATTTTGGGGGTATGAATGGTCTATGAGCATTTGTAATACTGGTATGAATAAACAAAATAGAGCGTTTTTGCTTGTGCATTTTGTTGAAAATGTGCAAGAACATTTGGTAAATCCATATTCACTATTTGCATTGACTTTACAGAGGAAAAAGCATAGAATGAAGTCACGAAATTCGATGTACCACAATTTTTTGTGGGAAATCACCGGAAAAGACGGGCCAAAACCGAGGTCGGTCCCGTTTTTTTACCCGCACCGCTTTCGTAATCTAATGCAAAAGGAGAAAATGAAAATGAAGAAGATCCTCTGCCTTCTGCTGGCCATGACCATGACCTTCGGCTGCCTCACCGCCTGCGGCAGCAAAGACACCAGCGAACCCGCTACTGACGGCGCTGCCACCGGCGGCGACACCGCCGATACCGGCAGCTCCGAAACCATTGAGGGCGCGTTCAAACTGGGTGCGGTCGGTCCCCTGACCGGCGACGCCGCCATTTACGGCCAGGCCGTTGTCAACGGCGCACAGATTGCCGTGGACGAGATCAACGCCAGCGACAGCACCGTCAAGTTCGAGCTGAACAAGCAGGACGACGAGGCCGACGGCGAGAAGTCCAAGAACGCTTACAACAATCTGATGGACTGGGGTATGCAGATTCTGGTCGGTCCCACCACCTCCGGCGCCGCCACGGCTGTGGCCGCTCAGGTCTATACCGACCGCACCTTTATGATCACCCCCTCCGGTTCCTCCACCGATGTGATTGACGGCAAGGACAACGTGTTCCAGGTCTGCTTCACCGACCCCAACCAGGGCACCGGCGCCGCTGACTACATTGCTGAGAACATGCCCGACTCCAAGATTGCCATCATCTACCGCAACGACGACGCCTACTCCCAGGGCATCCGCGACACCTTCGTAGAAGAAGCCGAGGCCAAGGGTCTGGAGGTTGTCACCGAGGGTACCTTCACCGCCGACACCGCCACCGACTTCACTGTGCAGCTGACCGATGCCCAGTCCAAGGGCGCCGACCTGCTGTTCCTGCCTATCTACTATCAGCCCGCTTCCATCATTCTGAACCAGGCCAACGCCATGGGCTACGCTCCCACCTTCTTCGGTGTGGACGGCATGGACGGCATTCTGACCCTGGAGAATTTTGACACCTCTCTGGCGGAAGGCGTCATGCTGCTGACCCCCTTCTCTGCCGATGCCACCGACGATCTGACCAAGAATTTCGTCGCCAAGTATCAGGAAGCCTACGGCGAGGTGCCCAACCAGTTCGCTGCCGACGCCTATGACGCCGTGTATATCGTCAAGGCCGCCATTGAAGCTGCCGGCTGCACCGCCGACATGTCCACCACCGACATCTGCGAGGCTCTGGTAGCTGCGATGCCCACGCTGACCTACAACGGTCTGACCGGTCAGAACATGACCTGGCAGGCCACCGGCGAGGTCTCCAAGGCTCCCATGGCCGTTGTCATCAAGGACGGCGTCTACACCCTGCCCAACTAAACATCCGGCCGGGATATCCCGATTTTGGCCGTCGGAGAGGGCCTGTCCCCTCTCCGGCGGTATCCGCATCTTTTTTGCTGTGGTAGAAACAGCGGCAGCAGCCGGGGGCTATGCCCCTGTTTCTGCCACAGAATAGTCGTATTTTGAATTTAAGAGTAAAAAGAGGTGTCACCCAATCATGGAATTTTTGTCCTACCTCATCAGCGGCATCAGCCTGGGCAGCGTCTACGCCATCATCGCCCTGGGCTACACCATGGTCTACGGCATCGCCAAGATGCTGAACTTCGCCCACGGCGACGTCATCATGGTGGGCGGCTACATCTCCTTCTGCGCCACTACCTATCTGGGTCTGCCTGCGGTGGTTTCCATTCTGCTGGCCATGGCTGTCTGTACGGTCCTGGGCATCGTCATTGAGGGTCTGGCTTACAAGCCCCTGCGCGCCGCCCCCTCCCTGGCGGTCCTCATCACCGCCATCGGCGTCAGCTACCTGCTGCAAAACTCCGCCCTGCTGATCTGGGGCGCTGCTGCCAAGAGCTACACCCCCATCATCTCCGGCACCCTGCAGCTGTTCGGCGGCAAGCTCAGCATTCAGTACATCTCCATCCTCACCGTCATTGTCTGTCTGGTCATCATGGCGGGCCTGACGCTGTTCACCTCCAAGAGCAAAATGGGCAAGGCCATGCGGGCCTGCTCCGAGGACAAGGGCGCTGCCCAGCTCATGGGCATCAACGTCAACCAGACCATTTCCGTGACCTTTGCCATCGGCTCGGCACTGGCCGCTGTGGCCGGCGTCCTGCTGTGCTCCTACTCCCCGTCCCTGATGCCTACCACCGGCTCCATGCCTGGTATCAAGGCCTTTACCGCCGCCGTCTTCGGCGGAATCGGCTCCATCCCCGGCGCATTCCTGGGCGGCATCCTGCTGGGCGTCATTGAAGCCCTGGCCAAAGCCTATATCTCCATGCAACTGGCCAACGCCATCGTCTTCGCCGTCCTCATCGTCGTGCTGCTGGTGAAGCCCACGGGTCTGCTCGGCAAGAAGGTTATGGAGAAAGTGTGAGGTGAGTGGAATGAAAATCAATCTTCGCAACAAACGCACCCGCACGGACTTCCTGACCTATGCCGGTGTGATCATCGCCTTCGTGGTCATGACAATTCTGCAAAAAGAGGGAGCCATCAGCCGTTCCCTCAGCGGCCAGCTGGTACCCATCTGCGCCTATGTGACCATGGCCATTTCCCTGAATCTGACTGTGGGCATCCTGGGAGAGCTGAGCCTGGGCCACGCGGGCTTTATGAGCGTCGGCGCCTTCTCCGGCATCATCGCCGCCATGTCCCTCCAATCGGCCATTCCCTCCGACGGGGTTCGTCTGGCCGTAGCCATGGTCCTGGGTGCGTTCTTCGCCGCCATCGCCGGTTTCCTGGTTGGTACCCCTGTACTGCGGCTCCGCGGCGACTATCTGGCCATTGTGACCCTGGCCTTTGGTGAAATCATCAAGGAGCTGGTCAACTGCCTGCTGGTGGGCTACGATGAAAACGGTCTGCACATGATGTTCAACCTCAACGGTCAAAAGACCGTGGCGGACCTGGGCCTGACGGAAAACGGTATCGAAATCATCAAGGGCGCCCAGGGCGCCACCAGCACCACCACCATTTCCACCTTTACCGCCGGTTTCATTCTGGTCATGGTGACGCTGATTGTGGTGCTCAACCTGATCCGCAGCCGTTCCGGCCGCGCCATCATGGCCCTGCGGGACAACCGCATTGCCGCCGAGAGCGTGGGCATCAACATCACCAAATACAAGCTGATGGCTTTCGTCACCTCCGCCGCCCTGGCGGGCGCCTCCGGTGCCCTGTACGGCCTCAACATGGCCTCCCTCCAGGCCACCAAGTTCAACTTCAACACCTCCATCCTGGTGCTGGTGTTCGTGGTCCTGGGCGGTCTGGGCAATATCTGGGGCTCCATCATCGCCGCCACCCTGCTGACGGTGCTGCCGGAGATGCTGCGCTCCTTCGCGGAATTCCGGATGCTGGTCTATGCCATCGTGCTGATTCTGGTCATGCTGGCCACCAACAATCCCACCTTCAAGCTGTTCTTTGAGCGCATCCGCACCCGTTTCTTCAAAAAACCTGCCAAGGAGGTCCGTGGTAAATGAGTAAGCTCGTTTCTGTCCAGAGAGAGGCCCGCATTCCCGAGCGCGACGCCGACAAGTCGCCCATTCTCGAGTGCATCGGCCTGGGCATCGATTTCGGCGGTCTGACGGCCGTGGACGACTTCAACCTGACCATTGGCCGCACGGAGATCGCCGGTCTCATCGGACCCAACGGCGCCGGCAAAACCACAGTGTTCAACCTGCTGACCAAGGTCTACCAGCCCACCCGCGGCACGGTGCTGCTGGGCGGCATTGACACCCACGGCATGAACACCGTCCAGGTCAATCAAGCCGGTATCGCCCGTACCTTCCAGAACATCCGCCTGTTCTCCTCCCTCACCGTGGAGGAGAACGTGAAAATCGGTCTGCACAACCAGCTGCCCTATTCCATGTGGTCCGGCATTCTGCGGGCCCCCAGCTACTGGAAGCAGGAGAAAAAGGCCCACGAAAAGGCCATGGAGCTGCTGTCCATCTTCGATATGCAGGATTTGGCCGATCATCGGGCCGGTTCTCTGCCCTACGGCGCACAGCGCCGGTTGGAAATCGTTCGGGCCCTGGCCACCAAGCCCGGCATTCTGCTGCTGGACGAACCCGCCGCCGGTATGAACCCCTCGGAGACGGCGGAGCTCATGGACAATATCCGCAAAATCCGCGATATGTTCCACATTGCCATCATGCTCATCGAGCACGATATGAGTTTGGTCATGGGCATCTGCGAGGGTATCTGTGTGCTGAACTACGGCAAAATCATTGCCAAGGGCACGCCGGAGGAAATCCAGTCCAACCCCACGGTCATCGAGGCGTACCTCGGCAAGAAGAAGGAGGCGTAAGGTATGGAGCTTTTGAAGGTTGACAATATCAATGTGTACTATGGCTCCATCCACGCCATCAAGGACGTGTCCTTTACGGTCAATGAGGGCGAAGTGGTGACGCTGATCGGCGCCAACGGTGCGGGTAAATCCACCATCCTCAACACGGTTTCGGGCCTGCTCCGCAGCAAGACCGGTACCGTGGACTTCCTGGGTCAGTCCATCAACCATGTGCCGCCCCACAAGATCGTGGCCATGGGCATGGCCCACTGTCCCGAAGGCCGCCGCGTCTTTTTGCAGATGTCCGTCCGGGACAATCTGGAAATGGGCGCTTACACCCAGCCCAACAGCGGCGTGGACGAGGACATTGAGAAAATCTATAAACTGTTTCCCCGTTTGAAAGAACGGTATAAGCAGGTAGCCGGTACCCTGTCCGGCGGTGAACAACAGATGTTGGCCATGGGACGGGCCATGATGTCCCATCCCAAGCTGCTGATGCTGGATGAGCCTTCCATGGGCCTTGCCCCTCTGCTGGTGGAACAGATCTTTGATATCATCCGGGAGCTCCACGCCCAGGGTACCACCATTCTCCTGGTGGAGCAGAACGCCTCCATGGCGTTGGAAGTGGCTGACCGGGCTTACGTTCTGGAGACGGGCCGCGTCACCATGTCCGGCACCGGCAAGGAAGTGGCCGAAAGCCCCGCCGTCAAGGCCGCTTATCTGGGCGGTTGAGCCGGAATCGGACCCCTATTTTAAAAAAATGTATCAAAGCAATTAGCCCCGGATTCCCATGGAATCCGGGGCTAATTGCTGATTTCAGTCGGAACGTTATCGAGATAATGAAATCACGCCTGCACAAGAGGATACCTTTGTAAAAGCGAGGCTTGGGAATTTCGTTTTCAACTCCTCAGCAACAAAGTAAATTTCTTCCTCATCCCATTGATCTCCCGCGTTTAAGCGGCATTGATTTAAATCTTCGCGTGTCTCAAAAGCAACATCCCCAATCAGAACTTTCCCACCCTCCTGCAAGTGCTCGATCAGGATCGGAATGAAACTGATCTTTTGTTCATCGGTTAGGTGATGCAAAGAGTATGTCGCCACAATAAAATCGTAATTCCGGCATAGCAACGGTTCAACTAAGCCCTTTGTAAAATCTCCTTGATAGAGTTTTGCGTCCGGCATCTTCTCCGATGCCAGTTGAATCATTTTTGATGAAAAATCCTGCCCATAAATGGTACAGCCACATTGATACAGCCTTGTTGTAAGGACGCCTGTCCCAAACCCGATATCCAGTACGACAGGGTCCGGCCGTTCCATTATAGTCTGAAAAATGCTCCCAAGGACATCCTTGTAGCCTGCAAATGGATATGTGTTCTCTGCATCTGAGACACCGACTGCTTGATCATATCCGTCTGCCCACAGATTAAACCCTTTACTGTCAAGCATTGAAATCCCCTCTCAAAACATGGTAGCGCAGCTTCAGTATAGAACAGCGGGCAATTCTTTCTTTGAAAGCATCACGGAAATAAGAACTATTGTTTTAGTTCCATATAGACTGCGTCACAGCCCTCTTCCCGTTGTGCAACATGAGCAGGCGGTTCTTTCACAACAAAACCCAAGCGTTGATACAGCGCAATCGCTTTTACATTCTGCGGATTGGGATCAACCCATACGGTCTTGGCTCCGTTTGCAAAGGCTTCCTTGATAGCATGCTTCAGGCCAGCTGTACCAATTCCTTTGCCTCGCGCAAAGGAGAACAACTTAATGTCAAGAGCTGCACTATTATTATGGTCCATATCAATGGAATAAAAGGATTCTCCACAGTAAACACCATCGTCAAACAGCGAATAATGGTTTCGGAGTGGTTTGCCTTGCTCAATCCAGGAAAGCCATTTTTTCATAGTCTCATCTGTTTCGTGTAAGCCTTCTGGAAACCCGACAAACTTCATGACATCTCCATCAGCCCAAAGCTTTTTCACATTGTTAAGGTCACTGGACGTTGTTTCCCTGATTGAAATCATTGTAGCAATACCTCCTCTATGCCCTCTTCAAACAGCACTCCATATTTATGCCCTCCAAAAATTCTGAGAACATGGAAGACAGGAAAGAGAGATTTGTGAAAAATGATCGGTCAAATCCATTTTACCCAATCAGGATAAGCAAGCGGGTGGAGAGGGCCTGGGGATCGCCGCCTTATTCAAATCCAGACGTTTAGATTAAAAAAAAAGCATCCCTGTATAGGGATGTCTTTTTTGGTGACCCGCCGGAGATTCGAACTCCGGACCCATTGCTTAAAAGGCAATTGCTCTGCCAACTGAGCTAGCGGGTCGTTTGGCTGGGATGGCAGGATTCGAACCTACGAATGCCAGAGTCAAAGTCTGGTGCCTTACCGCTTGGCGACATCCCAATATACGGAATATTGCAAATCCTTCGGTATTGGGCTGCCTACGGAAATTGTAAATGGGGTGGGTGAAGGGATTCGAACCCTCGACCTCCAGAGCCACAATCTGGCGCGCTAACCAACTGCGCCACACCCACCATATGAAATTTCCACAGGCTGCCGGAGCGCCGTCCTTGAAAATGGCACGCCAGGAGGGACTCGAACCCCCGACCTACTGCTTAGAAGGCAGTTGCTCTATCCAGCTGAGCTACTGGCGTATGCTGCACTGCCGTGTGACAAGCGGCACCGCCTCTCGCACAGGCTATTCCGCAGGAGACCGCAGTCCACCTGGAAAGCAAACAGACAGGCTGCTTGCTTTGCAGATGGAGCGGGTGATGGGAATCGAACCCACGCGACCAGCTTGGAAGGCTGGGATTCTGCCATTGAACTACACCCGCATCGGACAGTTCCGACAGAAAAACCGCAAGCGGCCTTGTCAGCCACAACATCATAGCATATTTTACACCCAGTGTCAACAATTTATTTGCCCAGATTGAAAATTTTCTTTACCGCCGCCGCAGAATCTTGATAATGACCACCACATCGGCCACCAGGAACACCGCCGCGCCCCCCAATGCCAGCCACCAGGGCGAAAACGGCAGCCCTTCGGCGCTCTCTTTCTTCGGTTCCGTCTGTTCCGGCGTTTCCGGTTCCTCCGTAGATGGTTCCTCCGTGGACGGCTCCTCCGGCTGGACGGCTCCCGGTTCGGCATTGTCCGTGGTTTCCGGCGTCTCCGTCGGTTCAGTCGTCTCCGGCTGGTCCGTCACGGTGGACGGCTCCTCCGGTTCCGGCACGTCCTGAGAGACGGTATACTCCGTCAGCACCTCCGCCGCCCGGCCCAGGACCTCTGCCCCGCCGGGGGCATCGCTGGTGTACACCGCCAGCAGGAAGGGCTGGGGCGTATAGATGATGCCCGTGTCATTGATAGCCGTCACGCCATCGTCCACATAGTAACCGTACTTGTGGGCAATCTCATAGTCGGTGACGTACAGTTTGAAATACTCCCCAGGCTGGGCCTGCTTCATATAGCCGATCATTTCGTCGAACTTGTCGCCGCCCTCGTAGAGGTGCTTCAGCGTGTCCAGCATCATGGACGTGCAGTAATAGTTGTCGGCGTAGTAGATGGAGTCGATTTCCTCGTCCGGCATGGTAAAATACTGCTTCATGGTATTTTTATAGGTGCGGAAATTGCCGAGATTGTACAGCATGTCGATGGAAACGTCATTGTTAGACCACACCAGGCTTTGATAATGGGCGTCGGCCAGGGTGGTGGCGCCAATCATGGTGGCAGAGGAGATTTCTCCGGCGGCCTCCATCTCATAGTAGTGCATATTCAGCGGCAGCTTATAGGTGCTGGCCGCAATCATAAACTTGGTGTCGTTGTAGCGGTACTCCTCACCGGTGACGGTATTGTAGTAACAGATGGAAAAGTTCCCCTCATTCAGACCATACTCCGCCCGGAAGTCGTCCATCAGGGCCGTCAGATCCTCGGAGGCCGGCTGCGTCTCTACGGCGGCGGCCGGTACGGTCCATAGAGTCAAGCCCAGCAGCAGCGCCGCCAAGGGGCGCACTGGATGTTTCATGGAGATTCCCCCTTTTTCTCTCTTGCTATGGTAGAGAACAAATGTGAACAAACCATGAATAAATGGACAAATCCGTCGAAACACGGTATACTGAAAATAACTCCAAGACAAGAATTGAGGCTATACCATGACAGATTTTTCCCATATTCTCCTGGTCAGCGACTACGACCGCACCATGACGGCCTTTGACGGCACGGTTCCCCAGGCCAATCTGGACGCCATCGCGGAATTTACGGACCGGGGCGGCGTGTTCACCATTGCCACCGGCCGGTCCCGGCCCATGTTCCGCAAGCCCGTGGAGCAGCTGCCCATTTCCGTACCGGTGATTCTGGCCAATGGCGGCGCCCTCTGGGAGCCGGATACGGACCGGGTGACCGTGTTCCATCAACTCAGCGATGAGGCCATGGCGGCTGTCCGGGACATCACCGGCCGGTTCCCCCAGCTGCGTCTGGAGCTCCAGGGACTGGACCGTCACCGCTGCATGGGCTACGACGCCATCCGGGATGCCTATCTGGCCCGGTACGGCCTGGAGCCGGACTATGGCGGCTGGGACGATCTGCGGGATATCATGTCGGTGGCCTGTCTCTATGCCCCGTTTCAGAAGGCGGCCCACGCCCGGCCCGACGAAACCTCCCCGGAGGAGGAAGCCCCCTTCGAGGCCATCGAAGCCCTGGTGGCAGAGCGGTACAGCCATCTGTTGGAATCGGTCCGGTCCATGCCCCGGATGATTGAGCTACTGCCCAAGGGCTGCGGCAAGGGCAACGCCGCCCGGGAACTGGCCCAACGGCTGGGCCGGTCCACGCTGCTGTGCGTCGGCGACGCCCCCAACGATCTGGATATGCTGGACAAGGCCGATGAGGCGTTCTATCCTACGTCGGCGGAATCGTCCCTTTTCCATCGGGGATATACGCCCCTGCCCGTCAGCTGCCAGGAGGGCACCATTGCCGCCCTGGTGGAGCTGCTGAAACAGCGGTAACCATCCAACATAGCAAGACGCGCCCCAAAACACCGGGGCGCGTCTGTTTTTAGCTGCCGCTCTTCATCAGGCCGGCCGCCCGGAGGTTGGCCAGCAGGGAGTTGAACTTGTTAACGATATCGTTGGTACCGGTGGCATTGGCCACAAATGCCGCCGCCGCGGCCGACGGACCGGTGGGGCCGGTTGCGCCGGTGGGACCAGTGGGGCCCGTTGCACCCGTAGGACCGCTGGGGCCGGTGGGGCCTGTTGCGCCGGTTGCGCCGCTGGGACCGGTGGGACCCGTTGCACCGGTTGCGCCGCTGGGACCAGTGGGACCCGTTACGCCAGTCGCACCGGTGGGACCGCTGGGACCAGCAGAACCCGTTGCACCGGTGGCACCGCTGGGACCAGTGGGGCCGGTCACACCAGTGGCTCCCGTCGCACCGGTGGGGCCCACGGGACCGATGAAGCCCGTTGCGCCGGTGGCACCCGTGGGACCGGTGGGACCGGTGGGGCCAGTGGCTCCGGTGAGTCCGGCCGGCGGGCAGGGGGGCGGACAGGGCGGCGGGCAGCAGCAGGACGGCTGACAACAGCCGTCACCGCCCTGGACGTGGCGGCGGGTCTCCGGCGTAAAGCTCAGTTCCTCACCGCGGCAGTCCTGGGGCGGCATATGAAAAAATTGCGACATGTTTTGTTTCCCCTTTCGCGCGGCCGGATGATTCCTGGGCCGCACTCCATCCTATGCCGCCGCCACGCCGGAGGTGCGATGCTCAATGCTTGCAGTGCTGCTCCAAAATGGTCTGGAGGGCGCTGAGACTGCTGCTGTGGGACCGGGCAATGACCGTGTTGCACCGCCGCGCCTCACACATGGCGCAGTTGACCATTTTATGGGAGACGGTATTGGTAAACAGGATCATTAAATCCGGACTGCCGATTTTTCGGCGCAGCTCACTTTTCAGGTGCAGAAAAATCTTCGCCTTACATCCATAGGCCTTACAGGTGTCCTGGTACAGCCGCTCCATGCGGTCGTTGCCGCCGATGATGACCACGCTCATTGTTCGCGCCTCCTTGATTTGATGGTTAGATGTAACTAACTTTCATTGGAAAAGAAACGGCGGCCGCCCGCCTTGATTGACATTGGTTATATGTGACTAACTTATTTGCAGAATACCACAGGTTTTCCCTTCTGTCAAGAGTCTTTTCCGTTGGTTGACATGGGAAAGATGCCGTCGTATCATGGAGGAAATGAGATTCTGCTGTAAAGGAGTGACCGTCCATGGACCGTCCACTGGATATCACCATCATCGGCGCCGGTGTCATCGGCTGCGCCGTGGCCCGGGAGCTGAGCCGCTACCATCTGCGCGTGGCGGTGGCTGAAGCCCATCCGGACCTGTTCGGCGGCACCAGCGCCCGCAATTCCGGCGTCATCCATGCCGGATTCCACAACGCCCCCGGCTCCCTCATGGCCCGGCTGTGTGTGGAAGGCAACCGGCTGTTCTCCGATCTGACGGCCCATCTGGATGTACCCATGCGCCGCACCGGCAAGCTGGTGGTGGGCTTTGATGAGGAGGACCGGGCCCACCTGCTTTCCATGCTGGAGCGGGGCCGCCGGAATGGTGTGCCGGGCTTGAAGCTCATGGGCCGGGACGAGCTGCGGAAGCTGGCTCCGGCGGTGGCGGGAGAATTTGCCCTGTATTCGGCCTCTACGGGCATTGTAGACCCGTTCCAATGGACCTGGGCCCTGGCGGAAAACGCCGCTCAAAACGGTGTCCGGTTTCTCTTTTCCAGTCCTCTGACCGCCGCCGTCCGCCAAGACGGCCTGTGGGCGCTGACGGTGGGCAGCCACACCCTGTACAGCCGGTGGGTCATCAACTGTGCCGGGCTGTTCTCCGACAAGGTGGCGGCGCTGCTGGGCCTGACGGGCTATGAGATCTACCCCTGCCGGGGTGAATATTTCCTGCTGGACGAACGGCTCTCCTCCCTGCTGCCCCTGCCTGCCTATCCGGTGCCCAACTACCGCACCGGCGGCCTGGGCATCCATCTGACGCCCACGCTGGAGGGCAACATTCTGATCGGTCCCAGCACCGAATACATCGACGGCCCCACGGACTGGCGCACCACAGCTCCCACCCAGGATATGCTTTTGCGGGAGGGGCGGCGGATTTTCCCCAGTCTCAGCCGGTCCGACTGTATCCGCGCCTTTGCCGGTGTCCGGCCCAAACTGACGGGCCCCGACCGGGGCGGCTACGATGATTTTGTCATCTGCCGCCGGGAGGATGTGTCCCCCCGGGTCATCCACCTGATCGGTATAGAATCGCCGGGCCTGACGGCCTCGGTGCCCATCGCCCGGGAGGTCATCCGGCTCCTGGGTTTGACGGAGTCCCTGGTGGAACGGGCTGACTTCGACCCCATCCGGCAGCGGCCCATGTCTCTGCGGCATTTGGGTCCGGCGGCCCAGGCCCGTCTCATTGCCGACAATCCAGACCATGGGGAAATCGTCTGCCGCTGCCGCACCATCACCCGTGCCGACGTGGCGGCGGCTTTGTCCGGTCCCCTGCCCGCCCGGACGCTGACGGGATTGAAATACCGCTGCGGCGCCATGATGGGCCGCTGCCAGGGCGGCTACTGTCAGACCCGTCTGGTGGCGCTGATGGAGGAGCTGGCCGGGATTCCCAGAGAACAGCTGCTCTACGGCCCGGCAGGTTCCCGGCTGTTTGCAGGAAAGGTGCGTGACGTATGAACGAGCCCATTATGAAAGACGTGGTCATCCTCGGCGGCGGTCCCGCCGGTCTGGCCGCGGCGCTGGCCCTCCACGAGCAGGGCGTCCGGGACTTGGTGATTCTGGAGCGGGAACCGGAAGCCGGTGGTATTCTGCGTCAGTGCATCCACGACGGCTTCGGTCTGACGCGGTTCCACGAAGCCCTCACCGGCCCCGAATACGCCAAGCGGTTTCTGGACCCGGTCCGGGCGGAAGGCATCGAACTCCACACCGGCACCACCGTCACGGGTCTGACGGACCAGCGGGTGGTGACTGCCGTATCCCGCCGGGGGCTGACGCAATATCAGGCCCGGGCCGTGATTCTGGCCATGGGCTGCCGCGAGCGGGCCGCCGGGGCTCTGCCCATGTACGGCGCCCGGCCCGCCGGTGTGTTCACCGCCGGTGTGGCGCAGGCCTACGTCAACCTCTGCAACAACATGGTGGGCCGGGAAATCGTGATTCTCGGTTCCGGTGACATCGGCCTGATTATGGCCCGGCGGCTGACGCTGGAGGGGGCCCACGTTTTGGGCGTCTATGAGATTTTGCCCCACCCCAGCGGATTGCCCCGGAACGTCACCCAGTGTTTGGACGATTTCCACATCCCGCTCCATCTGTCCCATACAGTGACGGAACTCCACGGCGCGGCGCGGCTGGAAGCCGTCACGGTCTGTGCCGTGGACGATCAGCGCTGTCCCCTGCCGGAGACGGCAAGGCGGATTCCCTGTGATACGCTGATTCTCTCGGTGGGTCTGATTCCTGAAAACGAACTGAGCCGCATGGCCGGGGTCCAGCTGGACAGCCAGACCGGCGGCCCTGTAGTGGACCAGTTCTTACAGACCACAGTCCCCGGCATCTTCGCCGCCGGAAACGTTCTCCACGTCCATGACGTGGCCGACGATGTCTCCGCCGAAGCCGAATTTCTGGCGGAACAGGTGGTGCGGTATCTGGCCGGACCCCTGCCCCCCTGCCCCATTGCCGTCACAGGCCGCGGCTGCGGCCATGTGGTGCCCCAGCAGCTGTGCCGGGGCGAAGCGGCTGTGCTCTCCTTCCGTCCCGCCGCGCCCCGGCGGCATCTGGTGGTGGAGGCCGTCCAGGACGGTCAAACCCTCTGCCGCCGCACCATTCCCTATGCCACCCCAGCCCAGATGGTCCATCTGCCCATTCCGGACCTGGCTGACGGTTCCCCCGTGGAGGTATGCTGTTATGATGACGAAAACCCTGCTGTGTAGTCTCTGCCCCAACTGCTGCGCCCTGACCGTAACAATGGAGGGGGACGCGGTCACCGGCTGCACCGGCAATCTCTGCACCCAGGGAGCCGACTTTGCCCGGCAGGAGCTGACCATGCCCCTGCGGAATGTGACCACCTCCGTGGCCGTCTCCGGCGGTCTCTATCCCCTGTGCTCCGTGCGGCTGTCGGCCCCCATTCCCCTGTCCCGGCTGACGGAGGCCGTGGATCTGCTGCACGGTCTCACGGTGACCGCTCCGGTGGCCATGGGGCAGGTGCTGCTGGAGGACCTGCTGGGCCTGGGCGTCCAGGTCCTGTCCACCCGCTCCGTCCCCGCAATCCACTTTTGCAAGGACTGACGGCGGCCGTTGTTTACGGAATTCATTCGGCAATCTGTGACAATTTTCCTTTCTTTTTTTAATTTCAGTGGCCTTTCCTGGAATTGTATGGTATATTAAGGGTATCTAACTGTATCAGAGTCGGAAAGCAGGAGAAAAAGAGGCGAGGCTATGCAATTCAGCTGTGAGTTTTTTGAGAGTCTCAACGAAGATGTCTACATCTCGGACATGAAGACCTATGATTTACTCTATGTCAACGCGCATCTGCGCAAAATGCTGGGACTGGGTTCCCACGAAGCATACCGCGGCCAAAAATGCTATGCCTTGCTTCAAGGATTGGAGGAACCCTGTGCATTTTGCACCAACTCCAAACTGCGTGCCGGAGCATTTTATGAATGGACGTATCACAACCCGCTGTTAAAGCAGGATTACAACATCAAAGACACCATATTGGACTGGGAGGGCCGTCCCTGCCGCATGGAGCTGGCCGTGGAGACCGGCCGCGGTTCGGCCCCACCGGACTCACACCATACCCCGTATCTGGCCAAACGCGATACGGTCATTGACGAGTGTTTGCAGCAGGTCTACAACTCCGCCAACGTGGATGACGCCCTGATGCAGCTGCTGGCCTATATCGGACGGGAGTTTCACTGCGGCCGGGCGTATATTTTTGAGGACAACGGCGATGCAGCCTTCAACAACACCTACGAATGGTGCGCACCAGGTGTGACGCCCCAGAAGGACCACCTGCAAAATGTGCCTGTGGAAGCCATCGACTGGTGGATCGGACTCTTTCAGAGTCATCAAATTGTGGTCCTCAACAACCTGGAACACATCCGGGAGTACAGCCCCCTGGTTTACGACGCCCTGAAGCCCCAGGAGGTCACCACTTTGGTGACCGGTCCCATCTATCTGGATCAGCGGCTCATTGGCTTTTTCGGTGTGGACAACCCGCTGCCGGAATCGCTGCCGGTGCTGAAACCGCTGCTGTATGCCATCGGATATTTCTTTGCTTCAGTCCTCAAGCGCCGCAACCTGATCCAGCGGCTGGAGGATCTGAGCTTCCGCGATTCCCTGACCGGCGCCCTTAACCGCAACGCTTTGGCGGAACTGGACGCCATCTTCCCGTCCATGGACACCCTGGGCGTTTTGTACTGCGACATCTCCGGCCTGAAGCAGATCAACGACACGCTGGGCCATGACGCCGGTGATGAACTGATTATCCAGTGTTATCACACCATTCAAAAAGCCGTGGGAAACCACAACATCTATCGGGCCGGCGGCGACGAATTTGTGGTGGTGCTGCCCAACATTTCAGAGGTCGAGTTCCACCAATATGTGGAGACGCTGAAACAGACCATCACGGACAGTGACCAGCACATTGCCGTGGGCCACTCCTGGACGGACCGCAAGCCGTTCCATCTGCAAATGCTGGTGGCCCATGCCGACAAGGTCATGTATGAGGACAAGCGGAAATACTACGAAAACAGCGTGTTTCTCATCAACAAGACCCGGCCCCAGCGGCACGATATGCCCGAGCTGGTGCGGAATACGGCCTTTCACCAGTTTATCCAGGCCAACTTCTTCGATGCCGAGACGCTGTTTCGTTCCATCACCTCCATCAACCGTTCCCAGTTTCTCTACTTTGGAGATCTGCAAACCAATCTGTTTTACATTTCCGACAATATGCGCGACGCCTTCGGCTTCCCCAGCAATGTGGTGCCGGACCTGCTGAACACCTGGATCAAACGCATCTGTTCACCGGAGGATCAGCAGCTCTATTGCCGGGACATTGCCGACATGATGGCCCACAAGCGCACAGTCCACGATCTGCGGTATCAGGTCCGTGACTGCTTCGGCAATCACATGTGGGTCCACTGCTGCGGCCTGCTCCAGTGGAACGACACCTATACCGTGCCCCTGTTTTTCTCCGGCTGCCTTTCCACCCAGGACGCGGAGTTTATGGTAGACCCCGTCACCCGGCTGCTTCAGGAGGCCGCCGCCACACAAAAGCTGTTGGAGTTCCATGCCGGCGGTCAGCCCGTGCCGGTGATTGTCTTCAGTTTCAACGGCTTTACGGAGATCAACCGCATCAAAGGCCGTCAGATGGCCAACCAGATGCTGCGTTCCATTGTGGCCCTGCTGACCAACCGGTTCAACAACACCCTGTCCTTTTTCCGGCTGGACGGTATGCGGTTTATGGCGCTGGTGTCGCCCCACTGTACCGATTCCCCGGAAACGCTGATTGACGCCATCCGCAGCGCCGTGGCGGAATCCTACCGGTCTTCCGGCGTGCTGCTGCGCTGTCCCTGTTCGGTGGGTCTGCTGCAATATCCCGCCGACGGCGTCACACCCCAGGTGCTGGTGGAAAACGCCATTGATTTGATCGCTACGGCCAAATCCATGCCGGACCGTCCCTATGTTGTCCATTCCCAGCAGGACCGGCTCACCCAAAAGGAACTGGCCACCATGGCCATCCAGCTGAACCGGGATATCTACAACAACATGGCCAATTTCCGGGTGGTGGTACAGCCCATCGTATCGGCCAAAACCGGCCAGATTTGCGGCGGCGAAACGCTGCTGCGCTGGCGCTACGGCGGCAAGGACATCTCCCCCACCGTCTTTGTCCCCATTCTGGAGCGCAGCGGGCAGATCATCGGCGTGGGCCGCTGGGTGTTTGAACAGGTGGTCCGCTGCTGCAAACGGCTGCTGTCCTCCGGCTCTCAAATCCGCCTCTCCTTTAACGTCAGCTATCTGCAAATCATGGACGGTGAGTTTGTGCCCTTCCTCCGCAAAACGCTGCACCAGCACCATATGGACGGCAGCCATCTGACGGTGGAACTGACGGAAACCCACTTTGTGGAGTCCTCCGAGCGATTGCAGCAATTTATCAAGGGCTGCCACGAACTGGGGCTACAAATGGCTTTGGACGATTTTGGCGCGGGATATTCGTCCCTGTCCCTGCTGCTGCAATTCCCCACGGGTATTGTCAAGCTGGATCGTTCTCTGCTGACCCAGATCACCACTTCTCCGGAGATTCTTCACTTCATCAAGAGCATCGTCTATGCCTGTCACAGTTTTGGGCAGCGAATCTGTGCCGAGGGTGTGGAGACGGAGGAACAGGCGGCCATTCTGCGGGATATGGGCTGTGAGCTGATTCAGGGGTTCTATTACTATGAACCCATGGAGCTGCGGGACCTGTACGAGCTGACTGCACGGAATGTCCATGCCCAATAAGTATGATACTGCCAAAAAAGGGCCTGTTGCAGAATTCATTTTGCAGCAGGCCCTGTTGCACAGTATGGCAGTTATGGAAAATCCGGCATGGATTTTATAGGATGTTTCTAGAGGACGATGGGGTAGTTCTCCCGCCGCGTATATTGCTTGCGTTCGGCACCTCCAGACAACAAAAACAGGCGCGTTGCAACCGATGTTGCAACGCGCCTGTTCTTTTTACACTGGAAATCACCGGGTGATACCGTCTGAATCACAAGCCCAGCAGCAGGGACGCGACCTGGAAATACACCAGCAAGGCGATGGCGTCCACAATGGTGGTGATAAAGGGGCTGGCCATCACCGCCGGGTCAAAGCCCAGCCGTTCCGCCACAATGGGCAGCGTGCCGCCCACCAGCTTGGCGCACAGCACCGTAATGGCCAGCGTGATGCACACCGTCATCATGACGCCCAGGGTGATGCCCTCTTCGCCCAAGAGCATGTTATCTACCAGGAAAATTTTAAGGAAGGCCGTCGCAGCCAGCACCACACCGCAGAGGATGGCCACCCGGCACTCTTTCCAGAGAATCCGGGGCAAATCCCGCAGGGCGATTTCTCCGATGGAGAGGCCGCGGACGATGGTCACTGACGTCTGGGAACCGGAGTTACCCGCCGTATCCATCAGCATGGGGATAAACGAGGTCAGCACGATCTGCTTCGCCAGAGCGTTTTCAAAGTAGTTGAGAATCATGCCGGTAAAGGTGGCCGACACCATGAGGAGCATCAGCCAGGGAATGCGGTTCTTGAAAACCTCAAAGGTGGACAGGCGCATATACGGCTTTTCCGACGGCAGCATGGCGGCCATCTTTTCCATGTCCTCCGTGACCTCTTCCTCGATGACGTCCATGGCGTCGTCGAAGGTCACAATACCGACCAGACGGTTTTCCGCGTCCACCACCGGCAACGCCAGAAAGTCATATTTGGAGAACAGCTGGGCCACGTCCTCCTTGTCCTCCAGCGTGTTGACGGAGATGACATTCTCCTCCATAATCTCGGAGATCACCTCTTCGTCATCCTCGCACAGCAGCAGGTCCTTGACGGTGGTCAGGCCCAGCAATTTGCGGTCTTCGGTGACGTAGCAGGTGTAGATGGTTTCCTTGTCAATGCCCGTCCGGCGGATGCGCTTGATGGCCTCCTCCACGGTCATATCCGGCCGCAGGGTGACGCACTCGGTGGTCATGATGGAGCCTGCGCTGTCCTCGGGATAGCGCAGAATCTCATTGATCTGCTTGCGCATCTCCGGGTCGGCCTGGCCCAGAATCCGGCGGACCACGTTGGCGGGCATCTCTTCCACAATGTCCACAGCGTCATCGACGTACAGTTCATCGATGACCTCTTTTAGCTCGCTGTCGGAAAAGCCTCGAATCAGCAACTCCTGGGCCTCCGGGTCCATTTCCACGAAGGTCTCCGACGCCAGTTCCTTGGGCAGAAGCCGGAACAGCAGCGGCAGCCGGTCCTCTTCCAGTTCGTCGAAGATGGCGGCAATGTCCACCGGGTTCATGGTGGCCAGAATGTCCCGCAGGGACAGGTATTTTTTACTGTTGAGGAGCGCCAGCAGCGTCTCCTTCATCATAACGGTATGTTCAGCCATGGTTTCCTCCTCCTAAATTACAGGTTTTTAGGAAGCACAAACACACGGTACGGACCGTCACAGACGGGAAACAACGGCCACAAAAGCGGCTGGTTTCCCGTGGCGACTTCGGCCCGGGCCTGTGCCGCTGCCACTTCCTGTGTCCATTGATTTCACCCCTTTGGCTGCAAAAAATCATCGATTGGGTCCAAAAACCCATACTACATTAGTTTATGCTACCCAACACCATTTGTCAACCGCACACCCCCGATTTTACGAGAAAAACCCAGGGTTTTCACAGGCGCTTTCCTATGGTATGATAAACTGGTATACATCAACGGGACTTCCCGCGGAAAACGAGGTTTTTTTCACCATGGAGCAACAGGCACTTTTTTACCAGGACAGCCATCTGCGGCAGTTCACGGCCCGGGTGTTGTCCTGTACCGCCGACGGCGATGGATTTCTTGTGACCCTGGATCAGACAGCCTTTTATCCTGAGGGCGGCGGCCAGCCCTGTGACACGGGACTGCTGGGCGGCGTGGCCGTCACCGATGTCCGCCGCCGGGACGGGCAGATTATCCACCGCTGCGCCGGGCCCCTGACCGTGGGCGACACGGTGGAGGGCGCCATTGACTGGGAGCGGCGGCTGGATCTCATGCAGCAGCACAGCGGCGAACACATCGTCAGCGGCCTCATTCACGCATCCTACGGCTACGACAACGTGGGTTTTCATATGGGCCACGACGTGATCACCATCGATTTTAACGGCGAACTGACCGCCGAGCAGCTTCTGGACATCGAGCGCCGGGCCAATGAAGCCGTGTGGGCCAACACGCCGGTGCATATTTTCTACCCCGACGCGGAAACGCTGGCTTCCCTGCCCTATCGCAGCAAAAAGGAGCTGACCGGCGACGTGCGGCTGGTGGAGTTTCCCGGCTGCGATTTGTGCACCTGCTGCGGTACCCATGTGAAGGCCACCGGTGAGATCGGTCTCATCCGTCTGCTCAGTGTGGTACGGTTCAAGGGCGGCGTCCGCATTGAGATGGCCTGCGGCGGCCGGGCCCTGGACCACACCCGTGCCGTATGGGAGCAGAACCGCCGCATTTCCAACCTGCTGTCGGCCAAGCCATTGGAGACGGCAGCCGCCGTCGAACGCATGGCCCACCAGCTGGAGCAGGCCAAATACCGGGTGGTGGAGCTGGAAAACCAACATTTTACCGCTGTGGCTCAATCGGTGGCCGGTACCGGAAACGTCCTCCACTTTGAAGATGGATTATCTCCCGACGGCGTGCGGCGTCTGGCCATTGCCATGGGCGAGGTCTGCGGCGGCCGAGCCGCCGTGTTCTCCGCCCAGGACAGCGGCGGCTATGCCTACGCCCTGTGTGAAACCGGCGGCGATCTGCGGCAGCTGAGCCGCGCCCTGAACGACGCCCTCCAGGGCCGCGGCGGTGGCAAGCCCAATTTTGTCCAGGGCTCCGTCCGGGCAGACCGGGCAGCCATCGAAGCGTTCTTTGCATCCCTGTGAGGTGACGGACATGGTACAGGATATCTTTCCCCATCATTTTGAAAATACATTCATGCACCGGCCGCCGCAGCCGGAAGATTTTGTATTGGCCTACGACGGCGATCGGCTGCTGATGGCCCACGACGGCGGCATCACCCTGCCCACAGTGGCCCAAATCAGCGGCCCCCTGCAATATCTCTTCACCCTGGACGACCGGGGATATTATCTGCTGGAAGCGCCGGCCCCGTCGGCTCCGGCGGGCTTTGCCTATGAGGGCAGCCGGGAGTACCGGAGCTGGGAACCGGCGGAGACCCGCTACGCCTGTGCCGTGGCCGAAAGTCTCCACCGCTGGTACCGGGGCAACCGGTTCTGCGGCTGCTGCGGTACCCCCATGGAAAAGAGCAAGACCGAGCGGGCCATGGTCTGTCCCGCCTGCGGCAATACGGTTTATCCCAAAATCTGTCCCGCCGTCATCGTGGGCGTCTGCGACGGAGACCGGCTGCTTCTGACCAAGTACAACGGCCGTGTGACGAAGCAATACGCCCTGGTGGCCGGCTTTGCCGAAATCGGCGAGACCATCGAGGAGACGGTGCGCCGGGAGGTCTTTGAGGAGGTGGGGCTGAAGCTGGGACAGCTGCGGTTTTATAAATCCCAGCCCTGGGTTTTCACCGACACGCTGCTCATGGGCTTTTATGCCCAGCTCCACGGCGACGACGCCATCCGGCTCCAGGAGGAAGAGCTGTCCCTGGGCCAGTGGTTCCACCGCAGCGAGCTGCCCGACGACCATTCGGGCATCAGTCTCACCGGCGAGATGATTGAGACGTTCCGCCGGGGACAGGACCCCTTCTCCCTGGCCCGGCACGGTCAACAACACCCCCTGGAGGTATAAGAACCCATGAACAACAAGAAAAAAAGTCCCGACACCCGTCGCGCCATTCTCTGGGGCGTCGGCGGCGCCTATATTCTCTATCTGGGCTACAGCCTGCTGCAAAGCTATTTTTCCGGCGAGGCCACAGCCCAGAAGGACGTGCTGCTGTGTACCATCGGCGGCGGCGTGTTTCTGCTCATCGGCGTGGTGCTGGTGATTCTGGCCCTGCGCCAGGGCATGGCGGCCCTGCGGGCCCAGGCCGCTGAAATCGACCGCGTCGAAGCGGAGGAGCAGGCCGCCCTGGAAGCCAAGGCGGCGGAAGACGAGGACGACCCCCAGGCATAAGCGCCCCCCGGCGGGAATATATTCTCCCATACACAGGCAACGCCCCACAGTTCGGACCACGTCCCTGACCGGTCCGTTTCTCCGTCTGTGCGGCGCTGTCCAAACGACAATGAGGTGGGAGAATGGAACAGGTATCCAATCATATTATTTTACGGGGTGTTTTGGCCGGTGCGCCGGTCTTTTCCCATGAAAATCACGGACGGCGGTTTTACCGCTTTCCGTTGGAGGTAGCCCGGCTGTCGGGCACCGCCGATGTTCTGCCGGTGGTGGCCGATGAAGCGCTGCTGGAAGACACGGTCCTGACCGACGGGGCCTTGGTGGAGGTGACGGGGCAGGTGCGCTCCTGCAACTGCCGCAGTGAGACGGGCCGCCATCTGGTGATTTCCGTCTACGCGTCCACCCTGGGCCTGTGCGACGGGGAGCCGGAAAACACAGCCACCCTACAGGGCGTGATCTGCAAGGCCCCGGTCTACCGGCGGACGCCTTTGGGCCGGGAGATCTGCGACGTGATGCTGGCGGTCAGCCGCCATTACCGCCGCACCGACTATCTGCCCTGTATCCTGTGGGGCAAGTCGGCCCGGGAGGCGGCCTGTCTCTCTGTAGGCGCCCCCCTGCATCTGACGGGACGGCTCCAGAGCCGTGGCTATACCAAGATGGTGGACGGCGTCCCCCAGCAGCGGGTGGCCTATGAGATTTCGGCCATGGAGTCCCTCTGCCCCGTTTGACCCTTGCCAGACGCGGCGGGATTTGATATGATGGGAGCAGAATTTTGTACACAGGAAAGGACGCTTCCCATGGACACCAACAGTATGCTCGCTTTTTTCGATATGATTTCCCTGCCCGCCGGCGTTTATGTGCTGTACGTCTGGTACCGGCTACAGGCCGTGAGACGGCTCTTTGATAACTCTCTGCTGATTCCCAAAAACTTTCGCATCAAAGACTGTGCCGACCCCGACGGCTACATCCGCTATCTCAAGCCCCGTCTGCTGATCCTGGGCCTGTGTCTGGCCCTCTATGGCATTGTTGCCCTGCTCAACAACAGCCTGCAATTCTACAACAACACCGTGTCCATGGTGCTCAACGGCGTGGCGCTGGCCGTCATCATCTGGTATGCCGTGTGCAGCTCCAAGGCTGTGAAGCGGTACTGGTAACGGTACTCCATCATACAAAACAGGCTGGACAGCCCTTTGGAACTGTCCAGCCTGTTTTTATATCTGCATTGTGGCTCTTACTGTTTCAGCGGTCAATTCTGCCGCAGATAGTTGGTCATCAGCTGGGCCACTTCGGCGCGGGTCGCAGTGCCCTGGGGATTCAGCGCACCGTTTGCGCCGTTTATCAGTCCCTGTCCGCAGGCCCATGCCATGGCGGAGCGGGCATACTCCGAAACCGCATTGCCGTCGGTGTAGGCGGACAAGTTCCCGCTCCCCGTCACGTCTCCGCCCTGGAATTGGACGTAGCGGCTGAGCATGGTCACCAACTGCTCCCGGGTGACCGGGTCCTCCGGACCGAAGGTGTCCTGGCTGTAGCCGTTGACGATGCCATTCCGCTGGGCCCAGTACACGCTGTCGGCATACCAAACGCTCTCCGGCACATCGGTAAAGCCCTTGCCCGGTTCTTCGTTCTGCACCGGATTGCCTGCCAGATTATGCAGCAGCTGGGTCAGCTGGGCACGGGACAGCAGATCCTCCGGTCCAAACCGGTCGGCGGAATAGCCGCCCATGATGCCGTTCTCATAGACATACCGCACCGCATCGGCGTACCAGGCAGTCTCCGGCACATCCCCAAACGGCAGGGGCTGCACCGTCTCTTCCACGGGCTGGAACACAGCCTTTACCATGACCTTGGAGCCGGGCATCACAAAGGTAAAGGTTCCATTTGCCTGCTTGGTCAGTGTCACAGCGTTTCCATTCTGGTCGGTAACGGTGAGGGAGGCCAGCTCATACCTCTTGTCCGGGGTAACCGTAACGGTTACGGTCGTACCCTTGGCCGCATTGGAAGCAGACAATTTCACAGAGCCGTTGTCCGCCGTTTCTACCATAGCCGCATACTGGGGCGCAGAGGAACCGCCGCCGCTGCCGCTGCCACCACTGCTGCCACCACTGCTGCCACCACTGCTGCCACCGCCGCCGGGCTGCTGTACGGTCCAATGGGCATACAGCGTGGTATCTGCGGTAAACACATAGGCGTTATTGATCTGCGTGCCGCCCTCCGTCTGGGTGAACCAGCCGTCGAACTCGTTGTCTGTCTTGGTTGGTACCGGCAGAGAAGCCAGTTTGCCGTTCTCGTCGGTCTGCTGGCTGGTGGGGGTCACTGTACCGCCCATGGGGTCAAAGGTCACGGTGAACGGTTCATACGCACCAAAGACAAAGGGGCTGAGCTGGTTGACGGTAAACCGTGCCATCCATTGGGCCCCGTTTTGGAAACAATAGGGCGTGATCCGTTCCACGCTGCCGTCCTCATGGAAATGCAGAATTTGCAGCTTGGCGTGATCAATCCCGTCCGGTACCGGCATGGTGATCTGGATGGGCACCAGCAGCGTGCCGTCCGGATTGGTCTCCACCGTGTCCCCCAAAGAGAGGTCCATCTGCACATAATTCCGGTAAGTGTTGGGAATCTCCAGCTCCTTGGGCGGATTGGAGAAGGTGAGCGTCGGCGGCGTGGACAAATCCTTTGCATTGAGTCCGGCTCCGGCTACCGTGACCAGTTTGGTGTCTACATCCACCTGATAGGCGCTGTCCACCTGCACCTGGGCCGTCAGCCCCAGACGCTCCTCCAGCTCTTTCAGCGTTTGGGCCACACCGGTACCATCCTGATCCGCTGAAAGCGATTCCCGCAGCTTTTCCTGGTCCAGGGCCCGCACCGCGTCTACTGCCGCCTGCTTCTGTTCTGTACTGGACCCGGTTTCCGGCAGGTCCTGCAAAATGTCCTCCAGGCTGCTGTCGATTTCGCCCGACGTGCCGGACACCGTCCGGGGTTCGCTCCACTCCGACCAGCCGCTGTGCCATTTCTGCGTGATGTCGGGTGAGGTTACCCGAAGACGGAAGACATAGTCGCCGGGGCCATACCGCGCCACCCGTTCGTTGAAGCGCTCCAAAAAGATCTGGTTATTGGTGTCCTGCGCCTCTTGTGCTGAGGTCCCTTTATATCCGATACTGGAATAGGAGCCGTCTTCCTGTATCTTGGCAAATTCCATGAACAGGATAGCGTGCTCCGTCAATACCGCGTCCTCGATTGTATAGGCAAAGTTGGCCCCGTTCCAATGGATCTCTGTTGGTATCCCATAGGAAGCACCGGGATTGGTATACGCATAAGCCGCCGTTGTGGCGGGGTCGCTGTCGGTATACGTCTCCCCATTGTCGCCCAGGTAGGTCACGGTGGCGGTATAGCTTCCGGTGGCCATGGACCCTTCCGCATACCAGCCCACAACCAGCTTTTGCGCCGATGTCATACCGCCCCCAAAGCCGTCTTCATAGGTTTCAAAAACCTCGTTGGTATCAGCGTTTTTGATCACGACTTCATAGTCGGGCATGATGTCCTGCGGAATGTTTTTCAGGATCAGCTCCCCGGCCTTGAACTGCCGGCCGTCAATTTCGGTGTCCTGGGTCAGCCATTCCACCTCCGGCGTCGGCAGCTTGGCCGCCGCTGCCGCCGCCTGCGGGACCGGCAGCAGGGTGAGCAGCAGAGCCGGAACCAGCGCCGCACTGTACCATCGTCTTTTCATCTGCGAACTCCTCCTCACAAAATATGGTTATGTCCAATATAGCACAATCTCCCTTTTCTTTCCATATGCTGGCTGCATCGACTGCACAAAAACCGCCTGTCCAACGCCGGGGTATCCGGCGGACAGGCGGCTGTTGTTTTTCTGACTGTGACGGCAGCTTTCCGGGGTGGGTTTTCCTTGACTGTAGTACCCTTTCGTGTTATTTTATTGGCAAAGAATCGACATTATTCGACACAATTGTGTGAATTTTGTATATTTTTGTGCAAAATTTGCACCAACGTGAAAAAGGAGGCGCAACAAGTTATGCTGCGGATTGCCGTTTGTGACGATGTGGAAGCCCAGCGGGACCAGACAGCGGCGCTGCTGACCCTCTATCTGCAATCCCGCCCCGATCTGCATGGGCAAGTGGAGACGTTTTCCAGCGGCGCCGCGCTGCTGGACCGTTCCGAGACACGGGGCGGCTTTGATCTCTATATTCTGGACATTCTTATGCCGCAGCTCAGCGGCATTGAGACCGGCCGCCGTCTGCGGGCCCTCGGCAATGGGGGCGAGATTATCTACCTCACCCAATCCAATGATTTCGCCGCCGACAGTTATGATGTACATGCCTTTTTCTATCTGCTCAAGCCGGTGGACCAGGCCAAATTCTTTCAGATTCTGGACGGAGCTGTGGAGACACTGCAACGGCGGCAGAACTGTGCCGTTGTGGTGCAGACACCGGAGGGGCCCCGGCGGATTTTGCTGGACCGCATTCGATATGTGGAGCGGATGGGGCGCTGTATGCGCTATGACTGTACCGACGGTGTGGTGGTGTCCCAAACCATCCGCATTCCGTTCCGGGAGATGGCCGCTCCCCTTCTGGCCCACCGCCAGTTCTGCCTGTGCGGGGCCAGCTTTGTGCTGAACTTTCAGCATGTGACCGGCGTCAACGGACAGACCGCCCTGCTGGACAACGGCCAGTCCATTACCCTGCCCCGGACGGCGGCTTCGGATTTCAAAAAAGCCTGGGGCAGCTATTGGCTGGAGGAGGCCGGGTTGCCATGACGAATGTGACATTTTTAATCTTCCGCGCTTTTTTCATTACCATTATGACCATCGGCATGATGGCAAGTTTGACCGACTTCCGTTTCGGACGCAAAAAACTGCTGTGCATTCTGTCCATCTACAGCGTTTGGGTGATCGGGTCCAGCGGGGCTTTGCTGTGGCTGGGAGGAGAATTGCTGCTGCTCCGTCTGTTCTTTTTCACCATCTCCGTTCCCGCCATCCTTCTGACCTACTGGACCGCCAATGACACGCCCACCCAGGCCGTTTTCAACTATATCACACAAATCCTGCTGTCTCTGCTGATGGCCTCCATGGTCCGGCTGCTGACGGATACCCTCTGTCTGCCTGATTTTATGAATATTCTGTTTATGGGAGTTTTCTATGTTACAATCATCTACCTGGAATGCCGCTTTGTGCGCCGCCCCTTTCGCATGTTGGTCAAGGTGATTCCGTCGCGCTGGGGCATCCTCACGTTCATTCCCTGCGTGTTTTCCGCCTATCTCATTTTCCTCGCAGCCTGACCGGACAGCTACCTTTACAACACCGCCCAGCGGGTTTATCTCTACGCGGCCATTGTCCCGCTGGTGATTGTATATATTGTCGTGTTCAAAAGCCTGATTGCACAGTACCATGTTCAGATGGAGCGGCAGAGCGCGGCGCTGCTGACGGTACAGATTACAGCCTTGAAGGAAAAGCTGCAAAAGGTAAAGGAAATGGAGGACCGCATCCGCATCCAGCGGCACGATCTTCGTCACCAGCTCCAGACCGTCACAGAACTGGTGGCCCGT
Source organism: uncultured Oscillospiraceae bacterium (assembly GCA_944385415.1). Lineage (GTDB taxonomy): Bacteria > Bacillota > Clostridia > Oscillospirales > Oscillospiraceae > Avoscillospira_A. Next base: position 12,831 of record CALWXC010000005.1, on the reverse strand, counting down.
GGAGACCGGGAGGCGGCGCTGGACTTTCTGGACGCCGCACAGAAGCGTCTGGATGATCACAAGGCGGTCCGCTGGTGCCGTCCGCCGGTGCTGGACGCCGTATTTGCCTCTTATTTCGACCAGGCCCAGCGGCAGGGCATCCGGGTGGACGCCCAGATCTCCCTGCCCGATACCCTGCCGGTGGACGAGGGCGAGCTGGCCATTGTCCTGGCCAACGCGCTGGAAAACGCCATTCACGCCAATTTGGAACTGGCCCAGGACCAGCGGGAACTCCGCTGTAAGCTGCTGGGCAGCCCCAGCATTATGCTGGAGTTTGCCAATCCCTGCACCGGCGGCATTGCCTTTGATACCGACGGTCTACCGGTGGCCCGGCAGGAGGGCCACGGCCTGGGCTGCCAGTCCATTTCCGCCTTTTGCCGGAAATATGGAGCCGTCTGTCAGTTTACACTGACAGACGGCTGGTTTCGACTGCGTCTGATTCTATAAAAAACCGGCAGTCACAGAATATAGTATTCGGTCTGCTCCTGGAGCCACTCCCGCAGATCGGTCAGCATGCCGGTACACTGGTCCTGTTTTTGCAGCGTGACAATGACCTCGTCGGTAATGGGCAGCAGCAGGTCCTTTGTCTCCAGAATCATGGCCATTTCGCTGTAGGGAACCCGGTGATTCTCCTGGGCCGCCGCATGGGTGATCACCATGCCGTCGGAATCGAACAGCACCCGCAGAACCCGGAGCTCCGGGTTTTCCCTGCCCTCCAGCAGCTTGCCCGCCGCCCGGTCATAGGGGTCCCGCGGCGCCCGTCTCCGGGTGATCAGCGCGGCGGCTCCCAGAGCCAGCAGGATCAGGGAAAAAATCAGAAAGCACCCCAGTGTTTTGGGGTTGTTGCACGCGCCGAACAGCAGCAGCAGCCCCAGAGGCATACTCAGAATGGCCAGGACTGCCCGCAGATTGCGCCAGAGGATGACCGTACCGATGCCGAAGCAGATCGCGCCCACCAGCAGCGGCGGCAACAGCGCCTGCGGCTCCATCAGGCCTGGCAGCAGCAGCACCAGGCTCAGCAGCCAATTCATCAGCCCCAGCACTGTCCGGCGGCGGCGGCGTTTATCTGAAACGGCCTGTGATACTTTGGGGACGCTGTTGATCTTATCGGTCAGCTCCCACATCTTGGGATGCTGCCGGCGGGACAGGATTTCTGAATAGCGTTCCAGGGCGTCGCGGACCTGGGGCCGCAGAGATACTGTGTCCATCGGCGATATTGAAAAAGAATAGGTCCGTTCCATGGAACTGCCTCCTGTCTTGGCTTCTGCCATGTTTTGGGTCTGCCCGTCCGGGGGCAGAAACAGCGGCGCAGGCCGGATGCACCATAGCCGCTGTGGGACACTATTGTATCATAAACAATACGCCAAAATCCATCCTTTTTCCCTCTCGATTTTCTTTTTCCCCGCAGCACGGCGGCCGCCGGGCCCACTCCAATCAGAGCAGACCGGCGGCCGTTGTCATTTTTTGTGTTTCAGCCCATTGGGCCAGCCGTGACCGTGCTCAGCGCAGAGGCGCTTCACCCAGGTCTGTCAACGTCTGGTCCATCTGGTCCAGCGTCAGCCGATGGGTCACGCCGTAGATCACCACGGCGTCCCGCCGGGACAGGGGCCACAGGGGGGCACTGACGGCCACCCGCAGCAAGTACTGTGTCTCCTCCAGAGACGCTCCCAGGCCGAAGCAGAGACACAGCAGCCGATCCCGGGACGGCGTCCGCCGCCCGGCAAACACCTGATGGAGATAGACCTGGCTGACGCCGCTGCGCCGGGCCAGTTCCGCTTTGGACATGATCCGTTTCCGGTACAGGGCTGTCAGCACCGACGGCACCGTGTCCCGGACAAACAACCCCTCCCGCCGCCGGATGCAGGCGGCCGGGTCGTCGGTACCAGCCAGCTCCCGCAGCAATTCCGCAGTGGTTTCCTCCGCCATGGCACAGCCCTCCTTTACTTTCCAGCAGGAATGATTTATACTGATAATATGCAATATTTGCGTACAAAAAGCAATATGCTGGGTGCATAGTGTACCCATTGGGGGGATTTTTATGTATACTTGGTTTTCTGAAGCCCTGACGCGGGAGTACGATACGGAGCGGGTATTGAAGGAAAGTCCCCGGGGCAGTGTGAAGCTCCTGCGCCATCGGGAAAGCGGAAAACGGTTTGTGCTGCGGCAGTTTCAGGGCAACAGCGAGGTCTACCGTAAGCTGCTGCAATACACCTGTCCCAATCTGCCGGTGATTTATGAGGCCGTGACCGACGGGGAGCATGCTCTGGTGCTGGAAGAGTACATCCAGGGCGATACGCTGGGCTTTCTGTTGCAGGACGCCTGCTTTTCTCAGAAGGAGACGCGGCGCATTGTCTTGCAGGTATGCCGCGCCCTTTGGGTGCTCCACTCCCTGGGGGCCGTCCACCGGGATGTGAAGCCGGAGAACGTTATTTTACGAGGCAGCGAAGCGGTGCTCATCGACTTTGACGCCGCCCGGCTCCACAAGCCAGAGCACGACAACGACACGCAGATTTTGGGTACCAACGGTTTCGCCGCGCCGGAGCAGTACGGTTTGACCCAATCGGATGTCCGCAGCGATATTTACTCCTTGGGCATCCTGATCAACGTCATGCTGACGGGACAGCATCCGTCGAAGCATCTGGTGGAGGGCCGCATGGGCCGCATCGTAGAGCGCTGTACCCATGTGAACCCCGAGCGGCGCTATCAGAGCGTTCTGCGGCTCATGGAGGCGCTGTAATGGACCGCAGCTGTCCCCACTGCGGAAAGCCGCTGCCCGATGGTGCATCCTTCTGCCCATTCTGCGCCCACGGTCTCAACCGGCGGCAGCAGCTGGAGCCGACTCGATGTGCTGGCGGAACGCTGCGACGGGCGGCGAAGGTTCTCGGAATTATCGTTCTGGTGGCCGTATTGCTGCTGGGGTTATCCCACGCTTTGGGTCCGAAAACCTACACCGGACAGGGCAGTTTGACCTACACCGACCGGGACGGCACCTATGAGCTGGTGCTGGGGGATATGGGAAGCCGCCAAAATCCCACGGCGGTGTATACGGTTCATACACCTCTGGAAGAGGAGCATGACAGATTTATCAATCTGTTTATCAACGAGAAGGCAACCGGCAGCGACGTGACAGAACTGTTTATTCAGAACAAGATTGTGTCCCATCGGGTGGACGTGGTGCCGGACGAGCCCACGGACCATGGGGTGACGCTGGAGGAGCCGTCGCTGATAAACATCATCAATCTGGGAACTTCCTTCCAGAGCAACATTCGCTGGACAGGCAACAGCCCTGATGTGACCATCCGCTGGACGCTGCATATGAAAAACGGCGACACACTCTGTCTGGAACAGCGGCAGATGGTGGAGCCCCTGGAACTGCGGCGGTATACGGCGGAGGATCTGCCTATGGACACCCTGGGCCAGCTGCAGCAGAGCATCAACCAACTGAGCAATGAGCTGCCGCCCGACGTCATGGCGGAAATCTGCCTGCCGCCGCAGGAATATGCTGGGACGCTGAACCTGTCGGGCTATCCCATCCGCCTGTACGGCAGCCGAAAAGGGGACGAGTGTACCACCATCCGGGGCGGTATCCGGGTAGAAGGCTGGGGCTATAACGCCAACCGGATCGCCGATATTGATTTTTACGGCCCCGGCGTGGGCCTGGAAGTCACGGCGCCGGTTAAGGTGTCCGGATGCAGCTTCCAGGGCTACGAGACAGCGGTGGCCACTCAGAACTGCGACTGGGTGGAGCTGTACGACTGTCTGCTGACAGACAACACCGTGGGACTGTCCCTGGCGGCGCAGATGGGAAAAAACAGGGTAGAACAGTGCCGATTTGCCGGAAACGGCACGGGGATCCTGCTTCCCAGCGGCAACCCGGTGGCCCAGGTGGAGATCATCAACTGCGTACTGGAACAAAACGGCGTCAATCTGGACAACCAGGGTGGATTTCCCCTCAGTCTGACGGACACGGCTGTGTCCTGAAACCGCGCCGGGCGCACCGCAATCTGCGGCACGCCCGGAAGCTCAGAACAGCGTTTTCTCGTTTTCTTCGTACAGCTTGTCATTGACCAGGGGCAGCGCAATACCGTGGGCAATGGCATGGAGAATGATGGCATCCCGCCGCACCCGGGGATAAAGCTGGGCATACCCCGCCTGCCGCAATAGCTGCTGGGTCTCCTCCACCGTGGCCTCCAGGCCAATGCAAAGACACAGGAGCCGGTCCCGGGACGGATTGCGCCGCCCGGCAAACACCTGATGGAGATAGACCTCGCTCATGCCCGCCTGCCGGGCCAGGGCCGCTTTGGTCAGATGCTTCTGCTCGTAAAGCTCCGTCAGCAGCGCCACCACATCCTGATTGACAAACAGCGCCGCATTGCCCTGCAAATACGTATCAATGCTGTTGTCCTCCATCAATTCCTGGCGCAGATCGCTGGTCGTCTTGTCCGACATGATTTCACCTCTTTACCGTTGCTGGTTGCAGTTCTGTTCTAACAGTACAATATCCCGGCTGAAAATACAATATGCCCGGTGCATTGTGACGAACATCCGTCCCATTTGCCGGAAAACAGAAGAGGAAAGAAGGCATCATTATGAAGCACATCTGTCCTCATTGCGGAGCGGAACTGCCGGAAAAGGCCTCGTTCTGTCCCCACTGTGCCAGCAGTTTACAGCCGCGGCAATCCATGGAGGCCCCGGCCCGTCTGCGCCGCCGCTCCCTGCTGCCGGTGCTGGCGGCGCTGCTGGTTCTGGCGGTTGCCCTGGTCCTGTGGGGCTTCCTGCGGCCCAAGGGACTGCCCAAGGGGCCCACGGAAACGGTAATCCTGCAAGAAGATGAAAACGGTCAGTGCATCGTCAGTGCCGAAGTCCTGCAGGCGTGGTTCCCGGAGGTGACGGCCATGGATTTCAGCAGCACCTCCATCACCAGCGACAACATCGACGACTATCTGGTGGAAACGTATCACATGGCCGCCCTGGTGTCCAACCGCGGCGCCAACGGCGCCGGCACAGATCACAGCATCTTCAATGCCCGCAACAACGGCTCCAATCGCCACTGCCTGCTGCTGTTTGACACCAATCTGCACCTGATGGGCTATTTTCTAGGCCAGCCCAAAAACCTGGGTGACGGCCAGTGGCAGCTGGACGTGACCCTGTGCGACTACGACTTTACCAAGCTCTACGAGAAGGAACTGGCGGCTTTTGAGTCGGAGTGGGAAAGCCTGTTTACCAACTACATCGCCCCGGAGGACATCCCTTCGTCGGGGGCCATGTGGTATCTCAAGGGCTATAACACGGGAAAAGCGTCCACCCTGCAGCAAAGCGACGCCCAGCTCTATCACCTTTGGAGGGTCTATAACAGTTCCGCCAGGGAGAACCAGTGCCGGGAGCTGGCGCGGCTGGAACAGGACCTGCCCAACGAGGGCCGATGGATGTGCTATCTGCTGCTGGACGGCAACAATGAGCTGGTAGGCTACACCATGCTGGACACCAATGGAAACGGAGGAGAGACATCATGACGGAACATCCCTGCCCCCACTGCGGCGCGCCCCTGCCGGAAGGCGCATCCTTCTGCCCCCACTGCGCCAAGGAAGTGGAGGAGCGCAAGCCCGCCCGGAAGGCCATTCCCCTGCGGCGGAAAATTCTGCTGGCCCTGCTGGTGCTGGTGGTGGTGGCCGCCGGTGTCATCGGCTGGCGCCTGGCCGACCAGCCGGAGGTCTATGACGGCCAGGGCGTTGTCACCTACGGCAATTACCAACTGGTGCTGTCCTATTCCGGCGCCCGGGCCACGCCCCAGCCGGAGCGGTATCAGAAGAGCGCCCCCGGCGAGCAGTACCGGTTCCCGTCGCTGCTCTTTATCAACGACGCTACCACCGGCGCGGACGCCACAGAAGCCTTTTCCCAAGAGGTGGAAGGCATCACGGCCCAGATGCTGGAGCCCACCGGCGATCTGCAGATCACCTGCAGCGAACCGGCCCCCAATGACTATGATACTGAGGCCCTGGTCATGAGTTTTATCGATTTCTCCGGCAGCGGCAATGCCCAGATGATGTGGACCATTACCATGAAAAACGGCGACACCATGCACCTGCGCCAGGACATCATCGTGGAACCCATTCCCGTCCACGACTACCACTACGAGGACTACCCCATGGAGACCACGGAGCAGCTGCAATCGCTGCTGGAGCAGATTCGCTCGGAGGTGGGCGAGGCCGACATCGTCAATATCTACCTGCCGCCGGTGACCTACACGGGCCAGCTGCGGCTGGACCGCCAGGGCTACAACTTCTACGGCTGTACCGACGGCGTGCAGCGCACCACCTTCACCGACACGGTCCAGGTGGTGGAGAACGTCTGGTGGATCTGCTTCTTCTATGATATGGACTTTATCGGCGACGGCGACGGCATCGGCGTGTCGGCATCGGGCAATACCCGGCTGACGGGCTGTAACCTCTCCGGCTGGGATACGGCGGTGCTGGCCTATGGCTCGGCCTGGGTCAACGTCATCGAGTGCGACGTCCGGGACAACAAAATCGGCTTCCACTTCAACAGCGAGGGCAACAGCGCCAATCACTCCCTCTACAACGACAACGTCTTTGAGAATAACGGCACGGCGGTGCTGCTGGAAAGCGTTCCCACAGACATGATGCTTCAGTTCCCCGGTACGGTGTTCCGCGGCAACGGCACGGATATCAATAACCGCTGCGGTCAGAACCTCAACACCGAAGAAACCATTTTTGAAGATTGAAACTTGGCACAATCCACAAAAATAGTATATGGTTATGGTGTAATTGGTAGTATCTTGATATTTTTAGGAGGTGAACCTATGAAGCGGTTATTGGGACTGCTCCTTGCACTTGCAATGGTACTTTCCCTGATTGCTTGTGATAGCCAATCACCGACGGCAGTGGACAGCGAGCAAATGCCGGCGGCAGAACCATCCGAAGCCTATGAGGTCATCCAGGAAATTCTGCCCGATTCAGAATTTTATTTTCTGGAAGACGAGGCAGCGCTTGCTCCTTACTACGCCGAGGCCGATGCGCGAAAGGACGCCATATTGAACTCACCCACAACCATTGTGAAAAGTGATACCTTTATTCCCGGTGAAACCTACACCGGAACCGCGTATTATGTATCCCCCAACGGCAATGATGACAACGACGGTCTCTCCCCCGAAACAGCGTGGAAGTCTCCGGAGCACGTTGTCTGGGGCGATGTACAGGAAGGAGACGCCGTATTTTTTGAACGGGGCGGCATATACCGTCTGACTGAAAACTGTATTCGCCTGATCAGCAATGTGACCTATTCCGCCTATGGAGAAGGCGCTAAACCGGTTCTCACCATTGCGCAGGAAAACTCTGCCCAGCCGGAGTATTGGGAGCTGTGGCAGGAGGGCGAAAACGGAGAAAAGATCTGGCGCTACCATCAGGCCCTGAGCGATGTGGGCGGAATCGTGCTTGATGATACCACCTATGCAAAGCGGGTTCTGGAATGGCCCACCCCCGACGGCTGGCTGGCCGTGGATGTTCTGCCCATGGACCCGGTCAACGGACTTTGCGCACCCGAAGATCCCTGCACCAATATCAGTATCAAAAGCGCGGGAGAATACCGGTCGGTTGCGGAGCAGCTGACCGAGGATCTGACCTATCTCAGCCGTGTGGATCTCACCGGTTTCAGTTATCCCATGGACTTTTATCAGGATTGCCGTACGGGAGACCTGTATCTGCGCTGTGATGCCGGAAACCCCGCAGACTGTTTTAACGATATTGAAATCATGTCCATACAGATCAGTTCCCACGGGGACATATACGGCAACCTTCTGGACGGCTATCATGCGGATGGCTATGTGCTGGATAATCTGTCACTGAAATATTATTTGAGCAATGCGCTGAGCAGCAATTTGGACCGTTCCAAAGGGGCCGTCATTCAGAATTGCACCATAGAATGGGGCGGAAATTCGCTGTTTCAGTGTGAATCCGCAGAACCGACCAATAATCTCTGCCTGATCGGGGACGGTATTTACTGCGTAGCCAATCACGTTACCATCCGGAACAACTATATGCGGCACAGCGGCAACGCCTGCACCTTTGAGAATACCGGCTTGCCGGCGGTAAATCTGGGCACCTATCTTGTGGAAGGAAACCTGATCGAGAATTGCGGCCAGGGTCTGCGCACATATTTTATCGACCCCACTTTTGAGAATGCTTTTGACGCGCTGATTCTGCGGGATAATATCATTCTGGACACAGGGAACGGCCTGAACAATGCCTGCGCGGAAATGCCCGCAGCCATTGATCTGGGAACCGATGGCGTGCAGTTTGCCAAGCAGTTTGAGGTTTCTGACAATGTTTTGCTGGGCAGTACCATGGCCATATTCCGTATTTCCCAGCATGATTTGGTAAACATGAATATCCATGACAATGTGATCGCCCAAAGCCAAGATGGCGTTGTGATCTGCGAAATGCCATTGGCAGCACCGGAAATCAGCTGGCATATGATGAAGGACGCAATAAAATGAGAAGAAGAGGGCCTATACAAACCGGTTGGTTCGTATAGGCCCTCTTTTGGAACATCAAAATACTATTTCTTTCGGTCCGGACACGACGTATCCGCTTTCTGGATATCCTCCAGAGCCGTGCGGACCGCGGCAATCACAAAGGCAGAAAACGTACAATTTTTCCCCTGAATTGCCTTTTCCACTTCTTCCACCACGTCGCTTGGAAAGCGAATGGTTTTGTTGATCGTAGGCGGCGTGGACGGTATTTGAAATCTGCCCATACAGTTTTCCTCGCAATACTTTTGTATTGCAATTAGTCTATATCACCATTTTTTGAAAGTATGCATTGCATCTGCAATGCATACTTGATATCATGGAACAGAGGTGATGATAGATGGCAGAATTCTGTCTGGATTGCTTTAATAAGATCTCCTGCTCTGCATACAGCTCCCGGTACTTTCATCTCTCCAAAGAGCCTGAGCTCTGTGAGGAATGTGGAGAATGGAAGCCGGTAATCATTTGTGTCAAGAGACGATATCTTGTGGCGGAATGGTTTCACGAGAGATTCAGTATACTAACTGTGCCGCTTAGAATATGTTCTAGTTCCACCTTTTTTGTTATTTCTTGCTAAATTCATCATATAGCCGCTTTGGCAGTTTACGCAGATAAGAGTTCAGTACGCCAATGGCATTTTCCATGTGGACTTGGGAAATCACATCATTCTCCACCGGGAAATAGCCATATTGGTTCATCAGTAGACGGGCTTCTTCCAGTTTTTCAGCATTTCTCTCACGCCGTTTTGTTCCAAAAGCATCACTGCTCAGTGCGTACAGATATCAACACCTGACGCTATCTTATCTGAGTGGGTGCAACCCCTATTCCATATGTACGGACCATCATTCACATATTAACATGTATACATACAGAAAACCCGAGGGTCAAGGCACAATGCCTTGACCCTCGGGTTCTGTTTTGACATCACAGCCACACCCTGACGGCAAAGCCGCCTTTGAAAAAGTAGGTGTTCATGTAATGTCCATCTGGTGGAGATAAGCGGGATCGAACCGCTGACCTCTTGAATGCCATTCAAGCGCTCTCCCAGCTGAGCTATACCCCCATATTTTACTGTGCACTCCTGAGTGCTTTGATAGTATACCTTGTTTTTTCGAATATGTCAACTATTTTTTTAAAAATTTTTACACAACGCAGATTGTAATATTAAATGCGAAAGAACAACCCCATGTCAAATGACAAAGGCTTGCTCAATCGCATTTATTTTTTCTGCAAAGGAGGCGACATTTAATGGCTAATCTCCATCTTTCCACAAGATATCCTGGTGGATTTCGGTTGACGATGAAAACAGCAAAAGAACTGGCCCGGCAAGAGTTCGGGACAGCCGCTGGCCTGATGCGCGATACTGATACTGATCTGGAAGGCTACTTCGTAATGAACCTTGGAAACCTTGCAATTACCATCCGGCCCGATATCCGAATGAGTGGGTGCATCGAAGTACGCGCAGGAATGCATACTGCAAATCATAGCTGTGTCGGATATTTTGACCCTGCAACACTGGAGCCACGCTACGATGTTATGGAGCGGTATGAGCAAGAAGAAAATCAGGACCGGCTGGAACAGCTGGTATTCGGAGCTGGGCCGGAGCAGTGTCACAAATTAATTGAGCTTCTGCTCAAAGCGCAGGGATTCGAACCGATCAAGATAACTGGAGGATAACCATGAGCCGAAAAGAAAAAGGAGCGACCGATCTGGATAAGCTGTGCCACACGCTCTATGACGTACCGAAAGGTGCAGGCTTCCTGGCGGCCGGTCAGTGCCAGGGATGTGGTGGATCATTGATGACCTACTATTGCGAAGAGCGGCTGTATTTGATTGTCTGCCAAAAGTGTGGAGCTATGGCGCTTGCCAAAAGTTATTCTGGGCAACGTGCTGTTGATTCCACACTTGCCACCAAAGAGACGAAGCTTTTATCCCGGCTGGAGTACGCAGAAACCTGGGCGAATGTAGCAGAGTATATAATCGCCCTTGCCATGCAGGATATGAAAGCATTGGCAAGTATCGTATGTAAACATAAGGCTGATGATTGCGAATGCCGGGTTCTTTGCCAGGGCAACTGTCAGATGTCCAATCCAAGATGGCATGAAGAAAGCTGCTTCTCCTGGATACATGAACAATCCATAATGGAGTGCATGAAGCTGAGACTGCAAAACCAGTCCAGCTCAGACGAACTCCCCAATACAAGCGAATCCGATAATGGGGTGTGACAATGCAGTATAAATATGTTACCTATCAAGAACGGCAAGAAATATCTACACGATATCTCAACGATGAGCGCGTGGCCGACATCGCCGCCGCGCTTGGTCTGACACTTGCAACCGTTTACCGTGAGTTAAAGCGAGGCGAAACAGGAGCGCTTGACCACAACCAGCGAATGGCGTATGACCCCGATATCGCACAACGGAGAGTGCGGGAAAATCTCAAACGGCGCGGGAAAACGCTAAAACAGGAGTGATCTGAATGCCCATAGATTTGCCCTATACATATGAATGAAGCCGTCTGTATCGATTGCATGGAATATATGAAAAACATTCCCGACAATTTCTTTGACCTTGCAGTGGTTGACCCGCCATATTTCACAGGACCGGAAAAACGCGGGTACTATGGCAGCAAAGTGAGCAAAATCGGAGTACATAGAGATTACCCCCTTTCTCCAGAGTGGAAAGTCCCCGATTTTGATTATTTTTCGGAACTGGTTCGTATAAGCAAAAAATACATCGTGTGGGGGTGTAATTACTACAATGTAGTATTTTCACCCGGAAGAATTGTTTGGGACAAGTGCAATCCAGGAAGCAGTTTTTCAGATTGCGAGATTGCAGCCACAAACTGCCATGACAGCGTCCGGTTGTTCCGATATATGTGGAACGGAATGATGCAGGGAAAAAGTATTGCGGATGGCCACATACAGCAGGGAAACAAACATAAAAACGAACAAAGAATACACCCGACACAAAAGCCGGTTGCCCTGTATGCGTGGATTTTCAGCAAATATGCAAAACCCGGATACAAAATCATCGACACCCATTTGGGCAGCGGTTCCAGCAGAATCGCAGCATATGACGCCGGCCTGGATTTTGTTGGATGTGAGATTGACAAGACGTATTTTGACCTGCAGGAGCAGCGCTTTCAAGCACATATCTCACAGCAGAGTTTGTTTGTAACAGGAGGATGACCAATGACCATAGAAATGACCAAGCAGCTCAAGCGCATGGTGACGCCGGATCGGCACCACTGTGACTGCTGCGGCTTCGCGCATAACTGCCAGATCCACGGCTGCGCCGTCCTGCGGCAGGCCGTGAAGGAAGTGGAGACCCTGGCTCAGATCACCACAGCGGAGAACACAGGAAAATCTCAAACGGCGCGGGAAAACGTCAAAGTAGAGGTCAGCTAAATGTCTACAACTTCTTTTCCGTATTACTATGGCGTCCAGAGCGAACAATACTCGTTCTATCGTGTTCCAAAAATCCTTTTCACCGACAGCAGATTTTCCAGCCTATCCACTGATGCAAAATTATTATATGGAATCCTGCTTGACCGAATGAGTCTGTCAAAAAAGAACGGATGGTACGACGCCCAGGATCGAGTATATATTATGTTTTCATTAGAAAGCGTTTCAGAAATACTCGGCTGTAAATCAGAAAAAATTATCAAATTATTTAAAGAGCTACAGGAAATTGGATTAATTGAGCGAAAACGGCAGGGCCTGGGAAAGGCGTCTTTGATTTATGTCAAAAATTTTACTGGTGAGCAGGCTTCCAGAAAACCAAAACCATAACTTCCGAAAAACCGAAGTCTTGACTTCCGAAAAACCGAAATCCTGACTTCCGAAAAACCGAAGTCTTGATTTCCGAAAAACCGAAGTCTTGACTTCCGAAAAACCGAAGTCCTGACTTCCGAAAAACCGAAGTCCTGATTTCCGAAAAACCGAAGTCCTGACTTCCGAAAAACCGAAGTCTTGATTTCCGAAAAACCGAAGTCCTGATTTCCGAAAAACCGAAGTCCTGATTTCCGAAAAACCGAAGTCTTGATTTCCGAAAAACCGAAGTCTTGACTTCCGAAAAACCGAAGTCCTGATTTCCGAAAAACCGAAGTCTTGACTTCCGAAAAACCGAAGTCCTGACTTCCGAAAAACCGATGCTAATAAGACTGAAAGTTTTTTACCTGCCGAAAAAGAAGTACTAAGCTCTGTATAAGTCAGTACAACGAATGGAGGTTGCAAAATGCACACA
>CALWXC010000004.1 GCA_944385415.1 uncultured Oscillospiraceae bacterium | reverse complement strand
TTTTTGACCACTTTTGATAAAGTTTAGCGCTTGCTGAACTGCGGAGCGCGACGGGCAGCCTTGAGGCCGTATTTCTTACGCTCCTTCATGCGAGGATCGCGGGTCAGCAGGCCAGCGGCCTTCAGAGCGGGACGGTACTCAGCGTTCAGCTTCAGCAGGGCGCGGGCAACGCCATGACGGATGGCGCCGGCCTGGCCGGACACGCCGCCGCCGGAGACGGTGCAGATGATATCCACATTGCCCAGGGTGTTGGTGGTGGCCATGGGCTGACGAACCAGCAGCTTCAGGGTCTCCAGACCAAAGTAATCGTCGATGTCACGGCCGTTGATCACGATGGAGCCGGTGCCGCCCTCGTACAGGCGCACACGGGCCACGGAAGACTTGCGGCGGCCGGTGCCGTAATGATACTGCTTCTTGCTCTCGTACATAGTCTGTTACCTCCTGAATTAGTCCAAAGTCCAGGCTTCGGGCTTCTGTGCGGCGTTGTTGTGCTCGGGACCAGCGTACAGCTTCAGGCGGGTCAGAGCGCTGCGGCCGATGGAGTTCTTGGGCAGCATGCCCTTGACAGCCAGCTCCATGGCGAACTCGGGGCGCTGCTCCATCAGCAGACGGTACTTAACTTCCTTCAGACCGCCGATCCAGCCGGTGTGATGACGGTAGTACTTGTCTTCCATCTTGTTGCCGGTCAGAATGGCCTTGTCGGTGTTGACGATAATGACGAAATCGCCGCAGTCAACGTTGGGGGTGAAATCAACCTTGTGCTTGCCGCGCAGCAGCTTGGCAGCGGTGGCAGCCGTACGGCCCAGGGGCTTGCCGGCAGCGTCGAGAACGTACCATTTTCTCTGGACGGTCTCCTTCTTTGCCATAGTAGTGGACATAGTATTTCCTCCATAATCGGGAAGTCTGGCTTCCCAAAATAAAAATTTTGACAAATTCATCGGGCGCGATTACAATAATCTGCACAACCGCGCCTGTATTTTATACCACAACGGCGCTTTTGTGTCAATCGCAAAATGGCAACATTTTTGTTTTGCTCCGAGAGAACTCATGATTTCTCGTAATATCGCTCGTTTTCTCTTGAATGCTCAAAAGGCAAATTACAATTTGAAGAGGATTTTTTTCTATGCAGAAGCTACTTGGACTGGTCCGCCGCTGTGTGGACGACTATCAAATGATTCAGCCGGGGGACAAAATCGCCGTGGGTGTGTCCGGCGGCAAGGATTCCCTGACGCTGCTGACGCTGCTGGCCGGACTGCGGGACTTCCATCCGGCGGGATTCACCCTGGAAGCCCTGACCATTGACATGGGACTGGAGGGGATGGATTTCTCGCCGGTGGCCGAGCTGTGCCGCCGTCTGAACGTGCCCTACACCAAAATTGACACGCAGATCGGCCCCGTCATTTTTGAACACCGAAAAGAAAAGAACCCCTGTTCCATGTGCGCCAAAATGCGCCGGGGCGCGTTAAATGAAGCTATTCTGGACCGGGGCATTTCCAAAATCGCCCTGGGTCACCATTACGATGATGCGGTGGAAACCTTTGTCATGTCCCTGGTTTTCGAGGGACGGATCAGCTGCTTCCAGCCGGTGACGTACCTGGACCGTACCGGCGTGACACAAATTCGGCCCATGCTGTACCTCAGTGAAAAGACCGTCAGCCATTTTGCCGACCGGATGCACCTGCCGGTGGTCCATAATACCTGCCCCGCCGATAAGCATACCAAGCGGGAGGAGATCAAACAGCTCATTTACGACCTGTCTGCCACCTATCCCGATTTAAAAGCCCGGATTTTTGGTGCTATGCAGCGGCTGCCCCTGCCGGAGTGGGGGCCGGTCGACCATGGACGGCGTCCGTTGCCGGATATTGAGTAAAAAACAGAGCGGTACCAGCCGATTGGATGGTACCGCTCTCCAATTTATTCTGCAACAATGCGAAGCATGGATTCAGCGCGTTGCTGTACCCATTCAGAACCACCGCACCAAATCAATATAAAACCCCAAATTGTAAAAGTTTTACTCGATTTTTTTCAAAAAATCGTGGGGTCCAGGGGCAAAGCCCCGGTCGCCCGCCGCAGCGGGCGAAATCCCTGACCGCATCCATTACAGCGTATCTTTGCTGCGGCTGATGCGGACCACCAGGCCGCTGAGGGCCAGGAGGCCGATGAGATTGGGGAGGACCATCAAGCCGTTGAACATGTCGGACAGGCTCCAGACGAGATCAACTTTCTGGGTGGAGCCGATGACTATAAAGACCAGAACCAGCAGAGTGTAGAAAATGACGCCGCGCTTGCCGAAGAGGGCTTGGACGTTGGTCTTGCCGAAGAAGTACCAGCCGATGATGGTGGAGAAGGCGAAGAACAGCATACAGATGGCTACAAAGGCGTTGCCAAAGGAGCCGAACGCAGCATTAAACGCAGCCTGGGCCAGAGCGGTGCCCTGGAGGGAGCCGGTGACGGGCTCCAGCAGGCCGGAAGTCAGAATGACGAGGGCCGTCAGGGTCAGAACCACAAAGGTGTCCAGGAACACGCCGATCATGGCAATGACGCCCTGGTCGTGGGGGTGGTCCACCTTGGCCATGGCGTGGGCGTGGGGGGTGGAGCCCATACCGGCCTCATTGGAGAACAGGCCGCGGGCTACGCCATAGCGCATGGCCTCTTTTATGCCGAGACCCAGCGCACCGCCGAAAACGGCCTGGGGCTCGAAGGCACAGACGAAAATGGAACGGAGGGCGCCCCAAAAGGCGTCGTGATTGATAAACAGAATGATAATACAGCCTACCATGTAAAAAATCGCCATAATGGGGACGATTTTCTCCGTAAAGGAGGCAATGCGGCTGACGCCGCCCAGGAAGATAAACCCGGCGATGACGGCGGCGATGATGCCCATGACAATCTTGGGCACACCGAATGCCGTGTGGAATGCGTCGCTGATGGAGTTGGACTGGACCATGTTGCCCATAAAGCCCAGGGCCAGGATGATGGCAATAGAGAAGAAGCCCGCCAGGAACTTTCCAAACTTGCCGGTAAAGGCGGCGCGGATGTAATAGATGGGGCCGCCGGTCACATGGCCGTCCCGGTCCACGGTTTTGA
Source organism: uncultured Oscillospiraceae bacterium (assembly GCA_944385415.1). Classification (GTDB taxonomy): domain Bacteria; phylum Bacillota; class Clostridia; order Oscillospirales; family Oscillospiraceae; genus Avoscillospira_A. The sequence goes on along the minus strand of CALWXC010000004.1, from coordinate 146,774 downwards.
ACTTCTGGGCCAGAATGGCCTCGGCGTAGATGGTAGCCATACCGAAAAAGGCGCTGAGCCACATCCAGAAGATGGCGCCGGGACCGCCGGAGAACAGGGCGGTGGCACAGCCGGTGATGTTGCCGGTGCCCACCTGGGCAGCGATGGCGGTGGTCAAGGCCTGAAAAGAGGACATTCCTTCTTTGCCCGCCTTTTTGCCGGACATGGAAAACCCGCCGAACAGCCGCCGCAGACCTTCTCCGAAGCGGCGAATCTGGACAAAGCCCAGACGGACCGTGAAGAAGATACCGGTGGCCACCAGCAGGAACAGCAGGGCGTAGTCCCAGAGGACCGTGTTGACAATGCCGACGATGGATTCAATGAGGTGCATGGAGACTCTTCCTTTTCTCTTTGAATTCCGCCCAAATAAAAAAACCGACTCCGCCCGCCGTGGGCGTCAGTCGGCTCCGGATGGACAACGGTTCGATGCTGCATCCAAATGCACAGCAAACCCTTGTACCAAACTCTGTCCTTTTGCCTGAGAGATTCCCGCAGCGGAAACAGCTGCGCGTTGCACCTTCGGCACTCCCGCAAAGGGGAGCTTCTCCAGAGCCACATCCGTTTGCAGTCCTCATTTCCCGTGGGAAACGCCTGAGAGTTTTGCTCCTTCGGCAAGGACCGAGGTCCTTTTTCCTGCAAACTTCACTTGTTGCGGTATTGTGGGATGCCGCCCTGTGCGGCGGCATCCTCGCTTTTCTGTATTAAACTATAACATTCCAAAAGCACAGTGTCAAGTCCATCTGTGATGGAATTTTGTGCGCCATATAAAGTACTCAGGCAATGCCATACTCATATTTCATGGCCAGGATGCGTACAACGCTGTCGGTAATGGTGTCCTGGGGGAGGGAACCGGTCTCCACAGCGTGGAGGACGCCGTCCACAGCGGCCTGGAAGTCCTCGGGCATCAACAGCAGGTCGGCGCCCGCTTCCAATGCCTGCACAGCGGCTTCGGCGGCGGTGAAATGGTCGGTGATGGCTTCCATGTTGAGGGCGTCGGTGACCACCACGCCGTCAAAGCCCAATTCTGTCCGCAGCAGGCCGTCGATGACGGAAGTGGAAAGGCTGGCGGGACGGTCATCGCCGGTGACGGCGGGCACGGAGAGATGGCTCACCATAACCAGCGGGGCCCCGGCATCAATACCGGCCTGGAAGGGAAGAAAATCCTTTTCTTTCAGCTGTTCCAGGGTGGCATTGGTGGAGGCGGCGCCGTCATGGGTGTCGGCGGAGACGCCGCCCAGTCCGGGGAAATGCTTGAGCGTGCAGAGGATGCCGGACTCCTTCATACCCGCCACCATGGAGCCCACCAGACTGGCGGCTTCCTCGGCGTCGGAGGAAAAGGCGCGGTCACCGATGGCGGAGCCGCTGGTGGACACATCGGCCACGGGGGCAAAATCAAGGTTGAATCCCAGGGCCAACAGCTCGTCGCCCAAGGTCTTGCCCATGGTGTGGACCTCCTGGGGATCGTCATAGCTGGCCATGTCGTCCAATTCCGTCACACCCAGGCCACGGCTGCCCAACCGGGAGACGGTGCCGCCCTCTTCATCCACGCCCAGAAGCAGGGGCGTCTTGGCATAGGACTGGGTGGTGGACAGCAGGGATTTGATCTGCTCCACATTCTCTAAATTTTTGGCAAAGTACACGATACCGCCTACAGGATACTGCTCCAGGGCGGATTTGGTGGCGTCACCAGCCACGGTGGCAGTCTCCACACCAGTAAGGTCCTCCGGCGTCACCATAAACAGTTGATAGACCTGCTCCTCCAGCGTCATGGTCTGGACGGTCTCTTTTGCCTTGGTGACAAATTCCGATTCGGGCTCCGGTTCGGTGGCGGCAGACGTGTCGCCGGTGTCTGTAGTGGTGTCTTGGCTGTTGTCGGCGGTGTTATCACCGGTGTCATCGGTGACTGGGTTGAACTGGGATGGAATGTTGGGCTCGCCGCTGCGGGCCAGGGGCACAATGATGCAGATGGCGCCGATCAGCACGCAGAAGCCCAGCAAACTCACCAGAAAAATTCGGAAGCCTTTTCCCATGGGAAATACCTCGTTTCTATGAAAATTGCACCACCATTCTACAGGCAGAAACCCAAAAAAACAAGGGAAGATTTGTGAACTTTTTTGCAGTGCAACCGCAGCATGCAGTTTTCCGTATAAAGAAATAGAAGAGGCCCTCTTTGAAAGGAGTGATTTCTCATGCGGAAAAAAGTATGGATCGGCGTGCTGTTCTGTATCGTTCTGTGCTGTGCAGCATTGTGTTTGTTTATTGGGGGACGAGATACGCCGGAGCGGCAGCCTTTCCGGGAACTGAAGGCGTCGGATATTGCAGCGGCGGAGGTTCGGCTGTCACCGCCGGACGTCACAGTGCCGGTCACAGATTTGGAGCGGCTGGCCGAACTGCTGCGGGCGGTGGAGATCGGCCAGCGGGATAATTCCTGGCGGGAATATGCCGGACAGGCGGTAGTGTTCACCCTGACCATGACCGACGGCACCACGCGGACGGTCGTAGCATTTAGCCCGTTCGCCATTCTGGACGGCGTAGGCTATCGGGCAGAGTATGATCCCTGTGAGGCGCTGAACCGCTTTGCCAACGAGCTGCTGGAACCGGGTCAGTGACACAAAACCGGCTATGGAGTGCTCCATGGCCGGTTTTGTACGGTTTTCTTACTTGTGATACAGGCGGTGGGACTGATACACCGGCTCACAGGTGACGTCGCAGCCCAGCTTTTTGAACACGTTTTCATCCACAGGGGAGAGGATGACGGAGGAGTGGACCTGGCAGCCGCGCAGAGCGCTGAGCTGTTCCATGGCGATTTCCGCCGTGGGATTGGTGACGGCGCACATACTCAAAGCAATGAGTACCTCGTCCGTGTGGAGCCGGGGGTTCCGGTTGCCCAGGTGTTCCACCTTCAAATGCTGGATGGGGGCAATGATGGCCGGGGAGATCAGTTCAATCCGGTCATTGATGTTGCCCAGTTGCTTGAGGGCGTTAAGCAGCGCCGCAGAGGACGCGCCCAGAAGCTTGGAGGTCTTGCCTGTGACGATGGTACCGTCGGGCAATTCAATGGCCACGGCGGGGCCGCCGGTCTGCTCGGCCCGCTCCAGGGCCGGGGTGACGCAGGGGCGGGACTCGGGGGCCAGATCGAGACTGCTCATGAGCATTTCAATTTTCTGGACCTCAGCGGCGGTGGAGGTGCCGCGGACCTTGCCGCAGGCAGCGGCAAAATACCGGCGGATGATCTCCTGCCGGGACGCCTCGCGGCACACCTCGTCGTCGATGATGGCATTGCCCGCCATGTTGACGCCCATATCCGTGGGGCTCTTATAGGGGCAGGTGCCGTAGATTTTCTTGAACATGGCTTCCAGCACCGGGAAAATCTCAATGTCCCGGTTGTAGTTGACCGTCGTCTCGCCGTAGGCGTCCAGATGGAAGGGGTCAATCATGTTGACGTCGCTGAGATCGGCGGTGGCGGCCTCATAGGCCAGATTCACCGGGTGCTTGAGGGGAATGTTCCAGATGGGGAACGTCTCATACTTGGCGTAGCCCGCCTGAATGCCCCGCTTGTGCTCGTGGTAAAGCTGACTCAGACAGGTGGCCATTTTGCCGCTGCCGGGGCCGGGAGCCGTCACCACCACCACGGGGTGGGAGGTCTCAATATACTCATTTTTGCCGAAGCCTTCGTCGGAGACAATGAGGGGAATGTTGGAGGGGTAATCGGGAATACTGTAGTGACGGTAGACCTTGACACCGAGGTTTTGCAGCTTGGCTGCAAACTGCTCAGCGGCCCGCTGACTGTGGTACTGGGTCATGACAACGCTGCCCACATAAAGACCCACGTCCCGGAACACATCCACCAGACGCATGACATCCTGATCGTAGGTGATGCCCAGATCGGCCCGGCGCTTGCTGGCTTCGATGTCGGCGGCGTTGATGGCAATGACGATTTCCGCGTGGTCCTTCAGCTGCAGCAGCATTTTCAGCTTGCTGTCCGGCTCAAAGCCCGGCAGGACCCGGCTGGCATGGTAATCGTCAAAGAGCTTGCCGCCGAATTCCAGATACAGCTTGCCGCCAAAGGAATCCACCCGCTCCAGGATGCGCTTGGACTGCAGCTCCAGATATTTTTGATTGTCGAACCCGATCCTTCTCATGCGTATCGTCTCCTTCGTTCCGTGCGTTTTTCACATACGGTTTCATCATACCCGTAAAACCGGAAAAAAGCAACACGGCATTTTTCACGGATTTTACGGGACGGAACGGGGAATTTGCTGCTTTCTTGACTTTTGCCCAGGGAATTACTATAATCAAATGTAAGAAATGCCAACTATGATAACGAGGAATCCCAATGAAGACGAAAAAACAAGCCTATGGCAATGACAGCATCTCCGCATTAAAGGGCGCTGACCGGGTGCGTAAGCGTCCGGCCGTTATTTTTGGCTCCGACGGCCTGGAGGGCTGCGAACACGCCGTTTTTGAAATCCTGTCCAACGCCATCGACGAGGCCAGAGAGGGCCACGGCGATACGGTCATCGTCACCCGCTACGCCGACCACTCCATTGAGGTGGAGGACTTCGGCCGCGGCTGCCCCGTGGACTGGAACGAGACCGAACAGAAGTACAACTGGGAACTGGTGTTCTGTGAGCTATACGCCGGTGGTAAATACCAGAACAACGCCGGCGGCGACTATGAATACTCCCTGGGTCTCAATGGCCTGGGCGCCTGCGCCACCCAGTATGCCTCCAAGTGGTTTGACGCCGTCATCCACCGGGACGGCTTTGAGTACAAGCTCCACTTTGAGGAGGGCGAAATCGCCGGGGAGATGGAAAAGACCCCCTACAGCGGCAAGAAGACCGGCTCCAAGTTTCGCTGGCTGCCGGATTTGCAGGTGTTTACCGATATCGATATCCCCGAGGAGTTTTTTCTCGACGTCCTCAAGCGGCAGGCGGTGGTCAACGCCGGTGTTACATTCCGGTTCCGCAGTGAAAAAGACGGCAAATTTGAGACCACGGAGTTCTGCTATCAGCAGGGCATTCTGGACTATGTGACGGAGCTCACCGACGGCAAGGCCATGACCATGCCCCAGTTCTGGGAAGCCGAGCGGAAAGGCCGCGACCGGGCTGATATGAACGATTATAAGGTGAAAATCTCCGCCGCGTTCTGTTTCTCCAATCAGGTGAGCCGTCTGGAGTACTATCACAACTCTTCCTGGCTGGAGTACGGCGGCGCGCCGGACAAGGCCGTCCGCAACGCCTTTGTCTATGCCATCGACGCCTATATCAAGTCGGTGGGCAAGTACACCAAAAATGAATCGAAGATCACCTTCCAGGATGTGGCCGATTGTCTTGTGCTGGTGACCAACTGTTTCTCCACCCAGACCTCCTATGAGAACCAGACGAAAAAGGCCATTACCAACAAGTTTGTCCAGGAGGCCATGGTGGAGTTCTTCCGGGCCAATCTCCAGGTCTATTTCATTGAGAACAAGGCCGAAGCCGACCGCATTGTGGACCAGGTTCTGGTGAACAAGCGCAGCCGGGAATCCGCCGAAAAGGCCCGGCTCTCCATTAAAAAGAAGCTGTCGGGCAACCTGGATATCTCCAACCGGGTCCAGAAGTTTGTGGACTGCCGCACCAAGGACCGGGACAAGCGGGAACTCTACATCGTCGAGGGCGACAGCGCCATGGGCTCGGTCAAGCTGAGCCGGGACGCCGAGTTCCAGGGTATCATGCCCGTCCGCGGCAAGATTCTGAACTGTCTGAAAGCCGACTATGGCCGCATTTTCAAGAGCGAGATCATCACCGATCTGCTGCGGGTCATGGGCTGCGGCGTGGAGGTCAAGGACAAGCGGGTCAAGGATTTGGCTGAGTTTGACCTGGACAGTCTCCGCTGGAATAAAATCGTCATCTGTACCGATGCCGACGTGGACGGCTTCCAGATCCGTACCCTGATTCTTACCATGCTGTACCGGCTGGTGCCCACGCTGATCCGGGAGGGGTATGTCTATATCGCGGAATCGCCCCTATTTGAGATTTCCACCAAGGATAAAACGTGGTTTGCCTATTCCGACGCCGAAAAGAACACCATTGTAAAGAAGTTGGAGGGCAAAAAATACACGGTCAACCGCTCCAAGGGTCTCGGTGAAAATGAGCCGGAGATGATGTGGATGACCACCATGAACCCGGCCACCCGCCGTCTGATTAAGGTCATGCCCGAGGACGCGGAAAAGACGGCCCAGGTCTTCGACCTGCTGCTGGGCGACAACCTGCCCGGCCGAAAGGATCACATTGCCGAAAACGGGTATAAATATTTGGAGTTGGCGGATATTTCGTAATTCCGCCTGCCGCGCCGTTCTGAACGGTATCAAGATGGAAAAACTGCATATTGGGAAAGGATGAGCGACATGAAGAAACGATGGTTCACGATTGTTTTGGCACTGACCCTGGCAGGTACCTACACCATTCCCGCAGGCGCGGCACATTCAGACGAATACTGGGACGGCTATAACGAGGGCTTTGATGCGGGCTATGCCGACGGCGCTGCCGCCTGGGAAGCAGGAGAAGCCGAGCCCGGCCCCATCGGTACCAGAGAAGAAGGCTATACCGACGGCTATGCCGAAGGCTTTGACTCGGGATATTTTGACGCCCAGTGGGGATATGATAACTGGGAGGACGAAACCGGGGACTGGCTGGCCCAGGAATTGACAGCTGCTGGCGGCCAACCGGGACGGATCAACGTCAAATACAACGACCGCTGCATTGATTTTGAAACCGTGTGGCCGGAAAACCAATGCGGCAGTGTCATGGCCCCGGCGCGTCCGGTGCTGGAAGCCTTGGGCGCGGCGGTGACGTATGAGGGCGGCGTGATGGCGGCGTCTCTGGAGGATGGCCGCACCCTGACCCACACCGTCAACACCGATACGGTGGCCGTCACAGACGGGGCAGGGGAGACCAGAACCTGCTCCATGGACAGCGCTTCCTATGTGACCGGCGGCGTCACCTTTGTGCCTGTCCGGTTCTTTGCCGAAGCGCTGGACTTGGCAGTGCTGTGGGACGGCGACTACCGGACCGTGGTCCTCCTGGACCCGGCTTCCCTGGAAGAGACCTATGGTTCCCAGCTGTCCCTGGTGAATCTCCTGCTGTCGGAGGTGCAGCTGCGCCAAAATCCTGAGCAGACATACCGGGAGACGGCGGACATTGCCCTCGATCTGACGTTGTTTGACACCATCCAGGGCGATAAGCACCTGACCGCCACGGCCAAAGCCGACACGCTCACCAATGGCGACGGCTTCCAGACCACTCTGGAGGTGGACATTTCAGAGCTGATGGACCTGCTGATGGAGGAATACGGCGCAGAGAGCGGGGGACTGTCGGCAGAGGACGAGGCGGTGTTCCGGCTGCTGGGACGGCTGGAAGCGGAATTGCGCTACGACAACGAGACCCAAACCCTGTACATCCAGAACCCTCTGATTGATTTGATGATGGGCCAGACCATTTGGCTGGAACAGTATGTGGGCGACCTGTTTGACTGGGGCTGGCCGGTCCTGGATGAGGCAGAGCCCCTGACCGTCACGGACCTGGTGCTGCTGTCCCGGATGCAGGATGTGGAGATGGGCAATCTCTACACCTTCCATTGCTATGAGGGTGTGGACGCAACGCTCAACGTGCTCCTGTCGGTGCTGGGCGACGACCAGTTCACCCGGTCCGGCTCCACCTACACCCTCCATACGGAGGACCTTGTCACCGATTACTTTAACGACGCGTCCCTGTTCTACTATACCGAGACCCCCAACATGGGCCTGGACTTGCAAATCACGGACCGAGGCGGCGGCCGCTGTGATTTCACCGGCGCCCTGTCTGTGGACGGCGCCGACTATGTGTTGGGCCTGGACCTCACCAGCCGCGACAGCGGCGAACAGGCCACATTGACGTTCCATCTGAAAAACCTGTGCAAAGGCGCGTTGTCCGTGACGACCGCCCGCCGCGTCACTGACGAGCCGGTGGAGACACTGCCGCCGGCGGAAGCGGTGTCCATGGCACTGGAAGAGGTGGGATATTTCTGATATTTGACTATACTTTACCAAAGGACGGTAACCCATGGCCCGGAAAAAATCAACGGAATCTTCAAAACACACCGTGAATCCCAACGTGGAGGGACTTCATGCGGAAATTCTCGAACAGCCCATCTGTGACACCCTGGAGCTGAACTACATGCCCTATGCCATGTCGGTCATTGTCTCCCGGGCCATCCCTGAAATCGACGGCTTCAAGCCCTCCCATAGAAAGCTCCTCTATACCATGTATAAAATGGGGCTTTTGAACGGCGGGCGCACCAAGTCGGCCAATATCGTGGGCCAGACCATGCGGCTGAATCCCCACGGCGACGCGGCCATCTATGAGACCATGGTCCGTCTGGCCCGGGGCTATGAAGCGCTGCTCCATCCCTTTGTGGACTCCAAGGGCAACTTCGGCAAGGTCTACTCCCGTGATATGGCCTACGCGGCTTCCCGATACACCGAAGCCAAACTGGACCCCATCTGTCAGGAGCTGTTCCGGGATATCGACGCCGATACGGTGGATTTTATCGACAACTATGATAATTCCATGCTGGAGCCCACGCTGCTGCCCACCACGTTCCCCAATGTGCTGGTGTCGGCCAATATGGGCATTGCCGTCGGCATGGCCAGCAATATCTGCGGTTTCAATCTGCGGGAGGTGTGCCAGACAGCCATTGCCCGCATCAAAAACCCGGAGTGCGACCTGCTGGAAACACTGCCCGCCCCGGATTTTCCCACCGGCGGCGAAATCCTCTATGACCCCAAGGAAATGCGGCAGATTTATGAGACGGGCCGCGGCTCCTTCCGGGTCCGGGCCAAATGGCGCTACGTCAAAGAGGGGAATCTCATAGAAATCTATGAGATTCCCTATACCACCGCCACGGAACCCATCATCGACAAGGTTTCCGAACTGATTAAGGCGGGAAAAATCCGGGAAATTGCCGATATGCGCGATGAGACCGATTTGAACGGTCTGAAATTGACCATCGACCTCAAGCGGGGCGTGGACCCGGAAAAGCTGATGCAGAAGCTGTTCCGATCCACCCCGCTGATGGACAGCTTTTCCTGCAACTTCAACATCCTCATTGAGGGTATGCCCAAGGTCCTGGGCGTGGGTGAGATTCTGGAGGAGTGGACCGCCTGGCGCAGCCAGTGCGTCCGCCGCCGGGTCTACTTCCAGCTGCAAAAGAAGAAGGACAAGCTGCATCTGCTGCAAGGCCTGGGAAAAATCCTGCTGGATATCGACAAGGCCATTGCCATCATCCGGGAGACGGAGCAGGAGCAGGACGTGGTGCCCAACCTGATGATTGGCTTCGGGATCGATGAGATTCAGGCCGAGTATGTGGCGGAAATCAAGCTGCGCAACATCAATAAGGAATATATTCTCAAGCGCATCCAGGAGACAGCCAGCCTGGAAGCGGAAATCGAAGACCTCCAGAAGACCCTGGACAGTGAAGCCCGTATCCGGAAACTCATCGTCTCGGAGCTGGAGCAGGTCAGTAAAAAGTTCGGTACCGACCGGAAAACCACCCTGATTCACGAAAGCGACGTACCCGCCGCCGATGAAGAGGACGAGACACCGGATTATCCGGTCCATCTGTTCCTGTCCCGGGAGGGCTACTTCAAGAAGATCACGCCCCAGTCCCTTCGGATGTCCGGTGAACAGAAGTTCAAGGAGGGTGACGGACTGCTGGCTGCCTACGAGACCACCAACCGGGCGGAGCTGCTGGTGTTCACCGACAAATGCCAGGTCTACAAGGCCAAATGCGCCGAGTTTGAGGATTCCAAGGCGTCGGTCCTGGGCGACTATCTGCCCGCCAAGCTCAGTATGGACGAGGGAGAAACCGTGGTGGCCCTGTGTCTGCCCGGCGACTATTCCGGCAACATCCTGTTTGTCTATGAAAACGGCAAGGTGGCCAAGATTGCCGCGTCCTCCTATGATACCAAAACCAACCGCCGCCGCCTGACTGGCGCGTACTGCGACAAGAGCCCCCTCAAGGCGGTGCGGATGCTCACGGAGGAGGAAGAGCTGGTACTCTATTCCACCGAGGGCCGGGCGCTGGTCTTCTCCACAGAGCAGCTGGCCCCCAAGACCACACGGTCCAGCCAGGGCGTGGCCGTTCTGACCCTCAAGCGCAAGCACGTTCTGGACCGGGCGGTACCCCTGGCCGAAAGCCCCATTCAGAATGTATCCCGTTACCGTACCCGTTCGCTGCCTGCCACCGGCGCCCTGCTGCGGGAGGAGGACACCGGTGAGACGCAGATTTCCATGGAAATCTGATGGAGGGAATAGAAAGAGATGGCATTTATAACGATTGTGATTATGGGGCTGTTCTTTTGGCTTGCCGATATCATATTCCGTGTCGTATTCATCATACTGTCTGTCACGACGATTATTTTACAGTTCGTCTTCAGCAGACGGAAAAATCCGTGGTGGATAGGGTTGATTTTGCCGGGGCTGGTGCTTGGGGCAACGGTGAATATTGCAGTATTTCTTGCAATCAGTGCGGCGCTCGGCTATTGGTCAGCTGATTTTTTGGCAGTTCTGTATGTGTTGGGCATCATGAACATTCCCACGGCTGTTTATTTATTGATCTATTTCCTTTGCCGCATCAGAAAGAAAAAATCCAAGTTGGATGCCCCAACGAACACAGGAAATGGTGTGAAAATAGGACAAGGATAGTTCCAAAGCTTCCCGAAAAGTTTGTACAAAAGCGAATAGCGGCCATCCGTTCTGTTAAAAATGGGAACAGAAGCCACAGACTGATGGAAAGGGCGCTCTATTCACTGCGACGAAAGAATATGAGGAGATGCCATGAACGCTGCAAACAACAAAAAACGCATCCTGGACGTGCTGCTGATCACCGTCGGTTCGGCGCTGTACGCCCTGGGCTTTGATATGTTCCTGCGGCCCTATGATATCACCGGCGGCGGCCTGTCGGGTCTTGCCATGATTGTGGCGGAACTGACGGGCTTCAATGCCATCGGTACCATGTCCCTGATTGCCAATATTCCGCTGTTTCTCATTGGATGGAAGCGGCTGGGCCGGTTTTTCTTCCTGGGCTCCCTGTTGGGGATGCTGGTGGTATCGGTGGGCATTGACGTCCTGGTGTTCCTGCCGGCCGTGCAGACGGAACCCCTGCTGGCCGGTGTGTTCGGCGGCGTCATTACCGGCTTTGGCCTGGGTCTGGTGTTTCTGCGGGGCGCATCCACCGGCGGCATTGACATTCTGGCCCGGCTGGCCCGCCAGCGCTCCCGCCGGTTCCCCATCGGTAAAATCATGCTGGCCATCGACTGCGTCATTGTGGTCCTCAACGGCATTGTCTTTGAGGACGTCAACAAGGCGCTGTATAGTGCCGTTGCCCTGTATATCATGTCCGTGGTCATGGACGGCGTCATCTACGGCCGCAACGACTCCGGTGTGTTCCTGATTATCTCGGAGAAATACCGGGAGATTGCCGACGAAATTGACCGGAAGCTGGACCGGGGCGCCACGCTGCTGCCTGCCACCGGCGCCTATACCAATCAGCCGAAAACCGTCATTCTCTGCGCCGTCAAGGAGGCCCAGGTGGGCCAGCTCCAACGGCTGGTGACGGAAGTGGACCCGGAGGCGTTTCTCATTGTGCAGAAGGCCCACCAGATTTTGGGCGAGGGCTTCGGCCGCTATTCCGACAACAGCCTGTAGGGGAGGGGTGACCATGAAGCGACTGGTCCTGCTGCCGGTGCTGCTGGTTCTGCTGACCGGGTGCAGTGCTCTGGTGAACTCCTCCTATCTCCATGTGTCGCCCTATACGGAACCGGTGAAGCAGGAGAGCGAGGAGGGGTATCAGACGGCGGAGAACTATCTGAGCCTGAAAAACGCCCTGCTCTACTTTGTGGAAAACGGGCAGGAACAGGGCAGCATCCGTGTGTACGACTACTCCGGCGAACTGGCGGCAGAGCTGCCCGAGGCCGTCCAGGAGGTGACGGAAAAAGACCCCCTGGGCGTCTACGCCGTGGAGACCATGGAGGCCGAATCGTCCCTGATTGTGGCCTATCAGGAAATCCGGGTGGATATCGCGTTCCGCCGGACGCCGGAGCAGATCAAAGCCATCGAACCGTCCACCTCCATGAACGTTCTCACGGACCGCCTGGAAAAGGCCATGGCCGACTATGAGACGGAAGTAACGGCCCGGGTGTCCTACTACAACGGCGAGGATGTGGCCGCCATACCCCGCAATTACTACCGGTCCCATCCGGCGGAAGTGATGGAGATGCCAAAGGTAACCGTCAATGTTTACCCGGAGGAGGGCGGTTACGTCCGAATCATTGAGGTACTCATGGAGTATACCAACTCGGCGGAGCAGCTGCGGCAGTATCGGGAGGCGGTCCAGACCAGCGCCCACGCGGCCCAGGAGTATGTCCGTTACCGGGAGACTGACACGGATAAATTGCAGCTGCTTTATACGTACTTACAGGAGCGGTTCTCCTATGTGGCCATCGATACGGCCACACCGGCCTATTCCTTCCTCTGCGACGGTATCGCCACCAGTGAGGGGGCGGCCCGGAGCTTGCAGATCATCTGTGACGAGATGGAGTTGGAATGCTATACGGTGGAGGGTATCCGCGACGGCAAGCCCTACGTCTGGAACATTGTGGCCGTGGACGGTATCTACTGCCATGTAGATTTGTACCGCCTGCTGATGGAGGGCAGTGAGGGACTGTTGCTGTTAAAGGACGGCGCCATGACTGGATATGAGTGGGATGCCACGATGTATCCGGCCTGTCTGTAAAAAATGTCAAAAAACTGCTTGACAAATGACGGTGGTCACGCTATAATAAGTGAGCATCGTCGATGCGGGTGTAGCTCATCTGGTAGAGCGCCACCTTGCCAAGGTGGAGGTAGCGAGTTCGAGCCTCGTCACCCGCTCCAAGCCGGAGCAAGCTGTAAACCGCTTGCTCCGGCTTTTTCATAATCTACAGGATGCCGCTCGACGGTTTCCCCATGGGTGGGACGGCGTTTTTACGATTTGTGCGTTTGGACAATTCCTCCGGGGATTGTCCAATTTTGTTTATTTGATTCTTAGAAACGGAAGTGAAGGGACATGAGCCAACAGGAATTTATCACGGGAAAATGCAGCCAGTGCGGCGAGGAACTGCGCATTCCGGCCCATCTGGAAACCTTCTCCTGTATGTATTGCGGGGCCCGGCTGACGCCGAAGGATCTGGTGGAGGAACTGCCGCCGCTGAACCTGGAGGGCGATCCGGACCAGCTGATGGAGCGGGTCACCCGCGATCTGCTGTCCTGCATTGCAGGCCGGGAGGCGCTGCGCAAGGAGATCAGCCGCAATCGCTTCGCCGAAGCCTTTACCGCCTATGAGCAGTCCTGCCGCCCGATCTTTGACGATCTGGATATGGCCTGCCGCTTGGTGCCGGACCGCCGGGACGATCTCTTGCAGCAGTCCGTGAACAGCCTGCTGGACCAGCTGGAGCAGCGCTGGGCCGCCAAACGGGGCAGCCGTGCCCTGGCCCTGGAAGAGGATAAAATGATTGTAGCCATCTTCCTGGTGCCCATGGTGGGGCGGCTGAACCTGTCGGTCAGCGACGACTTCTGCAATCTGCTCCAGCAGACGTGGGTCCAGCGGTATCCCAAGTATCCCTTCTATGTAGGCTCCTACGACGCCATCCAGGAGGGCTTTAAAAAGCGGTTCAAGTTCTGCTTTATCACCACCGCCGTATGTGAGGCCCAGGGCAAGCCCGATGACTGCGCCGAGCTGACGGCGTTCCGGGCGTTCCGTGACGGCTATCTGATGGAGACGGCGGATGGTCCCGATCTGGTGGAGGAATATTACCGTATTGCGCCGCAGATTGTGGCCGCCATCGATGGCTGTGCCGACCGGGCTGACCGGTATGAGACCATTCGCCGCCAGTATTTGCAGCCCTGCTATGATGCCCTTTGCAACGGCAGGGAAGGGGAGTGCAAGGCCCATTACATCCGCATGGTCCGCGATTTGGAACAGGAATATCTCAGCTGAAACAATAATAACATGGCCGCAGGTCCTATGGGATCTGCGGCTCTTTTTGCTTCGGTTTAAAAAATACACAAAAAAGAGACTGTATAAACAATGAATTTTTTATAGTAAATACTGCATAAATTCTTATTTATGCACTTTACATACAGTCCTATCAGTGGTAGAATTGGTGCATATTTTTTGCGGGAGGTGGGGACGTGCAGCTGCGTTTCACAAAAATGCAGGGCATTGGCAACGATTATGTTTATGTCTGGGGGACAGTGCCGCCAGTGCAGGATATACAGCGGTTGGCCCGGGTGGTCAGTCACCGGCGGTTTGGCGTCGGGGGCGACGGGCTGATTCTGATTCTGCCCAGCGAAAAGGCGGACTTCCAGATGCGCATTTTCAATGCCGACGGCTCCGAGGGCCGCATGTGCGGCAACGGCATCCGCTGCGTGGGCAAGTATGTCCATGACCGGGGCCTGACCGACAAACCCCACCTTCTGGTGGAAACGCTGTCCGGTATCCGGGAGCTGTGGCTCCACCTGGATGGCCAGGGGCGGACGGAGACCGTCACCGTGGACATGGGGAAAGCTGTTTGGGAACCGGCGGCCATACCGGTGGTCACCAGTCTGCCGCGGTTTGTGGCTCAGCCGGTGACCGCCGGTGGTGTGACCTATGAGATGACCTGCGTCAGCATGGGGAACCCCCACGGCGTCATCTTCTGCGAGGAGGTGGACGGCTTGGAGTTGGAGCGCATTGGCCCCGGCCTGGAGTGCCATCCCCTGTTTCCGGAACGAATTAACACGGAGTTTGTCCGGGTTTTGGACCGGACCCGGCTACAGATGCGGGTGTGGGAGCGGGGCAGCGGCGAGACGATGGCCTGCGGGACCGGCGCCTGCGCTGCGGTGGCTGCCGCGGTGGAACGGGGATTTTGTCCGTGTGACACGGACATTACGGTACAGCTCCGGGGCGGCGATCTGACCATTCGCCAGGAACGGGACGGCACCATCCGCATGGGCGGACCGGCAGCCTTTGTGTTTGATGGAGTTATGGAGTATTGTGAGGAAGGAAGTAACGGAACATGATTATGCTCAACGAACAGTATCAGGGTTTGACGCCCAGCTATCTCTTTGCTGAAGTGGCGCGCCGGGCGGCGGCTTTTGCCCAGGCCCATCCCGACAAGGAGATTATCAAACTCAGCATTGGTGATGTGACCCAGCCCCTGGCCCCCGCCGTCATTGCCGCTATGCACAAGGCAGTAGACGAGATGGGCCAGGCTGCCACCTTCCACGGCTACGGTCCGGAACAGGGCTATGACTTTTTGCGGCAGGCCATTGGCCGCTATTATCAGAGCTTCGGCGTGGAGCTGGCGGACGACGAAATTTTTGTGTCTGACGGCGCCAAAAGCGATCTGGCCAATATCACGGATCTGTTTGACCGGGATAACAAGGTGCTGATTCCGGACCCGGTGTATCCCGTCTATGTGGACACCAACATCATGAACGGCCGGGAAATTGTCTATCTGGAGGCCAACGAGGCCGATGGATTTCTGCCCGCGCCGCCAGAGTTTGAAGCCGATCTGGTCTACCTGTGCTCGCCCAACAATCCCACAGGCGCCGTGTACAATCGGGATCAGCTGAAGGCGTGGGTGGACTATGCCAACCGCTGGGGCGCAGTGCTGCTCTTTGACGCGGCCTATGAATCTTTTATTACGGACCCGGACCTGCCCCGCAGCATTTTCGAGATTCCCGGGGCCAAAACCTGTGCCATTGAGTTCTGCTCCCTGTCCAAGACGGCGGGCTTTACGGGGACACGCTGTGGCTATACGGTGGTACCCCAGGAGCTGGTCTTTGACAATATGAGCCTCAACCACATGTGGAACCGCCGCCAGACCACCAAGTTCAACGGCGTCCCCTATGTGGTCCAACGGGCGGCGGAGGCGGTGTTTACCGAGGAGGCCCGGGCGCAGATCCGCGCTTCCATCGCCTATTATCAGGAAAATGCCCGCGTCATTGCCGCTGGTCTGGACCGGCTGGGCATCACCTATACCGGCGGCGTCAACTCGCCGTATCTGTGGATGCGCTGCCCCAACGGTATGGGCTCCTGGGAATTTTTCGACGATTTGTTGCAGAAAGCTGCCGTGGTGGGTACTCCCGGCGAGGGCTTTGGCAGCTGCGGCAAGGGATATTTCCGTCTGACGGCCTTCGGCGATCACGACAAGACCGTGGAGGCCATGGACCGCATCCAGAAAGCCTACGGCTGAGCTTTTCTGAATTCTATCATGATCACGGCGGGACCGGATTCCAGAAGAGAATCCGGTCCCGCTGTGTTTTTTCCCAAAATAGGGGAGAGGTGTCCATGTCTGGCGTACAGCCCAAAACTGCAAAAATGATTTTACAGAGATTTAACAAAACATTTTTTGCAATGGTTCTTGCACAATGGCCCTTGCCCTGTTATGATATGAATGTAAAGATTTGTTGAAAATTGTGTAAAAGAAAAAACATATGTGGAAATTGAGAGGTATCGTCATATGACTTCTACCGGCTACATCCTGCAAGTCATCTCCCTTTTGGGCGGCTTGGCCCTGTTCCTGTTCGGCATGGATATCATGGGCAAGGCCCTGGAGCGGCAGGCAGGCGGCAAGCTGCAGACCATCCTGGCACAGATGAGCTCCACACCCATCAAGGGCTTTATTCTGGGCCTGGCCGTCACTGCGGTCATTCAGTCGTCCTCGGCTACCACCGTCATGGTCGTCGGCTTCGTCAACTCCGGTATTATGATGCTGCGGCAGGCCATCAGCATCATCATGGGCGCCAACGTGGGTACCACGGTCACGTCCTGGATTCTGTCCCTGTCCAGCCTGGAGGGTGAGAGCTTCCTGGTGCAGGTCTTCAAGCCAACCACGCTGGCGCCTCTCTGCGGCATCATCGGCATTGTGCTGTTTATGGCCAGCAAGAGCGAGAAGAAGAAGGGCGTGGGCACCATTCTTCTGGGCTTTACCACGCTGATGACCGGCATGGAGCTGATGTCCGGTTCCATGGAGTTCCTCAAGAATGAGGAATGGTTCGCCCAACTGTTCGTTTCCTTCCAGAATCCCATTCTCGGCGTCATCGCCGGCGCGGTGCTGACGGGCATCATCCAGTCCTCCTCCGCTTCCGTCGGTATCTTGCAGGGTTTGTGTGTTACCGGTGCCGTCAGCTTCGGCGCGGCCATTCCCATTATCATGGGTCAGAATATCGGTACCTGCGTCACTGCCATGCTGGCCTCTGTGGGCACCACCAAGAACGCCCGCCGTACAGCCATTGTCCACCTCTATTTCAACGTCATCGGCGTGGTGATTTTCCTGGCCCTGTTCTATATCATCAACGCCATCCACCCCTGGCCGTTCCTCAATGACCCGGCCGATGCCATGGGCATCGCCGTGGTGCATACCACCTTTAACCTGTGCGCCACCGCCGTGCTGCTGCCCATGGGCCGCGTGCTGGAAAAGCTGGCCATGCGCACCATTCCCGATTCCCCGGAGCCGGAGCAGACGGCCCTGCTGGATGCCCGTCTGTTGGCTACGCCCGCCGTGGCTGTGCAGCGTGCCCGGGAGATCACCTGCCGTATGGCCCAGGATGCCCGTACCTGCTTCTCCATGGCCGTGGACCTGACCCACAATTTCAATGAGCAGAAGCTGGAAGAGCTGCGGGAGAAAGAGGACGTCACCGACCAGTACGAGGACGCCCTGGGCTCCTATCTGGTCAAGCTGTCGGCAGAGAATCTGGCGGTGGAGGATAACCGCCGTCTCAACACCCTCTTGTATACCATCGGTGACTTTGAACGGATCGCCGACCACGCGGTGGCTATCGGTGTCGCCGGTCAGGAGATCAAGGAAAAGCCCGTCAACTTCTCGTCCCAGGCCAAGGAAGAGTTGGCCGTGCTGGAACGCGCCGTAGGCGACGTGTTGGAGCGTACCGTCAGCGCTTTTGTGGATGTGGATCTGGAGAAGGCCGCCAAGATTGAGTCCCTGGAGCAGGTGGTTGATTCCCTGGTCCGCGAGATCAAATCCCGCCACATCGAACGTCTCCGCAAGGGCATTTGTACGGTGGAATATGGTTTTGTCCTGGATGATCTGCTGACGGCCTATGAGAGAATTGCCGACCACTGTTCCTCTGTGGCGGTGGAAATGATGCAGATGTCCGCCGGTAAGATGGACCGCCACGAATA
Source organism: uncultured Oscillospiraceae bacterium (assembly GCA_944385415.1). Lineage (GTDB taxonomy): Bacteria > Bacillota > Clostridia > Oscillospirales > Oscillospiraceae > Avoscillospira_A. The sequence goes on along the minus strand of CALWXC010000004.1, from coordinate 128,492 downwards.
TTTGGGCGCCCTGAAAGCCGGTAATCTGGACGAAAGCGCCCAGTTCAACCGCCGCTATCAGGAGTACAAAGAGCGGTATCTGTTCCCTGAGGATCAGGAAAAGTAAAGAAGACAAAAAAGTGCTGCCCGGCGGGCAGCACTTTTTTATTCCTCGGTCATCAAAAACAGATCATTGGGAGTACACTCCAACAACAGACACAGGGTTTCGATGTTTTCGTAGCGGATGGATTTTGTCTCATTATTGACCATACGGCTGAAATTCTGATAGCCTCATACCCAGCTGTTTGTACAGCCAGTATTTTGTGTGGCCGCGCTGTTCCAGCAGTGCGAGCACATTGAGTTTAATCATAAGACACCTCCATAGAATAGAATGGATTAATCAGATAGTATTGCAAGTCTGCTGTATACATATAGACTAATAAAGTAGCTAATGGAAACAGACGGTTATAAAATATATCATCAATAAGAAGTTCACCGCAAAAAAACGGACGCCGCGAGGCGTCCGTTTTCCGTAATTCAATCCAACAGCTGCCGCAGCAGCGCTTCATCGGCTTCCTCATACACGGTGCCGTCCCACTGGATATTGGGACCATGGCCGCAGTGCTTGAGACAGGGGACCGTCCGACAGGCAATGCCATTGACCGTCTGCCCGGAGACGATGCCCCAGTTCCGCTCCAAAAGCTCCAGGAGCTTGGCGCTGCCCCGGCCGCCGCAGCTTTTGCCGCAGCAGACCACCAGCCGGTGACGGATACGTTCCGTCTTCAGGGATGGATACCGGGCAATGATAGCGTTCAAATAAGTCTCCCGCAGCTTATAGGCTGTGCAGACGGCCTGGAGCGCCGCGTCGGAGATCAGACCTTCCTCGGCCTGAATCTCCCGCAGCAGTTCCACCAGGGCGGACTGCTGCGACGGTGCGCCGGCATCGCGGTAATAGTCCAGTGCTTCCTTTAAAGTCCACATCGGTTCAACCCTCATCCGCAAACGATGACCAGATCACAGGGCGTATCATCCGCGGCGTTTTCCAGATCGCCATGGGTGCGGAATCCATACAGCTCACTGTAATCAGCAATGATCTGCCGCACGGTGGCGGCGTCCAGTGTAAAATGGTAGACTCCACAGGCGCCATCCACTTCCACGGCCTGGCCCTCCAGCTGGGGAATGGTTTCCACAGCCGGGGAAGCAGCGTTGTCTCCCAGCTCCACCAGCAAAGATTCCGTAGCGGCTTCCGGTTCCACGCTGAACGTGGCCGGAGCGGCTGCGCTGCTGGGCAGCTCCCGGGTAGCCACGTCGGGCGACTCCTCTTGAGCTGGAGCTGCTTCCTGGGCGGACGGATCCTCCTGAACAGGCAGGGCATCGGCCAGGGTGTTGTTGACCCGCGCCACCGGCTCTGTCGATTCCTCGGTCTGCCGGGGCAGATATCCCAGGCCCAGAGCCAGACACAGCACCGCGGCAGCGGCCAGTCCCATGACGGCAGGACGGACGCGGCGGCGTCTGCTGGGCTTGGCTTCGGCGGCCACGGCCGCCATAATGCGGTCGTGGAGCTGGGCCGGCGGTTCCTCGGACAATTCCAGAATACCCTGCTCCATGGCCGAATAGGCATCCAGAATCCGGCGGCAGTCGGGGCACCGGGCCAGATGGTCCTCCAGACGGGCCTCTTCCTCCGGGGTATTGGCGCCATCCAAATGGCCTGACAATAAGACCAGTGCTTCTTCACAGGTCACGGTGCATCCCTCCTCTCATGTCTCGTTTGTTTAGACGAAGGAGAAGTGGATTTGTTCCCCAATTTTTGCATTGCTTCCCGCATTTTTTCTCTGGCCCTGGCAATGCGGGATTTGACGGTACCCTCCCGGACCTGCAAAACGGCGGCAATGTCGGCGTAGCTCAGATCGTGGAGCACCCGTAGCGTCAACGCTTCCCGGTACTCCGGCTCCAGAGACTGGAGGGCGGCGGCTACCTGCTGCCGGTCTTCCTGGGCGGAAAGCCGCTCCTCGGGACCGGCGGCCGGGTCCGGCACGTCCAGGGGCCGCTCGTCGCCGTCGCTGTCCTCCACATGGAGGGGGAGGATCTTTCGCTTCTGCTCCCGCCGCAGATGATCAATACAGAGGTTGCTGCACAGACGATACAGCCAGGTGGAAAAGGCCGCGTCGGCCCGGAAGGAGCCGAGACTGCGCCACGCTTTGAGAAAGGTCTCCTGTGTCAGGTCCATGGCGTCGTCGGCGTTGCCGCACATGCGCAGACAAAGGTTATAGATGGGTTTTTCGTAGGACAAAACCAGCTGTTCAAAGGCGTCGCTGTCACCGGCGGCGGCTTTGCGGACCAGCTCTGTATCCATGGTGTTCACCTCAAATCCCGCTGGATGCCCTTGGCGATGGCGTAGATATCGTCCATGGTTCCAATGTGGGAAATCTTTTCTTTATAATAGGTGCTGTGGGCCACGCCCCGCAGATACCACGCAAAGTGTTTGCGGGCTTCCAGACAGGCGATGTGTTCGCCCTTGTCTTCCCGGGCCAGCTCGAATTGCTCTACAGCAACATCCACCCGCTGAGAAAGGGGCGGGCGCTCCGGGACCGGCTGGCCGTTGAGGGCGGCTGACGCCTGTTGGAACAGCCACGGGTCACCAAAGGCGGCGCGGCCAATCATAATCATCTCCGCACCGGTGCGCTTTTGGCACCGGACGGCGGCTTCGGCGCTGTCCACGTCGCCGTTGGCACAGAGGGGCACGGTCAGCACCTGCCGGACTTTGGCGATGGTGTCCCAGTCGGCGACGCCGGAGTACATCATGGTTTTGGTGCGGCCATGGACGGTGACAGCCGCCGCGCCGGCGTCCTCCATGCGCTTGGCAAAGTCCACCACATGGATGGAGCCCTTGTCCCAGCCCAGCCGCGTCTTGACGGTCACCGGTACGGGGACGGCTTCGGCCACGGCTTCCACAATGCGGGCGGCCAGATCCGGGTCTTTCATCAGGGCGCTGCCGTCGCCGTTGTTGGCGATTTTCGGCACGGGACAGCCCATATTGATGTCGATAAAATCAAATTCCCCATGGGTCAGGACCAGTTGGGCTGCCTGGGCCATAATGGCCGGGTCGTTGCCAAAAATCTGGGCACCGCAGAGACCGTTGCCGGGGGTACGTTTTAAGAGGGTAATACTTTTCCGGTCCTGGTAGACCAGGGCCCGGGAGGACACCATTTCCGTCACGGTGATGGACGCGCCCAGCCGGGCGCAGATGGTGCGGAAGGCCAGGTCGGTGACGCCGGCCATGGGGGCCAGCACGAGGGGCCCGTGGGCAGGGAAGGGATGGCGGGACATAAACGGCCTCCTTATGATTCAGTCGTATTGTCTATCATACCACAGCGTGTTGTAAAAGTTAAGTGCAAAAAACAGAAAGCACCGGAAATGGTGTAAAATTGAAATCCCCGACGCCGGATTCTGCGGAATCTGACATCGGGGACATGTTGTTACACGATTCTAAACGTCATAGGGACACAGAGCGCGTTACCGCACCATCTTGGGGGGCATCTCCCAGCCGTGATGGTCGGTGTGGAGCAGATGATGGGCTTTTTCGCCCAGGGGGGTTCCCAGATAATCCCGATAGAGTGCCTGGACCTCCGGGTTTTCGTGGGAGAATCGAAGGCTGCTGACAGCGTCCAGACCATAAAGCCGCTGGCCACGGACACCGGCCAGCTCCTGCGCCGCGTGGATGGGTTGACCGCCGCCGCCGGCACAGCCGCCGGGACAGGCCATGACTTCTACAAAGTCGTATTGTACCTGGCCACGCCGCAGGGCACGAATCAGCTTACGGGTGTTGCCCAAGCCGCTGACAACGGCCACCCGGAGGGTATTGCCGGCAATATCAAATTCCGCCTCTTTCCAGCCGTCCAGGCCCCGGACGGAGCGGAACGCGTCGGGTTGAGGATTCTCGCCGGTGACCAGATAGTAGGCCGAGCGCAGGGCTGCCTCCATGACGCCGCCGGTTGCGCCGAAAATGACGCCGGCGCCGGAACCGGTACCCAAGGGGGAATCGAACGGCTCGTCGGTCAGAGCGGCCACATCAATGTGCTCGGCGCGAATCATGCGGGTGATCTCCCGTACCGTCAAGCTCAGATCCACATCCTGCCCGGCGCCTGCATCGTTCATGGTAGGCAAGTCGGCTTCCTGCTTCTTGGCCATACAGGGCATAATGGACAGGCAGAAAATCCGGTTGGGGTCTACACCCAGTTTGTCGGCAAAATAGGACTTTGCCACAGCGCCGAACATCTGCTGCGGGGACTTGGCTGAGGAGAGCTGATCCACCATATCCGGGTACTGGGACTTGAGGAACCGGACCCAGCCCGGGCAGCAGGAAGTAAACATGGGAGAACGGTCGTCACCGCGGTTCTGAAGCCGCTGGAGGAACTCGCTGCCTTCTTCCATAATGGTCAGATCGGCGGAGAAATTGGTGTCGAAAATGTAGTCAAAGCCCATACGCCGCAGCGCCGCCACCAGACGGCCTGCCGTGGCCTCACTGGCATCCAAGCCCATGGCTTCACCCCAGGCCACCCGGACGGCGGGGGCCACCTGAACCACGGTGATTTTATCCGGATCATTGAGGGCGGCAAAAGCCCGCTGGGTGTCATCCCGGGCCATCAAAGCGCCCACGGGACAATGGGTGATGCACTGGCCGCAAAGAGCGCAGTCGGCCTGCTCAATGGTGCGGCCGCCCGACACATCCACGGTGGTGCGGGAACCGGTGTTGCACACATCCCAGATGTTGAGAGATTGGACCTTGTCACAGACCTGGACGCAGCGCATACACTTGATGCACTTGGAGGCGTCGCGGATCAAAGGAAAATTCCGGTTCCAACGGCTGTGGGGCAGCTCTTTGTGGTAATCCAGATGGGAAATGCCCAAATCGTTCGCCAATTTTTGCAGCTCGCAGTTGCCGCTGCGGACGCAGTACGGACAGTCACAGTTGTGCTGGGACAGAATCAGTTCCACATTGGTACGCCGGGCGTTGCGCACCCGGGGGGAGTTGGTGTAGACTACCATGCCGTCGCGGACATGGTTGTTGCAGGCGGCCACCAGCTTTTGGATGCCTTCAATCTCCACCATACAGACGCGGCAGGCGCCGATTTCGTTCAGACCTTCCCAATAGCACAGGGAGGGGATGGCAATGCCCACGCTGCGGGCGGCTGCCAGAATGGAAGTGCCTTCCGGCACTGCGACGGCGATGCCGTCAATCGTACATTGCACCATTGTTACCATTTCTTCATCCGCCCTCCCTTGAATACTCCAAAGCCAAAGTGATCGCAGCGCAGACAGCGGCCTGCCTCCTGGTGCGCGACTTCATCGGTAAAGCCGCACTCGATGCAGCGGAAGTCGTTCTTGCGCTCCAGGGCCGGTTCCATGGGCAGCTCGCTGCGGCCGCAGGAGGGCCGCTCACCCAAAACCGGCTCGGGGATGGGTTCGGTGAGATCGGCGCGGATCTCATGGAAATACCCCAGATACTCGTCGATATTGGCCGCCGCCACCTTACCGGCAGCAATGGCCTTGATGGCTGTGGCCGGGCCGGTGACGCAGTCACCACCGGCGAAGATGCCTTCGTTGTGTTCAATGTCGCCGGAGGACAGGGCGGCAATGGTGCCGCGGTGGATGGGTACGCCGGCTTCTTCAAAGGCTTTCAGTTCGATGTTCTGGCCAATGGCCACAATGATAATGTCTACAGGAATGCGGCGTTCCGATTCTTGCGCAGTCTCAGAGGCGGGACGGCCGTTGCGGTCAATGGCGCCGGGACGCTGGGGCTGGACCCACAGGGCCGCCACATCGCCGTTTTCATCGGCTTCGATGCGGACCGGGGCCATCATGGTCAAAAGCTCCACGCTTTCGGCCAACGCGCCCTCCACTTCTTCCGCCAGGGCCGTCATATCCTGCTGGCGGCGGCGGTATGCCACATAGACGGCATCGGCGCCCAGGCGCACGGCGCTGCGGCAGCAGTCCATGGCGACGTTGCCGCCGCCGATGACAGCCACACGCTTGCCGGTGAAGTCGGGCAGTTCTTCATCACCGATGGCCCGGAGCATTTCCACAGCGGAAATGACACCGCGGGCGTCCTCGCCCTCGATGCCGCATTTCTTGTCGGTGTGGGCGCCGATGGAGATATAGACGGCATCATAGTCATTGTTGAGCTGGGCAAGGGAAATATCCTGGCCGATGGTCACATTGCACCGCACTTCCACACCGGTGGCAAGGATGGCGTCAATGTCCTTTTGCAGTTCTTCTCTGGGCAGGCGATAGCTGGGGATACCATATCGGAGCATACCGCCCAACTGTTTGCGGGCCTCGAAAACCGTGGCCTTGTGGCCCATGAGGGACAGGTAATAGGCGGCGGAAAGGCCGCTGGGACCGCCGCCGACAATGGCGACACGCTTGCCGGTGGCGGGACCGCACTGGGGAGGCGGCACGATTCCGGCATGATCCACGGCATAGCGTTTGAGACCACGAATATTTACAGCGCCTTCAATCATATTGCGGCGGCAGCGGGATTCGCAGGGATGCTCGCAGACGCGGCCGCAGGCGCCGGGGAATGGATTATCCTTACGAATCAACCGGACCGCGTCGGCATAACGGCCCGCGGCCACCAGGGCCACATAGCCGGGGATATCCACACCGGCGGGACATTGGGCCACACAGGGCACCGGCTGATCGAGATTGCAGGTGCAGCGGCCCTCGGTAATATGGGAAACGTAGTCCTCCCGGAAGCCGTGCAGGCCCTTGAGGACCATCTTTGCCGCTTCATAACCGATGGCACAGTCAGCGGAATCGGCGATGACCTGGGCCGTGTTTTCAATGGATTGCAAGGTGTCCAGGGTGGTGCTGCCGTGCAGCACGTCCTCCAGAAGCAATTCCAGCTGCCGCAATCCTACACGGCAGGGGACACATTTGCCGCAGGTCTGGGCGTGACAGAGTTTCAAAAATGATGCGGCCAGATCCACGGGACATAGACCGGGGGGACTGGCGACGATGCGGTGTTCCAGATCCCGGTAGAGACTTTCTACCACGGCCTGGGAACCGCTGGTGGAGTAGAATTCCAGTCTGCTCATATACTACCTCCGTAAAATAAAATGGAAACTGTACCTTTCTCGAGCGTACCATGGGTTGCACAGGGCACGCGGATTTATTCCGTACTATCTCATACTAATACTTTTATATCGATATTGCAATATCGGTTCAAACAAAAAATAGGCAATTTATTTTAGCAATTCGACAAAGAAATAGACCGCTCCGTGGGGAGCGGTCTCGGTCTATCTCAATTGGAGTATGGGGACACAGAACAGAAAGACGGTCAAATTGTTGATAAAAGACCGCCGCGACAGGGTAAAAGGAGGTCTGTGCGGGGGCAAAACGTCCCCCCGCACAGATTGCGGCAGACCGGAACTGCAAAGTTTTCAAAGTGTCATTCCCAGCGCAATTATGGAGTTTCAACAACGCCCAAGCCCAAAGCGTTGAGCCGCTGCTGTTCCTTTTGTCCGAGAATCTCTTGATAGTTTGGAACCTGCTCGATGGGTACCACGGTTTCCGGGTATACCAAAAATACCGATTCTACCCGGACGGACGGCGCTACGCCGCTGCGTACCAGACGGTAATCGAAGAAATCATCCGTGTACCTATTGGGCTTCGCACAGCGAAAGCCCACGTTTCCGCTCTCGTCCGGTTCCAGCAGCGAGGTAATACCGATGCCGTGGCCTGTATCGGCGCTGAGGACCGTCTCCCAGGTACCACTGGGGGAACGGTACAAAATCTCGTTGCCCGGGTGGCTGCTCTGAGCAGCGAAGGGGCCCAGGTTGGTGGGATAATCCGGCGTGTAGGTCAATACATACATCCCACCCTCATCCAGCACCAGCAGATCGCGCACACATCGCTCCTGCAAACAGCGGAGGACGCCATTCTCCAGCTGATACAGCCCTGCATCGCCCCAGTAATAGCCGTCTGTCTTGTCGGCGATCATCCATCGCAACAGCTGCGTCTTGCCGCTTTCACCGGGGAAGGGTGGGGCTTCCGTGCAGGGCAGTTCAAACCGGGCCAGCACCTCCATGGACGGTATAGCCAACTGCTGCAACACGGCTGTTTCATCGGTGATGCACCGGACGATCACCGAATCTCCCAGAACATCCACCACATCCTGACCGTCCAGGGCCGGGAGAGCCTGGACCGTGGGGCCGTCCAGCAGCCAGCTGTGCCGGGCCGTCGTTTCGTAATCCTCCAGCGTCAGCAACAATCCCCCGTCCCAGGTCCGCCAACTGCAATACGGAACACTCATACCCGTGCAAAATGGCGTCAGCTCCAGCAGCTGCTGCACCGCAGAACCGTTGTAATACAGCAGGGCCGTGGGTTCCGTGCCGCCCGCTTTCATAACCAAATAATCGCCGCCCGTACCGGCGTAATATTCAATCTGCTGTCCTTCGGTCAGAGGCAGCGACGCGGGCGGCGCGGCCAGCTCCAGGGTGAAATAATCCACAGCACACAGTTCCGCCTGGCCATCCTGCTGCCGGGTGGCCAGAACATAGGAATTGGAGCTGTCGCCAGAACGATAGATGTATCGCATTCCCTGTTCCGTACTGTAAAGGGTCACCCCGGCGGTGTCGCGGAGAAGCCTGCCGTCCTCGGTGGTGCCCCAGTCGGATACATAGACCTTGGGAGCCGCCGCGCAGAAATCGTCCTCTGAGATGGCCCCTTCTTTCAGAAGCCGGGCGGCCAGGGTGTCACCGGTGTCTGTGTACCCGCTCAGAGCCAACACCGACAGGGAAACGGCATCCCGCCGTAAAAATCCAGCCTGATCGAGAGATTGCTGCAAGGCGGTCAAATCAAATCCCCAGCCAGTTTCCCAGTAGTCATCGGCCACGTCGGGACCGTACAGCGCCCGGGACAGGAACATCAGATACTGTTTAGCCGTGACACTATTGGAGGAGCCAAAGGTGGTGGCCGAGACGCCCTTGGCTAGGCCGTTGGTCCACAGCCAGCCCACGTAGGGACTGGCCCACTGGGGTACGTCGGTGAAGGGATGGGAAGGGGACTGGGCCAGGGCTTCGTCCTCTTTTCCCAAAAGCCGCACCAGCATGACAGCGGCTTCGCTGCGGGTCATGGAGCGGTCTAGGGCATAACCCTCCTCGGTGCCGCGAAACAATCCGAGGGCATGGAGGAACTCCGCCTGGTCCTGGGGGTCGGTGTTGATTTCGGAATAAGGACCGGTCCCCAGGTTGGGTACCTGATAGGCGGCGGCGCTGACGGTCAAGGTCAGAGCGGCAGCCACCGCCAGTACGATGCTGCGTCGTTTCATGATAACACATCCTTCCATTGGACAGGTTCGTGGCTTCTATGGATAGAATATCATTAAAATTTGCGTGGTTTTCCACCAATTGACCCCATGGGGTTTCAGACAATGCGGCAAAACGCCATGGCCCCGCGGGAACATGGCGTTTTTTGAAGGATTCAGGTCATTTTTTCCTGCTTCACCTTGTGATCGATGACGTGGCGGGAGGCCAGCTCCTTGTGGATGTCCTCCACAGAAATACCCATTTGGACCATCAGCACCATGACATGGTAGCAAAGGTCGGCAATTTCATAGATGGTCTCCGGTTTGTCATCGGCTTTACCGGCAATGATGACCTCGGTGCACTCTTCGCCCACCTTTTTGAGAATCTTGTCGATGCCCTTTTGGAACAGGTAGGTGGTATAGGAACCCTCCGGCAGATCGCGTTTCCGGCCTTCCAGCAGTTCATACAGCCCCTGCAGGCTGAACGCCGTCTGATCGGGGCTGACATAGAGAGCGTTGTGGAAGCAGGATTCCGCGCCGGTGTGGCAGGCGGGGCCCTCCTTGTTGACCAGAACGGTCAGGGCATCACAGTCGCAGTCGGCGGTGATGGCTACAATGTGCTGCACATTGCCGGAGGTCTCGCCCTTGTGCCACAATTCCTGACGGGAACGGCTCCAGAAGCAGGTGCGGCCCTCCTGCATGGAAATCTCCAGGCTCTCGCGGTTCATATAGGCCACGGTCAGCACATCCTTGGTGACGGCGTCCACAACGACGGCGGGAATCAATCCTTTTTCGTCGAATTTCAGTTGATCGATGGTTACCATTTCAATTCCTCACAATCTGACGGGAATGTTGTGTTGGGCCAAAAGGGCCTTTAATTCAGGGATTTTCACCTCTCCAAAGTGGAAAATTGACGCGGCCAATCCGGCGTCCACCTGGGGGAGCGTTTCAAACAGGGTGATAAAATCCTCGGCTTTGCCCGCGCCGCCGGAGGCGATGACAGGCACTGAAACAATCTCACTGACGGCTCGGAGCATTTCCAGATCAAAGCCGCCCTTGACGCCGTCGGTGTCGATGGAGTTCAGAACGATTTCTCCGGCCCCATGGTCCACGCCGAAGCGAATCCACTCCAAGGCGTCCATGCCCGTGGATTCCCGGCCGCCCTTGGCGAAGACGGTGTATTTTCCATCCACCCGCTTGGCGTCCACCGACAGCACCACGCACTGATCGCCGTAGCGCTTGGCGGCTTCCTCAATTAAATTGGGGTTGCGGATGGCGCCGGAATTGACGCTGACCTTGTCGGCGCCGCACTGTAAGACCCGCTCGAAGTCTGCGACTTCGTTGATGCCGCCGCCCACGGTCAGGGGGATAAAGATGGTGGAAGCCACCTCCGTTAAAATATCCGTGAACAGCGCCCGGCCCTCGGCAGAGGCGGTGATATCGTAGAACACCAGCTCGTCAGCCCCGTGGTCCGAGTAATACCGGGCCAGCTCCACCGGGGAATTGACATCCCGAAGGCCCTGGAAGTTGGTGCCTTTGACCACCCGGCCATCCCGGACGTCGAGACAGGGGATGATACGTTTTGTAATCACACTGCCGCCCCCTTTGTCAGGGCCACGGCTTTGGCCAGGTCAATGGCCCCCGTGTAAACGGCTTTGCCGAGAATTGCCCCATACAGGCCCATTTTTTGGAGGGCGGCGATGTCGTTCAGAGAGCTGACGCCGCCGGAAGCCACGATATCGAGGGATAAGGTTTCCGAAAGCTGTTTGTACAATTCCAGGTTGGTGCCGCCCAGAACACCGTCCTTGGAAATGTCGGTACAAATGATGGTTTTTACGCCCAGACTGTCCATGTCGCGGCAGAAATCGAAGCACGTCCGGTCCGATAATTCCGTCCAACCCTTGATGGCCACAAAGCCGTCCCGGACGTCCACGCCCACGGCGATTTTGTCGCCGTACTTGGCCACCATCTCCCCGACAAAGCCCGGCTGGGTGATGGCGGCGGTGCCGAGAATGACCCGGAGTACGCCGGCGTCCAAATACTTTTTGATGACTTCCTCGGAGCGGATGCCGCCGCCGATCTCCACTTTTAGGCCCGACTGGGCCGCCACGGTGCGGACGGTGTCGAGGTTGGGCGTCTCGCCGGTCTTGGCCCCCTCCAGATCTACCATATGGAGGTATTCAGCCCCGGCGTCCCGGAACCGTTTGGCAACGGAAAGGGGATCTTTGTCATAGACGGTCATCTGGTTGTAATCGCCCTGATAGAGCCGGACGGCCCAGCCCGTGTACAGGTCGATGGCAGGGAACAGATTCATAGTCGGTTTCCTCACAGTTCACAGAAGGATTTTAAAATGGTCAGGCCCACCGGGCCGCTTTTCTCCGGGTGGAACTGGCAGCCGTAGACGTTGTCCCTGCCCACGGCGGCGGTGACCGGAATCCCATACTCGGCGGTGGCCGTCACGCAGGGACAGTTGGCCGCATGGAAGCTATGAACAAAGTATACATGGTCACCGGGGTTCAGGTCCCGGAAAATGGGGGAGCGGAGCTCGGAAAATTGGAGGGCGTTCCAACCCATGTGGGGCACTTTCAAACCGTCCGGGGGCGAGAGGGGCACCACGTCGCCGGGAATCAGCCCCAGGCCCGCGTGTTCGCCATATTCCAAACTGCGCTCCAGCAGCAGCTGCATGCCCAGACAGATGCCCAGCAGAGGCTTTCCGGCTTTGGCTTCCTCGATAACCACGGCATCCAGCCCCGTGACCCGCAGCTTGGCGGCAGCGTCGCCGAAGGCTCCCACGCCGGGGAGAATGATTTTATCGGCCCGGCGCAAGGCGTCGCCGTCGCCGGTGACGGTGACCTCGGCCCCCACGGCAGAAAGGGAACTGCGCAGGGAGAAGAGATTGCCCACGCCGTAATCCACAATGGCAATCATTTACAACACTCCTTTGGTGGAGGGGATTTCGCCGGCACAGTCCGGGTCGATGGCCACGGCCCGGCGCAAAACGCGGGCCAACGCCTTAAAAACGCCCTCGACGATGTGGTGGCTGTTTTTCCCGGCCAACTGCCGGACGTGGAGGGTGATACCGGCCTCCCGGACGAAGGCCAGGAGAAATTCCTCCGTCAGCTCCGTGTCGAAGGTTCCGATTTTCTCGGCGGGAATGTCCAGATCACAGCAGAGCATGGAACGACCGGAAATGTCCACGGCACATTGAATCAGCGCCTCGTCCATGGGCAGCACAATGTCGGCATAGCGGTAGATGCCCCGGCGGTCGCCCAGAGCCTGCCGGAACGCCATGCCCAGAGTGATGCCGATGTCCTCGACGCTGTGGTGGTCGTCTACTTGGGTGTCGCCGTTGCAGGTCACGTCCAGGTCAAAACGGCCATGCTTGGCAAAGAGGGTCAGCATGTGCTCCAGAAAGCCCACGCCCAGGTCGAGACGGCTTTCGCCGGTGCCGTCCAGGTTCAGGGCCAGGGTGATATCGGTTTCGCCCGTCTTGCGGGTCAAAGAGGCTTGTCTCATGGTGGTTGTCTCCTTTGGGAGTGGGGTGGGGGAAGCGGCAGGGGCAAGCCCCCGCCCTACAAAATCATACGAACTCGGTTCCGGCGGGGCTGAGGGGCCGGAGGCCCTCCCAGCCGCAACAATGCGAAGCATGGATTGAGAGTGCTGCCGCACTTTTTCCAGCCCACCGCACCAAATCAAATAAATATCCCAACATTTAAAAGTTTACTCGATTTTTTCAAAAATCGCAGGGGTCCAGGGGGCAGCGCCCCCGGTCGCTGGCCGCAGCCAGCGAAATACCCTTTTACCGCACCAATTCCTCGACAACACCCACCAGCGTTTCCATCTGTTCTTGGGAGCCGATGGTGATGCGGACCCAGTCGGTAATGAGCGGGTCGGAGAAGTGGCGTACCAGAATGCCGCGGTCTTTCAGCTTCCGGTACAGGGTTTCACCGTCCATGGCGTCGGTCCGGGCCAGAAGGAAATTAGCCTGGGAGTTGGTGCAGGTAAAGCCCAGGGCTGTCAGTGCGTCGCGGGTATATTGACGGGTTTCCATAATGCGGCGACAGTTCTCGTCATAATAGGACTGCTCAGAAAGAGCCGCCACACCGGCCAGCTGGGTCAACCGGTTGAGGTTGTAGGGATTGGTAGAGTATTTCAGCTTGTTCAGATCTGCAATCAGCCCTTTGGGGCCAATGGCAAAGCCGAGACGGGCTCCCGCCATGGAGCGGGATTTGGAGAAGGTCTGAACCACCAACAGATTGTCATACTGCCGGGTCAAGGGTACAGCAGATTCTCCGCCGAAGTCCACATAGGCCTCGTCGATGACCACCACCTGATCGGGATTGGAACGCACAATGCGTTCAATTTCCGTCAGGGGCAGGGCCACACCGGTTTGGGCGTTGGGGTTGGCCAGAACCACGCTGCACCCGGCGTTGTAATAGTCGCTGGGGTCAATGGAAAAGTCAGGCCGCAGGGCGGGGGTCTCATAGGCAACGCCATGGAGAGCGGCATAAACGGTATAAAATCCATAGGTGATTTCCGGGAATTTCACACCGCCATCACAGAAGGCCATAAAGGCAAAGTTTAAAATATCGTCGGAGCCGTTGGAGAGGAACACATTCTCCGGGCCGACGCCGTATTGGGCGGCCAGGGCGTTGACCAGCAACTTGGCGTCCGGGTCGGAATAGAGATTCAGTTGGGACACCGCCGCCGTGTTGATGGCATTCAGAACGGCGGGGGAGGGGGGATAGGGGGATTCATTGGTATTTAATTTAATGTACTGTTTGTCCTGGGGCTGTTCACCGGGGACGTACTCCGTCAGGCCCGCATAACGGGACGAAAGGAAGCGGCTCATACTTTAAAATCCCTCCTTGGAAAAGCGAATCTGCACCGAACGGCCATGGGCCCGCAGTCCTTCGCTCTCGGCAAAGGCAGCAATGTCATCGGCCACAGCGGAAAGGGCGTCGGCGGTATAATAGGTAAAGGAGGACTTTTTGATAAAATCGTCCACGGACAGGGGACTGGAGAACCGGGCGGTACCCATGGTGGGCAGGGTGTGATTGGGCCCGGCCCAGTAGTCGCCCAAGGCTTCCGGACAATACTTCCCCAGAAAAATGGAACCGGCGTTGCGGATTTTGGAAAGGTGATCAAAGGGATTGTCCACAGCCAGCTCCAAATGTTCCGGGGCGATTTCGTTGGCAATGTCAATGGCCTGATCGAGATTGTCGGCCACGATGATTTTACCGTTGTTCTCAATGGACGAACGTGCAATTTCTTCCCGGGGCAGCAGTTTCAGCTGACGCTCCACCTCTGCTGCCACAGCTTCGGCCAGGGAACGGCTGTCGGTGACGAGAACCGCCGAGGCCAGCTTGTCGTGTTCGGCCTGGGACAGCAGATCGGCGGCCAGATGGGCGGCGTTGTTGGTGCCGTCGGCCACCACGAGAATCTCACTGGGTCCGGCAATCATGTCAATGGACACCTGTCCAAACACTTGCCGTTTCGCTTCGGCCACATAGGCGTTGCCGGGGCCAACGATTTTATCGACCCGGGGTACCGATTCGGTGCCGTAGGCCACGGCCGCCACGGCCTGGGCGCCGCCCAGCTTGAAAATCCGGTCCACACCGGCGATTTTCGCCGCCGCCAGAATGGCGGGATTCAGTTGGCCGCCGTTGGCGGGCGTCACCATAATGCACTCCGGCACACCGGCAATTTTGGCGGGGATTGCGTTCATCAGCACCGACGAGGGATAGCAGGCGGTCCCGCCGGGGATGTACAGGCCCACCCGCTGCAAGGGCGTGATCTTCTGTCCCAGGACCATGCCGGGCCGGTCTGTAATAACAAAATCTGTCCGGACCTGACGGCGGTGGAAGGCTTCGATATTTTTGGCGGACTGCTCCAGAACAGCCAGCAGTTTTTGGTCCACGTTGCGGATTGCCGCGTCCCATTCCTCGGGCGTCACTTCCAGGGCCGTCAGATCGGCCCGGTCAAAGCGGCGGCAGTAGTCGTAGAGGGCCGCGTCGCCCCGGCTCCGCACATCGGCAAGGATTTCCCGTACCACGGCGGTCACGTCCACCTCCGGCTCTACACGGGCGAAGATCTCGTCTCTGGAGACCTGGCCGTATTCGTAAATGCGCATCATTTCTCTTTTTCCTCCCGCTGGGCCACCTGTTGGGCCACGGCGTCGCCCATGGCCCGGATGGCCTCCGTCTGAAACTGGTAGCTGGATTTATTGGCGATAAGCCGGGCGCTGATGGGGACGATGGTTTCCAAGGCGTCCAGATCGTTTTCCCGCAGGGTGGCTCCCGTCTCCACAATGTCCACAATCACATCGGACAGGCCCAGAATGGGGGCCAGTTCAATGGAGCCGTTGAGCTTGATGATATCGATTTCCCGGCTGCGTCCGGCGTAGTAATCCCGTGCGATATGGGGGAACTTTGTTGCCACCCGCAGGGTCTTTTCCGGGTCGTCCCGGAAGGTCTTGGGACCGGCCACACACATGCGGCACTTGCCCATGTGCAGATCCAACAGCTCGTAGACATCGGGCCGGTATTCCAGCAGAATGTCCTTGCCTACTACGCCCACATCGGCGGCGCCCCGCTCTACATAAATGGCCACGTCGCTGGGTTTGACCCAGAAGTACCGGACGCCGGACTCCTCATTCTCAAAAATCAGCCGCCGCCCCGGATCGTGAATGGCGGGGCAGGGGTACCCGGCGGATTCCAGAATGGCCAGAACCTTTTCTCCCAGACGGCCCTTGGGCAGAGCCACATTAATCATCGGTTGCAAGAATCTCCAACCTCCCATTCTTCAATTGCAGCACTTGACCGCAGGCCAGGGCGTCACCCCGGCCCCGCTGGGCCCGAACGGTTTTGCCGTTGGCACGGAGCAGCTTCACGGCTTGCAGCACTTGTTTGGGGTCCTCGTCCTCGTCGTAGAGGAGCAGGGCGTCCACATCCCGGACTGTGGCATTCCCCAGCCGTTCCAGCTGGTCCAGATAGACGGCGAAGCCGATGGCGCCGCTGTGCTTGCCCAGCCGCTCCATCAGTTTATCGTACCGGCCGCCGGACAGGACGCGGGCCGGGACCCCATCCACATAGCCCTGGAACACCACGCCGCTGTAGTAGTCCAGATCGCCGGTGAGGGAGAAGTCCAGAACAATCCGGTCCGCCACCCCCCAGTCGGTCAGCAGCTCCGCCATGGCTTCCAGTTCCGTCACATAGGCTTCCACGCCGGGGAATGCTTGGAGCTGGGGCAGCACCGCATCAAACTGACCGTGAAGCTCCGTCAATTCCAGAAGACGGCGGATGCCCTCGTCCGCCATACCGCCGCCGGCGCAGACGGTTTCCAATTCGTGGCGGCTCTTGTGGGCCATGCAGCGGAGAATGGCGGCCCGGGTGGCGTCGTCTGCTGTCAGTCCATCCAGCACTGTTTCCAACAGTCCCAGATGGGTCAGATTCAGGACACACCGGTCGGAAATGGCTTCCAGGCTGCGGACTGCCAGCATCAGGACTTCACAGACCGTATAGAGGTCCAGATCGCCCAAACACTCCAGACCGTCCTGGGGGATTTCCCGGAACGTGCCGCTGCCGCCAGGCCGGTAGACGGTTTCGTGGTAACAGAGCTTTTGCAGACCCGGCTCTCCGTCCTTGGCATTTTTGATGATGGACAGCGTTACGTCGGGTTTCAGGGCCATGAGCCGTCCGTCGGTATCGGTGAACGTCAGCACCGAATCGCTGACGAGAAAACGCTTGTTGTGGGCATACAGATCGTACTCTTCAAACTTGCTGACCTTGTACTGCCGGTAGCCGTGGCGGCCGTAGAGGCTGCGCAGCCGCAGGCTGGTCCGCTCTTCGGGCCGCAGGGCCGATTCCAGGGATTCCATGGGGATTCCTCCTTGCACAGTAGTGGGGGATACTCTTGTAACCATATCATACCACATGGGTCAAACTTAGTCAATTAGCGATTTACTGAAATAGAATAAATCACACAGACGGTTTACAAGACCACCGTTGTATGATACCATGGGGTATCACCTTGAAAAAAGGAGTCGAATTCATGCTGAGAATTGAGCATTTGACCAAGCGATACGGTGACAAAGCGGCCGTGGATGACGTGAGTCTGCACATTCGCCGGGGCGAAATCTACGGCTTTATTGGCCACAACGGCGCCGGTAAGACCACCACCATCAAGGCCTGCTGCGGCATACTGCGGTTTGACAGCGGAGAAATCTATGTGGACGGCGTCTCGGTCCGGGAGAACCCTCTGGAATGCAAGCGCAAAATCGCCTATATTCCCGACAATCCTGATTTGTACGACTATATGAGCGGCATCCAGTTTCTCAATTTTATTGCCGACATTTTCGCCGTGCCTCAAAAGGAGCGCCAGGAGCGCATTCACCAGTACGCCGAGCTGTTCGCCCTCACCGGCGATCTAGCCCAGCCCATCAGCGCCTATTCCCACGGCATGAAACAGAAGTTGGCCATTATTTCGGCGCTGATTCACGACCCGCAGCTGGTGATTCTCGATGAGCCCTTTGTGGGCCTGGACCCCAAGGCCACCCACCAGGTCAAGGAACTGATGCACGAGATCTGCAACCGGGGCGGCGCGATTTTCTTCTCCACCCACGTTCTGGACGTGGCTGAAAAGCTCTGTGACAAGGTGGCCATCATCCACAGGGGCAAGCTCCTGCGCTCCGGCACCATGGAGGAGGTCAAGGGCGACGAATCGCTGGAAACGGTGTTCCTGGAACTGGAGGAGGAGAGCCATGGTTAAAGCGCTGCTCCGCGCCCGGTTTTTGCAGCTGTTTCACGCGCTGCTCCGCAGCGGCCGCAAGGGCAAACGACGCACCGGCGGCGGCCTCGTTCTGTACGCCCTCCTGATGCTCTATGTGCTGGGTATCTTCTGCTGGCTCTTCGGCCATATGGCAAACACCCTCTGCATCCCCCTGTACCAGCTGGAACTGGATTGGTTCTATTTTGCCATGATGGCTTTGACTGCCTTGATGCTGGGCGTGGTGGGCAGTATTTTTTCCACCAAGAGCCAGCTGTTTGAAGCCAAGGACAATGAAATGCTCCTGGCCATGCCCATTCCGCCCAAGTGGATTCTGCTGAGCCGCATGGTGGTGCTGTACGTTCAGGCATTGGTGATGATTCTGGTGGTCATGGTCCCCACTGCGGTGGTGTGGCAGGTCCAAATCGGCATGACGGCGGCGGGATGGCTGTTTTTTACCCTCTCCATGGTGCTGCTGCCCCTGGTGTCCCTGGTGCTGTCCTGTCTGCTGGGCTGGGCTGTGGCCCTGCTCACGGCCCGGATGGCAAAGAAAAACATTGCCACGGTGGTGCTGTCCCTGATCTTTATGGCGGCCTATTTCTATGGTTACACCCAGATCAACACCCTGCTCCAAACGCTCATCGCCAACAGTGAAGCGGTGGCCCAAACGGTGCAGAAAGTCCTCTATCCCTTCTATCAGTTTGGATTGGGCTGCCTGGGCAATCCGGCGGGCTTCCTGCTGTTTGCGCTCTGCGCCCTGGCGGCCTTCGGCATCGTCTACGGACTGCTGAGCCACAGCTTTGCCGCCATTGTCACCACCAACCGGGGCGGCAAAAAAATCCGCTATCGGGAGCGGGCGTTGAAGGTGTCCTCTGTGGACCGGGCGCTGCTCCGCCGGGAGCTGGTGCGGCTGTGGAGCATTCCCAGCTATCTGCTCAACGGCTGCATGGGCTCCTTGATGATCGTCATCGGTACGGTCTACCTCATAATAAAAGGCGAAACCGTCTCGCTGCTGGTGGATTCCATGCCGGAGCTGCGAATGTTAGGCGTGGCCCTGGGCTGTCTGCTGCTTTTGTTCCTGGTGGGATTAAACTATCTGACCTGCTCGTCCGTGTCTCTGGACGGCAAAACGCTGTGGCTGGCCCAGTCCTTGCCGGTGACGCCCTGGCAGATTCTGCGGGCCAAACTGCGGATGAGCTATCTGATCACCATGCCCCCCACGGTGCTGGCCTGTGTGGTGCTCACCTGTGTGATTCGTCCCGGCGTGGTGGGGACGGTGCTGCTCTTTGGCATCTCTCTGGTCTATTGTGTGTTTCACGGGATGGCGGGGCTGGTTTTAAATGTGAAGATGCCTCGGCTGGACTGGGAGAGCGAAGCCTATGCCATCAAGAACAGCGGCAGCGTCATGGCTGCCGGGCTGGGGGAGATGGGCCTGCTCCTGGGCTTGGGTCTGCTGGTGTTTGCCCTGCGGGATGTGGCGTCTCTGGAAGTGCTGCTGGTCGGCTGTCTGATGCTGCTGGCGGCGGCCACCTGGCTTTTGTATCGCTGGCTCCGGACCCAGGGAGCCGAACGGCTTTCCGCGCTGTCATAAGGAGGGATTGCGTTGATTCGCACCAACTATCACAGTCATACCACCTGCTGCGATGGCAGAAATACTGCCGAAGAAATGGCGGCGGCTGCCTGGAAGGCGGGACTGCTGGCCTACGGTTTTTCCGGCCACTGTTACGCGCAGCATAATCTGGATTTCTGCATGACGCCGGAGAGCACCCGGCAATATGTGGCCGACGTCCACGCCCTGCGGGAGCAATACCGGGGCCGCATGGAGATTTATCTGGGCGTGGAGGCGGAGCTCCACGGAGAAGCGCCCACCTTTGATCGGGACTACACCATCGGTTCAGCCCATGAGGTCCCCGTGGACGGGGGGTATCTCAGCGTGGACCACACGGAGGAGATTCTCCGGCGTGGTGTAACAGAGCATTTCGGCGGCGACTGGTACGCCATGACCCGCCGATACTTTACCGAAATGGCACGGATTCTGGAGGTAACCGGCTGCGACTTCATCGGTCACTATGACTTGCCCACCAAATTTAATGAGGGGGGCCGGTGCTTCGATGAAAGCGACCGCCAGTATCGGGACACGGCCCTGGAGGTGCTGGAGCACCTGTGCCGTCAGGGCGGCGTGTTTGAAATCAATACCGGGGCCATGAGCCGGGGATACCGGACCACGCCCTATCCGTCGGAACCGCTGCTGCGGGCCATCCGGGCGTTTGGCGGCGCCATTGTGATTTCCAGCGACGCCCACAGCGCCGACGCCATCACGGCCTATTTTGACCAGGCGGCCCAGTTGGCCCTTCACTGTGGATTCCGGACCCACCGGGTGCTGTTGGATGGCCGGTGGCAGGAGGTGGCCATTGAACCATAAAAGACCGGGATGCGGGAGGTGGAAGCCGTGAAAAAGAAAACCGGCAATTTGCTGTTTCTGGCGGCGGTATTTCTGCTGACCCTCTGGAGCGTCTTCCACGGTCAAAATCTGCGGGAAGTGCTCCAGGATTTGGCCCAGGCCGATTGGCGTTGTGTGGCGGCGGGGGTCCTCTGCGTGGTGGGGTTTATCCTGGGGGAATCTCTGGTTATCGGCTATCTGCTCCGCCAGCTGGGCGTAGCGGTCAAACCCAGCCATTGCTGTCTCTACTCCTTTATCGGCTTTTTCTACAGCTGTATCACGCCGTCGGCCTCCGGCGGCCAGCCCATGCAGATTGTGGCCATGCGGAAGGACCGCATTCCCGTGGCCGTGTCGGCGGTGGTCCTGGCCATCGTCACCATCACCTATAAATTGGTGCTGGTGATTCTCGGCGGCGCGGTGGTGCTGCTGCGGCCCGCCCGGCTCATGGCCTTTCTGGCGCCGGCGGAACCGATTATTTACCTGGGCATGGTCCCCAATGTGGTCTGCATTACCGTTTTGCTGTTACTGGTGTTCCATCCCACGGCGGCGGAGCGGCTGGCTCGGCGGGCGTTGGCCTTGGTCCACCGTATCCGGCCCTTTCGCTCCCTGGAACAACGGCAGGAACAGCTCCACCAGATGGTGGAACAGTACCGGGGTGCGGCGTCCTTTTACCGGACCCACCGGGGCGTCATCGTCCGGGTGTTTGCCATCACCTTTGTGCAGCGGTGCCTGCTGTTCCTCGTCACTTGGTTTACATACCGGGCCTTCGCCCTGTCTCAGCAGCCCCTGTCGGTGGTGACGACGCTCCAGGCCATGATCTCTGTGGCCGCCGATATGCTGCCACTGCCCGGCGGCATGGGCGTCAGTGAAAACCTGTTTCTCACTCTGTTTGAACCGGTGTTCGGGCCGGATTTGGTGCTGCCGGCCATGGTCATCAGCCGGGGCATCAGCTATTACACCCAATTGCTCCTCAGCGCGGTCATGACGTTGGCCGCCTCGTTCCTGCTGCGGGAGCCCCAAGAGAAAGGAGTGTGATCCATGAAGTTTCTCGGCGTCTATGATTACACGGTCATTCTGACCTATGTGGGACTGATCTCATCGGTGATCGGTATGACCCAGGCCATCCACGGCGATTACAAGGCTGCTGTGTTCTGCTTGGCCTTTTCCGGCGTCTGCGACGCCTTCGACGGCCGCATTGCCCGGACCAAAAAGGACCGGACCCACCGGGAGAAAAACTTCGGCATCCAGTTGGATTCCCTCTGTGATGTGGTGTGCTTTGGACTGTTTCCGGCGTTTATCTGCTATCTGCTGGGCGTCCGCGGCGTGCTGGGCCTGATTCTTGTGTGCTTTTACTGTCTTTGTGCCGTCATCCGCCTGTCCTTCTTCAATGTGCTGGAAACGGAGCGGCAGCAGTCCGAGGAGGGCTGTAATAAAACGTACCACGGTTTGCCCGTTACCTCCATGGCGTTTCTGCTGCCTATGACCTTTTGGCTGCAATTTGTCGTGTCACAACTGACGTTCCTTGTGCTGCTCCATGTGCTGCTGGGCCTGGTGGGCCTGCTGTTCATTCTGGATTTTCCGTTGAAAAAGCCGGGCTTGAAAACCATTCTGGCCCTGGTGGCGGTGGTGGCCATCACCGTGGGTATCATCTATGCCCGGACCCGGTTCCGCTTGCCCCATCCCGCCGACGAGTCCAACCCCGTGGTGGAGGAAATCATTGATGAGATCCAGGAGCATACCTGAACCGTCCCGGAGCCTGCGGTTCCTCTACGGTACCGCTGTGGGACGGCTGCTGCTGAAACCCCTGGTGCAGCCGGGCCTGTCCCGGGCCGCCGGATGGCTGCTGTCCCAACGGGTTTCCCGCTGCCTCATTGCCCCCTTTGTCCGGCGCAGCGGCATCAATTTGGGAGACTATCTGCCAGAGGACTACGGCAGCTACAACGAATTTTTCTGCCGCCGCATTCGACCGGAGCTGCGGCCTCTGAGCAATGCAGCCCTGGTCAGCCCTTGCGATGGCCGGGCCTCGGCCTATCCCATCACCGACGACCTCCGGTTCACGGTGAAGCATACTGTCTATACCGTTTCGTCGCTGCTAAGGAATGAAGCGCTGGCCTGGCGGTTTGCAGGCGGCACGGCCCTGATTCTCCGGTTGGCCGTAGACGATTACCACCGCTATTGCTTTCCGATGGACGGCACAGTGGGGGAAACGGGGACCATTCCAGGCTGCTTCCATACGGTCCAACCCATTGCCAATGACCAGTATCCCATTTATAAGGAGAACACCCGCCAGTATACAGTGTTCCGCAGTGAGGAGCTGGGAGATGTGGCCATGGTGGAGGTGGGGGCGCTGCTGGTGGGCCGGATTGTGAACCATCCGGTCACCGGAACCGTATGCCGAGGCCAGGAAAAGGGTTACTTTCAATTTGGCGGCTCCACCATTGTGCTGCTGCTCCAGAAACACGTCTCCCTGCCTCAGGAGTTTTTCCACAATACGGCTCAGGGGTGGGAAACCCGGATTTATTGGGGAGAAAGCCTGTTGGACTGAACAAAATCATATAAAAACCGCTGTTCGCCCAAGGACAGCGGTTTTTTGCGCCCCTATGCAGCCGGATAATTGTTTTTAGCAGAACCACCCGCTACACTGAAAGAAACAGACTGGGGGACCGAATCCGGCGTCATCGGAACCGTGGACTGTCATGCTGTTTGGAAGGAGAGAAACAAAATGGAACAAACAAAGGCGAAGGCTACAAAATTCTGTCTGATTGCCGGAATCCTATTTCTGATTCTGGGACTTTACAATGGCTGGACCATTTTTGACAATCAGAGATTCTATCAGGAACAAATCGAATATTACCAGGAGAAAGTGGATAACTGGTCGCCCTTGGATAATTGGTATGATTGGGATGATTTCCACTACTATAATGATCAGCTGATTGAATATGAGCAGCTTGCGGATTGGGGAACCTGGAATGTGCAGCGGGTGAGCATGCTGCTGCCCACAGTGGGCTTCCTGCTGGCGGCCATTTTGCTGTTGACCCGGCGGCAGGGCGTGCTGCTGGCTGTGGGCTTTTTGCCGCTGCTGGTCGAATGGGTGTTGCTGCTGTTCGATTATATCCAAAGTGGAGTGCCGCTGCGCAGTTGGTTTATTGGGCTGCTGGGGATTTTGACCTATCTGCTGTTGTTTATTTTTTCTCTGCGGAGGGAAAAATCCAGAAAAGTGTGGTTTCTGCCCACGATTTGCTGTGCTTTAACCGTCGTGATCAATGCGTTTGGCCGGCTCTCCATGCTGCGTGCGGGTATGGCAGGACAGGTGTTCCTGTGGACATTCTGGGAGCTGGTAGAGGTGGCGGCGGTGACGACGGCGGGCTTGTGGATTGCCTTCCCGCGCCAGCGCACACCGGAGGAACGGCAGGCGCAGACCGGTACCAACAGCGGCGCGGGTACGGTGTACCGGACGGACATTTACTACGGCTTGGTGCAGCATTGCCTGCTGTTGCTCTTTACGCTTGGCATCTGGCAGCTAATCTGGATTTACCGGACTACCGTAACCCTCAACGACCTGGAGGATGAGCCGCCCCGGAACCCCGTTACCAAACTGCTGCTGTGCATGTTCATTCCCTTTTACGCCATCTACTGGTTCTACCGCAGCGCCCAGCGGGTGGACCGGATGGCCAGAGGGAAGGGCATCCCGTCGGAGCTGTCGGGCACGTGTCTGCTGCTGGCGTTCTTTGTGCCCTTTGCGCCGCCGGTGCTGATTCAGGAGAAAATCAACACCTTGGCCCAGTGGAACGGCGGGGAGATGCCCCGGCTGGCTCCACAAAACATGAGTGACGCACTGCGGGAGTTGAAACAGCTGCTGGACGATGGTGTGCTCACCCAGGAGGAATTCAACGCCAAGAAACAACAGATTTTGAACCTGTGACTACGAGTCCTTAGAAAACCGCCCCCGGATGGAACACGTCGGCGTTCCATCCGGGGGCACTGTTATGCGGGTATGCGCGAGTTCGTCAGCCGTCGGTACGGATGGCGCTGTCAAAGGCCATGGTGGAGGCCTCAAAGTTGTATTGCTTGATGTAGGCACAGGCTTCCGTGGCGCCGTAGACCCGGTCCATGCCCGAGTCCTCCCATTCCACCGATAGGGGACCGGTGTAGCCGCCCTGGTTCAGTACCCGGCAGATGGCGTCGAAATCCACGTCGCCGTGGCCCAGGGATACGAAGTTCCAGCCCCGGTTCATGTCACCGAAGGTGATGTGAGACCCCAGCACACCGGTGCGGCCGTTGAGGTTCATTTTGACATCCTTGGCATGGACATGATATACCCGGTCGATGAAGTCGTGGCAGAACACCACCGGGTCCACACCCTGCCACAGCAGATGGCTGGGGTCAAAGTTGCAGCCCAGGGTGGGGCGGTAGTTGAATTCCTTCAAAAGCCGCTGGAAGGTGTAGTAATCAAAGGCGATTTCGCCGGGGTGAACCTCCAGGGCGAATTTGACACCGTATTTGTCAAACTCGTCAAAGATGGGTGTCCAGGCGTCCACTACCTCCCGGAATCCGGCGTCGATCATCTCTTCGCTGGTCTGGGGGAAGGAGTAGAAATACTTGAAAATGGGGGAGCCCATAAAGCCGGTGACCACCTTGACGCCCAGGTTGTGGGCAGCCTTGGCCGTGGCCATCAGCTCGGCGGTGCCCCAGGCCCGGATTTTGTCCGGCTGACCCGCCAGTTCCGCCGGGGCGAAGCCGTCGAGACGGGGGTCCCACAGGTCGGCCACACACTGGCCGGGCACATGGGCCGCAATGGCCCAGCAGCCCAGGCCATACTTGGACAGGGTGTCCTGGACCTGCTGAACATAAGACGGGTCCTCGGCGGCTTTATGTACGTCCAGCTGTCCCCAGGTGGCGATTTCCAAACCCTCGTAGCCCATCTCCTTTGCCAGTTTGCAGAGGGGTTCTAGTTCCATATCGGCCCACTGTGCCGTGCAAAGTGTAATCGGTCTTGCCATGCTCGCGTTCCTCCTGTTCCAGTTGTCTCAAAAGTCAGTTGGGGGTATTACAGTTCCACCCAGACGTTGCCGCGGCGGTTGGATTCCAGACAGGCGTGGACAAACCGGACGCCCTCGACGCCGTCAGCCACGGTGGGGAAATCCACCATATCGACGGTAAAGGTGCCGTCGGCCTTGGCCTGGAGACACCGTACAAAGGAGCGGTACAGATTGCCCATGGACTCCAGCCAGCCCTCCGTGTGACCGGCGGGCAGACGGCCATAAGCTGCCGCGCCCGGCTCTATACCGCCGCCGCCCCGGTGCCGCTCCACCAGGGTGCCGTCCTCGTCGATCATGATGACCGTTTCGCATTCCTCCTGCCGCCACAGGATGGAGCCCTTTTCGCCGTAAATCCGGACCCGCAGGTCGTTGTCGTGGCCGATGGCGAACTGACTGGTCCAATACACGCCGGTGGCGCCGCCCTCATATTCCACCAAGACCACATCGTTGTCGTCCAGGACCCGGCCCGGCACCACCACGTCCATACGGGCCAGAAGCCGCCGGACTTTCAGCCCTGTCATGGTGGCCACGGCGTTTTCCACATGGGTGCCCAGGTCGCCTAGACAGTTGACGCCGCCGGATTGTTCCGGATCGCAGCGCCATTCGCCCTGCTTGCCGCCCCAGTCGCCCTCGTGGGCCAGCCAGCCCTGGGGATACTCCGCCATGACTGTGCGGATTTTGCCCAGCTTGCCGGAGCGGATGGTCTCCCGGATGTGCTTGGCCGTCACATGGCCCATATAGGTATAGGTCACCAGGAACAGCAGGTCCTTTTCTTCGGCCAGACGCTGCAATTCCTCGGCCTGCTCCACCGTGAGACACAAGGGCTTGTCACAGGCCACGGGAATGCCCGCTTCCAGAAAGGCTTTGCACACGGGATAATGGCTGACGTTGGGCGTCACCACCACCACAAACCGGATGCCGTCGGGCCGGGCTGCCTCTGCCTTGGCCATTTCCTCATAGGTGGCGTAGCAGCGATCCGGATCGATGCCCAGTTCCTGCCCGGTCTGGCGGCTCTTCTCCACCGTGCGGGAGAAGCAGCCAGCCACCAGTGTGGCGGTGCCGTCCAGATTGATGGCCCGCCGGTGCGCATCACCGATGAAGCTGCCGGGGCCGCCGCCTACCATACCGTACTGTATCTTTGCCATAGGTCCCATTCCTTTCTGCAATGAACTGTTCGGCGGCCCGGCAGGCAAACCACGGCCGGGCCGCGTCTTTGTACGCGTTCACTATAGCATATTGCTGCGGTATTGAACAGTGTTATCTGTAATTTTTATACAATCTAAATAAAAAGACAGGCTCTATGTGCGAAAGGCTGCACAACGGAAAATCCTCCTTGACAAAGAGCGACGGCTGTGGTACTATGCAGTTAGAAATAACTAACCTCCAAAAAGGGAGGAATTTTTTAAAAGCTGTAGTTAGTAAAAACTAACTACAAAAAGGAGGCATCTATGTCGGAACAACTGTTGGTGCAGCACTGTTCGCCCACGCTGGCGGGATTGAAAACGGGCAGTCTTTTCACCTGTGCCTGCGGTGACAGCCAGGCGCTGGGGGAGACGGTGGACCGGTGGAACCGGCGGCTGGCGGGGAAAGGGCTGCGGCTGACGCTGCTGCGCCGTCGAAACGGCCGGGCGCTTCTGTACTTGTTTCGGCCCGAGCGGCTCCGACGGGACCTGTGCCGGGACGCGGCGGCTGCGTTGCTGCGGCCACGGGGGTATGACAGCGATTGTGCCGAAGCGTGCCTGGCCCATCTCCGGCGGCGGCTGGAAGGCAGCGAAGAATTCCCCCATGAAATCGGGCTGTTTCTGGGATATCCGCCGGAGGACGTCCGGGGCTTTCTCGACGGCCGCACCGACTGCACTTGTGTGGGCTGTTGGAAGGTCTACGGCGATGCCCGGGCGGCGGAGAAGCTGTTTAACCGCTACCGGAAGTGTACCCAGGTGTATTGCCGCCAGCTGGCCGGCGGCAAACCCATTGAACGTCTGGCAGTGGCCGGATGATCAACGTGTCATCCCATCCATAATATGAGGATAGAAAGGTTGTAATACTATGAGTAAGGTTGCAGTGGTTTTTTGGAGTGGAACAGGCAATACGGAAGCCATGGCGGCGGCAGTGGCTCAGGGCGTCAAGGATGGCGGCGGCGAAGCCGTGGTGAAGACTGCGGCGGAGTTCACAGCGGCGGAGCTGGACCAGTTCGACGCGGTGGCATTCGGCTGCCCGTCCATGGGCGCTGAGGAACTGGAGGAGACGGAGTTCGCGCCCCTGTTTGAACAGTGCCGCGAGGGCATCCGGGGCAAGCGTCTGGGGCTTTTCGGCTCCTACGGCTGGGGCGACGGTGAGTGGATGCGCAACTGGGAAGAACAGGTCCGCGCCGACGGCGCCGATCTGGTGTCCAACGGCGTCATCTGCAACGAAGCCCCCGACGAGGAGGCCGTGGCCGCCTGCCAATTACTGGGCCGGACACTGGCATCGTAACACCATTCCAACGGCAAACTGGACCGGGCGTACTGCGGCATTCGCGGTACGCCCGGTTTTTTGACAATGCTGTGCATACAGCATAGACAGGGACTTGCAAAAAGGAATGGAAAGAGCGGGGATTTACCATGTCATTTTCGGTAAAAGTGCATAGAAGTCCGCTTTTTATGGATAATTACTTGACGAATCTCTTAAAAAAAGTTATGATGATAAAAGAGATTGCATAAAACTTCCAAGGGCGTCGGGAGGTGGACACAGTGACGGAGACAGCTATGAAGCACAAGCTCCACAGACTGACCCTGGGTGTTATAATCGTGGTTTTGGTGCTCTGCATGGCGTCGGGCTGCGTGCTGTATTATCTGTACCAGTCTATGCAGGAGTCAACCCAGATTCAGCTGCAAGCGGAGACGCAGGAGTACAAAAAACGAATTCTAAAGCAGATCGATTACAACTTCCAGTGTCTGCGGACAGCGGCATCCATTCTGTCCTATGAGGATTTGGAGGACCGGGAGCGGCTGCATACGGTATTGCAGGCGGCCAACGGCAGCAATGATTTTGTCAACATGGCGTTTTTCACCCAGGATCGCATGGGGGTCATGACACGGAGCGACGTGGACAATCCCCAATCGTGCCCACTGGCGCAGTGCCAGGAGGATGTGATTGATACGGTGGAGTCGGCCTTTGAGGGAAAGGAGAGCATTTCGCGGCTGTTTTCCAGCGCGGACTTTAAGACTGCGGCCAACAATGAAAAGCTGTGTACCTACAGTGTACCGGTGTATAAAGGCGGAGCGGTGGTAGGCGTATTGACGGCCTGCGACAACATTGGAATTTTTGAGGAAATTCTCAGCGGCGATACGGTGTTGGGCGGCAAGGGCTATCTCCATCTGCTCAATGATCAGGGAGAATTTCTCATTCGTTCGTCCTATTCGGTCATCAAAGAGCAGCCGGAGACGCTGTTTGACGATTCCTTTATGTCGGCAGAGGCCCAGGAGGCGGCGCGGAAGGCCTTTGCCAATCAGGAGAGTGTCTCGTCGTCCTTTGTTTACGACGGCAACCGGTATCAGTTCTACATTGAGCCGGTGGGCATCAACAACTGGTATCTCTACTGCGCCGATACGGATATGAGCACCTCCCAATATATGGGCCATATTCTGATGGTGGCGGCGGTTTCCCTGTCGCTGGTGGTGCTGGTGGCCATGGCCATTCTGTACCTGGGCTATATGGCATTCCGGCGCAACAGCGCGGCTCTGGTGAAGTTAGCCTATTATGACCCGGTCACCGGCGCGGAGAACGCCGTCCGGTTTGAGCAGCGGCTGGAAGAGCGCAAGTCCCAGCACTTGCCCTATAGCATTGTGGCGGTCAATATCCACCGGTTTAAATTCATCAATGAGCTCCACGGCTCCGCCGCCGGCGACCAGGTCCTGCAGGATTTGAAGGCCGCCATTGAGGAACAGATGCGCCCGGGAGAATTTTTCTGCCGGGACGCGGCGGACTTGTTCTATATTATGATGGAAGATACGGACGAATCGGTTCTGCGGGAGCGGGTGGAACGGCTCACGGCCGCCGTCCGCACAGCGTGGCAGAAGCACTACGGCGGCGGTGTGGCCCTGTACTGCGGTGTGACCGTGGGGGGTGACCGGGTCCAGGCGCTGCTGGCCATGCAGAGCATTCAGGCATCCATGCAGACGGAGATATCGTTCTACGATGCCAAGGTCCACGCCGAGGAACGGCGCAAATGTCAGATTGAAAACACCATGCAGCTGGCGCTGGATCAGGAGCAGTATGAGCTGTTTTTGCAGCCCAAGTTCCGGTTGGATACTGGGGCGCTGGCCGGTGCGGAAGCGCTGGTCCGATGGCGGAAACCCGACGGGACCTACCGGTATCCCAATGAGTTTATTCCGCTGTTTGAAGAAAACGGATTCTGCATCCAGCTGGACCTCTATATGATGGATCAGGTGTGCCGCCAGCTGCGGCGGTGGATGGACGCGGGCCGGGTACCAGTGCCTATTTCGGTCAACCAGACGCGGCTGCTGTTCTTCAGTGCCGGGTACGTGGAAAAACTCACCGCCATTGTCCAGAAATATGACGTGCCGCCCCGGTATGTGACGCTGGAAATCCTGGAGGGTGTGGCTACGGGCAACACGAAGGAGCTCAACGACGTCATCGATCAGCTCCATCAACAGGGCTTCCGGGTCTCCATGGATGACTTCGGTACGGGGTATTCGTCCCTCAATGC
This sequence comes from uncultured Oscillospiraceae bacterium, assembly GCA_944385415.1. Taxonomy (GTDB): domain Bacteria; phylum Bacillota; class Clostridia; order Oscillospirales; family Oscillospiraceae; genus Avoscillospira_A. Next base: position 98,253 of record CALWXC010000004.1, on the reverse strand, counting down.
GCTGTATCAGCTGAAAATCGATGAATTGAAGCTGGATCGTGGTTTTCTAGCCATGGCGGCCACCGAGGAAGATGCCGCCCGGCGGCGGGCGATTCTGGATCAGCTCATTCAGTTTGCCCGGACCATGGGACTGGAAACGGTGGCCGAGGGCGTGGAGACGGCGGAGGATGAGGCCTTGCTGCGGGAGCTGCACTGCGACCTGGGCCAGGGTTACTACTACAGTAAACCCGTTGATGTCAAAACCTTTGACGAAACCTTTATGCAATAAAAAAGTTGGGGCGTGCTGCCATCGCAGCACGCCCCAGTTTCATACGCTGTTTCAATCTTCTTCCGGCATGTGATACTGCCGCAGATACGCGGCCACAGACCGGGTCATCTCCCGGGAAAAGTCTGAATTGTACTTCCGCTGACAGAAGGCGTTGAGCCACGCCTCATAGGGCTTTTCTCCCGCTTTGTCCTCCAGCATGTGACGCAGTTCCGCCTCGTCGAGGATACGGTACCTATTCTCATGGACAATCTGCTCCATGGGGCAGCGGGTGGGTTTGGGACGGCGGCGCTGCTGCTCCGTGGGGTAACCGAATACCACCATGGCGGCAGGGAAGACGTAGTCCGGTAGATGGAGCAGACGGCGCTGCTCGGCGGCGTGTTCCATGATATCGCCGATGTAACAGGAACCAAGGCCCAGGCTTTCCGCGGCGGTGACGGCGTTTTGGGCGGCAATGTTGGCATCACTGACGGCCAGCAGCAAATCACCCACGCCGGGCTCCCGGGGGTTGCAGTCGGCATAGCGGTAGGCGTCGTACCATTTTTTGCAGTCGGCCAGGAACACCAGCACCATAGGGGCCTGGGCAATAAAGGGTTGATTGTCGCAGGTGATGGAAAGGGCGTGCTTGAGCTGCGGATCGGTGATGTCCAGAATGGTGTACAGCTGCTGATTGCCTGCCGTGGGGGCCTGTACCGCGGCTTCCAGAACAGCAGCCTTTACCGAATCGGGAACCGGCCGGTCCTCGTAGAGCCGCACCGACTTTCTCTCATGGAGTGCGCGTAAAATCTCGTTCATACCAAACTTGGGCCCGTGGCCCGCCTCCTTCTGTTTTTTTCCAGTATACTCCATGGGGCTGCAAAAAGCAACGACATATGCTATAGTATCCAAAACGACACAGGAGGTGGGAACCATGCCCCAGGACGCCAGACACCTTTATACCATTGGAGAATTTGCCAAGGCCCACGGCATCCATAAAAAAACGCTGATGTGGTACGATGAAATCGGCCTGTTCCGTCCGGCGGTGGTGGGGGAGAACGGCTACCGATATTACAGCTTTCTCCAGAGCGCCACCCTGGGCACCATTCTCATGCTGCGGGAGCTGAACATGTCCATCCCCGATATCCGGGCCTGGATGGCCCACCGGTCCGTGGAGGAGCTGGACATCCTCATGGCGGAAAAGGCGGCGGAGCTGGACGCAGCCATGGCCCATCTGCGGGAATTGCAGGAAGCACTGGGCCGTCAGCGGCAATCTCTGGAACAGCTGCGGCAGGTGAACCCGGACCAGATGGGGTTAGTGACGGTGGAACCACGCCGTCTGGCCCTGCTGGAAACGTCCCGGACCGCCACCATGGAGGAGGACGTACAGACCTCCCAGCAGGCCGTGACGGACCATGGACTCCGGCGGCTGTATGGCATTGACTACGGGGCCATGATCCCGGTGGAACGGCTGAAACAGAAAGATTTCTGGGGTTACACAGCCATTTTCCTGCGTTGTCCCGACGCCGCTGCCGTTCCGCGGCAGCATATCCGCCCTGGCGGCACCTATCTGCGGGCCTATTGCCGGGGCTATTGGGAGCAGGTTCCGGCGGCCTATGAACGGATGCTGGCCTATGCGAAAGCTCAGGGCATCCCATTGACGGGCTATGCCTATGAAACCGTCATCAATGAGACTGTCAGTCCGACGCCGGAGGACTATCTGACCGAAATCGATATCCAGGTGGGCTAAACCTTACAGGGGCAGAATCTCCTGTTCTCCGTGGAGCAGGTCCGCGGCCAACAGCTTGCCCCACAGGGGCGCGGGACGGCCACAGAGGAGACAAAGCGCCTGGGCCGCCTGAACGGCGGCGCACCAGGCCGGTACCGGCGAGACGGTGCCGCTGGGGGAGAGTTCCGACAGATGGGGCGGGTAAATTCGGTCCAGCAGGCCGCTGCCCGGCGGAATCACCGCCACCTGAGCGCACCAGTCCCGGATACCGCCATGGACCAGGGGAATCCCGGCCCGGTCACAGCCGGCGGCTAGAATCCGCCGGGCTTCCAGATTGTCTAAACCGTCCAGGGCCAGATCGCACCCGGCCAGCAGGGCGTCCCGGTTTTGGGCCGTCAGCGGTGCGGATACGACGGTGATCCGGACGCCGGGATTGACGGCGGCAGCCCGTTCCGCCGCCGCCTGGGCTTTCGGCTGTCCCAGGTTGTCCTCCGTGGCCAACAGCTGCCGGTTGAGATTGGAGGGGGTGAAGCGGTCGCCGTCGGCGGCCACAATGGCCCCCACCCCCAGCCGCAGCATGTGTTCCAGCAGATGGCCGCCCAGACCGCCCAAACCGGCAAGAAAGACGGTTTTGGATGCAAGCAGCGCTTGTTCCGCTTCGGTCAGCGGCCCCAGATTGCGCAGGTAGCGTTCCTCCATAGGGGTACCTCCTCAGCCGCCGCCGGTGGGCGGGAAAATGGCCACAATGTCCCCGTCCGCCAGGGCGGTGTCTGTGGGGCTGTGGAACCCGTTGCGCAGGAAAATGGCCACTTCCTCTTTGGGAATGTGCAGATGGTCCAGAACGGCGGTGCCGTCGGGGAATCCGGCGGCGTCCAGGTGATAGACTTTTTCCCGGCCCTGCCGCAGGGTGGCAAACAGACGGACTTCCAGCATGGCAGTCACTCCTCTTGTAAAAACGGTTATGGAGGGGAATTGCTTCCCCTCCATGGTATCAAAAATGCGGTTATTCAGCAAGGCCCAGGCGGCGCAGCGTTTCTTCCGTGGGGAAGGCGTCCACCCAGCCGCGGGCTTCGTAGTACTGGGGCAGCGTCAGCGCGATCTTGCTGGTCATACCCTTGGAGGGACCGCCGGGGATGGGGTCCTCCAGCAGACGCTTGGGCAGCCGGTCGTCCTCGGGCTTCATACCGGCGGCTTTGTTGAACAGCCGCTCCAGATTGTAAATCCGCTCACCGGCTTCCAGCAGCGTCTCCACGGTGTAGTTGGTGCCGGTGGCTGCGTTGAGCAGGTCGGCGTACTCCTGGGCCCCCAGGGCAAAGGAGGTAAATAGACAGTTGCCCATGGAGTCGATGACGGCGGTCAGGTCCTGGAAGGTTTTGGCCCAGGCGGCCTTGTCGTCGGTCACTGTCCGGTCCAGCTGCTGGGGCAAGCCCAGAACCTCGGGGGAGATCATGTAGCCCCGGACGTGGCAGCCGCCGCGATTGCTGGTGGCGTAGGTGATGCCGATGCCCTGAATGCCGCGGGCGTCGTAGGCGGGCATCTCCTGTTTCTTGACGCTCATGGAGACCTCGGGATGGCCGTAGTGCTCACAGAGACGATAGGAACCCTGGGCCATCCGCTTGCCCAGTTCGGTTTCACCGGCGCCCATGCGGCGGGTCCACTCCACAATGGCCTCAGCGCTGCCCCAGGTCAGGGGAACGCCCTCGCAGTCCGCCTCAGTGATGGCGCCGATCTGGTACAGCTCCATGGCGGCGGCGATGGTACAGGGGGTGGAAATGGCGTCCAGACCGTACTCGTTGCAGAGCATATTGGCCACGTTGATGGCGTTGAGATCGTCTACGCCGCAGTTGGCGCCGTAGGCCCACAGGGGTTCGTATTCTGGACCGCCGCAGACCTTGCCGTCGTTGAGCTTGACGATACGGCCGCAGACGATGGGGCAGCGGAAGCACGCGCCGGGCTTGACGAGACACGTCTCGGCCATGGTTTCACCGGAAATCTTCTCGGCGGCTTCAAAATAGGCCTCCTGCCAGTTCTTGGTGGGCAGGGAACCGATGTTGTTGATGATGTTGACCAGAACGGCGGTGCCGTAGGCCCGAAGACCCTGGCCGGTAACACCGTTTTCCTTGAGAATGCCCAGGCAGCGGCTGGTGGACTGCTTCAGGGCGTCCTCATCATGGAGGGTGGTCACATGGCCCACGCTGGCCTTGACCACAATGGCCTTGAGCTTCTTGGAGCCCATGACCGCGCCGACGCCGGAGCGGCCGGCGGCCCGGTCCTTGTCGTTGATGATGGCGGCCAGCAGCGCCTGGTGCTCACCGGCGGGGCCGATGTTCAGAACGGAGGCTTTCTCGCCGTGGACCTTGCGCAGCGCTTCGTCCATGTCCTCGCTCTTCATGCCCACATACTGCTCGGCGCTGTGGAACGTAATTTCCCCATCGTCCACCAGCAGATAGGTCCACTCCTTGGCCACACCCTCGACAATGAGACCGTCCCAGCCGGCGTGTTTCAGCTTGGCGCCCCAGATGCCGCCGGAGTTGGAACAGGCGATCATGCCCGTCAGGGGAGACTTGGTGCAGACCATATAGCGGCCTGAGGATGGCGACGGCGTACCGGTCATGGGGCCGGTGATGTACACCAATTTGTTGTCGGGACCCAGGGGGTCCACGGTGGCGACGCCCTCATCGTAGAGGATTTTGGTGCCCAAACCACGGCCGCCGATGTACCGCTGGGCCTTTTCCAGCTCCAGGGGTTCCACGGCCACCGTACCGGCGGTCAAATCGATGCGGGCGAGTTTCTCATAATAAGAACGGCTCATACGATTCCCTCCTTGAACAATGGGTATTCCTTACACACTTCCTGATTTCATCATAGCTGGAATTCCGGAAAATACAATAAAAACACAGAAGATTTCACGGGACCCTTGCCAACATTGTGTGAAATGGGTTATACTTGTGTCAACTGCTATGTAAAAGAGGAGGGGGAGCCATGCCCGACCAAAAGGCCCTGTCCACCCAGCAGGTGGCGGCGATGCTCCATGTGAGCTGCAACACCGTCTATGAACTGATTCGCCGGGGGGAGATCAACTCCTATCGGGTGGGGCGCAAGGTGCGCTTTACCAAGGAGGATGTGGACCAGTACATTGCCCGATCCCGCCATGAGCGTTCGGCCCCCAAGGTCAAGACCGCCGAACTGGAGGGGGGTCTGATCACCCGTGCCGATTGGGATCATCATTTTATTATTGCAGGCCAGGATGTGGTGCTGGATTTGCTGTCCAGCCGGATGCAGCAGAAGAATGTGGCGGCGCTGCGGGCGTACCTCAGCGGCTTTGAGGGATTGCTGGCCCTCTATCAGAAGCGTATCCACGCCGCCATGGTCCATCTGTGGGCTGGGGATGTGGACCGGTACAACAGTCCCTATGTCCGCAGGCTCATGCCCGGCGTGGGGGCCGTCCTGGTCAATGTGTCCCGGCGGATGCAGGGCTTTTATGTGGCGGCGGGCAACCCCAAGCAGATCACCGGCTGGGAGGATTTGTGCCGGGAGGACGTGTGTATGCTCAACCGGGGCTGCGGGTCCGCGTCCCGGGTGCTGCTGGACGAGCATTTGCGGCGGCTGGGCATCGCGCCGTCATCGGTCCGGGGGTATGACCAGGAGACCGGCTCCCATCTGACGCTGGCCGGGGCCATCGCCCAGGGCAAGGCCGATGTGGGCGTGGGTACCGAACGGGTGACCCGCAAGCAGGCGGGACTGGACTTTATTCCCATACAGCAGGAGCGCTGTGATCTGGTTCTGCGCAAGGATTCTCTGGAGCAGCCGGAGGTACAAACGCTGCTGGCTGTGCTGCGGGACCCGGCCTTTCGCCGGGAGCTGGAGCAGTTCAGCGGCAATGATTACACCCAGATGGGGGAAATCCTGGAGGAGGTTTGACAGATGTTGACGGTGAAGACACCGGAGGAGGTCCTGGCGCTGATTGCAGAATCGGCGTTTACAGTGGGGGAGCCGGAATCGGTGCCCCTGTCCGCGGCCCTGGGCCGGGTGCTGGCAGAGACGGTGACGGCGGCGGAATTTGTGCCGGATTTTGACCGGTCCACGGTGGACGGCTATGCGGTCCGTGGTGCTGACACATTTGGATGCAGCGACAGCATTCCGGCCATTCTGACGGTCACCGGTTCGGTTCTGATGGGACAAGCGGCGGAGGGTACCGTGGAGGAAAATACCTGCATGGCTGTGCCTACCGGCGGGGCGCTGCCCCAGGGAGCCGACGCCGTGGTGATGATCGAGTATACGGAGGACTATGGTGACGGCACCATCGGCATTATGAAGCCCGCCGCCCCCGGAAGCAATCTGGTGTACCGGGGCGACGACGTGCGGCCCGGTAAGGTGGTATTGCAGGCGGGCCGCGTTCTGACCGCCGCCGATATCGGCGCACTGGCGGCCCTGGGCCGGTCCCAGGTGACCGTGGCCCGGCGGCCCAGAGTGGCCGTCATCAGCACCGGTGACGAGCTGGTAGACGTGATGGAGCAGCCGGGGCCCGGTCAGGTCCGGGACGTTAACTCGGCTCTGCTGGCGGCGGCGGTGACCTCCTTCGGCGGCGAAGCTGTCCCCATGGGAGCGCTGCGGGATGAGGAGACGCTGCTGGAAGAGACGGTGCGCAAGGCGCTGACACAGTGCGACTGCGTGCTCATTTCCGGCGGCAGCTCCGTAGGGGAAAAGGACGCCACCTGCCGCGTCATTGACCGGCTGGGTGAGCTGCTGTTCCATGGCATTGCCATGAAGCCCGGCAAACCCACCATTCTGGGCGTCGTGGAGGGAAAGCCTGTCATGGGCTTGCCGGGCCATCCCGGCGCGGCATTCTTTGTGGCCAATCTGTTTTTAAAACCCCTGCTGGCCCGGATGCAGGGCCGCACCCTGGTGCGCCGTCCGGTACCAGCCGTTCTGACGGAGACCGTCTCGGCCAACCATGGCCGGGCCCAGTATACCGGCGTCCATCTGACGGAGCGGGACGGCGTACTGTATGCCGAACCCATCCGCAGCAAGTCGGGCCTCATCAGTACGCTGGCCGGGTCTGACGGCTATTTTGAAATCCCCCGGGATTGCGAGGGACTGCCCCAGGGCAGCACCGTCGCCGTCACCGTGTACCATATGGAATGAAACGAGAAGGAGAATCGCACCCATGGCATTTCAATTCCTGCAAAACATGCCCTTAGACGAGGCAAAAACCCTGTACTTAACGACGCTGCTGGACCACGGCTTTGCGCCTGCGGAGGAGACCATTCCCGTGGGCGAGGCATTGGGCCGCATCACGTCCCGGGCCGTTTACGCCCACATCTGCGCCCCTCATTACCATGCCAGCGCCATGGACGGCATTGCCGTCCGGGCCGCCGACACCTTCGGCGCCACAGAGACCACGCCGGTGGTGCTGCCGCCGTCCCAGTTCCAGGTGCTGGATACGGGCGATCCCATCCCCGAGGGCTGCGACGCCGTCATTATGGTGGAGGATGTGGTCTACGAGGAGGACGGTTCCGCCCGGCTCTATGCCCCGGCGGCTCCCTGGCAGCATATCCGCCAGATCGGCGAGGATGTCTGCGCCGGTGAAATGCTCCTGCCGTCCCGCACCGCTGTGACCCCGGCGGCCATGGGCGCGCTGCTGGCCGGCGGCGTCCTGGAAATTCCCGTGTACCGCCGACCGGTGGTGGGCATTCTGCCTACCGGCGACGAGATCATTCCGCCCACCACGGACCCGGCGCCCGGCCAGATTATGGAGTTCAACTCCACCATCTTTTCTGCCATGGTGCAGGAGTGGGGGGCGGTGCCGAAAACGTACCCCATTACCCGGGACAATTTGGATGATATCCGGGCCAGAGTGGCCCAGGCGGCGGAGGAGTGCGACATGGTGCTTCTGAACGCCGGTTCCTCGGCGGGCCGGGAGGATTACAGCTGTCAGGCCATTTCTGAGGTGGGCGAGGTTCTGTGCCACGGTATCGCCATCAAGCCCGGCAAGCCTGCCATTCTCGGCTGCAAAGGCGCGGTGCCGATTTTGGGCGTGCCCGGCTATCCTGTGTCGGGTATCCTGGTTATCCGGGAGCTGCTGCAACCCTTGGTGGAACATCTGACGGGCCGCACCCATGCTCAGGTGGAGACGGCGGAAGCCGTTCTGTCCCGCCCCGTGGTGTCGGGTCTCAAGTATCGGGAGTTTATCCGCGTCCGGCTGGGCTATGTGGGCGATAAGCTGATGGCGTCTCCCTTGAGCCGCGGCAGCGGCGTCGTCACTTCTTTTATGAAGGCAGACGGCATTCTGGAGGTTCCTCAGGGGACAGAGGGCTATGAAAACGGCCAGACGGTCACGGTTCAGCTGCTGCGCCCCAAGGCGGAACTCCAGAAAACCCTGGTGGTCATCGGCAGCCACGACCCCCTCATGGATGAATTGGCGGACCTGTTCCGTCTCGACGGCCAGTTCTATCTCAGCTCGTCTCATGTGGGTTCCATGGGCGGCATCATGGCCATCCGCCGGGGCGAGGCCCATATGGGCGGCGTCCACCTGCTGGACGAAAAGGACGGTTCCTATAATACGGCATTTATCCGCAAATACTTCCCCAATGGCGGCGTCCGTCTGGTGGAGTGCGTGGGCCGGACCCAGGGCTTGATGCTGGCCGCAGACAATCCCAAGGGCATTGAAAAATTTGCCGATTTGGACAAAGAGGGCATCTCCTATGTAAACCGCCAGAAGGGAAGCGGTACCCGCATTCTCTTCGATTACCTGTGCAAGCAGGAGCATGTGGACGGCAAGGCCATCTATGGCTATGACCGGGAGGAGTTCACCCATACGGCGGTGGCGGCGCAGATTGCCAACGGCAGCGGCGACGCCGGTATGGGCATCTGGTCCGCGGCTCAGCTGTACGGCCTGGAATTTCTGCCCATTTGCACGGAACAGTATGATCTGCTGATTCCCGATAACGCCTGGGATACCCCCATGGTGCAGAAGTTGCTGGAGGTGCTCCGCAGCGACACCTTCCGCGCCCGGCTGGAAGCCCTGGGCGGTTATACGGTAAACAACCCTGGCACAGTGCGGGAACTGTAAGTTCTGAATGTTCCTGCTGAACCGATGGGTTCCACGCTGTAGGGCGGGGGCTTGCCCCCGCCGCTTTTGACAGGGTTTTACCCGAATGAACAGTGCAATATAGAACGCCCCCGGCGTCCACCCTTTATGGGTGGCGCCGGGGGCGTTGGCCTTTGGCCGGGGACTGCGCCCCGTGCACAGGGCGACAGGGGACGCTGTCCCCTGGACTCCGCGATTTGGGCAACGCGCCGCTGGTTGGCAAGAGGTGTCGGCGAGGAATTTTGTGTCAGAGCAAGGCACAGTTTCGCAGCCATACTGGATGTATGGCAAGAAGCTGCGCCGCAGCTATGGCGCAAAAGGCCCGGCGACACTCGCAGACACACCGGCGGTAAGCTGCCCCACAGAAAAAATCGAGTAAAACTTTTTATGAGCCGTAAAATGAGAGAAATTGCTGAGCTTCATGGCATTGCGGCTCGTATAGAACCGTTTTAGCGGGGCCTTGCTCCAACAGCTGCCCCTTATGGAAATACAGGGCGTGATCGGCCAGCCGCCGGGCCTGCTGGAGACTGTGGGTAACCAGCAGCAGGGCGCAGCCCGTTTCGGACACATACTGCCGGGTCAACTGCTCGGTGAGCATGGTGCTCTCCATATCCATGGAAGCCGTGGGTTCATCCAAAATGACCAGATCATACCACCCCATGAACAGCCGGGCCAAGGCCATGCGAGCCGTCTCGCCGCCGGACAGACGGTGTGCCGGTTTTCCGGCCAGATGGGACAGCTGCACCGCTTCCAGCAGCTGTGCGGCCCGTTCCCGGTCCTGGTTCACCAGCAGCAGATTTTGCAGGACGCTCAGCCGGTATCCATAGCTTTTCTGTGGGAGGTATCCCACCCGCAGTCCCGCTTCCGTCACCGGGCGGCGGCTGTCAGGGGAGAGGACTCCGGCAATCACACGGGAAAAGGTGGATTTTCCGCTGCCGTTGGCGCCGATGACAGCGTACAGCGTTCCGGCTTGCAGCGTCAGGTCCGGTACGGTAACCGCCGTTTGGCTTCCGAAGGACTTGGTAAAAGCATAAAGGTTCATGACGCCACCTTCCTTTGCAGCAGGGACAGCAGCAGATTCATTCCCAGGGACAGCACCAGAAGAATCAGCCCCAGGGCAATGCCCAGAGAGAAGTTGCCCCGGTTGGTGTATTGCATAATGGCTGTGGTCATGACGTTGGTTTTCCAGGCGATGGCGCCGCCCACCATGGACACAGCGCCCACCTCGGCAATGGCTCGGGAGAAGCCCAGCAGATACCCGGAAAAGATGGGATAGCGGCTCTCATTGAGGAGCAGCAGAAAGGTTTTCCAGCGGGACAATCCCAGTCCTTTGGCGGTCTCCCGGACAGGGCCAGCGATTTGAGCCACATACGTTTCCATATGACTGGTGAGCAGGGGCGTGATCAGCACCACCTGGGCCAGAATCATAATTTCCACGGTAAACAATAAATGGAAATGGCGCAGAGGGCCCACGCCGGAAAACAGGATATAGAAAATCAGACCGCAGACCACCGGCGGTACGCCCATAAGGGTCCGGTTCAGCACCAGCAGCAGCCCCCGGCCGGGAAACCGGCAGGCCCCCAGCAGCAGCCCCAGGGGTACCCCCAGCAGCAGGGCAATGAGAGAACTGGACAGGCTCATGCGGGCCGTGACGGACAAAATATTCAGCAGCTCCCGATCACCGGAGGCGATCAGCTGTACGGCTTGCTCCACAGCAGAGCCCATAGGCATCCCCCTTTCCATACCAAATTGGGGTGCTGTAAACACAGCACCCCAACGGTGAGTTTTTCTGTAATATGCTTGCTTATTCCATGACGCCGTTGTTGGCAACGAAGGTCAGAAACGTGGCCTTATCGGTGAGGATATAGCCGCCCATTTCCTCAGCCATGACCAGGCAAGCGCCCATACCGGCGTTGGCAGAGGTGTACCAGTCGGTATAATCGGCGAAGGATTCGGGGTCCTCAGTGATGCCCAGCTCCGCAGGCCACAGGGACAGCTCCTTGGTGTGGGTGCCGGAGCCGTCACCGCGGGAGATGAAGGGATACTTACCCTCGGCAATGGCGGCGAAAGCGTCGAGGACCGTGGCGGCGTCCTTCACACCGGCGGGGTCCGCAGAGGGACCACAGAGGACAAAGTAGTTATAGAGGAAAGATAGACGTTCGGTCTCCATGCCGTCAATGACGCGGGCAAACCCGGCGTTGACAAACTCCTCCTCCTGGCTCTTGGAGTGGACCAGAATCAGGTCCGCGTTGCCGAACTTGGCAGCCTCAATGGCCTTGCCGGTACCGGCGGACTGGACCTCCACCGTGTAGCCGTAGGCTTCCTCAAACTGGGGCAGCAGATAAGCCAGCAGGCCCGAATCGTTGACGGAGGTGGTGGTGGACAGGCGGATGGTCTTGGTCTCGTCGGTGGCGGCAGGAATTTCGCCTTCATAGGTAGGAGCGCCATCGACTGCATAGAACAGGGTATTGCCATACTCTTCCATACCATAATTGGTTGCTAATTCCATGGTCTCCGGCAGCAGCAGCCAATGCATCAGGGCGTCGGCACCGGCGGTGTTGATGGTGACATCGGAAACGGCGTTGCCGTCAGCGTCGGTGAAAGGGGCCTCGGGATTGACGGCGATCATGGAATAGGTGTTGAGCATGCTGTCGTCGGCTTCCTTGAGGATGGTCAGGTCCACTACCACAGCGCCGCTGTTGTCATCGGTGGTTTCCTCGGTGCCGGTCTCAGCGGTGTTGTCCGTGGTCTCCGGAGCGTCGGTGGTCTCGGTGTTGGCGGTGTCCTCCGTGGTGGTTCCGGCGGTGTTCTCTTTAGCGCCGCAGCCTGCCAGAAGACCCAGAACTGTAGACAGAGCCAGCACCAGTGCAAGAAGCTTTTTCATGATGGATAATTCCTCCTAAAATATGGAAAAAATAAAACAAGCCCCTCCAACTTCCGTCTTGTGTCGATCAGAACTTGGAAAAGGGGCTCGTCCACCCACTTTTAGTTCACAATATGACCCGAAAGCGTCGGGCTTGCAACCGTAGTATACCATATTCCAACGGGAAAGGCAAGCCCGAAGACGGCGGAAGGGTCCGCCGTCTTCGATATCATGATGGTTTACGTCCGGGCACAGTTGCCGGTCATGCCCCGGAGCACTTCCAGACCGTGGGCCAGAGAGGGGAGAATATACTCCAGGCATTCGGTGACGGCCTTGGGGCTGCCGGGCAGATTGACAATCAGAGTGCCTTTGCGGATACCGGCAGCGGCCCGGGACAGCATGGCCCGGGGGGTGATTTGCAGGGAGTGGTACCGCATGGCTTCGGCAATGCCGGGGGCGGGACGCTCCACCACGGCCATGGTGGCCTCGGGGGTCACATCGCTGGGGGAGAAGCCGGTACCGCCGGTGGTGAGAATCAAATCGCATACGTCCTCGTCGCAGAGGGTGGAGAGGACGCCCCGCAGGGGGTCGATGCCGTCGGGCAGCAGCTCCGTGTGGACCACGGTGTAACCGGCGGCCTCCACCATCTGTCGGATAACGGGACCGCTTTTATCCTCCCGCTGGCCGGTGTAGCCGGAATCGCTGAGGGTAAGAATTGCAACGCGCATGGTTTATTCCTCCTCTACAATGGAAAGGGTGTCGCCGACGGAGATGGTGCCGCCGTGGAGTACCCGGGCAAAGACGCCCTCCCTGGGCATGATGCAATCGCCCATGACCTTGTAAATCTCACAATGGGCGTGACACTGTTTGCCGATCTGGGTCATTTCCAACAATACATCGTTGCAGCGGAATTTGGTACCCACGGGCAGATTCTTGAAATCAAAGCCGGAGACCACCAGATTTTCTCCAAAGGCCCCGTCATCCACCACGGCGCCCCGGGCTCGAAATTCCTCCACCCGGTCATGGGACAGCAGAGAGACCTGACGGTGCCATTTTCCGGCGTGGGCGTCGTTTTCAATGCCCCAGTCCTCGATGAACCGGGCGCTGCCCACATTTTTTTTCTGAACGCCTTTTTTCTCACTGATGCAGACTGCAATCACATTGCCCATGGTATCATCCTCCTATTTGATGCATGTTCATGGCCTCGTCGCCGGACTGGGCGGCGGTGGAAAAATGGTGGCTGGCCGGTTTTTGCCGGATGGTCTCCGAGATGACCCGGCGCAGCTCGTCGTCCGACGCGCCGCCGTCCAGCAGGGCCTTCAAATCCCGGCCCGTCTCGTATTGCAGACACGTTTTTAAATAGCCGGTGGCCGTCAGCCGGACCCGGTTGCAGTTGTGGCAGAACTGATGGCTCACGGCGCTGATGAAGCCCACCCGGCCCGTGAAGCCGGGGAATGTCCGGTAGGTGCTGGGACCCGCACCGGGGGGCGGGGGGCAGTCCAGGGGCGCACCGAAAGCGTCGGTCAACTGGGCCAGCACTTCCTCCTGGGTCAGACGGCCCAGATTGCGGCCCAGACCAATGGGCATCATTTCAATGAAGCGCACCGACAAATCCCGGTCCCTGGCCAGAGCGGCCAGGGGCACCAGCTGGTCCCGGTTGGTTTCGGTGGGCACACAGTTAACCTTCACCGTCAAGCCGGGAACACCCAGGGCAACTTCCAGACCCGAGAGGGTTTCCAGAAGCAGGTCCCGCCGGGTAATGGCGGCAAATTGCTGCCGGTCCAAGGTATCCAAGCTGATGTTGACGCCGTCGATACCGGCGTCCAACAGCTGGGGCAGCTGTTGAGCCAGCAGGACACCATTGGTGGTCAGCGTGATTTTTTTGATGCCGGGGATGGCCCGAATGGCCGCCACCAGCTTGTGCACCTGGGGCCGCACCAGAGGTTCGCCGCCGGTGAGACGAATATGGGTGACGCCCAGGGCGGCAAACTGTTCCACCAGCCGTGCGATTTGCTCATAGGTGAGGATGGCGCTGTGGGGGAGACACTCCACGCCCGACTCCGGCATGCAGTAGACGCAGCGGAGGTTACAGCGGTCTGTGACGGAAATCCGCAGATAGTGGATTTCCCGCTGAAATTGGTCCAGCATGGCGGCCCTCCTTTTCAAGCCCGATCGTAGGAGCCGGACTTGCCGCCCTCCTTGTGGACCAGATGGATGTCTGTGATCTCCATGCCCTTGTCCAGTGCCTTGCACATATCATAAATGGTCAGCAGGGATACGGAAACACCGGTGAGAGCTTCCATTTCCACACCGGTTTTGCCCGTCAGCTTGACGGTACAGGTGGCGCGGACGGCGCATTCCTCTTCCAGAATCGTAAACTCAATGGCGGAGTGGCTCAGCATCAGGGGATGGCACAGGGGAATCAGGTCGCCGGTGCGCTTGGTGGCCATGATTCCGGCCACCCGTGCCACGCCCAGCACGTCGCCCTTGGCGGCGGTGCGGCCGGTGATGGCGGCCAGAATGGGCGGCGTCAAACGGATGGTACCTTCGGCCACGGCCACCCGGACGGTGGGAGATTTTTCCGAAACGTCCACCATAACGGCGTTGCCGTCAGCGTCAAAGTGATTAAAAGGTTTGTCCATGGGTCGTCCTCCTGCACAGCGGTGCATCGGAACGATGCACCATGGATGGTAAACTGATTGTATCATGACTGGGCACAATTTACAATACACATTCCGCAACGACCGTTCAGAATATGACAACGGCACAAACCATCCAGAACAATCAATCCCCTGTCCCGTATAGGCGCGGGACAGGGGTGCTGTCAATACATCATGTCTTTTTGAGCAGTTGCGTGTGTCAGACCAGCTTCTTGAACTCGTCGGCCACGAACTGGACCTTGGGCCCGATGATAACCTGCACAGAGGTCTTGCCGGGACGGATGACGCCGGCAGCGCCGGAGGACTTGATCTTCTTTTCGTTGACCAGGGTGGTGTCCTTGACTTCCAGACGCAGGCGGGTGATGCAGTTGTCGATGGAGGTCACGTTGGCAGCGCCGCCCAGGCCCTCCAGGATGATGCGGGCCATCTCGGTGTAGTTGTCGTTGGCCAGCACGATCTTCTCCTCGTCGGTGTCGTCATCTTCACGGCCAGGGGTCTTCAGGTTAAACTTCACAATGGCGAAGCGGAAGACGACATAGAAGATAACAGCGGCAGCAAGGCCCAGAGGAAGAATCAGCCAGGTCTTGGCAGCAGCGGGCAGGGAAGCGGAGAACAGCAGATCGGTGGCGCCGGCAGAGAAGGAGAAACCGGCACGGAAGCCCACAACGGTGGTCACAGCCACGAAGATGCCGTACAGCAGAGCGTACAGAACATACAGACCGGGAGCCAGGAACATGAAAGCGAACTCGAAGGGCTCAGTAACGCCGCAGACGAAGGAAGCGATGGCGGCGGAGCTCAGCAGGCCGATGGCGACCTTACGCTTTTCGGGCTTGGCGCTGCGGATCATAGCGATGGCAGCAGCGGGGACACCGAACATCATGCAGGGGAAGAAGCCGGACATGTACATACCCAGGCTCCAGGACACGTCGGCGGAGGTGTCGCCGGCCCAGAAGTGGGTCAGATCGCCCAGACCGATGGTGTCGAACCAGAACACGTTGTTCAGGGCGTGGTGCAGACCGGTGGGGATCAGCAGACGGTTCAGGAAGGCGTAGATACCGGCGCCGACGGCGTCCAGACCCACGATACCCTTACCGATGGCAACCAGAGCGCCGAAGACCAGGGGCCACACGAACAGCAGAATGGCGGAAGCGATGATGGAGAACAGACCGGCCAGAATGGTCACGCAGCGCTTGCCGCTGAAGAAGGCCAGGAAGTCGGGCAGCTTGGTGCTCTTGAAGCGGTTGTAGGTCAGGCCGCCGATGAGACCGGAGATGATGCCGATGAAGGGGTTGGCGATCTTCTGGAAGGCCAGCAGCTGGGTGGCGTTCTCGGCCACGGAGGGACGGATCACGGTGACGACGCCCTCACCCAGCAGGGTGGTGATCATCAGCCAGGAGGCCAGAGCGGCCAGACCGGCCGTGCCGTCCTTGTCGTCGGCCATGCCGACGCCGACGCCGATGGCGAACAGGATGGCCATGTTGTCGATCAGGGCGCCGCCAGCCTTCACCAGGAACAGGCCGATGGTGGGGATGGTACCGGTGATGTCACCGCCCTGCATGGTCTGGGGGCACAGCAGGTAGCCGATGCCCATCAGAATGCCGCAGATGGGCAGACAGGCCACGGGCAGCATCAATGCTTTGCCAAGGCGCTGCAAAAATTTCATCATAATATGATTGCTCCTCTCTCTTACATAGGGCCGCGGGCGGGGGGATGCCCGTCGGCATTGGATGGGAGACCGGTGCCTATCCCGGCCCCCTGCGAATGCTCAAAAAGAAATGGATTGGAAGCAAGCGTTACAGGTTTTCTTTGAGGAAGGATTCCATGGACGCGGCAGCGGCGTCCTCGTTTTCACCCTCGCAGGTGATGGTCAGGGTATCGCCCTGTTTGGCGCCCAGCTTCATGAGGCCCATGATGCGCTTGGCGTCCACCGTCCGGTCCTTGAACGTCAGATTGACGGTGCAGTCTCCGCAGGCTGCGGCAGCCTTGGCAAGCAGTCCGGCGGGACGGGCGTGGAGACCCAGAGGGTCCTGGATGACGTGGGTAATCGTTTTCATTGGGAAACAACCTCGCTTTCAGAGATGGCTTTACGGATTTTCAGCACCTGGGCCGGGGAGACGGAGAGTTCGTCGTAGCCCATGGTCATCAACGTGTTGGTCATGGTGGCGTCGGCGGCCAGCTCGCCGCAGATGCCGCACCAGATTCCGGCGGCGTGGGCACTGTCGGCAATGCGCTGCAAGAGCCACAGCAATGCCGGATGTTTGGGGTCACAGTAGCGGCCCAGGGCACTGTTCTGCCGGTCGGCGGCCAGGGTGTACTGGGTCAGGTCGTTGGTGCCGACGCTGAAGAAGTCCACTTCGTGGGCCAGGGTGTCGCTGATGACGGCGGCGGCGGGCGTCTCGATCATGACGCCCAGGGGCACGTCTCCGATGGCGACGCCCTCGGCGGTCAGCTCCTCCCGGATGGTCTTGCACAGGGCCTTGACCTCCTGGACCTCCCACAGGGAGGCGATCATGGGGAACATCATGCTGACGGGACCGTGGGCGCTGGCCCGGTAGATGGCCCGCAGCTGGGTCCGGAACAGCTCCGGACGGCTCAGGCACAGGCGAACGCCGCGCAGGCCCAGGGCGGGATTTTCTTCGGCGTCCAGCTGAAAGTAGTCAGCCTGCTTGTCGGCGCCGATGTCCAGAGTGCGGACGATGACGGGACGGCCCTGCAAGCCCTCCACCACCTGGCGGTAGGCGGTGTACAGCTCCTCCTCGGTGGGGTAGGTGTCGCGGCCCAGGTACAGGAACTCGCTGCGCAGCAGACCCACGCCTTCGCCATCGTTTTTCAGTACCAGCTCCACGTCATCGGGGCTGCCGATGTTGGTGTAGAGCTTGACCTTGCGGCCCTTGGCCGTCCGGGTCTCCTTGCCGCGGTAGGCCTCCAGGGCCTCCTTGGCGGTCTGGGCCTCGGCCTGCTTGGCGGTCATCTCCGCCAGGGTGGACTCGTCGGGCCGGATGTAACACTGGCCGGTGAAGCCGTCCACAATGACCGTGTCGCCCGAATGGATGGCCGACAAATCGACGTCGGCGGCCACCAGAGAGGGGATACCCATGGTCCGGGCCAGAATGGCCGTGTGGCTGTTGGCGGAGCCCTTGCGGGTCACAAAGGCCAGAATCTTGTCTTTGGGCAGCTGCACCGTCTCCGACGGTGTCAGGTCCTCGGCCAGCAGAACGCCGGGAACGTCCATGGTCATGGCGGAGGAGAAGCCGCAGAGGATCTCCACCACCCGGCGGGACACGTCCCGAACGTCGGTGGAACGGGCTTTCATGTACTCGTCGTCCATGGAAGCGAAAACCTCGGCGAATTCCTCGCCGGTCTCCTGGACGGCGTGGGCGGCGCTGTCGCCGCCGTCAATGCGGGCCTCGATGGCTTCCACATAATCCAAATCGTCCAGCATCATGATCTGGACGTCCAGAATCATGGCATGTTCCTGACCCAGACGGGCGGCGGTCTCCTCCAGCAGCGTCTGGAGCTGCGCCTGGGCCTGGGCCTTGGCGTCAGTGAACCGCTGCCGCTCTTCGGCGGCGGAGCCCCAGGCGGTGGGCAGTTCCAGTTTGGCCGTCTCATGGACGAAGGCCGGTCCGATGGCGACGCCGGGAAACACCGGCAAGCCTGTTCCCTGTATCATGGTTTCCGTCCCTCCCATGCTCAGGCGTCAATGGTCAGCAGGGGGTCGCCGGCAGAAACGGCGCCGAGATGGGCCTGCAAAATGGGGAAGCGGTCGGAATTGCACAGAACAATGGGGGTGATGAGGTCGTAGCCCTCGGCGGCGATGGCCTCCCGGTCAAAGGAGATCAGAGGCTGGCCCTGCTTGACGGTGTCACCGGTCTTGGCATGGGTGGTGTAGTGCTTGCCCTTGAGCTGCACGGTTTCCAGACCCACATGAATCAGGATTTCCATGCCGTTGGTGCTGACGAGACTGACGGCGTGGCCCGTGTCGAACATCATATCCACCTTGCCGTCACAAGGAGCCACAATCTGGCCCTCAGTGGGACGGATGGCGATGCCCTTGCCCAGAATCTCCTGGCTGAAGGTGGGGTCGTTGACCTCTTGCAGGGAGACGGCGGTACCGGCCACAGGGGCGGTGATCACGGGGTGTTCGGACTGGGGTTTGTGGAAGAGTTTGTCGAAGATACCCATTTTGGTATTACCTCATTTCGTCGGATGAATTCGATGGAGATTGATGGCCAGATACGCTTTTTGCTGCTGTGTCAGCTTCTGACCGCTGGCCTTCTCCAGATTCTCGGTCAGGACTCCGGCCCAGTGGTATTCCCGCGGCAGGGCCGCGGCCACGGAGTCAAAAAAGGGATTGTCAGACACCGGCTCCTCGTAGTGGGAGAAAAGGCTCAGCGCCAGGAATTTCAGGTGAATGAGAAACTCGTCGAAGTAGATGGAACGCTCATCCAGCTTAAATTCTGTGGAGGTGCGCAGAAGCTGCACCATCTCGCCCAGGGCCTGGGTCACCTGCATGGTGATACCGAAGGAGGTGACATACTCGGCGTTGACCAGATGCAGCGCAATGGAAGCGGCTTCGTCCTCCGGCAGCTGGACCTGGAAGCGGCGGGCGATTTCGGACACGGCGTAGGAGCCCACGCCGTATTCCCGGGGATAGAACAGCCGCACCTCCGTATGGAGGGCGTTGGTGAAAGCCATGCCGTTTTTCACCCGTTCGATGGCGAAGCAGATGTGATCGCAGAGGGTGTAGCAGACGCTTTCGTTGAGGGAGTGGCCCAGGACCTCGCAGGCGTAGGGGATCAGTTCGGTGCAGAACTCCACCTGCCGCCGGGGCAGACGGGACAGCAGTTCCTTGAACCGCTCCAGATTGGCCTCGTCGGTGATGGAGAAGATCTTCTCCACCTGGTCCTGGCCGATGGTCTGCCCGGCTTTGCGTCCAAAGCCCAGACCGCGGCCCATGAGAATGTGCTCCCGGCCTTGGGAGTCGAGACAGCTGACAATGTTGTTGTTGATGGTCTTCAAGATCTGGAATTCCAAAGTAGATCGCCTCCCAATCTCCCGCGGAGAAAGAAAAAAACCAGGCCCCGCCCAGGGTGATCCCGACGGCATATGCACATGGCAATGCCAGATCATCCTTCGTGGCGAGTCCCGGTTTTGCCCGCTTGCGCGGTAACAATCCAAGCTTCTGTTCAAATATTACAAAGAAATAGAAAAGTTGTCAATCGCTTTGAGAAAGGTTTCACAAATTTAGAACGAATCACAAATTAAGTGTAAATAAATTGTTAAGATTGCCTAAATTTGATGGCAAGAATTAGGGGAAACTACGGCACAGCAATGCTTTAACCTGTGCAATTACCGCCCCGTCGGCATAGAACCGGTCGTACTCTCCGGCCATGGGCAATCCCATAGGGACCCCCTCCCGGCGGAAGACCATGGGGCTGTCCACGGTGGTTTTTGCCGACAGATGGAACGTATCCAGGGGCGTTTCGGCCAGGAGACGGGGCAGGGTCTGGAGATTGACGCCGCTGCCCGCCATCAGGGCAATGCGTCCAGAGGCAGCGGTGTGGAGCTGCCGCAGCAGGTCCGCACCCTCTACGGCGGTGGCCCGCTGGCCGGAAGTGAGGATGGTGTCGAAGCCCAGGGCCACGGCGTCCTCCAACCCTTCAAAGGGGTCCCGGCACACGTCAAAGGCCCGGTGCAGCGTCTTGTGCAGGGGACCGGCGGCGTCCAGCAGCGTGGCCAGGGCTTCCCGGTCCAAACGGCCGTCGGCGGTCAGAACGCCCAGCACCACGCCGTCTACACCCAGGGAGCGGCAGGATTCCACTTCCCGCCGCAGCAGCTCCAGTTCCATGGGGGTGTAGAGAAAATCACCGAACCGGGGCCGCAGCAAGACCCGGACCGGGACGCCCAGGGACTGGACGGCCTCAATGAGAAAGGGGCTGGGAGAGGTGCCGCCGATGAGCAGATTGGCGCACAGTTCCAGCCGGTCGGCACCGTGTTCAGCGGCGATTTTGGCCGATTCATAGGAATCGACACAGACTTCCAGAAGCATAGAGTTGGCTCCTTTCTGTATAGCGCGCAAAGCTCCGGGCCGCGGCATGGCGGCCCGGAGACAGGGGCACTTATTGATGGGAGTGTCCGCAGCCGCAGCAGCAGCCGGAACCGGCTCCCGATTCTTTGGCGTGGCCGTGGCAGGCGGAGCAGCCGATGCACGGGGCGTGGTTCTTTTTGGCCCGGTACACATAGCGTGCCGCCGCAATCAAAACGGCCGCCAGTATGGCAATTATAATCATATCGGTCATAAAAGTCTACTGCCTTTCTGCAAAATCTCAGGCTCTTGCGCCGCTGAGACTGTAGGTGGCCTGGAGGGACTTGTCGGCTACGCGAATCCGGTAGGCCAGGAAAGCGGCGATGGCGGCCACCACAAGGAGACCGGGGACAAAGCCGGTGCCCAGGGAACCAGTGGTGACCAGGGTACCGATCTGGTACACCAGGAACGCTACAGTATAGCCGGTGGCAAACTGGAGACCGATACCGGCCCACAGCCACTTACGGTCCTTGATCTCGGAGCGCATGGCGCCCATGGCGGCAAAGCAGGGGGGTGTGAACAGGTTGAACATCAGATAGGCCAGGGCGGCGGCCTTGGTCAGGGCGAAGATGGCGGCCACTTCAGAGGCGCCGCCGGTGAGGGCCAGCTCATCGGTGTCAATGAAGTTGGTCACGCCGTAGCAGACGGCCAGGGTGCCCACCACGTTTTCCTTGGCGATAAAGCCGGTGACGGCGGCGGCGGCCAGCTGCCACGCGCCGAAGCCCAGGGGAATCAGCAGGACGGACACCGGGGTGGCGATGGAGGCCAGAATGGAGGTGTGCTCCATGCCCTCCTCCACCAGCTGGAAACTCCAGTTGAACGACTGCATCAGTTGGACGGCGGTGTTGCACAGGAGAATGATGGTACCGGCCTTGACGATGTAGGCCCAGCCGCGGGACAGCATTGCCAGAGCGGCCCGCTTGAGACTGGGGGCCTTGTATTCGGGCAGCTCCATAATAAAGAAGGACTTGCGGCTGCGGTAACCGCTGATGCGGTTGACCAGCAGAGCGCCCAGGAAGATTAAGACGATGCCCATAAAATACATCAGAGTGCCCACCCAGGAGGCGTCGGCAAAAAAGACACCGGCAAAAAGGGCGATGACGGGCAATTTTGCGCCGCAGGGCATAAAGGGGGTCAGCATGGCCGTGGCCTTGCGCTCCCGCTCATTGCGGATGGTGCGGCAGGCCATGACGCCGGGGATGGCGCAGCCGGTGCCGATGACAAAGGGGATGACGGACTTGCCGGAGAGACCCACCTTTTTGAAGATGGGGTCCAGAACGACGCTGACGCGGGCCATGTAGCCGCAGTCCTCCAGCAGAGCAATGAGGAAGTACATGACCATGACCAGGGGCAGGAAGCCGATGACAGCGCCGACACCGCCAATGATGCCGTCCACCAGCAGGGATTGCAGCAGGGGAGAGCTGTTTTCCACCAGAGAACCCACCCAGCCCTGGAAGGATTCAATCCAGCCGCCCAGGATGCCCGCGATCCAGGGGCCCACCCAGGCCTGGGAAATCTGGAACACCAGGAACATGACCACGGCGAAAATGGGAATGCCCAGCCAGCGGTTGGTGAGGATGTTGTCGATCTTGTCCTGGGAGTTTTTCTGGCGGGTCAGGACCTTGCGGGTCTCCACGTCCTTGACAATGCCGTTGACAAAGGCAAAGCGCTGACGGTCCGCCTGCTCCACGGCGTGTTTGTCAGTCAAATCCACATTGCCCTGGGAATAGGGAGCTTTCTGCTTTTTACCGGCCAGGGAAGCGGCCACGGTCACCAAATCCAAAAGGCCGTCGGCGGTGGTGGAGACGGTTTCCACGACGGGGCAGCCCAGCCGCTGCGACAGGGTTTCCACATCGATTTTCGTTTCCTTTTTGCTGTTGATGTCGCTCTTGTTGAGGGCCACCACCAGGGGGATGCCCAGCTCCAGCAGCTGGGTGGTGAAGAACAGGCTGCGGCTCAGATTGGTGGCATCCACAATGTTGATGATGGCGTCGGGATGTTCATTCTTGACGTAGCTGCTGGTGATGCTCTCCTCCGAGGTGAAGGGGGACATGGAATACGCGCCGGGCAGGTCCACGGCAATCAATTCCTGGCCGCTTCTGCGGTATTGGGATTTGATGGGGCTCTCTTTTTTGTCCACGGTGACACCGGCCCAGTTGCCCACCTTTTCATTGCGCCCCGTCAGGGCGTTGTACATGGTGGTCTTGCCGCTGTTGGGATTGCCTGCCAATGCAATTCTCATAGACAATTCCTCTTTTCTGCTGGTTATAATATGGGTAACGGCTGATGGTTAACCATCACTAACTTGTGGGGCGTTTTTTGGTGCCGCCCGCAGACGGCACCAAAGAAAAAACGGTTATTGTACTTCAATGGCCGACGCCAAATCCCGGTCGATGGTGTACCGGCCGTCCTTGATGGAGATGACGCAGCCGCCTTTCCGATGGGAGATGACGGTGATGGGCTCGCCGCTGTAGCAGCCCAGGGAGAAGAGAAAGGCGTCCAGCTCGGGATCGTCGGTGGCAATCTGCCGGACAATATACTCCTGTCCTTCTGCGGCACAGGTCAGATTCATGGGAAACACCGCCTTTCCTTAGGTTAGTCTTCATTAACTGTAAAATATGGTATCACACTCGGTGCACGGTGTCAATAGGGCGGCGAAAAAAAGTTTGATTCAACTAACTTGGGATTAAGGTGATGTCCTCCGGGAGATTTGAAAAAAATTTTGTCACCTTTTGACGTCTCTGCCCATCTATTGAACAGAGACAACGAAGATTGGATGGAAAAAACCCATGGCATTCAGCAGTTTGGAATTTGTATTTCTGTTTTTACCGGCCATGCTGGCCGCCTATTATATCACGCCGCCCAAGGTCCGGGGTGTGACCATGCTCCTGAGCAGTTTGTTTTTCTACTGGTGGGGTGTGCGGAGCAACCCATGGATGCTGGGGCTGCTGCTGGTATTGATGGCCTGGACCTACGGAGCCGGTGTGATCATGGTCTATCACCGGGCTTGGGCCAGGACTATCCTGGTCCTCTCCTGGACGGTGCTGTTCGGGACGCTGCTCTTTTTTAAATATATGGGACTGTTTGCGGAATCGCCCCTGCCGCTGCCGTCAGGCATCAGCTTTTATACCTTCACCATGGCGGCGTATCTGGCCGACGTGGCCAGAAGAAAAGGCCCCGCTGACTGGAACCCCCTGCGGTTTGCCAACGGCGTGCTGCTGTTTCCCAAACTGCTGTCGGGTCCCATTACCCCTCTGACATCAGTCCGGCGGCCCTGCTGCCGGGTGAGCAATTTCAACCTGGGATTGCGGGAGTTTATCTGGGGCCTGGGCCTGAAATTGCTGCTGGCGGATCAGCTGGGCGGCCTGTGGCGGCAGCTGGGCAATATCGGCTATGAGAGCGTTTCGGCGCCGCTGGCCTGGCTGGGTCTGGTGGCATTCTCTCTACAACTGTACTTCGACTTCTACGGCTATTCCAAAATGGCCGTGGGCGTGGGCCATATGCTGGGCTACCATTTGCCGGAGAACTTCGACCACCCCTATGCGTCCCGGACCATGACCGAATTCTGGAGACGGTGGCATATCACCCTGGGCGCCTGGTTTCGGGATTATATCTATATTCCCTTGGGTGGCAGCCGGTGCAGCAGCAGACAGCACATCTGTAATCTGTTGATTGTCTGGATCTGCACGGGTTTGTAGCACGGTTCCACCCTCAACTATCTCCTCTGGGGCCTGGCGCTGTTCGGCCTGATTGTACTGGAAAAACGCTGGACCGGCGCGTTTTTCCAGCGCCACGGCATCCTGTGCCGGTTCTATATGATTCCGGCCTGTCTACTGACCTGGATGCTCTTTGCCATTCCCGACTTGCACCAGCTGTGGACCTTCGCCGGGCGGCTGTTTACGGAGTATTCCTGGAGCGCTCCCGACTTCCAGCGGCATTTGCAGCAGTACGGCGGCTATCTGGCGGCGGGTATTCTGTTGGCGACGCCCTATCCCGAGCGCCTGTGGCGGCGGCTCCAGCGGACGGCTTTCGGGACCATTGTGCTGGTAATTATCTTCTGGGCGGCGGCCTACGCCATGGCGGCGGGCCAGAACGATCCCTTCCTCTATTTCAGTTTTTAGGAGGTACCCATTGTGCGTACAAGACACCCTTTGACTTTGCTGGCGGTGCTGCTGGTTTCCTCGGTGCTGATGGCCGCCATCGGCGTGGCCATCCGCTGCACCGTCGGCAAGGAGGTGCAGCAGCTCCAATCCGGCCCGGCGGTGGCCGTGCCGCTGATGGTCCTGGCGGACCCGACGCTGCTGCGCGTACCGGAGACGACGGCGCCGGTGGAGAACACGGAAACCCTGTCCAAGCCCCAGGAGACGCTGTCGGGCAGCCGCATTCCCTCCATCAACCCGACGCCGGAGGCGGATACCGGTACAGATGCCGGTATGGACCAGATGGAAGAACAGTCATCAGAACAGGAGCAGCCGGCGGTCACCTTCGACGCCGTGGAGGACAGCTACTTTGACGACGCCCTGTTCATTGGGGATTCCCGCACCGTGGGACTGAGCCAGTACGGCCGGTTGGGGCAGGCGGATTACTTTGCCGATGTGGGTTTGACGGTGTTCAACCTGTGGGACAAGGCTTTGTCGGATACAAATTTTGAGCGGCAGACGTTGGAGACCTTACTTTCCGGCCGGACTTATGGTAAGATATATCTGATGCTGGGTATCAATGAGCTGGGCTATCCCATGGACAGCCTGTTGAGCCAGTATCAGTCCACCGTGTCCGCCATCCGGAAATTGCAGCCCCAGGCGGACCTGCTGCTGTGCGCCAACCTGCATGTGACCCGGACGGCGTCGGCGGGTACTTCCTGGCTGACCATGGAAAATCTGTGCCGTCTGGATGCGGAAATCGAAGCCATGGCAGACGGGGAGCACAGCTTCTATCTGGATGTCAATCCGGTATTCTGTGACGCGGAGGGCTACTTGCAGGACGACATGACCGGCGATGGGGTCCATCCCTATGCCGCCGGGTATACGCTCTGGGCCGACTGGCTCCGGGAGCACGGAATCATCAGAAACGAGGAAACAACTGTTGGAGGAGATCAAGTGGTTCACAGCCCAGGTGCAGGCCTGTGAACCGGCCATGTACCGACTGGCCATGAGCATACTGAGCAACGGCGACGACGCTGCCGACGCCGCCCAGGAAACCATCTGCATCGCCTATGAAAAGCTCCATACCCTGCGGCGGCGGGACCGGTTCAAGCCGTGGATTCTGCGCATTCTCACCAATGAATGCTACGCCATTCTGCGCCAGCGGCAGCGGTTTTTGGAGTCCGACGCCTTGCCGGAGCCGGAGGCCCCGGCCCTCAGCGAGGAGCATCAGGACCTGTGGCAGGCTGTCTGCGACCTCAGCGAGCAGCTGCGGTCCGTGGTGGTGTTGTATTATTACGAGGGATTTTCGGCCCGGGAAATCGGGTCCATCCTGCGCATATCGGAAGCCAATGTGAAAACGAGACTGTCCCGGGCGCGCAAGCGATTGCGGGAACTGTTGGAGGGATGAATATGGGATTTGATGAAGAACTGAGACGGCGTGCGGCAGCCGAAGGCGACGGCGTACCGGAGAGTTTTTCCAATCGGGTCCGGGAGACGCTGGACAACCTGCCGTCCCGACCGTCCCGCCGCGGCACCTGGCGTCATCTGCTGGGCGCGGGTCTGGCGGCGGCGGTGGCCGTCACCGTGGCCCTGCCCAATACCAGCGCTGCCATGGCGGAAACGCTGGGCGCGCTGCCGGTGGTGGGCAAACTGTTCCGGGCCGTGACCTTCCGGACCTATGCGGTGGAGGAGGGCAAGAACCATGTGTCCATCGACGTGCCGCAGATTCTCGACGAGACCGGCAGCACCGGCGCGGAAGCCATCAACGACCAGGTGGAGACGTATACGGACCAGCTCATTGCGGAATTTGAAAGCGAGGCCCAGGCCGACGGCTATTTCAATCTGGATGTGACCTGGGAGGTGGTGACCAACACGGAGAAGTGGTTCACCCTGCGGATTTCCACCGACCGCGTCATGGCCTCCGGCAACCATCAGGAACAGCACTACCACATTGACGCCGCCACGGGAGAACAGAAGACGCTGTCGGACCTGTTCCCGGCGGATTATGACTATGTCACCGTCATCAGCGACGAGCTGAAAACGCAGATGGCCCAGCGCATGGCGGACAATCCCGGCGAGGCCTATTGGCTGGAGGGTATCAACGAGCTGGGAACGTGGTACTTTGACGCCATCGATCCGGAACAGGATTTTTACTTCAACGGGGACGGGAAAATTGTCATACCCTTTGACAAATACGAGGTGGGTCCTGGTTCCACCGGCAGCCCGGAGTTCACCCTGGAGAACCCGGACCTCTATGAGCACATTCTGTATCAGCCGTAAAAAATTTTTTCAAAACCGGTGAACGGTTTTGCGTCCCTCCGTCGTATTTAAGGTGAAACCACAAAAATACAACGGAGGAATTTTTTATGAAACGATTGATTACCCTGTTTTTGGCAGTCCTGATGGTGGCCGGACTGGCCACCACCGCCATGGCCCGGGGCGGCGGCTGCGGCCGGGGCCGCAGCTATGTGGATGCCGACAATAATGGCGTCTGTGACAACTACGGTACCGGTTATGGCCGGAACTACGTGGATGCCGACGGTGACGGTGTCTGCGACAATTACGGCACCGGCTGTGGCCGAAACTATGTAGATGCCGACGGCGATGGCGTCTGCGACTACTGCGGTACGGGGACGGGCCGCTATTATGTGGATGCCGATGGCGACGGCGTCTGTGACAACTACGGTACCGGCTGTGGCCGGGGAGGCTGCCGGGCATAAGGCAAAACGGGGAAAAGAGGCGGTTCCATGGAACGGGAACAGGCCGTGCAGGCGGCGGTGGAGCGGTATGGTTCCACCGTCCGCCGGGTCTGCATGGTTTACTTGAAAAATGAGGCGGACACGGAGGATATTTTCCAGACGGTCTTCCTGCAATACTTCCTCCATGGAACCGACCTGTCCTCAGGAGAACAGGAGCGGGCGTGGATTCTGCGGGTCACCATCAACGCCTGCAAGGATCTGCTGAAGAGCGCTTTCCGGCGGCGTACCGTGCCGCTGGAGGCGGCGCTGGATCAGGCTGCTGTCCAGGACCGGGAGCACCGGGAGGTGCTGGAAGCGGTGCTGTCTCTGCCGTCCAAATACCGGGAGGTGGTGTATCTTCACTATTACGAGGGGTACACGGCGGCGGAGATTGGAGCCATTCTCCGCAAGCGGGAAAATACCGTTTATACGCTGCTGCGGCGGGCCCGGGAGCAGTTGAAACAGAAACTGGAAGGGGAGGACGGCCATGAATGAACGCATTTATCAGGCATTCGATGCCGTTCAGGCCGACGAGGCATTGAAGGCCAAAACCGTGGCCGCCGTCACAGAGCGGCTGCAAGCCCGGCGGCCCCATCCGGTGCGCCGGTGGGCGGCGGTGGCCGCCTGCGTGCTGGTGCTGGCGGGATTTGGCGGTTACCGCGTCTATGCCACGCCCACGGCTACAGTGCGGATTGATCTGCCCCAGACAGTGGAATTGGAGGTCAACCGCTTTGGACGGGTGGTGGAAGCCACGGGGACCGATGCCGCTGTGTGCCATCAGACCTATGAAGCGGCGCTGACCGCCATTTTTGAGGACTTGAGCACGGAGGGCGTCACCGTGGCTGTGGACGGCGATCCGGCCCAGTGCGCCGCCATCTCCGACGCGGTGGAGCGCTGCTCCGGCGGACGGGCCCATTGCTACGGCTGGGGCGGCTCAGACCATGAAAACCGGGAAGCACAAGGCGGCCACAACGGCAACGGATGGCAGCACCGTCACGGGAAAACCCAGTGACGGCTTGCATCTCCGGTCGAACTGTGGTATACTGAAAAAAAACAAATCGTGCATACACATATAATCCTGCTGATCTGGCGCGGGAGTCTCTACAAAGCCGCCCAAGGCTTTTCTATGTGTGTCCGACGGGGCAGAGGTATGCCCGTCGGGCGCACATTTTGTTTTTTCATCTAAAAGGAGGGCTTCACAATGATTCTGCGAGGAACCATCGTAACGACCACAGAGCTGGGAAAACTGACCTGCCTGCCCGGCGGCTGCCTACGGCTGGATGAACAGGGCACCGTTTTGGAATGTCTGCCGGAGCTGCCCGGCGGCCAGGAGCCGGTGACGGATTATGGAGACCGATTGATTCTGCAATCCTTCTCTGACCTGCATCTCCATGGGCCCCAATTCCCCCAGGTGGGCATGGGTATGGATTTGCCCCTGCTGGACTGGCTCAACACCTATACATTCCCCTTGGAGGCACGGTTTGCGGACCTGAACTATGCCCGGTCTGTCTATGAGCGGCTGGCAAAAGCGCTGATCGACGGCGGCACTACCCGGGTGGCCATGTTTTCCTCCCTCCATACGGACGCCACACTGGTACTGATGGAGGAGCTGGAACGGGCCGGCGTCACAGGCTATGTGGGAAAGGTCAATATGGACCGCAACGGCGGCGTCAACCTCCAGGAGACCACGGAGGAATCAAAGCGGGAGACGCTGCGGTGGCTGGAGAGCTGCCAGCAGTTCCGCCATATCCAGCCCATTCTGACGCCCCGGTTTACGCCGTCCTGTACCGATGAGTTGATGGCATGGCTGGGCAACCTGGCCCAGGAGCGGGGTTTGCCGGTCCAGTCCCATTTGAGCGAAAACGACGCGGAAATTGCCTGGGTCCGGGAGCTGCACCCGGATTGTGCCCAGTATTGGGAGACGTACCACAAGTACGGCCTGTGGGTGCCTCGGACGCTGATGGCCCACTGTGTCCACAGCGACCGCCGGGAGCGGACGGCCATGCGGGATCACGGCGTGACGGTGGTTCACTGTGCCGATTCCAATTTGAATCTGTGCAGCGGTACGGCTCCAGTGCGCCAATTGCTGCAAGAGGGTGTGAACGTGGTTCTGGGTTCGGACATTGCCGGGGGCGCACAGCTGTTTATGCCACAGGTGATGACAGCATCCATCCGGGCTTCCAAAATCCGGGCCATGACCCATGGCGACGCGCCCCTGTCGGCGGCGGAGGGGTACTATCTGGGTACCACAGCGGGTCAGCAGTTCTTCGGCGCGGCTCCCGGCTTCGGTGTGGGGGAGAAGCTCCACGCCGTGGTGGTGGATGACAGCCGCTTTGCCATGGACCCGAAACGGACGCCGGAGGAACGGCTGGAGCGGGCGCTGTACCAGATGGAACCGGCGGATATCGTGGCCGTCTGGTCCGACGGCAGAAAGGTCAAATAATCGGAACGCAGAAGAAAAGTTGAAGTTATACTCGATTTTTTGAAAAAATCGAGTAAAACTTTTATCTTTTTCTTTCCGATACGGTGAGACGGCGCTTATTCAAAAGTATAGTGGATACCGAAACGCCGCAGCAGCAAATCCGACAGTGCCTGTTTATTATCGGCGCGAACCTCCGTCACTGCGTCGCCGTCCCGCTCCGTCAGCGTATCGTCCGTCAGAGCCAGGGAACCGGTCTTGGTCCGCAGGTTGATAATGCGGTGCTGGGCAAACAGGGAATCTGGGTGGCGGGCACAGTAGAAGCTGTAGGGAACAAAGTAGCTGGCGGGCTGCCGCTGATCGGGAAACTCAAAGACCCGCTCGGCCACACCCTGGCTGGTGAGACGGCTGACGGCATACCAGCCATTGCCCAGGGATTCTCCCCAGAAGGTTTCGCCGTTTTTCTCCCGCCGTCCGTCCAGGGGCACGGCAAAGGAGGGCTGCGGACCGCCGTAGCCCACGTCGCAGTAATACCGCCGCCCGTCCAGCTGTACCAGGACGCCTCGATGGAGCATGGGCGGAATGAAGTTCTTTCCACGGACAATGCGGCAGGTCACCGACCAGGCATCAAAGCCCAGCGTTTGCAGCAACGCTTCCAGCAGGGCGTTGAGTTCAAAGCAGAAGCCGCCGCGGCCCTGTACGATAATCTTGTCAAACATTGCCGGAATTTCCAGAGACGGCTCCTGGTGCTCCTCAAAGCACTGGAGATTCTCAAAGGGAATCCGGCACTGATGGGCCAGCAGGACTTCATCCAGGGTTTCCAGGCTCACCGGCAGGGGAGCGGTCAGACCCAGGCGGTCCAGATAGGCGTTGACATCGGGGATGGGGGCGTACAGGGCTTCATACATAATAACAGTTCCTTCTTTTAATCGGATTCCGTGGCTATTTCCAAAGTAGCTTCATACAGGGCATTTTTGGCCAGCCCCAGGGCCTTGGCCGCCTGTTTGACGGCATCTTTGTGGCGCATACCCTCGGACATGAGCTGGCGGACCCGCTCTACACCCATATCCACGGTGATCTCTGGTTCGGCGGGGGCCGCTGCGCCCTCCAATACCAGAACGTACTCACCCCGCGGCGGCTGGCTCTCATAATAGGCAATGGCTTCGCCCAAGGTCATGCGTAGAATTTCCTCATGGAGCTTGGACAGCTCCCGGCACAGGGAAACGCGCCGGTCCGCGCCGAAGCAATCTGCCAAATCCGCCAGCGTCTGGCATAGCTTGTGGGGCGCTTCATAGAACACCATGGTCCGCGTCTCGCCCCGCAGCTGTTCCAGATGGCTGCGGCGGCTTTTTTTATTGGTGGAGAGGAATCCCTCGAAGGTGAACCGTCCTGTGGGCAGACCGGAGACGGCCAGAGCCGTAATAACAGCGCAGGGGCCGGGAATGGCACAGACCGTGATTCCCGCCTGGGCGCAGAGGGCCACCAGATCCTCGCCGGGGTCAGAGATGGCGGGGGTACCGGCATCGGTGACCAGGGCGCAGGTCTCGCCCGCCAGAAGCCGCTGGACAATGCGGGGGCCGCTTTCGGCCCGGTTGTGCTCAAAATAGCTGACCAGCGGTTTTTTCAGCCCCAAATGGTTCAGCAGCTTCAAAGAGACTCGGGTGTCCTCGGCGGCGATAAAATCGGCTTCGGCCAGGGTTTCCCGAATGCGGTCGGACAGGTCTCCCAGGTTGCCGATGGGCGTGGGGACCAGATATAACATACCGGACATGGTGCAGTTCTCCTTTGCAGGTCACAGATGGTAAATGGCGGCGCAGTCGGCGGTGGGGGAGCCGTCGTCCCGGTACAGCACCAGCTCCGGCTCCCAGCGGAGGCCCGGCCTGCCGCCGGACAACGCTTCCACCAGCACAACGCTGACAGGGCTGCCGGAACGGTGGCGCACCAGCCGCATGCGTTTCGGCTCCAGCCCCGCACCCCGCAGGGCGCAGAACAGATCACAGAGGGCCTCGGGCCGGTACACCAGGGAAAAGCGGCCGCCGGTGGACAAGAGCCAGGCGGCGGCCCGGCACAGGTCCTCCACCGTGCAGTGGCCCTGGGACCGGGCGGCGGCTTTGGCGGCTTCCGGCGCGGTCCGGGACCCGGCGGGAAAGTAGGGGGGATTGGATACCACGGTGGTAAAGCCGTTGGCTGGCAGCAGGGTCCGGATGTCCCGCAGATCACCGTGAAGCGCCGTCATACGCTCCTGCAATCCGTTGCGGGCAATGTTCCGGTCCGTCAATTCAACGGCGGTTTTCTGCAAGTCCACACCGGTTACGGCGCAGTCATCCCGTTTGCCGCAGAGCAGCAGACCCAGCGTTCCGCCGCCGCAGCCCAGGTCACAGACCCGCTCCCGCCGTCCCAGACGGACGAAGTGGGCCAGGGCCATGGAATCGGTGGTCAGGGGAAAGACGCCTGCGGCGGTTTCCATGGTGATGCCGCCCCACAGAGTTTCCGCCATGGCCATCCCTCCTGTGTCAGAATAGATATAGTGTATCATACGGCGGCACAAATGCAAAGGTATAAAATTCCTCCTACAGGGAAAACTGACCATGGAATATGAAGGCAATCCCATCTACTGTAGGCTATTGTCCAAGGATGTGGGATTGCTTGAAGGAAGCAGGTGCAACCTTATGAGAGTAGTCGATCAATTTTGTGTCAATCTGGTGGAAAAGGCTGCCACCATGGAGCCGGTCATTGGCCGGGAACGGGAAATCGAAACAGTCTTGCAAATTCTCTGCCGCAAGCAGAAGAACAACCCGGCCCTCATTGGAGAGCCCGGCGTGGGCAAGACGGCCATTGTGGAGGGGTTGGCCCAGCGGCTGGCCCTGGGACAGGTACCGGAGATTCTGCGGGGCAAGCGGCTCATGTCCCTGGACATGGCCAGCATCATCGCCGGGACCAAATACCGGGGCGAGTTTGAAGAGCGCATTCGGGATTTGATTGCCGAAATGCGTCGGGTGGGCAACGTGATTCTCTTTATTGATGAACTCCATACCATTGTGGGGGCCGGCGCCGCCGAAGGGGCCATTGATGCATCCAATCTGCTGAAGCCTGCCCTGGGCCGCGGGGAGATTCAGGTCATCGGCGCCACCACCCTGGAGGAATACCGCAAGCATATCGAAAAGGACGCGGCCCTGGACCGGCGGTTCCGTCAGGTGCCGGTGCCGGAACCCACCCGGGAGGAGGCCCGGCAGATTCTCCAGGGTCTGCGGCCGGGCTTAGAGAAGCACCACCGCATTGAGATCACCGATGAAGCCATTGCCGCGGCGGTGGACCTGTCGTGCCGGTATCTGACCGAGCGGTTCCTGCCCGATAAAGCTGTGGATCTGCTGGACGAGGCGGCGGCCCGGACGAAGCTCCTGGGCCATCGGCGGCCGGACCCGTCGGTGCTGGCCGAGCGGCAGATCAGCAAGGAGCTGGACGCCGCCATCCGGGAGAAGCGGTTTGAGCGGGCGGCGGAACTGCGGGACCGGCTCCAGGCCATTGTCCGGCCCTTGCAGGCGCTGACCCGGCCCCGGCGGGTCACGGCGGAGGATTTGGCGGAAACCGTCTCGGCCCGGACCGGCATCCCCCTGGGCCAGATCAGCGGCGGAGAGCGTCAACGGCTCCTGATGCTGGAAACCACCCTGAAAGAGCGGGTCGTGGGGCAGGACCAGGCGGTGGAATCTGTGGCCCGTGCCATCCGGCGGGGCCGGGCGGGTCTTGCCGACCAGCGGCGGCCCCTGGCGTCTCTGCTGTTTATGGGCCCCACCGGCGTGGGTAAGACAGAGCTGTGCAAGGCGCTGGCGGCAGCCGTTTACGGCAGCAGCGACGCCATGATCCGTCTGGATATGAGCGAATATATGGAGAAACACAGCGTTTCGCGTCTGGTGGGTGCGCCTCCCGGATATGTGGGCCACGGGGAGGGCGGTGAGCTGACGGAGAAGGTCCGCCGGAAGCCCTACGCCCTGATTCTCCTGGACGAACTGGAAAAGGCCCATCGGGACGTGTGCAATATTCTGCTGCAAATCATGGAGGACGGCGTGTTGACGGACACCCTGGGCCGGACGGTGGACTTCAAGAACACCACCATTGTCATGACCTCCAACCTGGGTGGTGAGGAACAGCACCGGGGCGGCCTGGGCTTTCAGCCATCCAGCCGGGAGGAGCGGGTGCAGAACTGTCTCCGGGCTCATTTCCCGGCGGAGTTTTTGGGACGAATTGACTGCGTGGCTCAGTTCCGGCCTCTGGATGAAACGGCCCTGACGGGCATTGCAGAAAAGCTCCTGGAGGACACGGCCAGCCGGGCCCGTGCCCGCGGCGCCCAGGTGCGGCTGGCCAGCGGCGCGGCGGCCTGTCTGGCCCGGGGGTGCCTGGGCCGAGAGGGGGGAGCCCGGGCCCTGCGCCATGCCATCCAGCGGCAGGTGGAGGACCCGCTGGCAGACCTGCTGCTGCGGGAGGGCAGCCGGGCGGTGGAGGTGGCCCCCGACGGCGACCGGGCCTTGCAGGTGGTCCCGACCCGTTGAATTTTCCGGTGGAACGCGGTGGCAAACGCCACCGCGTTCCACTTTGCTCCAAAATCGAACATATGTTCATAAATTGGAAAATATCGAAAAAAACGACCCAAAATCCCAAATTTTTCATTACAAAAATTCAGTGTAGGGATTGCAAAATGTGTTTTAGGGCTGTATATTATAGTTAAGTGGAGCAAAGTGGAAGAGAAATGATAAGGATAGGAAGAAAGGCGGAGGAGGTGGAACGATGTTCGGCAAGTACAAGCATGCGGTGGACCCCAAAGGCCGATTATTCGTTCCCGCCAAGCTCCGCGAGGAGCTTGGCGATGCCTTCTATGTGACACTGGGACTGGACCACTGTCTGTCGGTGTACACCGAGGAGGGGTGGCAGGCCATTGTGGACCGATACAATGCCCTGCCCATTTCCCAGTCCCGCAAGATGCGCTTTCTCTTTGCCAATGCGGCCAAGTGTGAGCCGGACAAGCAGGGCCGGTTTTCCCTGCCCGCCGAGCTGCGGCAGTATGCCGGGCTTGGGCAGGATGTGACGTTTATCGGCCAGGGCGGCCACGCGGAGATTTGGGACTCCGCCGCCTATGAAGCCCTGGAGCAGGAGACGCTGACGCCGGAGAATCTGGCGGCAGCCATGGAGGAGCTTGGATTCTGATATGGAATTTCATCATATTTCCGTTTTGCTGGACGAGTGCATCGACGCGCTGCACATCCGGCCCGACGGCATCTATCTGGATGGCACCCTGGGCGGCGCTGGCCATTCCAGCCAAATCGCCCAACGGCTGACCACGGGCCGTTTGATCAGCGTGGACCGGGACCCGGTGGCCTTACAGGTGGCACAGGAGCGGCTGGCACCCTGGATGGACCGGGTGACGCTGGTCCACAGCAACTTCCGGGAAATCAACCGCATTCTGGACGACCTGCACATCGACAAGGTGGACGGGATGCTCTTCGACCTGGGCGTGTCTTCGCCACAGCTGGACGACGGCGCCCGGGGCTTTTCCTATATGGCCGACGCGCCCCTGGACATGCGCATGGACGGCGGCGACAGTCTGACGGCCTGGGAAGTGGTCAACCACTGGCCGCGGGAGGAACTGCGGCGGATTCTCTTTGAGTACGGCGAAGAACGCTACGCGCCCCTGATTGCCGCGGCCATCGAGCGGCGTCGGGGAGAAAAACCCATCGATACCACTTTGGAGCTGGTAGACGTCATCAAAAGCGCCATGCCGGGGCAGGCGCTGCGGGAAAAGCAGCACCCGGCCAAGCGCAGCTTCCAGGCCATTCGCATTGCGGTCAACGACGAATTGAACGCCGTGGGCGACATGATGCAGGCGGCCATCCCCCGGCTGAATCCCGGCGGACGGCTGGCGGTAATCACGTTCCACTCCCTGGAGGACCGGATTGTGAAAAACGCCATGGCGGCGGCGGCCAAGGGCTGCACCTGCCCGCCGGAGTTTCCGGTGTGCGTCTGCGGCCATACGCCCCAGGTGCGGGTGGTGACCCGCAAGCCCATTGTCTCCGGCGCAGAAGAGCTGGAGCGCAATCCACGGGCCCGCAGCGCCAAGCTTCGGGTGGCGGAAAAACTGTAATCTATAATAGAAAGGAATGGATGTCAAATGGCGCAGAAGCGAATCGACAGACAACAGGCGTTTCGGACCAACGGCGCAGCGGCCTATGACGTCCGCGCCTATGAGACGGCACTTCCTAAGCGGAAGTCGGCCCAGCTGCCGGAGGAACGGCAAGCCCCTGTCAAAGTCCGGCAGAAGGTGGTCCGGGCCCGGCTGCCGGTGATGCCCGGTATGGTCCTGGGGTTTCTGGCCATCTCCGTGATGGTGGCCCTGGTGATTTTCACCCAGGCCGATTTGTACGAGGCCACCTCCCAGGCCAGCGCCCTCACCACGCAGCTGGAGGAAGTGGCCCACGAAAATGAGATGCTCCAGACGGAGTACGAGAGCAAGATTGATATGGACGCCATTGAGAAGCGGGCCATGGAGCTGGGGATGGTCCAGCCCTCGGCCAACCAGACGGTATATCTGGATCTGACCGGCACCGACCGGGGGGAGGTATTGCAGCAGGAAAGCGACAGCGACGCTTCGTTCCTCCAGAAGCTGGTGGACGGTGTGGCGCGATTGGTGGCATATCTCCAGTGACCGCCATCATATAAGTATGGTGCAGGACGCCTCCGGGCGACGCATCAGATCAGAGGAACACGGACGGCGGAGCTTTCCGTCCGTCCGTGTTTGAGCACTACGGACAGAAAGGCACGGAACAACATGGCAGACAAAAACCGTAAGTGGAAGCAGCCCCATCAGAACCCCGGCCAGCGGGCCAGCCAGGGAATTTTGCGCCGGACCATGGTCATCACGCTGCTGGTGGCATTGGCATTTGTGCCCCTGATCTGGACGCTGTTCCAGCTGATGATTCTGGATCACGACAAATATGAAGAGATGGCCATTGCCAACCAGACCCGCAGCACGTCCCTGTCGGCGGAGCGGGGCGTCATTTACGACCGCAACATGAACATACTGGCCAAGTCGGTGACGGTGGAGAACGTCTTTATCGACCCCAACCAGATTGCCACAGAGCAGCAGAACTTGAATCTGATTGCTTCGGGACTGGCGGAGATTCTGGACGTGGAGGAGAGTTTTGTCTACGAACAGGCCGCCGACACCAAAATGCGGTATAAGATTATCCGCCGCAAAATTGACGCGGATCTGGCCCAGGAGGTCCGGGACTTTATCAATGAAAATGCGATCAAGGGCATCTACCTGGAGCCGGACACCAAGCGGTCCTATCCCTACGGTACCCTGTGTGCCCAGGTTTTGGGCTTTACCCGGGAGGATAATGTGGGCGCGGAAGGCATCGAAGCCTATTACGACAGCTATCTGCAAGGCACCGCCGGTGAGATCATCACCACCAAGGGCAATCTGGGTACGGAAATGCTCTACAACTATGAAAAATACTACGATGCCTCCGATGGAAACAGTTTGGTCTTGACCATCGACGCCACGGTGCAGTATTATCTTGAGAAGAACCTGCAAACGGCCATTGAAAAATATGATGTGCTCAACGGTGCGTTTGGCATCGTGGCCGACGTCAACACCGGCGAGATTCTCGGTATGGCCACCATGGGTACATACGACCCCAACAATTATCTGGAAATCTACGATGAGGATACTGTGGCCGAACTGGAAGAGATCTATCAGGCTGCCCAGGGATACAGACAGGGAAGCGACGAATACGAGGAGGCTATGGACGCCTATAACGACGCCTTGGCGTCGGCCCGTTTGGCCCAGTGGCGGAACCGGGCTGTGTCCGATGGCTATGAGCCCGGCTCCACCTTTAAGCTGATTACGCTGGCTTCGGCCCTGGAGGAGGGAGCCGTCACCCTGGACGACACCTTCTACTGTGACGGCGCCGAATACTTTGAAGGCCGTTCCGAGATACTCGACTGCTGGAAACACGAGGGCCACGGATTACAGACCACCGGCAAGGCACTGGAAAATTCTTGCAATATCGCCTTTGCCAACATCGGTCTTGCATTGGGCGGCACAAACCTTTATGATTATATAAGGGACTTTGGACTCCTCAGTAAAACGGGCATTGACCTGCCTGGTGAGGGCGTGGGCTTTTTCTACAGCCGCGAGAAGCTGGAACCGGTAGGAGATGGCATCAGTAATACCATTTCCTCGTCCTTCGGCCAGACGTTCAAGATTACACCCATTCAGCTGGTGCGGGCTATCTCCGCCGTGGTCAACGGCGGCTATGTGCTGGAGCCCTATGTGGTCAGCGAGGTGCTGGACGACGAGGGCAATCTGGTGGAAAAGAACGAGCGCACGGTGATCCGTCAGGTCATTAGTGAAGAGACGTCGAAAATCATGTGCGGCCTCATGTGTGATGTGGTGGAAACCGGCACGGCACAGAACGCCCAGGTGGCTGGCTACAGCATCGGCGGCAAGACCGGCACCTCGGAGAAAATCGACGTCTTTGATGAAAACGGCGTTCGAGTAGAGGATAAGATTGTGTCCTTTGTGGGCGTGGGTCCCATGGACGATCCCCAGTATGTGGTCCTGGTGGCCCTGGATACGCCCTCCACGGCGACAGGCCTTTACATCTCCGGCGGCATCATGGCCGCGCCCACAGTCCGCGATGTATTTACCGATATTCTGCCCTATTTGGGCGTAGAGCCCAACTATAATGACGACGATATCGAGAGAATCGCCGTCACTGTACCCAATGTGCGCAATATGACCGAGAGCGAAGCCGCTGAGACCTTGAAAAATCGGAGCTTGACCTACCACACCGTAGGCGACGGCGACACGGTCACCGATATGATTCCTGCCGCCGGGTCCGAGGTACCCGGTGCCTCGGAGATCATCCTCTACATGGGCGAGGAGAAACCGACGGATCTGGTGACGGTGCCGGACTTCACGGGACTTACCGTGGCCCAGGCCAACGATACAGCGGCCTACCGGGGGCTGTACATTCTGGCCAAGGGCACCGACCAGAACAACAACGCCGTCAGCGTCACCTACCAGGATGTGGAAGCCGGTACGGAAGTGCCGCGCGGTACCACCGTCACCGTGGAATTCACCAACCACAGCGCACAGGATTAGTGCCGGAGCCATGGCTCCGGCGGAAAAGGAGAGACTTCCATGAAACTGTCACAAGTGCTTGCCGGACTGGAACCGCTGTCGGTCCATGCCGACGGCGATCTGGAAATCGGCGGCGTCAGCTACGACTCCCGCACCACCCGGCCCGGCGACCTGTTTGTGGCCGTCACCGGCTATGCAGTCGATGGCCATCGATTTATCCACAAAGCTGTGGAAAACGGGGCTGTTGTGGTGCTCTGTGAGCGGCCGCCGGAGGAAGACGTTCCCTATGTGACCGTGTCCTCCACCCGAGCTGCCCTGGCCCAGGTGGGCGCCAACTGGTTTGACCATCCGGCGGAAAAGCTGACGGTGGTGGGCGTTACCGGCACCAACGGCAAGACTACCGTGACGTATCTTTTGAAATCGGTACTGGAACAGTGCTACGGCGCCAAGGTGGGCCTGATCGGAACCATCCAGAACATGATTGGTGACGAGGTTATCGAGACGGAGCGGACCACACCGGAGAGCTTTGAGCTTCAGGGCCTTTTTGCCCGCATGGTGGAGGCCGGATGCTCCCACGCCATTATGGAAGTGTCGTCCCATGCGTTGGTGCTCCACCGGGTGGATTGCATTCCCTTTGCCGTGGGCGTCTTCACCAATCTGACCGAGGATCATCTGGATTTCCATAAGACCATGGAGG
Source organism: uncultured Oscillospiraceae bacterium (assembly GCA_944385415.1). Classification (GTDB taxonomy): domain Bacteria; phylum Bacillota; class Clostridia; order Oscillospirales; family Oscillospiraceae; genus Avoscillospira_A. The sequence continues at coordinate 58,450 of CALWXC010000004.1, read as the reverse complement.
AGTACGGCAAGGCAAAGGCCCAGCTGTTCCGCCGGTGCAAAGCCGGTGTCCTCAACCATGACGACCCGGCCTGGGAGACCATGGCCGACGGCGCCACCTGTACCATCCGCACCTACACGGCCCGGGGAGCCGACGCCCAGGTGTCGGCTACGGATTTGGATTTGGCATCGGATCACGTGTCCTTTACGGTCCGCAGCGGCGGACAGTGTCAAGCGGTGACATTGGGCATCCCCGGCGGTTTTACCGTTTATAACGCCTTGGCGGTCATCGGCGCGTCTCTGGAGCTGGGCCTGTCCCTGCCGGAGATTGCTGCGGCGCTGAGCAATGCCAAGGGTGTCAAGGGCAGGGTGGAGGTGGTGCCCACGCCGGGCAAGCCGTATACCATTCTCATTGATTACGCCCATACCCCCGACGGACTGGAAAATGTCCTGCGGGCGGTCCAGGGCTTCTGTAAAGGGCGGGTCATCGCCGTCTTTGGCTGCGGCGGCGACCGGGACCCCATCAAACGTCCCATCATGGGCCGCATCGGCGTGGAACTGTCGGATCTGGCGGTCATCACCTCCGACAATCCCCGAACCGAGGACCCCATGGCCATTATCGACCAGATTGTGGCGGGCTTTGCGGGCACGGAAAAGCCCTATGTGGTCATTGAAAACCGGCGGGAGGCCATCCGCTGGGCCATGGACCACGCGGAGCAAGACGATATTATTGTTCTCTGCGGCAAGGGCCATGAGACGTATCAGATTTTGGGTACAGAGAAGACCCATCTGGACGAACGGGAAGAGGTAGCGGCCCATCTGGCCGGTCACTAAAGAGAGAGGGCGGGCGTGGACCCACCGATAAAGGAGCGACGGATATGAAAACGACGAAACTCAAGCAGATTGCCCAGTGGTGCGGCGGCACCCTCCACGAGACGGACGGGGAAGTGGAGGTCCGGGGCGTTTCCACCGATTCCCGGGAGGTCAAGCCCGGCCAGATGTTCATTCCCCTGGTGGGGGCCCGGGTGGACGGCCACACCTTCATCAGCCGCGCCGTGGAGAACGGCGCTGTGGCGGTCCTCAATGCCAACAAGGAAAAGCAGCCGAAAAACGTCCCCTATATTGAGGTGGAGGACACGCTGTTGGCCTTCGGTGCCATTGCCGCCGGATACCGCCAGACCATGAAAGCCAAGGTTCTGGCCATTACCGGCAGTGTGGGCAAGACCACCACCAAGGAAATGCTGGCTGCCATTCTGAACCGTCAGTTCCGCACCATCTGGACCGAGGGCAACCACAACAACAACCTAGGTCTGCCCATGTCGGTTATGGATATCGAGGAGGACACGGAGCTGGCCGTTCTGGAGCTGGGTATGAGCGCCTTTGGCGAGATGTCCTACCTGACCAAAATTGCCCGGCCTGATATGGCTATTTTTACCAATATTGGTACCATGCACATTGAGCACCTGGGCTCCCGGGAGGGCATTCTCAAGGCCAAGATGGAGATTCTCGAGGGCATGGACAAGGAGAAGGGCGTTCTGGTCCTCAACGGCGACGAGCCGCTGCTGTGGAACCAGCGCAAGGAGCTGGCTCTGGAGACCCATTACTTCGGTATCGACAACAGCTTGTGCGAGGTGACGGGCAGCAATATCCGCAGCGACAACAGCGGCGTCCGCTTCGATGTGACGGCTTTCGGTAAGACCTTTGAGGTGTTCGTTCCCGCCAACGGCCAGCATACGGTGTATAATGCCCTGGCGGCCATTACGGCGGCCATGCTGCAAGGGGCCACGGTGGAGAACATCCAGGCGGGGCTCGAGACCTTTGAAAACGCCGGTATGCGCCAGAAGATCTATGAGAAAAACGGCTATACCATCATCGAGGACTGCTACAACGCCGGTCCCGAGTCCATGGAGGCCGCCATCAACGTTCTGGCTGACCGGGTCGTGGAGGGCAAGGGCCGGAAGATCGCCGTTTTAGGCGATATGCTGGAGCTGGGCAGCTGCGCCATGGCGGAACACCACCGCATCGGCCGGATTGCCCAAATCCGCAAGATTGACCGGATTTTTGCCTATGGCGTCAACGCCAGCCGTGTGGCCACCGGCGCGGTCACCGGCGGTATGAAAAACAAATTCGCCAACTTTTACGACGACCAGGACCAGCTGATCCACGACCTGCGCTTCCAGGCCCGGCCCGGTGATGTTCTGCTGTTCAAGGGTAGCCGCGGCATGAAGATGGAGCGGGTACTGCAGCTGTTCTGGAAGGAAGAGGATATCTAACGATACATCGGAGGAACCCATGAACGATTTACAATTCCAAGCGGTGGCCCTGCCCCTGCTGACGGCGGCGGTGGCCTTTGTGGCAGCCCTGCTGCTGGGAAAACTGTGCATTCCGGCCCTGCGGGCCCTGAAAGCCGGTCAGTCCATCCGGGAGGTGGGCCCCAGCTGGCACAACTCCAAAGCCGGTACGCCCACCATGGGCGGCATTATCTTCATTGCCGCCGCGGCCTTTTCCATGATTCTCTTCGGCTGGAGCGGCGTGTTGTCGGGCCACTGGGAACACCTGTTTGTGCTGGTGTTTTCTATGGTCTACGGTGCCATCGGCTTTCTGGATGATTTCGTCAAGGTAAAGAAAAAGCGGAATCTGGGCCTGACGGCACTGCAAAAGCTGGTATTGCAGCTGGCGGCTGCCGGGTGCTATCTGGCGCTGCTGCGCTGGAGCGGCCACCTGACCAACCACCTGTACATCCCGTTCTGGAACGTGACCTTTGAGATCAACTGGATCGTCTATATGGTCTTCGCCATCTTTGTCATCGTGGGCTGCGTCAACGCTGTCAACCTGACGGATGGCATCGACGGCCTGGCCACCGGCGTCACCATGCCGGTCATGGCGTTTTTCGCCGTGACGGCTTCCATCTGGAGCATTTTTCCGGAGAGTGGCCTGCACACGCTGGCCCTGTTCCCGGCAGCGCTGTTCGGCGGTCTGGCGGGTTTCCTGGTCTATAACTTCCACCCGGCCAAGGTGTTTATGGGTGATACCGGCTCCCTGTTCCTGGGCGCCGCCGTCTGCGGCTTGGCCTTTGCCATGGATATGCCGCTGGTGCTGATTCCCGTGGGCCTGATTTACATTATGGAAACCGTGTCGGTGATGATGCAGGTGATGTATTTCAAGCTGACCCATGGCAAGCGGATTTTCAAAATGACGCCCATCCACCACCACTTTGAGATGTCGGGATGGAGCGAGGTAAAAATTTTCACGGTGTTTACCGTGGTAACGCTGCTGCTGTGTGCAGCGGCCTTTGTGGGCGTAGCCGGGCGCTATTAACCGGCAATCGGCAAAAGGAGGACCCATGAGAGCAACAACCCAGCCAAAAGAGAAAGAGAAGGTACTCATAGACGATCGCGGAATGCTGGATCTGCCTTTTTTGATCCTGACTTTGTTGCTGGTGACCATCGGTGTCATCATGATGTTCTCGGCCAGCTATGCCAGAGCCTATACCGATGAGGGGGACTCGGCCTTTTATTTCTGGAAACAGCTGCGCTTTGCCCTCATCGGCATTGCCGGTATGTACGCGGCCAGCCGCTTCAACTATCAACTGTGGCGGCCCATCTCCCTGTTTTTGGCGGCAGGATGCTTTGTGCTGCTGCTGCTGACACCCATCATTGGTACCGAATCCGGCGGCGCCACCCGTTGGATCACCCTGCCGGGCCTGGGCCAGTTCCAGCCCTCGGAGGTGGCCAAACTGGCGGTGGTGCTGCTCTTTGCCAATATGATCTCCAACTTCCGGGAGAAGATGGAGACGTTCCGGTACGGCGTGCTGCCCTTTGCCGGTGTTCTGGCGGTGACGGCGGGCCTGCTGGCCCTGGAGCCCCATCTGTCGGCTACATTAATCATCTGCGCCACCGGCGCGGTGATGATGTTCCTGGGCGGCACCCCGAAAAAATGGTTTCTCATCGGCCTGGGCGTGGCGCTGGTGGGCGCGGCGCTGTATCTGGCCATTTTCCCCTATGCCGCGGCCCGTCTGGAGTCGTGGCGGGACCCCTTCAGCGACCCCTCTGACAGCGGCTTGCAGCTGGTCCAGTCCCTCTATGCCATCGGCTCCGGCGGCCTGATGGGTCTGGGCTTCGGCAAGAGCCGCCAGAAATACCTCTATCTGCCGGAGGAACACAACGACTATATCTTCGCCATTGTCTGCGAGGAGCTGGGATTTATCGGCGCAGTTGTCATCATTCTGCTGTTTGTTCTGCTGATTGTCCGCGGCTTCCTCATTGCCCAGCGGGCCAGAGACCGGTTCGGCACCCTGGTGGCCGCCGGCCTTTCCACGCTGCTGGCCTTGCAGGTCTTCTTCAATATTGGCGTCGTCACCAACTTTTTGCCCTCCACCGGTATCTCCCTGCCGTTTTTCTCCTATGGCGGCACGGCTTTGATGATGCAGCTGGGTGAAATGGGCATTATTCTCAATATCTCACGCAACACAAAGCGCAATCTACAGCAGGTCCGGGAGGCGACGCCATGAATGTGATCTTTACCTGCGGCGGCACCGGCGGCCATATCAATCCGGCCATTGCCGTCGCCAAGCTCCTGCGGGAGCGCAGTCCCAACAGCAATATTCTCTTTGTCGGCGCCGACGACGGCATGGAGACGAAGCTGGTGCCCCGGGAGGGGTTTGAGCTGCGGACGCTGACCATCTCCAATTTTCAGCGGAAGCTGACGCCCCAGGGCATCGCCCATAATTTCCGGACCATCCGGACCATCCGGCGGGCCTTGCAGCGGGCCGATGATATTATTGACCAGTTCAAGCCCGACGTGATTCTCGGTACCGGCGGCTATGCCAGCTTCCCCATGCTGCGGCAGGGGGCCAGACGGCATATTCCCACGGCGGTCCATGAATCCAATGCCGTGCCGGGCCTCACTACCAAAATGGTGGCCAAGGGAGCCGAACGGATTCTCGTCAACTTTGAAGAGAGCCGGGAACAGTATGAGAACCCGGAACGGGTGGTGGTCACCGGCATGCCCGTGCGGCCGGAATTTCTCTATACCACCCGGGAAGCGGCCAGAGAAGCCCTGGGACTGGACAACCGTCCTCTGGTGGTGTCCTGCTGGGGCAGTTTGGGCGCACGGGAAATGAACAAGAAGATTACCGATTTCTTCGTTCGGGAGATTGCCGACGGAGAACCGTGGAATCATATCCATGCCACCGGCAGTTTTGGCTGGCGGTGGATGCCCCAGTATGTCAAGGAGGCGGGGGTGGACCTGTCGGAGCACCCGTCCATTGACCTGCGGGAATATATTTATGATATGCCGCTGTTGATGGCGGCGGCGGACCTGGTGATTTGCCGGGGCGGCGCGGCCACCATCAGTGAGGTGGCGGCGTCGGCCACGCCCTGTATCATTGTGCCGTCGCCCAATGCCACCAACAACCACCAGGAGAAGAACGCGCGGCTGCTGGAAGGGCGCGGCGCGGCGGAGGTCCTGCTGGAACGGGATTGTTACGGCGGCCGCCTCTATGAAACGGCCCGGAAGCTCCTGGAGGACCAGGAGCGGCGCAGCGCCATGCGCAGCGCCTTGCGGCAGGTGGCCGTGGTGGACGCCGCGGAGCAGATCTACGGCGTGCTGCTGGAGCTGGCCAAGTCACAATGACGGCTTTTTCCGCATAGGATGGGATATCCAGTTGTCAAGGAACCCGTAAAACTGCTGTGACAGAGCAGCAGGGGGTGTGTGCGGGGGACAAAAGTCCCCTGCACCGATTTCAATTGACTGAGAATTCAACGTTTCAAAGTTGAATTCCCGCCTTGAGTTTGTCAAACCTGTTCGACAAACTCGGGATATCCATGGAGAGTCCCATTGAGAACTGCGGAGGGAGCTATGAAAGCGTATAGGGTCAACGGCGGGCGGCCGCTGGAGGGGACCGTGGCCATCCACGGGGCCAAGAACAGCGTCCTGCCCATTCTCGCGGCGTGCATCTGTTGCGCCGGAATCTGTGAAATTGATAATTGTCCCCGCATCGCCGATGTGGATACGGCCATTGCCATTCTGGAGCACCTGGGATGCCGGGTGGTCCGACAGGACCACCGGCTGACGGTGGACGCCGCCACGGTGGATCGCTGTGATATCCCCGGAGATCTCATGGGCGGTATGCGTTCCTCGATTCTGTTTCTGGGGGCGTTGCTGACCCGCTGCGGCCGGGCGGAGCTTTCTTTACCCGGCGGCTGCGCTCTGGGGCGGCGGCCCATCGACCTGCATCTGTGGGCCGCGGAGGAGTTGGGAGCCTGCTGGGAAGGATGCAGCCCCAGTCTGCGCTGTACCTGCCGCAGTATGGCGGGCTGCTGCCTGCCCCTGCGATGCCCCAGCGTGGGGGCCACGGAAAACGCCATGTTGATGGCCCTGGGCTGCCGGGGCGTAACGACCATTGAAAACGCTGCCAGAGAGCCGGAAATCACGGACCTGGCGCGGTTTTTAACGGCCATGGGCGCGAAAGTCGTCGGAGCTGGTACCGGCACCATCACCGTCGAGGGCGGGCGGCCTCTCCATGGGGCCTGTCACAAGGTCATGGCCGACCGTATCGAAGCGGCCACCTACCTGTGTGCCGCCGCTGGGTGCGGCGGTCTGGTGGAGCTGGTGGGAGCCGTGCCGGACGCATTGACGCCGGTGACGGAGCTGCTGGAGCGGTCGGGCTGCATCCTGCAGCCCACGGAACGGGGGCTGCTGCTGCAATCGGACGGACGGTTACATACGCCGGGTCCGGTGGTGACCCGGCCCCATCCGGGATTTCCCACCGACGCCCAGGCCCCCATGATGGCGGCGCTGCTGCGGGCGGTAGGCATTACAGAGTTTACAGAGACCATTTTTGAAAACCGGCTGCGCCATGTGGAGCAGCTGCGGCTGCTGGGGGCCGATATCCGCCAGTATGGCAGCCGGGCACTGGTCCGGGGGGTGGCCCACCTCCACGGCGGCATTCTGGAGGCCACAGATCTGCGCTGCGGCGCGGCGCTGCTCATCGGTGCGCTGCAGGCGGAAGGGGACAGCACCGTTCTGGGCGTCCACCATATCCGGCGGGGCTATGACAACATTGTTGAAACGCTGAGCGCCGTGGGCGCCCGGATATGGGAAACCGACTACACTGGATAACACCGCGCCGGGAGGCGCCAGGAGGAACGAAACAATATGGAGCAAGGCAGATACAACGGGCCGTCCGGCGGAACCTCCGTCCGGCGGCCCCCAACAGGCGGACAACGACGATACGGCCGCAGCGGCGTGCTGGCAAGGATTTTTGTCATGCTGCTGGTGGTGGCCATATTCATTTTCTGCGCTGCCATTTTTTTTAAGATCACCGATATCGTGGTGGAGGGGAACAATCTCTACACCGACGAGGAGGTGGTGGAGGCTTCGGGCCTTGCTCTGGGAGACAATCTGCTGGCTGTGAGCCGCGGCACCGTGGCGGGCCGCATTCAGGCCAGCCTGCCCTATGTGGAGGATGTACAGGTGGGACGGGCCCTGCCGGGCACGGTCACTGTCACGGTCCGGGAGAGCGACGCCGTCTATGCGGTCTACGCTGCCAACGGCACGGTGTGGCTCATGAACAGCAGCGGCAAGCTGCTGGAACAGGCGTCGCCGGGCGCGTCGTCCTATCCCTGGCTGGTGGGCGTCACCGTCCAGACGCCCCAGGCGGGCGATCAGGCCGTCTGTGCCGAGACGGAGGCGCTGGACGCGGCGCTGACAGTGATCCAATTGCTGGAAGCCACCGACTATCTGCCGAAGATTGTGGAGATTGATGTGACCAAGCCGTATGACATCATTCTCCGGTATGAATCTCTCTATGAGATCCACCTGGGCGGCGTGGACCAGATGGAATATAAAATGCGTTATCTGACAGCCATTCTGGCCGACAGCCAGATTGCCGAGGGCGGTATCATCGATTTGACGTTGGAAAAGGAGAACGCTGCCGTGTTCAAACCCTGGAGTTCCACCGTGTCGGTGCCGGAAACGCCGGAGGAGTCCACTGGGGAAACCACGGAGGAATCCGACAGCCAGACACCGGAAGAATCCACCGAAGACACGGGGGAACCGTCGTCTTCGGAGACCCCGGAATCGACGGAAACGGGAGAAGAAACGGGTACGGCCGATAATTCTGCGGAGAATTGATGAAATATATTGACCTGACGCTATTTTCGCGTTAAAATAGCAGAGATAAGCATAATATAGCATAGCTGTACACGATTGAGTGTTGATCCAGATACATAGGAGGAGCCCAAATGTCTGAGGTATATACGGATAAAGTAGTTTCAATCAAGGTCATCGGCGTTGGCGGCGCCGGTAACAACGTTGTCAACCGCATGATTGCCAGCGGGATGCAGGGTGTGGAGTTCATTGCCGTCAATACGGATAAGCAGGATCTGAACAAGTCCAAATGTGAGAACAAGGTTCAGATCGGCGAGAAGCTCACCGGCGGCATGGGCGCCGGCTCCAAGCCCGACATTGGCAAAAAGTCCGCCGAGGAGAGCCGTGCGCTCATCGCCAAGGTTCTGGAGAATACCGACATGGTGTTCATCACCGCCGGTATGGGCGGCGGCACCGGCACCGGCGCAGCCCCCATCATTGCCGATCTGGCCCATGAGGCCGGCATTCTCACCGTCGGCGTGGTGACCAAGCCGTTCCGCTTTGAGGGCGCCAACCGGATGCGTCAGGCGGAGAGCGGCATTGCCGAGCTGTCGGAGAAGGTGGATGCTCTGATCATCATCCCCAACGACCGCCTGAAATACGTCACTGATCAGAAGATCACCTTTGCCAACGCCTTTGGAATTGCGGATGATGTGCTGAAGCAGGCCGTCAACTCCATTTCCGAGCTGGTGGGCTACTCCGAGCGGGTCATCATCAATCTGGATTTCGCCGACGTGTCGGCCATCATGAAGGACGCCGGCCGGGCCCACATGGGCGTGGGCACCGCTTCCGGCCGGGACAAGGCCGAGCAGGCCGCCATGGCCGCTGTGGCCAGCCCCCTGCTGGAGACCTCCATCAATGGCGCCATGGGCGTTCTGATCAACGTCACCGGTTCCGCCGATCTGGGATTGGACGATGTGGAGACCGCCGCCAATATTGTTATGGAGGCCGCCAACCCAGACGCCAATATCATCTTCGGCGCTGCCTTTGACGACAGCTTTGACGATGAGATGCGCGTCACCGTCATTGCCACCGGCTTTGACGATGCCAGCACCAAGGCTCCCGTCAAGAACACCGGTATGTTCACCGCCGCCGGGGAAAAGGCCAAGAGCACCGCTGCACCGGCCCAGCCCAAGGTGGACGATGACGACATTGATGCCCTGCTGAAGATTTTTGATAAGTAAGGCGTTGGTGCACCATAAGAGCAGATCGGGCAGGAGACGAACGTCTCCTGCCTTTGTTGTCCCCAAATGGGAAATGAAAGGGGAAAAAACACCAGAAACCGGTAGAAATTTTCAAGTTCCTATTTACTTTTTCGGTTTAGTATGCTAATATAAACAAACAGATCGGGCCGACTAGGGCCATTTTTATATTTTGGAGGTGTGGGTGTGAATAACCGCAATAAGCGATCCAATCCCGAAAATGACCTGTACCGTGCGATCCTGCTGCTGGAGACACCGGAACAGTGCTACAATTTTTTTGTGGACCTGTGCACCGTATCGGAGCTGAAGGCCATGGAGCAGCGTTTTGAAGTGGCCAAGCTGCTGAATCAGGGTATGATCTACAACGACATTCTGGAGCAGACCGGCGCCAGCAGTGCCACCATCAGCCGCGTCAACCGCAGTCTCAACTACGGTACTGACGCCTATCGGGATATTTTTGCCAAGCTGGAGTCCGAGGACGAGGAGGACGACGCGTGAGCGCCTATGAGGCCCTGGCGTTCTCCTACGACGGATTGACCCAAGATATCGCATATGAGGAAACACTGAACTTTGTGGAGTCGGTGTTGCAGCGCCTGGGGAAGAGCCCCAAGACCGTACTGGATCTGGCCTGCGGCACCGGCTCCCTGTCCGTTCTGCTGGCCCGTAAGGGATATGCGGTGTTGGGCGTTGATCTGTCGGAGGATATGCTGACAGTGGCTTATGACAAAGCGCTGGAGCTGGAAGGGGAGCGGCCTCTGTTTATCTGCCAGCCCATGCAGGAGTTGGAACTGCCCCAGCCGGTGGAGCTGGCCGTGTGCTGCCTCGACAGTCTCAACTATGTCACCGATCCGGCGGATGTCCGGGAGACATTCCGGCGGGTGTACGACCATCTGACGCCGGGTGGCGTCTTCCTGTTTGATATCAATTCGGCGCACAAGCTCCGGGGCCTGGATGGCCAGGTGTTTTTGGACGAAAACGACGACAGCTATTGTGTGTGGCGGGCGGAGTTCGACGAAGGGGAGAATCTATGCTATTACGGCATCGACCTGTTCCAGCGGGACGGCGACGTGTGGCGGCGCAGCTTTGAAGAGCACGCTGAGTATGCCTATACCACCGAGGAGCTGACCCAATGGCTGCTGGAGGCGGGCTTTGATCTGGTGCTTCCCATGGGGGACCGCCGTCTGACGCCGCCGCGGCCGGAGGAACAGCGCATTTATTTCGCGGCAGTCAAGGAGGAACCATGAGCGATAAGATTGTCAGAGCCATGACAAAGGATGGCTATGTCAAGGCCACAGCCATTACGTCCGCTGGGATTGTCGAGCGGGCCCGGCAGATTCACAAGACGCTGCCCACAGCCACGGCGGCCCTGGGACGGCTGCTGACGGCAGCTTCCATGATGGGCAATATGCAGAAGGTAGAGGACGGCTCCCTGACGCTGCAAATCAAGGGCGACGGCCCCCTGGGTACACTGCTGGCCGTGTCTGACGCCGTGGGCAATGTCCGGGGCTATGTGACCAATCCGCAGATTTCCCTGCTGGAGAAGTACAAGGGCAAGCTGGATGTGGGCGCCGCCGTGGGCCATGGCATGCTGACGGTGATTCGGGATTTGCAGATGAAGGAACCGTATATCGGCAGCGTGGAGCTGGTTACAGGCGAGATTGCCGAGGATATCACCACATATTTCGTCCAGAGTGAGCAGGTGCCGACGGCCTGTGCGTTGGGCGTCCTGGTGGACGTGGACCAAAGCGTCAAGGCTGCCGGCGGCTACCTGATTCAGCTGCTGCCCGGTGCGCCGGACGAAGTCATCGACAAGATTGAGGCGGGCATCCAGGCCGCCGGTGCGGTGACGCCAATGCTGGAACAGGGTATGACGCCGGAACAACTGCTGGAGACGGTGCTGCGGGACTTTGAGCTGGAGTTTCTGGAGACGACGCCGGTGGAATACCGGTGCTATTGCTCTTTGGACCGGGTGACATCTACGCTGATCAGCTTGGGAAAGAAGGAATTGCAGGAAATCGTGGACGATGGGGAGACCATCCACATCGGCTGCCAGTTCTGTGATACCGATTATGCCTTCACCACAGAGCAGATTCAGGACATTCTGAAAAAACTTTAAAATTTTTGAAAAAAGGTGTTGACATTTGGCGGACCATCCGATATAATAACACCCGTCGATAGCGCCAAACGGTGCGAACGACGATGAAAAGTTGGGAAAACCCAAGTTTTCAAGGCCAAATGGCCCGGTGGTGCAGTCGGTTAGCACGCCAGCCTGTCACGCTGGAGGTCGACGGTTCGAGTCCGTTCCGGGTCGCCATTTTTACTGTGCCGAGTTTCGGCACATATGCCTCTGTAGCTCAGTTGGTAGAGCAGCGGACTGAAAATCCGCGTGTCGTTGGTTCGATTCCGACCGGAGGCACCATTTGCACTGCAAACGCGGTGCAGATGCGGGTGTAGCTCATCTGGTAGAGCGCCACCTTGCCAAGGTGGAGGTAGCGAGTTCGAGCCTCGTCACCCGCTCCATCGGCTGAAAGGCCGTTTATGAATAGGGAAGTTTGGCCCGGTGGTGCAGTCGGTTAGCACGCCAGCCTGTCACGCTGGAGGTCGACGGTTCGAGTCCGTTCCGGGTCGCCATATGAGAAGCTGAGAGCGTTCTCAGCTTCTCGACTCCCCAACGAATACCGCAAAATGCGGGTGTAGCTCATCTGGTAGAGCGCCACCTTGCCAAGGTGGAGGTAGCGAGTTCGAGCCTCGTCACCCGCTCCATAAGCACACAGACGGTTCGCTGTCTGTGTGCTTTTTTCTTTTTGTTCTGTGGTAAAGGGACAGGAAATATGATAAAATGGTAAAAACGGAAAGGGGAGACCGCTGTGAAAGAGTGGAAGATGGTGGCCAGGATGCTGCGGTGCAGCTGGCGGCCGCTGTTTGAATTTGAACTACTGTTCAAGCTGCTGGCGTTGACGGTATTTACGCCGGTGTTCTCCCTGTCGGTCCGGGGCGTTATGGCGGCCAATGGTTACGACTATCTGACCGTGGACAATATTGGGCCGTTCCTGCAAAACCCCATCACCTGGGTGCTGCTGTTTGTGGTCATTCTCCTGGTGGCATTTTATGTGCTGCTGGATATCGGCGCGATTCTCTACGCGGTGGACCAGGGGCGGCTTGGCTGCCGGGCGGATCTGCCATCCATGCTCCGGGCGGCATGGCGGGCGGCATGGCGGGTGTTCCGGCCTCGGAACTGGCCTCTGGCCATCATGGCGCTGTTGCTGCTGCCGGTGATGAATATCGGCATCCTGCCGGGCTTTATCAGCACTGTGGCCATTCCAGAGGCCGTGGAGGACCTTCTAAGCAAACATCCTGGATGGGTGTGGTGTGCCGCGGCCATTCTGGTGGCTTTGACAATACTGGTGCTCCGGTGGCTCTATGTGTTCCAGTTCTACGCCCTCCAGGGCTGCCCCTTCCGCGAGGCTCGCCGCCGCAGCATTGCACTGGGCCGGGGCAGCCGCCTGCGGGATTTGCTGACCTTCGGTGCATTGCAGATGGCCGGCGCGATTTTCTTCGCTATTCTTGTCATGGCACTGCTGGCAGGCGTTGTGTTTCTGTCGAAGCTGTTCACGGAGTCCGTGGTGTTGGATGCTGTGCTGATGGGGACCGTCTGGGTGACCCTGAGCATTCTGCTGCTGCTGTTTTCTGTTTTGTCGGTGCCGGTGGGTTTTGGCTGTATCAGCGCCCTGTTCTACGTCCGGATGGGCCAGAAAGGCCATGAACTGCCCCAGACCATGGCCGTGAATTTGGAGCATCGCCGGGGCAGCCGGTGGCTGCGGACGGCGGAGGCGGCAGTGCTGCTGCTGTCGGTGGCATTCTGTGCCTACTATGCCTATCAGGCGTCCATCGGTGAGACCAATTTCAATGTGGAATATGTCCGTACCATGGAAGTAACGGCCCATCGCGGCGCGTCCAAGGACTTTCCGGAAAACACCATGCCGGCTTTTGAGGGTGCTTTGGAAATGGGCGCTGACTGGATTGAACTGGACGTGCAACAGACAAAGGACGGCGTGCTGATTGTAATGCACGACAGCAGTTTGCGCCGGACCACCGGGGACCCCCGCAACATCTGGGAGGTGGACTTCAAAGAAGTGGCCCAGCTGGATGCAGGCGGATGGTTTGCGCCGGAGTATGAAGGCACGCCTATTCCCACCTTGGCGGAGGTTCTGGAGTGGGCCAGGGATAACGGTATGCGCCTGAATATTGAACTGAAGCCTACAGGCCATGAGACGGACTTTGCCAAGTCTGTGGTGGATTTGGTGCGCAATTTTGACTATATGGACCGGTGTGTGATTACATCCCAGTCCTATGAAACCTTGCAGCAGGTCCGGGATTGTGATGAGGAAGTGCAGACTGTGTATGTGATGGCTGTGGCCTACGGCAATCTGCTGAAGCTCAAGGCGGCTGATACGTTCAGTGTCAAATCCATCAATATCACCTCATCCATGGTGGAACGGCTGCACAACGCTCAAAAGCAGCTTTATGCCTGGACCGTCAACTCGGAGAAATCCATGGAGAAGATGGTGCAGCTGGGGGTAGACAATATCATTACCGATAACGTGCCCATGGCCAAAGCGGTGATTTACGCCAACAAGACCAGCGGATTGGTCCAGCGATACCTGGAATTTCTGGAGAATTTCTAACTTTTTGGCAAAAACGAAAATTGATGAAATTTTTCTCAAAAATACAGTTGACAAAAAGGGGGGATGCGTGTATAATAAATCTCGCGTTGAGGACAAGACGCCGCAAAACGGTGGTAAAAAGTTCAGGAAACGTAGGGAAGTGTTGGGAGCATAGCTCAGCTGGGAGAGCACATGCCTTACAAGCATGGGGTCACAGGTTCGAGCCCTGTTGTTCCCACCAATTTGGCCCGGTGGTGCAGTCGGTTAGCACGCCAGCCTGTCACGCTGGAGGTCGACGGTTCGAGTCCGTTCCGGGTCGCCATTTTTACTGTGCCGAGTTTCGGCACATATGCCTCTGTAGCTCAGTTGGTAGAGCAGCGGACTGAAAATCCGCGTGTCGTTGGTTCGATTCCGACCGGAGGCACCACTTCTAAAAGGTTTGGTCAGGAAAAAACTTCTTGACAAATCTGGAAGAATGTGATATAATTCTTGCGTTCGCTGATGTGCGATGTGATACGCGGGTGTAGCTCATCTGGTAGAGCGCCACCTTGCCAAGGTGGAGGTAGCGAGTTCGAGCCTCGTCACCCGCTCCATATGGTGCCATGGCCAAGTGGTAAGGCAAAGGTCTGCAAAACCTTTATTCCCCAGTTCGAATCTGGGTGGCACCTCCAAAAAGAAAAGACACGTCTTGCGGCGTGTCTTTTCTTTATTATAAGCGCGGCTTTTACAGTAAGCTGATGCGGAACAGGTGATTCAGATTTTACTGGATAATGCCTGCCAATATACCAATACAGGAGGAACCATTGAGGTCTGCCTGCATCGTCAGCGGAAATATGCAGTTCTAACGGTTTCTAATACGGGAGAAGGCATCGCACCAGAGCATATTGATAAAATCTTCGAACGTTTTTATCGGGTGGATGACTCCCGGAAACACAACGGCAGTTACGGTTTGGGGTCGCCCATTGCAAAGTCTCTCGTAAAACAAATGGGAGGGGCCTTGTCCGCATGCAGTGTGCTACACTAAAAAACCACTTTTACAATGAAACTGACCGCAATATGACTGCTGCTTGACTGCCGCTATAGGTCTCTGCACGCCCATAAGTAAATCCCGCCTCATTTTAAAATATGAGGCGGGATTTTTTAATTTTCTATGCAATAGTACGGCAAAACAGGGATGTAAAGTGCAATGTAACCTATGTTTTACAGGATAGTTGGTGGCTGCAACCGGCTTTTTTTGATAAACTGATGCCAGCAATTGAGCAGTATCGCTTTAAAAGGAGCGTGAAGTGATGGATATGATTTCATTGCGCCACATCTATAAAAAATATGGAACGCATTCGGTTCTTGAAGATGTAAATCTGACCGTCCGACAGGGCGAGATTTACGGTCTTATTGGAAAGAACGGCGCAGGCAAAACAACAATTTTTAAAATCATTCTGGGGCTGACTAAATTTGAAAAAGGTCAGCTTTCCATTGCCGGCAGTCAGTCAAAGTCTGCCATATTGCAAAGCAGAAAAAAGATAGGATTCTTTATCGGAAAGAATTTTTTCGAATATCTGACTGCAAAAGAAAATCTGGAGTATTACCGGAAACTAAAAGGCATCCAAGACAAAGGGGAGATTGACAGGGTCTTGCGGCTTGTCAGTTTGCAGGACACAACTACAAAGTTCGGCTCCTTTTCTATGGGGATGAAGCAGCGGCTTGGTATCGCCAACGCCATGCTGGGGTTCCCGGAAATCCTGATTTTGGATGAACCGGTCAACGGTCTCGACCCACAGGGAATTGCGGATATCCGGCATCTGATTGTAAAGCTGAATCAGGAATACGGTACAACCGTAATCGTTTCCTCCCACATTCTAAATGAACTGGAACACACGGCAACCCGTTTTGGAATCATCGATCATGGACGTGTACTATGCGAAATTACCCATCAGGATTTAAAGGTACGCAGCGATAAAATCCAGATCCGTGTGGATGATTACGCAAGAGCAAAGCGCCTTTTGGAGGAAAACCATATTTCCGTTTTACAGGAGTCCTCAGAATATAAATCCCTGGAAGATTACTACTTTGAACTGGTAGGAGGGTCAATCCATGCGTAATTACATTGGCGCGGATATTCGCCGTGTCCTGCACAAGCAATCGTTTCTTTGGGCACTTGGGATATTTGCCGCTCTCTTTGTGGGTATGGTATTCATCTATTTTAATCCTGGCTTTACAGCAGATATGTATGTGGCTAAGATTACAAGCTTTTTGAGCTTTTTTCCACTTGTCGTATCCTTTATGTGTTGTTGGCGTCAAAAACAGTATATATCGCGCTGACTATGATTTTGGGACAAGTGTTTTTGATCAACCTGGTTGGTGATTTGACGAAATATCTCTACACAACGCAGCTATATACTGCCAAAACATTCCTTTTAGAGAACAAATCGTTTTATTCCACACTACTGTCAGCGGTGGTTTGTTATGTGGTAATTCCCACTGTAATTTCTGTTATGTTGTTCAACAAAAAAGAACTTGAATTTTAATGGAGGAAAGGCCTATGAAAAAGAAGAAACTGATCATTTTAGCCGTTGTCATTTTCCTTGTGGCAGGCGCATTTTGGGCAAAAAACTATTATAATGACCGGTATGTGATCTCCGATCGCTACTATACGCAGATTCCGGAAGAGGAAATCAACGAGGATTCCTGGTTGGTAGATACTGACGGAGTCAAGCAGGTTAAAGGAAAAGAATATACCCTGATGGGTTATAATGACCAAGGCAAGGAGAGAGAAGTTTACTTTACCAAAACTGGCAGCGCAGAAGAGTACTATGCTCCCGGCACTTATATCAGGGTTGACGCAAGCAGGACCCTTGTTGTAGGATTGGAAGTTGTGGATGAGGCGTCTGTGCCGCAGGCCGCACTGGAGAAAATCAACACACTTGGGACAAAAATAAAGTGACTGTGTTGCAGCTGGACAGAGTCCTTAAATAATTGGAGAGAATAAAGACATGGATGCTACTAGAATAATGACGATTTGGATTGCGGTGCTATATGTGCTGTTTTGGGCTGCTGTCTTTTGCGGCATCGTATACCTTTTTATACTCATCATCAAAGCGTTGAAAAAATACATCAATTCCAAAGAGGTGCGAAACGAGAAAAAGGTGGTGGCGAAATCCCTTGGTGAGGCTTTAAAAGAAAATCGTCTGCGCTGCCAAATGACGCAGGAGTTTGTAGCAGAGACATTGGGCGTCAGCCGTCAGTCTGTGTCCAAATGGGAAAATGGTACCAGCGATCCCAATACATCCAACTTACTGGCATTAGCAAAGCTATATGGGGTTTCTGCCGAAAATCTTCTCAAATGCCTGGAGACTCCTTCGCCCGATGGCATACAGGACGAGTAAAGAGAAAAGGAACTCCAAAGCAGCCTCGTGCTGAGCATACAAACGCATTGGAATAATTACCAAAAACGAAAAAGCCTTCGGAATTTGCCGAAGGCTTTTTCGTTCAATTTCTCTGGGACTACAGTCCATGAGTCTCAATCGATTTACCATTGTTCACTGACACTTCAATCTCCGTACTGGGACTGCCTGGGCCTGTTCCATCAGTTGAAACTCTAGGTAAGCGGCTAGCCCAGCTCTGTGAACCGTTTCTGGAGATAGGAGACGGCGGCGGCTTCTCCATCGGAGCCGATGGGCCGGGGAGCGCTGGTCAGCGCTTGTAGGTCGGAAGCCATGGACGAGACATCGGGCAGCGCTTGGGCCCTCTGCAACATCATAAGGGCCTCCGCCATGGTAATCGTGCCGTTTGGCGCCAGCTGGTCCGCAGAACGTCCTTGTAAGATTCTGGACTGTACACACCAGATGACGGCAGACCGGCTCCACTCTGCCACGGAGGCCAAATCGTCATAGGCGGAGAGGTCCATTTGGAAAGGGGCGGGTGTTCCGGCCCAACGCCACAGGATGGCGGCAAATTCCTGACGGGTTACGGAGCGGGCAGGTGCATACAGGTCGTTGCCGACGCCGGTGATATAACCCTGCTGTTCCGCCCAGGTGACGGCATTGGCGGCAGCGCCTGTCACATCGGAAAAGGGACAGGCCGCTGTGACAGCAGGACTGCCGTTGGCTTCATACAGCAGCCTGGCAGCAGCGGCACGGGTTACCACCATATCCGCGGATGACAGCAATTCCTCGCTGATTGATTGGGATTGTCCCCAGTCGTAGGCGTCCTGTGCCCAGGAAGGCCATGGAGCGGCTAATATGCTGGTGGAAAGTGTAACACAGCACAACATTCCAGCAAGAACTCGTTTCATAAAATACCACCTCTAAATTGTTCCATGGAGTATCTGACATACCCTGTCTTATAATAGATGGTTACAGAGGGCCAAAGGTGGCAGAGGAATAACCATTTTTTGAACAAACCAATCAAGCAGAGGCACCACTGAAATAATAATTGATTGCACAGTCTGTTTTTGTATAATAGATGATGTAGTATGCTTTTCAGAGAAAAGTATGAACTGGAGCTTGATCTGAGGCGGGAAAGGAAGAGGAGTATGGAAACGATGCAAACTTTTACACAGACGGAACGAATCGAACAGTCTGACTGTGATTTTCGCAATCAGATGATGCCTGCGGCCTTGCTGCGGAAAGCCCAGCAGATTGCCATTGACCACTGCAATGCCGTGGGGTTGGATAATGCAGTCTATCACCAAACCAATACGGCCTTTTTGATGGTGAAAGCAGCTGTGGAGTTGTACAGACCCATCGATAACGAGGAAGTGCTTCAGGTTACCACGATTCCGGCGCAGCCGCAGCGGGCGGTATTCCATCGCTTTACTGCATTTGTGGATGAATCGGGCAGCATGGCCGCGGCCTGTGACAGCCGATGGGTATTGGTAGATGTGAGCAGCCGCCGCATTCTCCGGCACCCGCCGGAAGAAATGCAGTATCCTTTTTACCGCACTCCAGAACAGGCGTTGGATTTTTCTCTGCCGCGGATTCCGACAGCAGAAGGAACTCCCATTCTGGCCGGCTATAGTCTCTGTGATACCAATCATCATATCAACAACACGCGGTATGCAGATCTTGCGTGTGACGCCATCGACCCGGCGTGTATGGAGGAAAATCGGGTGCGCCGAATGGTTTTGAGCTATCACAATGAGGTACCATTTGGACAGTCGTTTTTGCTGTCTGCGGCAAAGGGGGAAGGTGGATACTGGTATTTACAGGGAAAGAGTCAGGGCGGTGTGTGCGTAGAGACAGGTGTTTGGCTGGAACGGCTTTCAGATATTTAACAGTATATGGCGTTACGGTTTGATGAGGACTTCCGTATCATGCAGCTCCATCAAAGCGCATCTGGACAGTGTGGGGGCAAAAGGGAAACTTACAACGGATAGACACTTTCTCGACATTGTCCGTGATGTATGATATACTGATATAGAACATGGAGAAGTTCGTCATGGAATTCGGATGTGTTGCCAGTTGCCCCAAAAGACACACCGTATGGTGTGTCTTTTTTGCATAGCGTTATAGAAACCCATTCTGTGCGACGAACCAAGCGAGGTACCTATGACAAAGTATGAACAGGCTATCTATGAACTGATTGAATCCTCCCGCAGTCACATGACGGCGGAGCAGATTTACGCTGCGCTGAAGCAGCGTTACCCGACCATAGTATTGGCGACGGTCTACAACAACTTAAAAAAACTCAGCCAGTCCAGCAGGGTGCGGAAGGTCATTGTGGAGGGGCAGCCCGACCGATATGACCGCCGGACGCGGCACGACCATTTGATCTGCGCCGACTGCGGCGCACTGCTGGACATTGACCTGGGGGATCTGACCCAGCAGTTTCAGGAACGTGTTCCGGAGCCGCTGCTGGGATACGATTTGCGGTTGCTGTATCGCTGCGAAGCGTGCCGCCGGAAGCGGGTGGACAACCCGGAGGAAGGGGAGCGGCAGCCATGACGGTTCTCGTATGTCTCGACGACCGAAACGGCATGCAGTTCAATGGCCGCCGCCAGAGCCGGGACCGTGTGGTGTCGGCCCATCTGCTGGAGGACTGCGGCGGTGCTTTGTATGTGGCGCCACGGTCGGTGATGCTGTTTCCGCCGGAGACGGCTCTGGTCGTGACAGAGAACGTCCTGGAGGATACGCCGGAGGATGGCGTCTGCTTTGTGGAGACGCCGCCCCTGAGCCCGGCAGCGCCCCGGATACACCGTCTGATTGTCTATCGATGGAATCGGGTCTATCCCGCTGACGCGGTGCTGGACTTGCAGTTGGATCATTGGACGCTGCGGGAACAATCAGAGTTTCCCGGCAATTCTCACCCCAAGATCACCAGGGAGGTATATGAACCATGAAACAAACACTGATGACATGGATGCTGACGGCGCTGGTAGCGGTCATGCCCTTGACTGGGTGTGCCGGGCTTCCTACAGAGGAGCAGCCGCAGCAGACCGTAAGCGGAGATCTGGTGGGCGGTACGTTTTCCGCTGACGAAGTTCCGGCCTACAGTGACGCGGCCTATGTGGCGGTCCATGACAATGTGCCGTATTTTACGGAAGGGGACTTGACCACCGATTCCTATGAGTCCTACAGTCCGCTGGACGCCCTGGGACGCTGCGGTGTGGCCATGGCGTCTGTGGGCCAGGACATCATGCCCACAGAAGATCGGGGCTCTATTGGTCAGGTGAAGCCCTCAGGGTGGCAGACGGTGAAATATGATATTGTGGACGGTAAATATCTCTATAACCGCTGCCATCTGCTGGGGTATCAGCTGACAGGAGAGAACGCCAACGAGGAGAATCTCATCACCGGTACCCGATATCTGAATATCGAGGGAATGCTGCCCTTTGAAAACATGGTGGCTGACTATGTGCAGGAGACGGACAACCATGTGTTGTACCGGGTGACGCCGGTGTTTACCGACAACAATTTGGTGGCCGACGGCGTTTTGATGGAAGGCTGGTCCGTGGAGGACGAGGGCGAGGGCGTCTGCTTCTGTGTCTACGCCTATAACGTCCAGCCCGGTGTTACCATCGATTACGCCACGGGAGACAGCTGGCTCAGCGAGGAGGGGGCACCGGCGGAAGAACCGGCAGAAGAGGAACCACAGGGCACAATCTACGTCCTGAATACCAACAGTATGAAATTCCATTCTCCGGACTGCTCCAGCGCAGCGGATATCAGCCCGGAGAACCGGCAGGAGTACACCGGTACCCGGGAGGACCTGGTGGCGCAGGGCTATAGCCCCTGCGGCCGCTGCAAACCATAAGTTGCAAAAACACCGAAGTTTCTAAGGAAACTTCGGTGTTTTTGCATATCACAGATGGACGCCGGTGCCAACGCCGATGGGAAGGCCCAGAGCCAGCCAGATCACAAAGGTGATGGTCCAGAACACCAAGAAGCAAATGCTGTAAGGCAGCATGGTGGCGGTGATGGTACCGATACCGGCTTTTTTGTCGTAGCGTTGGGCAAAGGTGACGATGACGGCAAAATACGTCATCAGAGGGGTGATGATGTTGGTGCTGGAATCACCGATGCGGTACGCCAGCTGACACAGCTCCGGCCGGTACCCCAACAGCATAAACATGGGGACGAATACCGGGGCGAGGATGTTCCATTTTGCGGAAGCGGAACCCATAAACAGGTTCATAAAGGCAGAAAACAGGATAAAGACCACAATCAGGGGAATCAGACCGATGTTGGCGTCCTGGAGGAAGGAGGCGCCGCTGAGGGCGATGATGGTGCCCAGCTTCGTATAGTTGAAGTAATTGATAAACTGGGCGGAGACGAAAGCCAGAGCCAGGAAAGAGCCCATGGAGGCCATGGACTTGCTCATGGCATTGCAGACGGCATGGTGGTTGGCGAAGGTGCCGACGATGCGGCCAAAGGCCACGCCGGGCAGGAAGAACAGCAGGGCGATCAGGACCACAATGCCGTCCACAAAGGGGGAAGCCTTGCCAAGCAGTTCACCGGCCTCATTGCGAAAGAACGAGCCGGAGGGGAGGCAAAGGGCCACAACCAGCAGAAGATAGACCACCATGACGATACCGGCCCGCCGCAGGCCCTTTTTTTCCAAATCGGTGACCGTGGTCAGGGAATCATCCTCTTCGGACAATACATGGCCGCCGAAGGCCGCCAGACGGGGTTCCACAATCTTGTCGGTGACGATGGTACCGAGCACCGTGATCAACACTGTGGAGAAGCAGAGGAAATAGTAATTGCCCATGATGTTGACATGGTAGGTGGGGTCTATGAGATGGGCCGCCGTCTGGGAAATGCCCACCAGCAGGGGGTCCAGAGTACCAATGAGCAGATTGGCCGAGAAGCCGCCGGACACACCGGCAAAGGCGGCGGCCAGACCGGCCATGGGATGGCGGCCATAGGCCCGAAAGACCATGGCGCCCAGGGGAATCAGGATGACGTAGCCCGCGTCGGAGGCCACATTGGACAGGACGCCCAGGAAAACCACCACGGGGGTGATCAGCCGCTTGGGGGTCACCTGTACGGTGCGTTTCAGCAGGGCATTAATCAGGCCCGAGTGCTCGGCCACGCCCACGCCCAGCATGGCAACCAGCACCATGCCCAAAGGCGCATAGCTGGTAAAGTTGCTCACGGCGTTGCTGAAGATGTAGGCCAGACCATCTTTCGTCAGCAGGCTGACAGCGGTGACGGTAGTTTCTTTCAGCTCGCCGTCAGACACCAGTTCACCGGTGGCAGAAACGCCCAGGGCGGCGCAGATGGCGGAAATGAGGATGATCAGCAGAGCCAGCATGGCGAACAGGGCCACGGGGTGGGGCAGTTTGTTGCCCACAGCCTCGATGCCGTTGAGCCAACGGTTGTAGAGACTGATCTTGTTGGAAGAATTCTTGTCAGACATTCTCTCTCTCCTTATATTGTGGGATATCCCGGCTTTTTCAAGTCGGGATTCAGCAATGATATTTTAACACTATCTTAACGACAAGTCAATAAAAGTGCACGAAATATCATGGTATGTACAACTAAAAAATTAGATTATTTTACAAATCTAAATGAAATTTTTGGAGAGATCGTGAAAAGCCGGACAAGTAATTTGTTGCTATTGTTGTTCCCCAAATTGTTGTACCTATACACCAAAAGGGCCCGCACCAAGTGGTGCGGGCCCTTTTGATAAGGAAACAGATCAGTGATCCAACACAAAAAGCGCTTTGACAGGGAAGGGAAAAGAGACTGGTATGCTTGAAAATAGAGCTATGGAACTGGAAACGTGCAAGGAAGCGCATTTGGTTTTAACGCTGCACGCGGCCGGAGCCGTCACCAGCCGCTAATTTTTCCACTTCGGCCACAGAGACACGGTTGTAATCACCTTCAACCGAGTGCTTGAGTGCGGAAGCAGCTACAGCAAACTCGATGGCATCCTGGGGGGACTTGCCCTGTAAAAGCGCATAAATCAAACCGCCACCAAAGCTGTCACCGCCGCCGACACGATCAACAATGTGCAAATGGTATTCCTTGGAGAAGTAGCACGATTGGCCGTCGTACAGCATACCAGCCCAATGATTGTCACTGGCGGACAAAGAGGTACGCAAAGTGATTGCTACAGCCTCAAAGTGGAATTGCTCAGCCAACTGCTGCGCCACACTCCGATAGCCGTCTTTATTCAGTTTCCCACCATAAATGTCCGTTTCTGCTGCTTCGATGCCGAATACATCCTTGGCATCTTCCTCGTTGGAGATGCAGACATCCACATATTGACACAAAACGCTCATAGCCGCACGAGCTGCTTCACGGGTCCATAGCTTGCCGCGGTAATTCAAGTCACAGGATACCTTGACGCCATGGGCTTTTGCTGCAATACAGGCGGCTTTGCAAATCTCCACCAGATGGCCGCCCAGGGCAGGTGTAATACCGGTAAAATGGAACCAGTCGGCATCGGCAAAAATAGTGTCCCAATCAAAATCATCGGGGGAAGCATCTGCAATGGCTGAGTGGGCACGGTCGTAAATACAGACGCTGCCGCGTTGAGAAGCACCCTTTTCCAGGTAGTAGACGCCTACCCGCTCACCACCGCGGACAATTCTGCTGGTGTCTACGCCGAAATAGCGTAAGGAATCTACGGCAGCCTGTCCAATCGCATGGCACGGCAGCTTTGTCACATAGACGCTGTCGATGCCGTAGTTGGCCAGGGACACGGCGACATTGGCTTCACCGCCGCCAAAGGTGGCCTGCATCTGATCATTTTGAAAAAAGCGGTAATACCCGTTAGGAGCGAGGCGCAGCATCAGCTCGCCAAATGTCACAACTTTAGCCATGGGAACGGACCACCTTTACAAGATCGACGGATGCTTTACACAGTTCTGTAATCTCGGCCCACTTTTGCCCGTCGATCAGTTCAGATGTGACCATATAGGAACCGCCACAAGCACAGATGGCAGGGCAGGAGAGGTATTCCCGCAGATTCTTGAGGGAGATACCGCCGGTAGGCATAATGCGGAACATGGGAAATGGTGCACTCATGGCTTTGATCTTGGCCAAACCGCCGGACTGCTCTGCGGGGAAGAATTTCAGAACCTCCAGCCCCAGACGGTGAGCGGTATGGTAATCACTGGGTGTTGTGCAGCCGGGGAAAATGGCGATGCCTTTCTTCTGACAATACTGCACCAATTGTGCATCGAGACCGGGCGTTACAATGAACTGAGCGCCAGCGGCCAGAGCAGAATCCACCTGCGTTTCTGTTAAAACAGTACCGGCACCCACAAGCATATCCGGATAGGCCTGGACCATGGCGGCAATGGCATCAGCTGCACCGGCCGCACGGAATGTGACCTCAGCCACAGGAAGCCCACCGGCAATCAATGCCTGTGCCAAAGGGACGGCATCCCGCTGTGGATGATTCAGTTTAATGACTGGAACGACACCGAGTGCGGTAATGCGCTGTGCAATGGAATCCATAAAAAACCCTCCTGTGTTTTATATTATAAAACGATGTTTTATTTTTAAACTATTATATGCAGGAAGTAATAGAATTGCAAGTCTGCACTGTTAGAAAAAATGTTGCAATTTTTGTGAGATTTCCTATAATAATAATATCTGTTTTATATGATGAAACATGGAGGGAGTTTATGGCAGAGACACAGGGCGTTCAGTCGTTGGACCGAGCCTTTGAGATTTTGGAGCATTTGTGCGCTGTACCGGAGGGAATGGCAATTCGAGACTTGGTGGCGCAGACCAAACTGAATAAAAGTACCATTCACCGGATGCTGCAGGCAATGCTGCAGCGCGGGTATGTGAGACAGGAGCCGATTACAGGGCGGTATTACATGACAACAAAGCTCTGTACCCTTAGCAGTATGATTGTGGATGGATTGGATTTGGTACGGGTGGCACGGCTTCCTATGGAGCAGCTGAGCCAACAATTACAGGAGACCGTGCACCTGGTGATCCGGGAAGATACGGATATTGTCTATGTACATAAGGTGGAGGCGGTATCCCACTCAGTCCGAATGGCGTCGCAGATTGGAATGCACCGGCCGCTGTATTGTACCGCCAGTGGGAAAGCAATACTCAGTTATATGACGGAGGAACAGGTGGATTCCATTTGGCAGCGCAGCAACGTACAGGCTTATACGGCAGCTACGATTGTTTCACTACCGGAGCTGCAACAGGACTTGGAACAGTGCCGGAAGCGGCGGTATGCCTTAGACCTGGAAGAAAACGAGCCGGGCGTCCGCTGTATGGCTACGGCGATTCAAGACCATACGGGAAAGGTATGTGGTGCACTGTCTGTCAGCATTCCACAGCAACATCCATTGTTTCATGACATGGAGCAGCTAACGCAGCCACTTTTACAGGCAGGAAGCATAATTGCAGGAATGATGGGATATTCCCGGCCTGTGTGATTTCAATTCCGGTTGGGAGCGAGTTGCAACAGAGCACAAATCAAGAAAACAGAGAATGATACCCCGGCACAGAATATCATGTGTCGGGGTATCGGTTTGCAAAACGTTGAGTTGCTGCAAGCGTTTTACGGCTTTGTATCCTTTTCTGTATGTATGCTTAGAACCCCGGCGGTGTTGTAATCACCGCCGGGGTTCTAAGCAGATTGAGGGCCCGCACCGAATGGTGCGGGCCCCGTTGTATGATTGCTGGAATGCGTTTGAACTTACACCTCGTAGAGGGCCTTCAGACGCATCAGGTGCTCGTAGCGCTCCTTGGCCAGCTCTTCGGACTTGGCGAACAGCTCGGTGGCACGCTCGGGGAAGCTGCGGGTCAGGGAAGAGTAACGGGCCTCGTTCATCAGGAACTCCTGGTAGCCGCCAGCGGGCTCCTTGGAATCCAGGGTGAAGGGATTCTTGCCCTCGGCCTTCAGAGCGGGGTTGTACCGGAACATGTTCCAGTAGCCGCAGTCGACGGCACGCTTCATTTCCTTCTGGCAGTTCTGCATGCCGCCCTTGATGGAGTGCATCTCGCAGGGAGCATAGCCGATGATCAGGGAAGGACCGTTGTAGGCCTCAGCCTCGGCAATGGCCTTCAGGGTCTGAGCGGGATCGGCGCCCATGGCCACCTGAGCAACGTAGACATAGCCGTAGGTCATGGCGATCTCGGACAGGGACTTGGACTTGATGTCCTTACCGGCAGCGGCAAACTGAGCCACCTGGCCGATGTTGGAAGCCTTGGAAGCCTGGCCGCCGGTGTTGGAGTACACCTGGGTGTCGAACACGAAGATGTTCACATCCTGGCCGCTGGCCAGCACATGGTCCACGCCGCCGAAGCCGATGTCGTAGGCCCAGCCGTCGCCGCCGAAGATCCAGATGGACTTCTTGGCCAGATATTCCTTATCCTGCAGGATTTCCTTGACGGTATCGCAGCAGACGTCGGACTCCAGGTTGGCAATCAGAGCCTTGGCAGCAGCGCCGTTGGCCTTCAGATCGGTCATGGTGTCCAGATACTCCTTGCACAGAGCCTTGCGCTCGTCGCTGGAGGTCTTCTCCATAACCTCTCTGACCTTCTCAGCCAGACGGTTGCGGATGGCAGCCTGACCCAGCAGCATGCCGTAGCCGTGCTCGGCATTGTCCTCGAACAGGGAGTTGGACCAAGCGGGGCCCTTACCCTCGAAGTTGGTGCAGTAGGGGGAGGTAGCAGCAGGGCCGCCCCAGATGGAGGAACAGCCGGTGGCGTTGGAGATGTACATGCTCTCGCCGAACAGCTGAGTCACGAGGCGAGCGTAGCTGGTCTCGGCGCAGCCGGCGCAGGAGCCGGAGAACTCCAGCATGGGCTGGAGGAACTGGGACTCCTTGACATTCTTGCTGGAGCCCATATCGGCCTTGGGAGCCACCTTGGCAACCAGGTAATCGAAAGCTTCCTGCTGAGCCAGCTCCTGCTCCTGGGGAACCATCTTCAGGGCCTGAACCTTCTCGGGGCAAGCGCCGACGCAGACGCCGCAGCCCATGCAGTCCAGGGGAGAGATGCCCATGGCGAAGGAGTAGACGCCCTTGCCCTTGCCGGCCTTGATGGGCACGATCTTGGTGGAGGCGGGAGCGTTCTTGGCTTCCTCCTCGGTCAGAGCGAAGGGACGGATGGCAGCGTGGGGACAGACATAAGCACAGTTGTTGCACTGGATGCACTTGCTGGAATCCCAGGTGGGAACCATAACGGCAACGCCGCGCTTCTCGTAGGCGGAAGCGCCCTGCTCGAACTGGCCGTCCACATGGTCCACGAAAGCGGAAACAGGCAGGCTGTCGCCGTTCATGTTGGCAACGGGCAGAGTGATCTCCTTGACCATCTTGACCAGCTCGGGCTTACCCTCGAGAGCATGCTCAACGGGAGCGTCCACAGCGTTGGCCCAGTCGGCGGGTACGTCGATCTTGACGAAAGCGGTGGCGCCGGCATCGATGGCCTTCCAGTTGGTCTCAACCACGTCCATGCCCTTCTTCAGGTAGGACTTCTTGGCGGCTTCCTTCATGTACTCAATGGCCTGCTCCTGGGGCATGACCTTGGCCAGGGTGAAGAAAGCGGACTGCAGGATGGTGTTGGTGCGCTTGCCCATGCCGATCTGAGCAGCCAGATCAATGGCGTTGATGGTGTACAGCTGCACGTTGTTCTCAGCAATGTAACGCTTGGTCTCAGCATTCAGGTGGTGAGCCAGCTCCTCAGCGTTCCACTGGCAGTTGATCATGAACACGCCGCCGGGCTTGACGTCGTTGACCATCTTGAAGCCCTTGGTGACGTAGGAGGGGTTGTGGCAGGCGACGAAGTCGGCCTTGTTGACGTAGTAAGGAGCACGGATGGGATGATCACCAAAGCGCAGATGGCTGATGGTCACGCCGCCGGTCTTCTTGGAGTCATACTGGAAGTAGGCCTGGACGTACTTGTCGGTGTGGTCGCCGATGATCTTGATGGAGTTCTTGTTGGCGCCGACGGTGCCGTCACCGCCCAGACCCCAGAACTTGCACTCGATGGTGCCCTCAGCAGCGGTGTTGGGAGCAGCGGTCTCGGGCAGGCTCAAGTGGGTGACGTCGTCGTTGATGCCGATGGTGAACTGACGCTTGGGCTCGTCCTTCTTCAGCTCGTTGTAGACAGCGAACACGGAGGAGGGGGGAGTATCCTTGGAGCCCAGACCGTAACGGCCGCCGACGATGGTAGCCTTGCGGCCGGCGTTGGCGAAAGCGGTCACGACATCCAGGTACAGGGGATCGCCCAGAGCGCCGGGCTCCTTGGTGCGGTCCATGACAGCGATCTTGGTAGCGGTGGCGGGGATGGCAGCCAGCAGCTTGTCGGCGCAGAAAGGACGGTACAGACGGACCTTCACCAGGCCGACCTTCTCACCGTGGGCGTTCATGTAGTCGATGACTTCTTCGGCCACGTCGCAGAAGGAACCCATGGCAACCAGAACGCGGTCTGCGTCGGGAGCGCCGTAGTAGTTGAACAGCTGATAATCGGTGCCCAGCTTGGCGTTGATCTTGCCCATGTACTCCTCGACGATGGCAGGCAGAGCGTCGTAGTACTTGTTGCAGGCCTCACGATGCTGGAAGAAGATATCGCCGTTCTCGTGGGAGCCGCGGGTGTTGGGATGCTCGGGGTTCAGGGCGTGCTTGCGGAACGCGTTGACGGCGTCCATGTCGCACATCTCCTTCAGATCCTCGTAGTCCCAGATGGCGACCTTCTGGATCTCGTGGGAGGTACGGAAGCCGTCGAAGAAGTTCACAAAGGGAACGCGGCCCTTGATGGCGGCCAGATGGGCCACGGGAGCCAGGTCCATGACCTCCTGCACGTTGCCTTCGGCCAGCATGGCGAAGCCGGTCTGGCGGCAGGCCATGACGTCGGAGTGGTCACCGAAGATGTTCAGAGCCTGAGCGGCAACGGTACGGGCGGAAACGTGGAAGACGGTGGGCAGCAGCTCGCCGGCGATCTTGTACATGTTGGGGATCATCAGCAGCAGGCCCTGAGAAGCGGTGTAGGTGGTGGTCAGGGCACCGGCGGCCAGGGAGCCGTGGACGGTACCGGCAGCACCGGCCTCGGACTGCATCTCAGCCACCTTGACGGTGGTGCCGAAGATGTTCTTGACGCCCTGGGCAGCCCACTGGTCGACGTAGTCAGCCATGGGGCTGGAAGGGGTGATGGGGTAGATGCCCGCCACTTCGGTAAAAGCGTACGACACGTAGGCCGCAGCGTTGTTACCATCCATGGTTTTAAAATGTCTGGACAACTTGATATACCTCCTAAAAGTATAGTAATCTCAATCGGATACATTCTAGCACACTTTTTCCCTGCTGTAAATTGTGAATTGAAAATTATTATTTTTTTATCGACCTCAAAGAAAATTTGGCGATTGGTGGCGAACAATGGTGCATGACAGGTGAACCATGTACAGACAAACCGGCGGCCTGAACAGGATTTTAACGGCAGACGGCCTGTTCTTTACACCGTTTTAATCGGTCCATGGGATATAATGCGACCGAAACGGCCCAGTCCGTATACCGTTTGAGAGGGAGGAACAGCAAATGCACAGCGAAGCGTATCAGGAAGCCCGGAAGGAATTTTGGAATTGTGTCTTTATGTCGGTGTTCGGGATAGGGATTCCCCTGTATCTGGCCTTTACCGAGTGGCGTCCCATTATGCTGGCGGAGCTGGCCAAGGAGCAGGCCGCCGCGAACTGATGTATATTAATAGATAAGCGTTCGCGCCGCGGTCCGTGGGACTGCGGCGCGGTTTTTGCTGCCTGTCATTGCAATTTCAACAGGTCTGTTGTATAGTAAACCATGTATTCTGGGTGCTGTGCGCCCAAGAGGGGGGAACTGTATGCTGTGCAGCGTCCGCTCCCTGGGCCTGACGGGTCTCAACGGCTACGAGGTTCAGGTGGAATGCTATATTTCTAACGGCCTGCCGGGATTTGATGTGGTGGGCTTGCCCGATGCCGCCGTCAAGGAGGCCCGGGACCGGGTCCGGGCTGCGGTCAAAAACTGCGGTTTCCGCTTTCCCGTCAGCCGCATTACGCTGAATCTGGCCCCAGCGGGTACCAAAAAATCGGGTACCATCTATGATTTGCCCATTCTGCTGGGCATTCTGGCGGCCACGGACTGCGTTAAACTGCCGCAGGAGCCGTCGGCGTTTCTGGGAGAGCTGAGCCTGGAGGGGGGCTTGCGGCCGGTGGAGGGCGTACTGCCCATGGCCATGGCGGCCCGGGACGCGGGCATCAAAGCGCTGTATCTGCCCGCCGCCAATGCCGCTGAGGCCACCTTGGCCGACGGCCTGACGGTATACCCGGTGGAGAACGTCCGGCAGCTGGCGGCCCATCTGCGGGGGGAACAGCGGATGGAACCGGCCCCGGTTTGGACGCCGTCCCCATCGGCAGGGAACCATCTGGACTATGCCGACGTCAAAGGACAGCAGGGGGGCAAACGGGCGCTGGAGGTGGCCGCCGCAGGGGGACACAATATCCTGCTGGTGGGGCCGCCGGGCTCCGGCAAGAGCATGCTTGCCAAGCGGTTGCCCTCCATTCTGCCGGATATGACCCGAACGGAGTCCCTGGAGGTCACCAAGATTCACTCCATTCTGGGGCTGGTGCGGCCGGAGTCGCCGTTGGTGACGGAACGGCCTTTCCGTAGTCCACATCACACCATCTCCCCGGCGGGACTCAGCGGCGGCGGTACCACCCTGCGGCCCGGTGAGATCTCCCTGTCCCATCGGGGCGTCCTGTTTCTCGACGAGCTGCCGGAGTTCCGAAAAGACGCCCTGGAGGTACTGCGCCAGCCGTTGGAGGACGGTGTGGTGACCATTTCGCGGGTCAGCGGGACCGTGTCGTATCCCAGTGAATTTATGCTGGTGTGTGCTATGAACCCCTGCAAATGTGGCTGGTACGGCGATCCCAGCGGACGCTGTACCTGTTCCCGCCAGTCGGTGCGCAGCTATCTGAGCCGCATCAGCGGGCCGTTGCTGGACCGCATCGATATCATGGTGGAGATTCCGGCCCTGCCCTTTACGGACCTGACGGGAGAAGAACGGGCGGAGCCGTCGGCGGCCATCCGACAGCGGGTCAATGACGCCCGCAAGCGGCAGCAGGACCGGTTTGGACCGGGGGAGCACAGCTGCAATGCCCAGATGGGCCCGGCGGAGCTGCGGGAGTTCTGCCGCCTGGATGAAGCCTCCACGTCGCTGATGCAGGCGGCCTTTGAACGGCTGGGGCTGACGGCCCGCAGCTATGACCGTATTTTAAAGGTGGCCCGGACCGTGGCCGACCTGGACGGCAGCGAGCAGATTGGTCCGCAGCACATTGCCGAGGCCATTCGCTATCGGACGTTCCGCTTTGACGGGACGCAACCATAACCAACGGAAGGAATTAGAATGTATGAATGAGATTTTTCTGCTGAAGCTGGGCGAGGTTGTGCTGAAGGGCCTCAACCGCTTTTCCTTTGAAAATAAGCTGAAATCCAATATCGCCCGCCGTATGCGCCCCTACGGCAGCTTCAACGTCCACATTGCCCAGTCCACCATCTACGTGGAGCCGCAGAACGACGACTGCGACGTGGACGGCGCCTGGGACGCCTGCCATACGGTCTTCGGCATTGCCGCCATTTGCCGGTGCCGTCCCTGTGAGAAGAATCTGGACGCCATTTTCCAGGCGGTGGAGGACTATCTGGGCGACGATCTTTCCATGGCCAAGAGCTTTAAGGTGGAGTCCAAGCGGGCCGACAAGCGGTTCCCCATGACTTCCATCCAGCTATCCCAGGAGATTGGCGGCCGCATTGCCGAGGCATTCCCACAAGTGGCCGTGGATGTCCACAACCCGGACTATACGGTGTATGTGGAGGTCCGGGAGCAGGCGGCCTATGTCCACGGTCCTGCCGAGCCCGGCGCGGGCGGTCTGCCCACGGGTATGGGCGGCCGGGCCGCGGTGCTGCTGTCCGGCGGCATCGACAGCCCTGTGGCCGGGTATATGATTGCCAAGCGGGGCGTGGAAATTGAATCCATCCACTTTTTCTCCTATCCCTACACGTCCGAACAGGCCAAGGAGAAGGTGCTGGAGCTGGCCCGGTTGATGACCCGCTACAGTGGACGGATGACCGTCAATGTGGTGGGCTTTACCAAGGTGCAGGAGGTCATCCGGGACCAGTGCCCCGAGGAGTATTTCACCATTATCATGCGCCGCTTTATGATGCGCATTGCCGAACGGATCGCCCGGCAGGACGGCTGCAAGTGTCTTGTCACCGGTGAGAATTTGGGCCAGGTGGCCAGCCAGACTATGGAGGCCATGGCTGTTACCGGTGCTGTGGTGGATATGCCCCTGTTCCACCCCCTGATCGGTATGGACAAAAAGGACATCATTGCCATTGCGCAGAAAATCGGCACACTGGAAACATCCATTCTGCCCTATGAGGACTGCTGCACCGTTTTTACGCCCCGGCATCCCAAGACGAAGCCCTCTTTGCGGGAGGTGGAAGCCATCGAGGCCAAAATGGACGTGGAAGGTCTGGTGGCCCACGCCATTGAGAACACCGAGAAAGTGACGGTGCGGTACCATGGCGGCAACAGCTGAATCGGTGGTGGCCGCTCTGAAAGCGGCGGGAAAAACCGTGGCCACAGCGGAGTCCTGCACTGGCGGGCTTCTGGGCAAGCTGCTGACCGATGT
This sequence comes from uncultured Oscillospiraceae bacterium, assembly GCA_944385415.1. GTDB lineage: Bacteria > Bacillota > Clostridia > Oscillospirales > Oscillospiraceae > Avoscillospira_A. The sequence continues at coordinate 25,372 of CALWXC010000004.1, read as the reverse complement.
GGCGGGCAGCTCCGCCGTGTACCCCGGTGGTGTCATCAGCTATAGCTGTGCCGTGAAACACCGCTATCTGGGTGTGGACCAACGGGACCTCGATACGCTGGGCCCTGTGTCCAAGCCGGTGGCTCGGCAGATGGCCGAAGGCGTCCGGGAGGGGATGAAAGCCAATTTCGGCATTGGCATCACGGGACTGGCAGGTCCCGATTCCGATGGTTCCGGCCGCCCGGTGGGACTGGTCTATGTGGCCTTGGCCGGGGAAGGGTGGACCATCTGCGAGGAGCTCCACCTGACCGGTGACCGGACAGCCATCCGGCAGGCAGCCTGTGAACGGGCCCTGGCGCTGCTGGCCGACGCCCTTTGATCGATTTTATTTTAAAATGCAACAAAAAGGAACCGTGCAGTTCAAATGCAACTGCACGGTTCCTTTTTGCGGTTATTCGGTTGTTGTGGTGGTGGAGGTGGGATCGTAGTTGACGATAATGCCCATATTCTGAAGCGCGCTCACATCGGTGACCGGATCGCCGAAGGCATCCACCTGCACCAGATTGTTACAGCTGGTCAGGGGGCTTAGATCGCTGACCTGGTTATAGTCGATGTTGACATAGTTGAGGATGGGCAGATTGCTGAGACCGGACACGCTGGTGATGGTGTTGTGGGCCACGGAAATCTGCGTCAGCGACGTAGCGGCGGAGAAGTCCGGCAGAGAGACGATGGCGTTGTAGTCGGCTTTCAGGGTCCGCAGCGACGCGAGCTTGGCCAGGGGAGACAGGTCTACCACGGTGTTGTTGCACACGTCCACGGTCTCCAGAGCAGTGCAGGAAGCCAGAGGCGCCAAATCCACCAGTCTGTTCTGCTTGGCCAGCAGGGAGGTCAGGGCTGTCTTGTTGCTCAGGGGCGACAGGCTGCTGACCTGATTGCCGGTGATGTCCAGGGTCTCCAGCGCTTCCATGGAAGCCAGAGGCGCAATGGTGGTCAATGTGTTGGAGCTGAGATTGAGCGATTTCAGGGCCGTCAGGCTGCTGAGAGAGGAGATGTCGGAAATGACGTTGCCCGACAGGTCCAGGGATTCCAGCGTGACCAGGGGGGACAGGGACGACACATCGGTGAGGGTGCAGCCGCTGAGGGACAGCGTCTTGAGCTTCGGCAGCTGGGCAATGGCCGACAGGCCGCCGGAGGAAACAGTGCAGCCCGACAGGTCCAGCGTTTCCAGATTGGTCAGCTTGGAGAGTACGGAGAAGTCCATGCCGTAGGCGTCGTGGATGGTCAGGGAAGTGAGACCGGTGCAGTTCTCCAAATCAGAGAGGTCCCGCACGTCGCCGTTCAGCTCCAATGTGGTCAGGGACCACAGCTCGTTGGTCATAACGGGGGTACCGTCCTCTTTGCCCAACGTCTGCCGGACGACGCTTTCCACGGCGTCATCGGCAAAGGTGGCCTCTTCGATGACACCGCCGATGGTGTAGGTGCCGGTGACGGCTTCACTGACCAGACCGTCTTCGGAAACTACGATGGCAACCACTGTCGTTTCACCGGCGGGCAGATGGACTGGCTCCGTGTACAGCTCGTCCTCCATGGAGGGATAGCAGCCTTGGGTGGAAAGGTAGGCGTTATGACCGGAATAGGACAGGGACACGTCGATGTATTCGGTGTAGTAGCCCGGCTCCGGCTGCAAAACGGGGGCGTCGGGCCGTAATTCCTGTAGCTGGGCGCGGATGGTCTCGTTGGCCGTCCGGGTCAGCATCTGATCGGCGTCCAGCAGCTTGTCCTGGGCCACATAGACCCGGGACAGGGCCAGATAAAGGTCCAGTTCTTCGGGATTGGCAGTGATGGCGGTAACCAAGGTGTATTCGGCTTTGGTGAAGTTACCGGAGCCCTCATAGGCCTGGGCCAGCTTCAGTGCCAGCTCCGGGTTGTCAGAGGAGACGATACCGGCCCGGCGGTAGTTGGTGACGGCGCTGGAATAATTGCCTTCCGCCAGGGCGGCGTCGGCCCGGTTCATGAAAAACTCCTGAGTGATGTCGGGGCGGAAGACCAGTAGAAACAGAAGGGCTCCGGCCAGCAACAGCACCACCAGCAGGATGGGGATGATGATTTTCAGCAAACGCTTCATAGTGCAGCTCCAATCCAATATAAACTCCATATTATTATACCTGCATGGTGGAAACGTGTCAAGTTACGGCGCCGGAACGCAAAAGGGACGCCGCATGGTTGTGCGGCGTCCCAGATGACGACTATTTTCTCTCGGACAGAGGGATATAATCCTGATGGGTGAAGATGGCGCGGTAGGCCGGACGCATGATACGGCCGCTGGTCATGACCTCTTCAATGCGGTGGGCGCACCAGCCGGTGATCCGGGCCATGGCAAACAGGGGGGTAAACAGCTCCTGAGAGATGCCCAGCATGGTGTAAACCAGACCGGAATAGAAGTCCACATTGGCGCACATGACCTTCTTTTTGCCGGTGACCTCGGCGAAGAGGTCGGGGCTCAGCCGCTCGATGGATTCCAGCAGCTCAAATTCCTCCAGCAGACCGGTCTTTTCGGCCAGAGAACGGGCATACTTCTTAAGCAGTGTGGCTCTGGGGTCGGAAATGGTGTAGATGGCGTGGCCCATGCCATAGATGAGACCGGAGCCGTCGCCAGCTTCCTTGCGCAGAATCTTGCGCAGATAGTCGGCCACCTCGTTGTCGTCCTTCCAGTTTTTCACGTTGGCCTTGATTTCGGAAAACTGGGTCATGACCTGATTGTTGGCGCCGCCGTGCTTGGGGCCTTTCAGGGAGCCCACCGCGGCGGAGATGGCGGAATAGGTGTCGGTGCCCGTGGAGGACAGGACGCGGCAGGTAAAGGTGGAGTTGTTGCCGCCGCCGTGCTCGGCGTGAATTACCAGACACAGGTCCAGGAGTTTGGCCTCCTCGTCGGTGTACTTCTGATTGGGACGGATGGCCCGCAGGAAATTCTCCGCGATGGACAGGCCCTTGACGGGACGGTGTAAGTAGAGGCTCTTGTCGTTGAAATAGTGCTGACGCGCCGCGTAGGAATGGGCGATGATGATAGGGAAGCGGGCGATCAGCTGAGAGCACTGGCGAACCATGTTCTCCAGAGAGGTTTCATCGGGGTTGGGGTCCGAGGAGTAGAGGGCCAGTACCGAGCGGCCCAGCTGGTTCATGATGTCCCGGGAGGGATGCTTGAGGATCATGTCCTCGGTGAAGTTGTCGGGCAGGGCCATGTTGTCATAGAGGAAGTTCTGGAACATGTCCAGTTCTTCGGCGTTGGGCAGACGGCCCAGCAGCAGCAGAAACGCCGTTTCTTCAAAACCGAAGCGGTTTTCCTTGCGGTAGCCCTCCACCAGCTCCGAAACCTCGTAGCCTGCATAGGAGAGGTGGCCCTCCATGGGAATCCGCTCGCCATCGAGAATGGAGTAACCGAGGACGTTGCCCACTGTGGTGTAGCCGATCATCACGCCGGTGCCGTCGGCATTGCGCAGACCGCGCTTGACATCCACATTATCCCGCATCATTCTGGACAGGGCTTCCGAGGTGTTGCGGTCAATTCCGGCGAAGAGGCTGCGCATATACTCACGATTTTTTTCAGAATATGCAGTGTTGATATCCATGTGCTTCATCCTCCTTGAAATTTGAATACAGTATAACAGATAAATATCAGTCAGTCAACGTCATAATTGATAAAATTAAAACAAATATTGAAAAAATATTTTATCTGATAAAGAAATAAAATAGAAAAAATGAATAATGCTGAAATACAACTTGCAAAATGGAGGGAAATGCAATGAGACGAGCAATTTCTGCAGGATGTCTTGCAGCCCTGGGTGTATGGTTGGCGGCGGCAGTTCTGACGGCCTATGAGACCGTGACGGCGCCCCAGGAACCGACGCCGGAGCCGGTGATTGAGGAACCGGCGCCATCTCAAACCATCGAAACAGCCGACGAGGCACAGTCCGTCCGTCTGTCCACGGCGGACGGTGTAAAGACGCTGGCCCTGGACGACTACCTGACGGGGGTGGTGATGGGGGAGATGCCCGCGTCCTTTCCTCAGGCGGCGCTGGAAGCCCAGGCCGTGGCGGCCCGGACGTTTACTTGCAAACAAATGCTGGGCGGGAAGCATGATGGGGCCGACGTCTGTGATGACAGTGGATGCTGTCAGGCATATTTGTCGCCGGAGACGGCAGCGGAACGGATGGGTACGGAGTACGACGCCATATATAATAAGGTGAGAACAGCGGTGGAAGCCACCGACGGCCAGGTGCTGACCTATGATGACGCTCTCATTGACGCGGTCTATTTCTCCTGTTCCGGCGGTGTCACGGAAGACGCTGTGGCCGTCTGGGGCAATGAGGTGCCCTATCTCCAGTCGGTGGAAAGCCCCGGTGAGGAGGACGCGCCGCCCTATGAGGATGTGGTTTCGGTGGAGCGGGACGTGTTCCGCCAGATCATGGAAGCGGCGGGAGCCGTTTTGCCGGAGGACGGGGGACAGTGGTTCGGAAAGGCCGTGCGCAGCAGCGGCGGCGGTGTGGAGACGGTGGAAATCGGCGGTGTTTCCTTTACAGGGACCGAAGTCCGCAGCCTCTTCAACTTGCGGTCTACCCGATTTTCTGTGATGGTGGGGGAGGAGACCGTGGACTTCTATACCCGTGGCTATGGCCACCGGGTGGGTCTGAGCCAGTATGGGGCGGCGGCCATGGCCGACGGGGGCAGTACCTGGCAGGAGATTTTGCAGCATTATTACACCGGCGTGGATATTGTGGATATGGAGACAGTGCTGCCGTAGGATTTCCCAGATCCCTCTTTACAGGCCGTGGTTTTTCCGGTATAATTGTTCCAACTATGTGCAAAGTGAGTGTGTGAGTACCATGATTCAATTTGAGGAATATAAAGGAAAACTGACGGCGCTGAAGCCCAAGCTGGACGAGCTGGCGGTCTCTCTGAATCTGGAGGCCGACGGCGAGGAGCTGGAGCGGCTCCACGCGCAGATTGAAGCCCCCGGTTTCTGGGACAATCAGGAGCTGTCCCAGAAGGTCATGAAGCGGGCCCGTCAGCTGGAGACCAAGGCCGAGCGCTATCAGAAGATGTGCACCAACTGGGAAGACCTGCTGACCATCTGTGAGATGGCCCTGGAAGAAAACGACGACTCCATGCTGGAAGAGCTGACAACCGGTTATGAAGCGCTGGAGACAGCCATGGAGAGCGCCCGTCTGGAGACGCTGCTGACGGAGGAGTACGACGCGTACAATGCCATTATCACCCTCCATGCCGGCGCCGGCGGCACTGAGGCCCAGGACTGGGCGCAGATGCTGTTCCGTATGTACACCCGTTGGGCCGAGCGCCACGGCTTCTCCTGCAAGACCCTGGACTATCAGGACGGCGACGAAGCCGGTATCAAGAGCGCCACCATTATGATCGAGGGCCCCAATGCCTACGGCTATCTGCGCAGCGAGCACGGCGTCCACCGTCTGGTCCGCGTGTCGCCTTTCGACGCCAACGCCCGCCGTCAGACGTCCTTTGCCGCCGCTGAGGTCATGCCCGACCTGCCAGATGACTGCACGGATGTGGAAATCCGCCCCGACGAGTACGAAATGCAGGTGTTCCGTTCCTCCGGCGCCGGCGGCCAGCACATCAACAAGACATCCTCTGCCGTCCGTCTGATTCACCATGCCACGGGCATCGTGGTGTCCTGCCAGACGGAGCGCAGCCAGTTCCAGAACAAGGAGTCCTGCCTTCGTATGCTTCGGGCCAAACTCATCGAATTGAAAATGCAGCAGCACGCCGAGAAAATTTCCGATATCAAGGGTGTGCAGCTGAAAATCGAATGGGGCAGCCAGATTCGTTCCTACGTCTTTATGCCCTACCAGCTGGTCAAGGACACCCGCACGGGTTACGAGTCCTCCAACATCAACGCCGTCATGGACGGCGACCTGGACGGCTTTATCAACGCCTATTTGACTTGTGCCGCTACCAACACCTGGGTCACCAAATAACGGGAAAGTGGGGATTTCCCCTTGCTTTTTGAAATTTGGTGTGGTATGATAATCCACGCGAAAAAATGAACGGCTGGCGCAGTCCGCCGATGATTGGAGGAAGTTATGAGCGTTCCCGCGATTTTAGTCACCATCGTTCTGATTATCAGCGCTGTGCTGCTGATCCTGGCCGTTCTGGTGCAGTCCGGCAAGAGCGAGGGCCTGTCCGGCACGCTGGTGGGTTCTTCTGCCGCTGAGTCCTTCCTGGGCCAGAACAGAAGCCATACCTGGGATGCCAAGATCGCCCGTGCCACCAAGTGGCTGGCCGGCATCTTCGTCGTGTGTGCCTTCCTGCTGAATCTGCTGTAAGGCATCGAACCATGAATGGATAAAAAATCTCCGGCAACTGCGGTTGCCGGAGATTTTTTGCCTATAATTGAAAATCTTTGTCGTCGTACCGTTTCAGCGCCGGGGCCTTGGGCCGGGGCGGAACCCGCTTCAGGGGGTCGTACCGAAAGCGGAAGCATTGATCGGCGGCGGCGACAATGCCTTTTTTGGAGCAGATCAACTGGTGCTCGTCAATGCGTCCGGCGTGGGCGCAATAGGCGCAGTAATGGCTGATTTTTTTGCGAAAGACCATGGGTATCCCTCCTGCGGCGCAGTCTTCTGGCTCCATTATACCGGACGGGCTGGAAATTTCCAAGAGGTTTTTGTAAGCCGGGGGAGCAGGGCGGCCAGCAGAACCACCAGCAGGGGCAGCGGGTCCCGGACCGTCAGCAGCCGCACCAGGGCCACCGACAGCATACATTGAAGCCCTTTCCCCAGGAAATAGGACCCCATTTGAATGGGCCGGTCCCCCCGCAGGGACAAGACCTGACAGTGGACGCACAGCCCGCCCCAGCCCAGAAACGCGGCGGCCCAGCCCATGGCCGAGGGAACGGACAGTCCCCGCTCCGTCAGCAGCGCCATGCCGGTGGACAGCTCCAGTACACCGGCGGCGGTCAGAGCGGGCAGGGGCGGCAGCAGACGGGAAAGGGTACCCAGCAGCACACCGAAAAAGACGAGAAAACCGCAGAGATAGAGACAGGTTACAGCGGCATCCTGTACCGAACGGATGAAATCGACGGCAAAGGGACCGGCAGATGTGTCCGCCGGGGCGATGGCCTGAGATGATTCCAATGTACGGGGCCGCAGCAGGATACCGGTCAGTACCGCAGCCAGAATATGGACTGCCCATAATGTCACCCCCAGCCGAACGCTGCCCAGAAGTCCCAGGCCCACCACACCGAGAATGTAGCCGGGACCGCCATTGTTGCAGAAGGCCAGGGCGCGGCTTACCTGCCGGGCTGACAGCTGTTTCTGGTCGTAGAGCCGGAACAGGGCAGCGGCTCCCACCGGGTAGCCGCCCAGGGCGCCCAGTACCAGGGCCCCCGCCGCGTCGGCAGGAACGCCCAGCACCGGCTCCATCCATCGGCCCAGGGCCGAAGCGGCGTAACGGTGGTAGGACCGGCGAACCAGCAGATTGGTCAGCACAAAAAAGGGGAACAGGGACGGCACTACCACGGCGGCGCACCGTTCCAGAACGGCACGGCCGCTGGCTGATGTGGCAGCCGGGTCGGCCAGCCACAGGGCCAGCAAGGCCGACAGCAGAAGAAAACCATAAAAAGAAGTCTGTTTCCAAACGGGACGCTCCACACAACTCACCTCACGGCATGTATACGCCGGGGACAACTTTCTATGCCTGGGCGCATATGAATCTACCGAGTCAGCGTACAAGGAGGGATGCGTGTGAAGCGGACAAAAGCGCTTCTGACGGCGGCGGCCCAACGGCTGGACGTGCCGCAGGATGTTTTGACCAACGCGCCGCGGGTGGAGGTCATGGGATTTCAACAGGTGACCGTTGAACACCACCGGGGCGTGACGGAGTACACGGAGGACGCTGTGACGGTGGCCGTGGCCGATGGGGCTGTGCGGATTACCGGGGCAGGGCTTACCATTTCCCTGATGAACCAGGGCTTTGTTACGGTCTGCGGCAACGTGGCCGATGTGGCGTTACTGCCGGGAGGCTGCCCATGACCGGCTGGGTGCGGCAGCTCCTGGGCAGCGTCTGCCTGACGGTGACGGCGGCAGCGCCGGAACAGGTCCTCAACCGTCTGGTCCGGGAAGGGGTGTTCTTCTGGGATTTGCAGCGGCCGGACCCCTTTACCTGCCGTTTTTCCGTCCGGCGGCGGGACCGGCAGCGGGCTGAGGAGTTGGCGGAACGGTCCTTCGGCACCGTGATGGAGGCCCAGGAAACGGGTCTGCCTTTGCTGGTGCCCAAATTATTGCGGCGGAAGTTTCTGATCTGTGCTTTAGGAGTTGTGGCGGTGATGATGACGGTGCTGCCGGGCTTCGTCTGGTGTATCCACGTGGAGGGCAACGACAAGGTACCGGCGGAGAAAATTTTGCAGGAGCTGGAAAACCTGGGCGTAGGCTTCGGCACCTGGGGCGGCGATATTGTGTCCCAGGATTTGAAAAACCGGATGCTCAATATCATCCCAGAGCTGGAATGGCTGACGGTGAACCGCAGCGGCGGCCTGGCCACGGTGATCGTCCGGGAGCGGCTGACTGCCGACGAACCCATTGACCGACGAGAAATCTGCAATCTGGTTTCGGCGGAGGACTGCCTGATTACACAGATGGAGGTCCTGTCGGGCCACGCCCTGTGTGAGACCGGCGACGTGGTCCAAAAGGGGCAGGTCCTGGTGTCGGCCTATCAGGAACTGGAGATTTCCACCCAGGTAACCCGTGCCCTGGGGGAGATCTACGGCAATACCTGGCATGACCAGGACATGGTGACACCGGCGGAAGCCGTCTGCAAGGGCGAGGTCACGGGCGAACAGCGGCGATACGCTGTGGAGATCGGGAAAAAACGAATAAATTTCTATGGAGACAGTGGAATTTGGGGTGCCGGATGTGATAAAATAGTGGTGAATCATACCTTGACCCTGCCGGGGGGCTATACGCTGCCCATCAGCTGGATTGAGGAGATTGCCGTGGAGCGGGAGACAGAGACGGCGACGGTCCCGCCGGAGGATGCCGCAGAGATACTGCGTACCGGCGCAACCGGGGCCCTGGAGCAGTCCATGATCGCCGGGCAAATCCTGGAGGACCGGACCATGGTCCGGCGGGAGGGCGCGGTGTACCGCCTCACGGGGGACTACGCCTGTCACGAAATGGTGGCGCGGCCCGTCCCCGCAATTCAATGGGAAAGCGAAGGAACTACATGACAGAACGGGTAATCAACGCCGAGCGCATCGAACAGATCATCAGTGTGTTCGGCTCCTTTGACGAAAATATCAAGCGCATTGAGCAGGCCTTTGACATCCACGTGACCAACCGCGGCACGGAATTGAAGGTCCAGGGTGATGTGGAGGCCGCCGATAAGGGCGTCCGGGCCATTGAGGCCCTTATGTCCCTGGCCTCCAAGGGCGAGACCATCGACGAACAGAAGGTGCGCTATCTCATCGGCCTTATCAACGCCGGCAACGACGCCAAGGTGGGGGAGATGGCAAAGGATGTGATCTGCGTCACAGCCAAGGGCAAGCCCATCAAGGCCAAAACCCTGGGCCAGCAGAAGTATCTCAAGGCCATCGCCAAGAATACCATCACTCTGGGTGTCGGCCCCGCCGGTACGGGTAAAACGTATCTGGCCGTTGCCATGGCTGTGGCGGCGTTCCGGGCCAAGGAGGTCAACCGCATTATTTTGACCCGTCCGGCGGTGGAAGCGGGCGAGCGGCTGGGCTTCCTGCCCGGTGACCTCCAAAACAAGGTGGACCCGTACCTGCGGCCCCTGTATGACGCCCTGTTTGATATGCTGGGTCCCGAGACGTATGGAAAATATCTGGAGCGGGGCAATATTGAAGTGGCGCCTTTGGCCTATATGCGCGGACGAACCCTGGATGACAGCTTTATCATTCTGGACGAGGCCCAGAACACCACACGGGAGCAGATGAAAATGTTCCTGACCCGTCTGGGCTTCGGCTCTAAAATCGTCATCACCGGCGATGCCACTCAGATCGACCTGCCTGCCGATAAGGTCAGCGGTCTGAAAGAGGCGTTAAAGGTTCTGGAGGGCGTACCGGATATCGCCATCTGCCGCCTGTCGGCCAGCGACGTGGTGCGTCATCAGCTGGTGCAGCAGATTGTGGCTGCCTATGAGAAGTACGAGACGAAAAAACCGCCGGTTGCCGGCAAGACATTCCAAAGGAAGCGATAACCAATGAAGCACCGGATTAATATGCTGTTTGAGGGCAGCGCCGCCCGCAAGGTGCTGCTGGGCCCCCATCTGCGCCGCTGCATCACGGCGGCGCTGGACGCCGAGGGCGTCCATGTGCCCTGTGAGATCAATGTTCTGGTCACCGATGATGCAACCATCCACGCCATCAACCGTCAGACCCGCAATGTGGACCGGCCCACGGATGTGCTGTCGTTTCCCATGTTCAACTATGAACCGGGCCGGTTTCCCGAGGATGTCTCCGGGGATATTGACCCGGAGACGGGCCTGCTGCCCCTGGGAGATATGGTCCTGTCCCTGGAGCGGGCGGCGGCCCAGGCCAAGGAATACGGCCACAGTCTCAAGCGGGAGGCGGGGTATCTGACCATCCATTCGGTGCTGCATTTGCTGGGCTATGACCATCTGGACGAAGGCCCCATGAAACAGCAGATGCGGGCCCGGGAGGAAGCCATTCTGGCAGACATCGTGCTGCCCCGATAATACAAAAGACAACGGGAGGAAGTACATGATTACGAAATCCGCCATGATCACCATTGCCGGACGGCCCAACGTGGGCAAGTCCACCCTCATCAACCGTCTGGTGGGGGAGAAGGTGGCCATCGTCTCCAACAAGCCCCAGACCACCCGCAACCGCATTTGCGGCGTTTTGACCCGGGACAATACGCAGATTGTCTTTATGGATACGCCGGGCTTCCACAAGCCCCGGACCCGGTTGGGCGACTATATGGTTGATGTGGTGCGGGAGTCCGTCAGTGATGTGGACGTGGTGCTGCTGCTGGTGGAGCCCATTGCCAACATCGGTCCCCAGGAGCAGGCATTGCTGGACCAGATGCGGGGCGGCGCGCCGGTGGTGCTGGTCATCAATAAGATCGACACCGTGGAGAAGGACGAATTGCTGTCGGTCATTGCCGTTTACAGCGCGGCCTTTGACTTTGCCGCCGTCGTTCCCATTTCGGCCAAAACCGGAGACGGTGTGGAAGAACTGATTGCGGAGACCATGGGCTACGCCCAGGACGGCCCCCAGCTGTTTCCCGACGGCATGGTGACGGACCAACCCGAGCGGCAGATCATCGCGGAGATTATCCGGGAGAAGTTGCTGTGGTGTCTCGATAAGGAGATTCCCCACGGCACCGCTGTGGAGATCACAAAATTCTCTGAGCGGGATAATGGGATTATCGATGTGGACGCCACCATCTACTGTGAGAAAGCCAGCCATAAGGGCATCATCATCGGCAAGCAGGGGAGCATGCTCAAGAAAATCAGTACCATGGCTCGGGAGGATTGCGAGCGGTTCATGGGCACGAAGGTCTATTTGGAGACGTGGGTCAAGGTCAAGGAAAACTGGCGCGACAGCGCACGCTTGATTCAGAATTTCGGATTTGAATGTGATAATTGATTGAAAAACGCGCCGTCTGTCGCACCAATCCTGGCACGGCAGACACGCGCCGTCACATAGTATTTTTAAGGGTCCTGGAGCAATCCGGGGCCCTCTTTTTATGCGCTCTAAGGTGTACGCCTCAAACCCGTTCCGGCCTGCTGGAGCGTCCGCCGAGGCGGCAATCCCGCCACAGCCTACCCGTGTCATCTATGCCTATAATGTGCGCCAGACCATGCGTTTGCAAGCAAAATCGCAACGATATGGCCGCATCAGGAGCCGCTCCGGTATCCGGGGTGAGGGTGATGGGGTGGTGCAGGAGGGGAAGCGGGAGAGGGGTTACGGAAGGTGGAGCGGCAGGGAGCGCAGCGGTGCGCTCCGGTAGAGATTTTGTAGCTTTTGGAGAGGGTGTTACGGTATGGTGCTGCGGTCAGGATTGGTGCGACAGTCGGTGCGATATGCGAGAGACCGGCACATAGTATCTCGGGATAATTGCTATTATTCCGAGATTTTGCGGAATTGCGGGGAATTATTCCGAGATTGAGAAAACGATTAAAAAGTCTGGAAATGAGCATGGCCTGCCGGGAATACAGGTGGAATACAGAGAAATCGTTGCGGCCCGGTTCATGGCTTGACGAAAACTCCGCATAATTCCCGGCAGAATTACGCGGAGTTCGGGGCAATTATTCCGAGAAATTGAGGGCTGGTGATAATTTGGACAAGGCAGGAAAAAAGACGCGGGACATTGCCTACCATAGCGCAAAGAATGGCGGGATGGTGACGGTTCACAGCGAGGCGGCGCGGGCATACAGCAAGTATCTGGAGGAGCGGTATGAGATTACAGCCTATGAAGCCTGCAAGCAGCTGGATATCAGCCGCCTGGACGCCATCCAAAAGACGGACATCCGGGGCGAGTATTTCCGGGAGCAGTGGGTCAGTGACTTCTATCTCCAATTCAACGACGGCACCGCCGCCGTTCGGGAGCTGGTCAGCGCCGCTGACCTGACCCGCCGGTCTGAGATGGAGAAATTGGAACTGTCCAGACGGTATTGGGCGGCTCTGGGCGTGGTCGATTGGAAGGTTGTGATAACCGGGCAGTAGGCCGGGGACGGCGCGGCTTCCCCGTGCGCTCCCATGGGCCGCGCTGGCGTGTAGGCCCGCTTGTGCAGGGTGTGCAGGGTAGAAACTATCTTTTCTCGCACTTTTTATTTTAACTGGATTTTGATTTTTTGTGTGGGAAACGGGTAATTGTACCCTGCACACCCTGCACACATCGCATTTTGTACTCCGTCTATCATCAAAACACCAGGAGGAATCAAGATTTCTCGTTCTCACATTTATTCAAAGGGGGCTCCGCCCCCTGAAACCCCCGGTTTACAGGGAGCAAGACAAAGGGTGAGTGACAGATGGTACGCTCCACCCGTTGCGTGCTCCCCTGAAGCATTCCCTACTTTTGCGTGTAAACCCGTACAGCCGCCGTTAGGCGGCTGTCAATTAAATCATTTCCATCCCCCACGGGCGCAAGCCCGTGGGACAACAAACCTATCTTATATATATGACTTGCACCATTGGGGAGGGAGAGAGATGTTTATTCGGCTTGCCGGTGAGCGGTTCCGGGTGCTCCGGCAGGGCACCGGCGGAGCGTGGGTCATCGCCTATGACGAGTACCAGATGCCCCGCTATGTCAGCCGGGATGAGCTGGAACGGGCGGAGCGGATTGCCGCACCGGAGGAGTATGTCCGCAACATGGAGCGCCCCAAGTCCAATGCCCAGCAGCAGCGATACGACCTGCTCCGGCCAGCCCTGGAGGATGACCGCTGCATCACGGACGAGGCTCACCGCACATCAGTGTTTGCCGCTATTGCCCGGGAACATGGCACGACGGTCAGACGGCTGCGCCGCCTGTATCATGCCTATCTGGCCTACGGGAGCCTGACCAAGGGCAAGCCACGGGAGAGCACCCGCAGACCGGACTACGAGGCAGCAATCCGTAAATATTATTTCAGCGCCAAACGTGGAAGTCTCAGAACTGCCTATGAACTCTTTATCCTGGAGCATTACACAAATCAGGGTGTCATTGCCGACGAGATACCATCCTGGAGCAGCTTCCGTTCCTACTATTTCCGGCACTTCCGGGGCGACCCGCAGAAGGAGATTGCACGGGAGGGCCTGACGGCCTACCAGCGCAACAACCGGCCGCTGTATGGCTCTGCTATGCAATATCGGGAGAGCGTGGGCTGCTATCAGGTGGACGAGACCCAGGGGGACATCTATCTGGTGTCCAAATGGGACAGGAGCAAGGTCATAGGACGCCCCAACGTCTATCTGGCCATTGACACAGCCAGCGGCCTGATTGCCGGTCTCTACGTCGGCTTGGACGCGGGCGAGACTGCTATGATGGCCTGCATCGCCAACGCGGCCATGGACAAGCGGGCCTACTGTGCGGCCTATGGGATAGATTTGCGCCCTGAGGATTGGCCCAGCCGGGGCCTGCCCTCTGAAATCATCAGCGATAGAGGCGGCGAGTTTGTCGGCAATCGCATTGATGAACTGTGCATCTGCTACGGCATAGACCGGCAGGCGCTCCCGCCATTTAGGGCCGAGGAAAAACCCCTGGTGGAGCGAGCGATGGACTTAATCCAGGAGAGCTATAAATCCATGCTCCGGGGGCGCGGCGTCATTGGGGACGATGTGGGTGAGCGGTGGGCCACGGACTACCGCAAGCAGGCTATCTTGACCTTGGACGAGTACACGGCCATCGTGATACATACGATTATCGCGCTCAATAAGGGTCGTGTCCTGACCGACATCGGCCACCTGCCCGTGGATGCTCCCAACACGCCCGCAAGACTGTGGCAATGGCTGGTTGACCAGGGTAAGAGCACCCTGCTGGATGTAGACGCGGACGAGCTCTACCGCCGCGCCCTGCCCAGGGCGTCCAGCAAGCTCAGCCGCAAGGGCATCCTGTGTAACGGCCTGCGCTATCTGCCGGAGCGCGGCGCGGAGCTGACCATGGGCGAAAAAGTCGAGTATGCCTACGACGCCCAGGACACCAGCCGCATCTATGTGATTACCGAGGATAAGCGGCTCATCCCCTGTGCTCTGTCTCCGTCCAGCGCCCGATACAGCGGCTATGATATGGCCGATGTGGCAGTCATGCGCCGTGAGGAATCAGAGAAAGAGAAAGCTGCCCGCCAGATGGAATTAGAAGCCCGCGTTGCCATGCGGAGTGAGATAGAGCGCATCATCCGGCAGGCCGAGGAGCAGAGCACCGGGAACGTCAAGGATATATCGGACATCCCGCAGAATCGTACCAGAGAAAGGAGGAGCCTGACATGAAATACAATCTCGGGGTACAGACCGTAGAGGCCGTCTATGACAACAGCGGGACACAAAACCCGCTTATCGAGGCGCTGCCGGAGTGCCTGGGGCCGGAGCAGTTTATCCGGCAAATCCGGTGCTGCCCGCCGCCACCCCAGGCGTGCCAGAACATGAGCATGGCCGAGCGCCGTCAGGGGCTGGCCCTGCTGCCCACCGTCTTTATCCCGCTGGACTATATGTATTACATCTACGACTCGCTCTACCGGATGCTCCAGAGCAGCTATCACACGCTGACATCACGGGAGCGTGTTCAGAAGATAAACGCTCTGTTCGTCTCTGGCGGGTCCGTGGCAGGATATGGGGCTCAGGCACAGTCCGGTGCGCTGCTGGGAACGCCCGGTATCGGCAAGACCAGCACCCTGAAACGCTGCCTCATGCTTATGCCCCAGGTGGTCAGCCATGAAAAGTATCTCGGTAAGGCGTTTTACACCAAGCAAGTCCTGTGGCTCCATGTGGAGTGCCCCAGCGACGCCAGCCAAAAGACCATGGCCTATAACATCGTCCGAGCTCTGGACATGGCCGTGGGGAGTAATCACCTGGACTATCTGCTGCGGGCTCACGCCGGGTCAGCCAGCGCCGTGGCCACTTACATCAAGACCCTGTGTGTTACCTACAATGTGGGGCTCCTTGTTGTCGATGAGATTCAAAATGTCGTTGCCACCGCCCAGCGAACCAACCGGATTAAGCCCCTGATACGGTTTCTGACGGAATTAACCAACGACACCTGCACAGCGGTCTATTTTACTGGGACCATTCTGGCAGAGACCGTGTTCCAGTCTGAAGAATACCTGCGGAGACGGACGCGGGGGCCCCGGCTCTTGCCCTTTAAGCCGGATGGAGCCTACCGGGCATTCCTGGGGGCCCTATGGCCGTACCAGTACACGCCGGAGCAGGCCGTCTTGACAGACCGGCTGGCCAATCAGATATATGATTACAGCGGCGGCATCCCGGCTTATATCTCCAAACTGCTGGAGGAAGCCCAGGCCCAGGCGCTCATGCGGGGCGTGGATAAGATAGACGGCAAGATGGTTGCGGCGGCAGCGGACTATCTGGCCATCCAGCCGCCCCAGGAGCTGGGGACGGGGACTTTTTTATCTGATTTTCAGGCCCCGGCAGAGGGGACCATCGAGCCACCAGAGGCCAATCCGGCCGAGAATACATCTGAGAGCAGCGGCCCCGTCAAGCGGCTCTACGCTGTCCCACGGGGCAGAAAGGCAGACCAGCGGGACGAACGCGACCTGCTGGTGGCATACAAGGCGGGAGTGCTCCGGGAACTGCTGTTGTCCCAAAGCATGGTGGAGGAGGTGGTATTGTGCTGACATGGTTTCCAACTCCATATCCCGGCGAGTTGTTTTACGGAATTTTATGCCGGTACTATCTATCCAGCGGCATACGGGAGCATAACATCGTCAAGCGGCAGCTCTTTGGCAATAGAGCCGGAATCAAGATGGCGACGCTCTACCCCAATGCGGCCATCCATGCAGTCCTGTCCCAACTTCCCAAGGGCGTATATGACGGGCGGGACATGATAGTGCATCATACGCCTTTTGCGTATTACACCAGGATGTACTCAATCAATGAGCGTGAGGCCCTGCTGGATGACCTGCTCCAAGGGCGGAGCAAGACCCCCACCCACCTGTGGAAGACCTTTCCCCGGGGCGATTACGCTCTGCGATACTGCCCACTGTGTGTCCAGGAGGACGCACAGATTTACGGAGAGGCGTATTACCATGTGGAGCACCAGATACCCCTCTCCGGTGTGTGCGTCCGGCACAAGTGCCGGTTGCGGCAGATTGCTGTTGCCAATCCGAGATTGACCCTCAATAACAGTTTTTATCCGTTGAGTGCCATGGAGACGGATAAGAAGCCGGATATGGACATATCACCCGCTGAGCTCCGGGTCAGTGAGCTGGTGCGGGAGTACTGGATGCTTCCTGCGTCTGTGTCGCCGCCTACCTGCAACAATCTGTATCAGACCATACTCAACTGTGGGTATATGACTATCGCCCGACAGACCGGTATCATTGTGGACAAAGACAAGCTATATGTCGCCCTGTGTAATTATCACGGTGCAGATGCCGTGGAAAAGGCATTTGGGGCCCATATCACTACCAGCATGGCCAACCGCCTCAAGACCTGGGAGCAGCTTGTGCCGGACCGATACATCATGATACAAGCCATGCTGGGTCTGCCCACCAAAAACGTGTTTGACCCGGAGCCCGTTCCGGATAAGCTGCGGGAGAAAATGGAGTGCATGGCGGCTCAGGGCGGATTTTGCACGCTCCGGCAGGTTGCCCGCGCCATCGGGCTGAAACAGTATGAGGTCAATGCCATCTTACGGCACTACGGCATGGCTCCGTTCTGGAGAGAGGAAATCCCTGGGAAAAGTCAGACGGCCCGCCAGGGCCTGCTGCGCTGCACCGTGGACGAGGCAGAGCTGGAGCGCATCCGGCAATACAGCCGCGAACTGGGCTACCGCTGCGAGGGGGCATTTGCGCTGGATTGTATCCGGTATGTAATGGAGCAGGGGAATACGCCCCACAAAGATTGAGACAAGCAAGAGCCCCGGTGTCGCATGACATCGGGGCTCTTGCTGTTATATCTTATCGTCTGGCTTTCCGCCGGCGGCATCCGCATCAACGGCTGATTCTGGTAAGACGGGCCGGGTTACGTCAACGCCCAAAAGCCCTCCAATCAACTGTTTCGGGTCAGGTATATCAGATGCAGTATCTTTCTCAACGCGGGTGGTGATGTCGTCATCGACTGCGACTAAGGCATTAAAATCATCCTCGAAACACCAGTATGAGCCATCTGTCGTATATGACCGGGTGTGCGCTGCGATGGAGATGTAATTGGCCAATAGACCGGTCAACTCGGAAGCCTGCCGCAAAGAATCAAAGCGGCGGAGAACATTGCCCCTGGCGTCCAACTGTAAAACGGGGCGTGGTCCGCTGTAAGACCGTTTCTTTTTGGGACGGCGAGCTGCCGCACTACCGACCCGGCGCGGCGCGGGAGGTGCAGGAGGATGGGAGGGGCCGATGTTGTTGGGGTCACTCTCCATAATGGCTGGCGGCTGTTTGCCTTCCAGTATGGAACAGACATAAGCATAGTTCCATTTAGCACGTTTGAACAGGTCTTCTATCTCTTCGTCCATTGCTCTCCGCTGGTACATTCGCCTTGATAAGTATTCCAGTTGCTCCATGCAAAGCGACTGATATTTGTTCAGGTATTCTTGTGTTTCATTCATTATAGTTCACCTCGATATTGCGTTTATATACCGTAGATTCTTTATGATTATTATACTATAAATGTGTAAATTTTACAATATAATGTGATTATACGCAAAAATATAGCTGAAAAAATGACGAAAACAAGTCTGCTCATTTATGAACAGACTTGCCTCAAAATTGCCGCATGAGCGGATTATCCTGCATAAAATTTGTAACATTGCACAAATTCAGCGGCAGGCCCGGTGCGGCGGCATCCTGCCCCGCGCCCGCACCGGCCCTTGGGCGTTCCTGCGGGCCGAGCCTGGGGTTCATGCCTGTGCAAGGTGTGCAGGGTAGAAACTATCTTTTCTCACACTTTTAATTTAATCCTGAAACAAAAATAAAAATATAAGAAACGGGTAATTGTACCCTGCACACCCTGCACACATCGCATTTTGTGCTCCAGCTATCATCAAAACAACAGGTAGAACAGGGATTTCTCGCTCTCACATTTTATTAAAAGGGGGCTCCGCCCCCTGAAACCCCCGGTTTACAAGGAGCAAGACAGAGAAGAAAAACAGACAGAACGCTCCGCCCGCTTCGTGCTCTCGGAAGCGTCTCCAGCTTATGTGTGTAACTTGCAATGTCTGTCGGCCTGCGTTGACAAACACCGTCGCACGCCCTAAAATTAGTTTTATAAACAACAAGCGAAAGCATCCCAGTAGGGATGCTCTCGCGGTGCACCGTTATTCATTATCCGCTGTCTCGATGTGCTCCATCACGTCCTCCACGCGGCATTGGAGCAGGTGGCACAGGCGGTCAATGGTGTTGGTGGAGACGCTCTGGCCATTGCGGATGGCGTAGTAGGTCGCCCTGGAAAATCCCATTTTTTCCAGACGGTAGGACGAAATCCCTCGTTCCTGCATCGTGCGAAACAGCGGCTCATAGCTAATCATACCATCCACCTCTTTCCCTTGCGCCTATTGCGCCTATGTAATGTAAAAAGTATAGGGTGGGAAAAAGGAGTTGAATATGTCTGAATTTCCGAGTATAATATTTCTGGTAAACTCTCCCACGGCGGGTGTTGGCAGCGATTATCGCTGCCGGAATCAGTCATGAAAGGGAGGGACTACAATGAGAAAAGCCATAAAAAAGCACCGTACCATCTGTATTGTGGCCGGTGTCTGCATCGTTATCCTGGTATCTCTGTTTCTGTCCGGTTTGCGCCTGTGTGTGATACAGTCCGGCTCCATGGAGCCGACCATCCCCACATACAGCGTGTGCCTGGTCACAACTCAGGTGGATTACGATGACCTCTCCGTAGGCGACATCGTGGTCTATACCCGCCGGCCTGACGGGCAGCAGATTGTCCACCGCATCGTGGACATAACAGATACAGGAGCCATTACCCGAGGTGATGCCAATCAGACTGATGATGGCGTCAGCGTGACGCCGGACAACCTGTACGCCCGATACATCGCCCATATCCCCTGCGGAGGCCGTGTTATCAATGCAATCCGTACTCCGACTGGCTGTGCTGTGATTGCCGTTCTTGTGGCCGTTCTAATTATTTGGAATATTGTAGACGATAAGTGGCGAAAGAGCGCCTAATTATTTTGCAATATTAAAACGGCCTAATATAAAGACAAACCGTTACTTACCGGCACAAAAATACGGGATAAATCGCTGCTTGCGCAGCCGCTGATGATTCAGATTGCCGCTTACGCGGCGGGCGCAGAGCGCCCATGGAGCGCCCGCCTTCAGGGCGTGCGCCGGAAAAAACGGTGATAGGATTAAGTCCTGTCGAAAATATTATTACTAAGGAGGTTTCTCACATGAAACGAATTCGCAACATCCTCAGCATCGTTCTCTGCGTTGCCATGCTGCTCAGTCTGTCGCTGGTCTTCAACGGCCTTGCTGACACTGGTGCGCTCAACGGCGAGAGCGGCAAGTGGTCTCAGTTCGACAAGGGCGTTTACGACGTCGTTGTCTCCAGCAGCACGTTCAAGGGCACGTTTGAATGGCCCGACAGTCCTTCCAAGGTCTGCGTAACTGCATCTGCGACCAATCCGTCCTATACGATTGCTAAATTCAACGGCATCGACATCCCTGCTGGCATGATTGTGGACATTTACAAGTACAGCGGCTCTGCTGATACCTACACCCTGCTCGGTCATTTCGATACGACTGATGGTAAGTCCATCACCATCGGCAAGGACACCAGCACCGCCGGCAATTCTGGCAGCAATTCCACCAGCAAGCCCAGCAACTCTGGAACAATCGAAGAAAAGTGGGGTAACGTCCGTAAGACCTACCATCCTGGTCAGACTGCCAAGCCTTACAGCAATTCCTACACCGACGTAGCGTCCAACGCATGGTATTACGACGCTGTCATGACTCTGACCGAAGGCGGACTGCTGGCGGGCTACGGTGGCGGCAAGTTCGGCCCCAATGACGCCTTGACCCGTGGTCAGGTAGCGATTATTGTAACCAGACTTGTCGGAAATCCTATGCCCGACGATTATCTGAACTGGGGCAATGGTTATAAGCCCTACGCAGATAATGCAACTGCCTCTCGTGCATTTGCAGCCATTCGTCTTATGGATTTGATTGACCGTACAGGCGGTACAACATCTCTGACTGAATACGAGACCGCTTTGGCTAAAGACGCAGGTGGACTTTGCTATAACATTGCGTCCAATGGAAAACTCACACTGGGTTCGATGTGGACTGCCGTCTACGACAACTGGAGAGCAGGTCTCACCGCAGGCAAGCAGATTAACTACCGCACATCCATCGAAGATTTTCCGGACTCGGCTGCCATCCACCAGTGGATTTCGGAAAACTGGGAACTGATGGGCGATGTCCTCTATCTTCAGGGCTACACGAAGGACCAAATCATCGAAACATGCGAAAACCTGTTGCTCTGCGCCTATAACCTCGGTATGGTCAGCGGCGTCGACGACAAGGGTACGTTCGACCCCTACGGCAATCTCACTCGTGGTCAGGTCAGCCAGATGTTGTTCAACATGGGTTGGACATTCACGAACGTCGTTGGCTACTAATTACCCAGCATAGCACTCACACCCCGTCCCGGTCTCCGGGGCGGGGATTTTTCTTGCCGTTGCGCGTCGCATCAGGCGCCGCGCCGGGAAAAATCAAAGCAAAACCAACATGAATCAAAATTACACCGTTTAATGGGAAAACAAGTACGATGGCGCCCTACGCCTATCCCACCGCCCCGACATACCGGGGCAACCCCCGCCGGCTTTGCCGCATCTCGCCCCGATTCCGGGGCGGGATGGATATTTTTTTGTTATTCCATATTATGCATCGGCATCCATCCTACATCAGAATCCCGAGACGGACTCTGTCCGTCTCACATGTTCTCATTATACACATTATTCTCTGAAAAATCAAGCTGATTTTCGAGTTTTGACTTCGTTTTCACAACTTTTTAGGCTAAATTAAAAAGCCTAAAAATATGCTTTTTTAAGCCTATCTATATGCATAAAAAATATACCATGCAATTCCTGGGGCTATTTTATGCCTTGATTATTCACAGACGCATAATACCGGAACAGAATACCGCAGCGGACGAAACGAAATCCGCAGCGGAGGAATCAAAACATCAACACTCGCATACTGTATCATGCCGAGACGTAAATACCGCAGCAGATAGCCTGCCAATGCAGGTCAGCTGCGGTATTACTTTTTCCTATCAATCATCATTATGTCTTGAATAAAAAAGGCAAGACCCGAACCGGATCTTGCCTTACACTTACAACTTTTTATAATACTGATGGTGCTCACCATCAAATTGGAAATACTTAAACTTATAATCCTCGTAGACCTTATGTACTTTCGGGTTATCGCTGCACTCTACAAGTACACAGCGACAGGGAATCAAGTCACTTGACTCTTGAATAACGGCAAATGCCTCATCAAGAATCTCTTTACTGCCTATGTTGGCAGAAGATAATGCTCCATCTTCCAAGGATTCTATATGTTTTCCCAACTGCCCAATCAGCACAAAATGAACTGACGTTGAATCTTTGTAACCACTGGTCTCTTTGATTTTTGTCTTTGACGTATCTTCTGCCGGGATTAAAGTCTTATGAGAGAGTGTAAAATAAGCGTCGATTTTGATATGACCTTGCTCAAACGTCTGTTCATCTACCAACAAATAAACAGAACACCAACCACGCTTTAAGAACGTGATGGCTTTATTTTGCAAGAAATCCTCTATGTCACTATCCAAACAACACCGAAAAGAATGAAGAGCGTCGGTCAGGCGGTCCATACCACCGATGTCCGACGCTCTCCTAATCAAATCACTTAGCGAAATACAAAGGTGGCTAATTTCTCTCTACCCTTTTTTAGAGATGGAGATTTGACCACTTGTTTACGCAACGGGGCTTCTATATTCAGCTCTTTTTTCAACTTCTCAAATGCAGCACTGTCTTTTACGAAAAACTCTTTCGTGATAGACGAAGTAGCCATATCAACACCTCCTCTACATATACTATGCGCCACTTGTCAGATAAATGCACAGACTGCTTTCTTGCATCTATATTATATGCTGTTACTTCAATCCTGTCAACTATCCTATTGCTTGATCCTATTGCTTGATAAATCAATATATTACATGCCTAAACGCCCACGATAATTCACCTACATATATCCCGAAAATGACCGAAATAGTTGCACGAAAACGGACACATAATTCACAGCGAAATACCGCAGCGGAACTTGCATCAGCAGGTCCGCTGCGGTATTTGCTTTTCTGAATATGGCACGGCGATAAACGCCGTGCCGGGGCAAAAAGTACCGTAGCGGACAAAACGAAATCCGCAGCGGAGGAATTAAAATGCCGCCAATATCGAATGCTGGACAGAAAAGCTGCTGCAAGAAACCGGCTGCACAAGAGCCGAACTGGAACTGGACGCCGCAGCAAATGCCGCTGCATTCTATCAGATTTAATGAGGGAGATATCACCATGAACGAAACTGCAATGCTGAAACAGGCCATCGGCGCCATGCTTATGACCGGCGCCATCGAGTTCGAAGCCTATTCCTGGTGCTTCGGCTATGTTGATATGAAAATCTGCACGAAAGTCTTCACCGACGAAGAATTCGTCATGTCCGTCAAAGAGGACGACTGGAACGGCGGCCCCGCAGCCAGCGTGGCGGCTTACCTGACCGAAATAGTCATGGACGGCGAAATTGCGTTCCGGCCTGTGCAGGAACAGCATTAGTCTCCGGGCTCAAGCGAGAATGGGTACATAAAAGATAGGGAAAAGGCCATCTCTGCGGAGGTGGCCTTTTTGCGTCCTTGTCGGACGCCGGAGAATACTTTGACCAGTTTTGAGGTTGCAGTTCGCCCGAAGGGAGGTTAAGTATTTTGGCCGGCGAGAGAGAAAAAAGCTATATGTGTGCCTTCTGCGGCAGGTGGCACCGGGAGTCTGACCTGACTGACTACTGCGGCTACCGGGTTTGCTGGGGCTGCTTGCAGGCCGAGACCTTTGAGTGCGAGGAGTGCGGCAAGCGTGTCCCGCGCAGCGAGGTCGCTACATACGACGGCGACGGCGTTGAGATTTGTCAGACCTGCTACGACGAGCACTACACGCGCTGCGACGCCTGCGGTCTGCTGCTCCGACAGGACAAGGCGCATTGGCACACCAAGGATGGGTATGAGCACCCATACTGTGATGACTGTATCCGCGAGTTAGCTTCGGAAAACGACAAAAATTAAGGAGGAAAATCTATCATGCTGAATCACATTTCTATCATGGGCCGGCTGGTGGCCGACCCCGAGCTGCGCTACACCCCCAAGGGAACGCCCGTCTGTTCGTTCCGCATCGCCTGTGACCGTGATGTCAAAAACCCTGACGGCGAGTACGATACGGACTTTATCGACATTGTGGCGTGGCGCACTCTTGCCGAGAATATCACCCGTCAGTCCACCAAAGGCCGCATGGTTATCATTGATGGCCGGTTGCAGCTCCGGCCCTGGGTAGACCGGGACGGCAATCGACATTACGCCACCGAGATTGTGGCAAATCGGGCCTACTTCGGTGACCGCCCCAAGGGCGAGGCCGAGCAGCCCGACGCTGATGAGGGCTATGATGATGAGGACGGGGAGCTGCCCATCTGACAAACAGGAGGGGCGGGCCGTCTGGTCCGCCCCTGCGATACATAAGGAGGTGCGCGTATGAAAAACTGGATGACGGAAAAGCTGCTGCCCCATGTGGGCCATGAAATCTCATGCGTGGCCTACGGTGACTGTGACGACCCGAGCGATGTTCGCATTGAGTGCGAGGATTGCTATACGGTTCTTGTCTCTGCGGAGGACTTTCAGGACATGGCGGGGGAGTACAAAATCACGCAGCGGCTCCGCATCGGGGGCAGGACGCTCCTGATGGGCCATAACCCGGAGGACAAGGAAGCGCCCTATCTGACCTGCTATCAGGATGTGGATTTTGTGGGCTTTCCCCGCTTCACGGAAGCTGTCGGCAGCGATGACTACTTTGAGGCCGTGGAGCTCTTTTCCCAGCGGCTCCAGCAGCAGGTGGAGACATTAAAGCAGCAGCGGGCGGAACGGGGCCTCCCGTTTACGGTGCTGACGATGGACCACTGCCGCAAGCGCCAGCCGGAGGAATCCCTGGTGGGCAAGCTGATTATCCTGCGGCCCAGCAGTCTCGCGCCAGAGTATCGCTCCGCAGACTACCAGCTCGGCTATGCACTCAGCGGTTTCGGCTGCCAGCCCAATGCCGGAGGCCGTGCGGTGTTCTTCCAGGAGCTCTACTCCGGCGAAAAGTGCCGGTGGGAGATTGGGGATGTGCTGGGTATCGCTGACATGGACAAGCTGCCCGAGTGGGCCAAGGCCAAAGTTGCAGAGCATGAACAACGGAAGGAGGAAGCAAAGAAATGAATATGAGCATCAGGCCCATTACTCCCGAGGAGAGAGAGTTTACCTACTCGCAAGAGCAGGTAATTATGGAACAGATGGGGTGTATCGGCTATCTCCGGGCCGACATGGACAGCAGCGGAAAAGGGTTTTACAGTACCTGGAATGATTTTCGGGCAGACCTAAGGAACCGCTGATTTAATGCAATGACACAAAAGAAATGGTATCATAATGGCATAAGAAAAAAGGCGGTGTACAG